>JASJDM010000003.1 GCA_030065125.1 Lysobacterales bacterium | reverse complement strand
GCGTTGCTGTTCATCCTTCTGCACGGACAGGGGCTGGCCGCCAGCGAGTCCTTGCTGCTCAATGGCCCGGAGGAACGGATAATCGTCGACCACGACCCCGCGCTGCAGCCGCCGGACGGCATTACGATCGAAGCGTGGATCCGACCCAATTCACTGAGCGGCTGTCAGACCATTGTCGGTAAGAACTTTCGTACCGGCTATTGGCTGGGAATCTGTTCCGGCCTGATCCGCATGTACACCAATGGTCTGGGCAGCGAAGTCCTCAGCAGCGATGGCGTTCCGGCCACCACCTGGAGTCACGTTGCCGGCACGTTCGACGGCACAACGCTTCGTTATTTCATCAACGGTGAGCAGATCCTCTCCCAGTCCCGGCCGGGGCCCATTGGGGTCAATACCGACCCCATGGGGATCGGCGGCGAGGCGATATCGCCAACGTTCCCGAGCAACCTGTTTGCCTTTGACGGCTACCTCTCCGAGGTGCGCCTGTGGTCCTATGCGCGCTCCCGGGAGCAGATTCGGGACACCATGTACCAGCAATTGTGGGACCAGGTAAGAGCCGGTCTGATTGGCAACTGGCCCCTCAGCGGCTTCGGCAGTGACTCCTTCGGGCGCTTCACCTCAACCCCGGCGGCCGGCGTCGAGTTTTCAGGTCTGGATGCGCCCCCGATCCTGCATCGACCGGTCCAGGTCTACTCCGCGGCAGTTCCGGTGCCCATGGACGGCACCTGTGGCATCGAGTACTTCGCTAACGCTGCGGTGCCGTCCTGGTACCTGCCGTCCGACCTCGGGCCCGGCGAACGCAATCCTCAGATCATCCGGATGACACACGATGCGAGCTCACTCTACATCTGCCTGCCGAACCGGGCGTTTCAGCCCAGTTCGATCTTTTCGGTCATTTTGCGTACGGACATCAGTGGTGGTGGCCTGCGGGATTCCGACTACCGCTTCCAGTTCTGGCCCGACGAGACGGGACTGACAACACTGCGGGGCTCACCGGGCGGCGGTATCTTCGATCCGACCTGGCAACCAGCCAGCAACCCTGCCGGGCTGAATGCCCTGATCACCGGTGAATTTGCCACCGATGTCGAATTCCAGATTCCCCTGTCCCTGGTAACCGATCCACGTGACCTGGCCCAGATCCAGGTTTCCCACAGCTACCTGGACGGTGGCGGCACCAGCGAAATCATCACCACGTGGCCGCCCCAGGCGGAATTCCGGGATCCGCAAACCTGGCAGCAGATCAAGATCAACCCCGGCAACCTCGCCTCTTTTGATCGAATGCCGCCGGAGCTGACGCTGACCATGCCCACGGAGACACCGGCGGAGGGAAGCCCCGCGGAATTCACGGTCAATGCCACCGACGATAGCGACCTCGAACTGGTGGAGCTGCTGGTTGACGATGTCGTGGTGGCATCCCAGGCGCTGAGCGGCAGCAGCAATCTGACCTACACCCTCAACCACCAGGAGACGTTTCCGGTGGGCGTGCACCGGGCCCAGGCCCGGGCCTTTGACTCCAACGGCCGGGAGGGCCGGTCCCGTTTCATCACGTTCCGTGTGGTGCTCGACGGTGAGCTGCCCCGGGTGACGCTGAGCTTCAGTCCGTCAAACCCGGGCCCGGGGCAAACGGTCACATTGACCGCCCTGGCCGCGGACCCCAGCGGCCTGACCAGCGTGATCGTGCGGGAAGTGTTCGGCGTGACCAGTCCGGGCTTCCGGCGCTGTGATGTCGCGCCAATATCCAGCACGGCGTCCTGCAGCTTCACGGTGACGCCCCCGGCCCGGACGCGGCACCTGCGCTTCGAGGCGCTGGCCGAGGATGTGGAAGGCCTCACCGGTGAAGCCAGCCGGGTCGTGCTGTTCGGCAACACCGGTCCTGACCAGGATGAAGACGGCCTGGCGGATGCCCTGGAAAACGAACTCTGCACCAGCCCGACGGACCCGGACACCGACCGGGATGGCCTGTCAGATTCCTGGGAAATCCTGGGCATCGAGTTTGCCAACGGCAGCGTTGAGCCGCTGCCTGACTACGGCGCCAATCCCTGTCGCAAGAACATCTTTCTGCAGATGGACTACGAGCAGGGTACCGCCGCGCCCTTTGCCGGGCTGAACAACCTGCGAAACCAGCTGCGTCAGCGCGACATCAGCCTTTACACCGAGGTGAACGAACGGCCACGTCCGACGGCGTATTCCCAGACCCACTTCAGCGCTGATAACGCCAATTATTTCCAGGACGGATCCGGCGACTACTACCTGGATCCCCAGCGCATCTGGGCATTTCAATACGGGTACCAGCGGCACCGGTCGGGTCGCAGCGGGGCCAATCACCGGTTTTTCAACGTGGACTACTACTTTGTCGGGACCGGCTTCTGCAGCGGCGGCAGTAATGACGGCGAGGAGTGCACCGGCGACTTCAACTGCCCCGGCGGCGGGCAGTGCGTGCGGGGCTGCGAGGACGGCAGCCGCAAAGGCCTGAGCTGCACGGACAGCAGTGATTGCCCTTTGGACGACGAGGGCAATCTCGCTGCCTGTGGCGTTCCCTGTGATGCGGCCGCAGTGGCGTCGCCGGGGCGCAATCGCTGCGCGGCCCGAAGCACCGACGACCTTTCCTTCCGGCTCATGCACGAATTCGGACATTCCGTGGGCTTGGGCCATGGCGGCAGCGCCGGTCCCCGTGACGTGTCGATCAACCGGGGCTTTGTCACCAACAACAATGTTTTCGTGAACACCAACTACAAGCCCAACCAGATCAGCGTCATGAATTATGGCTACAACCGCGGCTTGCTGTGTATGCAGCCCGTGCCGTCACCGCTGCCGGACGGCTACCAGCCGGAACTCAACAGCGTGATCACTTTCCTTGACGAAGACCTGGGCAGCCTGGATGAGACCAGCCTGGATGAACGCAGCACCAGCCCCTTTGCGTCACGGCTGCGGCTGCAGTCCTGTGCCCATACCACGGGTAGTGCATTTCCGGTGGTTCGGTACCGCTGCGAGAACGCCGGCACCCGCTACGAGGTGCTGAGCGACGGCACCCGCACCGTGGCCCGTCGCGCCGAGGGCGGCGACTGGGACTTCAGTCCCCCGGTCATTGCCACCGGTATCGACTGGAACTGCGACAACGTCATCAGCACCGGCAGCACCGTGTCGGAAAACATCCAGCAGACCTGGGACGACAACGTTCTGTTGACCCTGGATGCGTTCAACGAGTACGACCGGATTCCCAACCCTCATGCCTGTCACGACATGTACATCGTCGCCTGCGGAGATACACCGAGGGGCTGCTACCTGTGGCCGGACGAATACCGCAATGCCATTCCCAATCTTGCGACCGGGCTGGCTCCGGTGGACTGCCGGGCCAATTTCCTGGCCCTTAAGTCAACCGACGCCCGATGCCGGGATATTCCTGACGAGGCGTTCGGCACCGAAACCTGCACGATCTACGAGCTCGACACGCCCATTGCCGGCAAGATGCAATTGGCCAGCAGTGCCGACAAGGGTGACGCCAACATCCCCAACCCGTTTCAGCAAATCGCCGAACAGGACCCCAACGACCCGCCGCCCGGCGTGGAGCTGTGCGACCTGGACGACAACGACGGTGACGGCGTGGTTGATGAGTATTGCGCCGACGGCGATCTGGACGGCGTGGTGGACCTGATGGACAACTGCCCGACCGTAGACAACGTGGATCAGACCGACCGCGACGCCGACGGCCTGGGTGACGCCTGCCAGCATCCAAAGGTCACGGGACTGGTCGGCAATTGGGACGGAGGCAACACGGTCAGCATCGACTGGCAACCATCCACTATTCCTGTCGCCGGGTACGTGGTTTACCGCTACAGCGAAACTGATCCAGCCGTCCGATACCTGGGCGACAGCTATCCGACAACGGTCAACACCCGGTTCGTCGACACGCTGTCCTTTGGCGGGGAGATCAGCTACGTCGTGAGAGCCGTCAACCTGAACGGTGAGGAAGGTGAAGCCGTTGTGGTCACCGTCGGAGTGGATATTTCGGAGTTCATTTTCGGGGATTCCTTCGAGTAAATCCGGGGAGAGAAACAGGGGCCCTCGTGGCCCCTGGTTTCGGCATCACGTCTTGGATTGACGCATCGGTGTTTCCGCGGAAACTCAGAACTGGCAGGGCAAGACCCTGGTTCAGACGTTTCCGCGGAAACTCATGTGTGGCAAACCGCTGATGAGACCGTTTCGGTCAACGCCGCCGAGGGCGGCGTCTCCCCCCTGGCCGCGCATCCACAACCTTTGCCCACATCCGCTGATCTTTGTCCAAGTCTTTCAGTATGCGCTTACCAAGTCCCTGAACGGCCGCATGCACCCCCGGCGCCATGAAGCGATTCAATTCTCGCTCTAGACGCACGTCGCTCAGCTTGGCCAGTTCCTCAGCCCGGTCGACATGTTTTTGCATGAATTCGATGGTTGAGAGCATCACGCCCTCAAAGATTGCGTTCTCTATGATTTCCGGGGGCGGGCAGGTCAGACAAATGGGGTCCGGTATCGGCCCATCGGGAAATGGAGGGAATCTTGGCTCGAATCGTTCCAGACCCCTGCAAATCCGCGGCGCCAGCTCGCACAGGTTATCCCACGCAAATCGCCTGGTAGCGCACGGACCGAATACCTGACGAAATCGATCACGCACGATGACACCGAGATCCGGGTTGATTCGACGGACGTCGAAGTTGCGAATATCCAGCTCCTCCACTAACGGATACTCCAGCCACTGGTGGATGAACCAGCATTTCTCACGAAATCGCCCGGGGGGCGACAGCCAAACGGCCAGGTTCTGAAAATAGCAGGCGATCTTCCGCCAGGCTGTATCGTCCGCGGCGTGCTCCAGCTCGTAGATGTTCAAATCAAACCAGTGATGCCAGGTTGAGTCGGTGGCTACTCGACCTTGGACACCCGCATCCCGACCGTCGTATACGCTGATCATTGGGAATCGGAAATAGCCACAGTTACCTTTGTAGGGCTTATTGGTAGGCGGTGCCGGTGCGGTTTCACCATAGGCAATGACCTGGGGTAGTGGACGATGGCCGCCACTGCTCGGGAAATCGTCGCCAGAGATGCCGCCCGTGAAGTTGTAGGTCCGGGTGGTGTTCATCTCTGACACCTCTCGCGTTCGGCCCTCATGGGGATGATCCGGCATGACGTCTATGGGGCCCAGCGCGGGGTGACAAAGCGTCTCGTGAGGGAATTCGTAACTGAACACCCCCACGTGCTGCACGGAAACCGGCACCCACTCTATAGGTTGCGGAGTAGTGTCCCGCTCATGCGCAAATGCTATCGGCGAAGCGCCGGTTGCTTCTGCCGTGTTGGTGGGCCGGTTAGTATCCAGACGATTGAATCCACCAATCGGGGGAACCTGCTGAGACGCCGTCCAGCGCCGCATCTCGCGGACGCGGGGAATACCGGAACACATTGACGCGCCCAAGTCGTCGTGGTCGCCGGTAGCGAACACACCGCCACCTTTGTTCATCCAATCGGTAAGCTGACCGAGTTCCGCCGCCGACACGACAGGCCCGCTGCCCTCGCCGCGAAACCCGAACATCCAGATCTGGTCGTAACTATCAATGATTCGGTTGCCGTCACCGTCTAGATCGTTGAAACGAAAGTCGGTGGAGATATGGCCCTGATTCTGGCTATTGTCGCCGACGAAGGGTTCACGCCGGGCGGTATCGACGCTGAAACTGGAGCATCCGCGGCTATAGTTGTCGATCAGTCGCACCACGCGACCTATTCCGAAAGCACCGGGAGCCTCAACGGTTCGGATCGAACTGTCCACTACCATAAGGATGCGGATATTCGTATGACCGAACCGGTAAAATCTTGCCACTAAGTGAGTTAAGTCAATCATGTTCTCCCCCTGTATGATTTTCTTGAAAGGTACCCAGCCAATCCGAAGCCGTGGTGGTCGAATTCACTGGATTATCAGCTGTGAGATTGCATCAGTCTGGTAGTGGAAAACCCTCCGTGACGCCTCGATTGCTTGCAGAACCAGTGGTTTGAGTGGGTCTGACCGCAGCTGGTCTGGACGCCAGACTCCCACACTTCTGCAAACATTCATCGGGAAAAAATCACTATACTCCCAAAATCCGTGGGTAACCAGCTGCATCTTTCCTGAATTTCTGTCGGTACCATCTGGCAGACCAACCTTGTCAGAGCACCGCTTCAAACCCATCCTCAAACACCAGCGCGGGGCGCAGATACTCGACACCAGCGGAGCAAAACAGCAAGTCCGTGCTGCTTTCCCCGTCGTCGAGCTCGGCAACCAGCGCGTAGGACTCCACCTGCTCGTTCGTCAGATACGGTTCCGGCAGGTCGATATTCACCGTGCCGCTTCCCTCGTCGGCGGAGACGAATTCCGCAAGAGTCGTTTCTCCGCCCTGCCCGTCAAGCGCCAGCAGCGATAGGGTCAGGTTATTGTCGATGTCGTTATCGAAAAAGGCCCCGGTCATGGACACGATCGAGGCACCCGAGGGAGGGTGCACCGGGTGGATGAATCGTCCGGGCGTTCCGGCGCCCCGGTGATTGATGCAACCCGAGACGAACGAAAAACGTGCCCTGGACGAGGCGGGAACGAATGCCGCAGCCGCGATACGGTCATCGAATCGTGCGCCGGCAGCAGGGCTGAAAATCAGCTGAGCGCCGCATAGACGGAGATCCGATGAGCGGATGGCCTGGGACCAGTCCAGGTACAGCGGCAGGTCACCGGCCTCTCGATCGACGGTCACCATCGCGGTGCCAAACCCCGTATCCTGGTCTGAGGTTACTGAAGCGAGCGTGTTGATGAATGGGCCTTGCGGATCCTGTTCCAGCAGGCGAAGCAGGATCTCACCCAGCGCAGACGAATTCTGGTCAAAGTAGAACAGCTTGAGCGTTTCGATGTGACTGCCCGGCGGCACGCCGGCGCTCACGGCTGCCAGCGGCGGCACGACCGAGGTGAACCGACTGCAGCCGGCGTCCCCGTCGGTCCAGCTGGTGAAGTTGCGCTCGGCAGTGAAGGCAGCAGCCGGGATCATCCGGTGGCCGACGGCCGGCGGGTCTGTCGGCGGCATGTACTGCACTTCAGCGCCGCAGAGCTTGAGCTGCTCGTCGGTGCCGGGGAGGCTCGCATGGAGCAGGACGAACAGGTCGCGGTCAATTTCCAGCGGCGGCGTCAACATGGCCTGCTCGGCACCGAATCCACCAATGCCGCTGGAAGAGACCTCGGCGAGAGACAGCGCAATCCCCTGCCCGTCTCCGATCTGCAGCGACACATTCAGGTCCAGCGTGGAGCGATCTTCGAAGAACACGCGAAGGGCCGAAACCATTGCGCCTTCGGGCAGCTGAACGTCCAGGGCAAAGGTCTCTGGACCGCTGACCCGGTACCGGCAACCCGCGCCGGCGTCTTCGTACTGGGTGGCGCTGTTCAACGGCACAAAGGCAGACCCGGGTACCCGAAAGCTTTGCAGATCCCCGCACCAGCTCTGTGCCGGCATGACCAGCACCAGAAAAAACAGGGCTCGAAGCGTCATGGCTGCGCACTGCCCTCAAACCCGTGACGGAACACGAGTTCGCCAAGACCGCAGCGCCGGATCAGTCCCGTCGCGGAATTATCGGACAGATTGACGTCGGGCTGGTCGCCCGGGTCAGCGGATACCTCCAGTTCGCAGTCCCCGGCAAAATCGGGCAATACGCGAAGCACGAGCGGCGGCGCGGTCATCATCGGATCCAGGATGTCCAGGAAGTTGCTGGTGCAGCGCGCGACCAGTCCCGTCCCCGGGGCGTCACAGGTCCAGCTCTGATCCTGCTGGAGAACGCGGTCTGAGTCGGGAAATGTCAGGGAAAAATTACCCGCCGCTGCCGCCGTCAACCCGAAATTTCCCAGATCGAATTCGAAAACCTGGCCCTGGATGTCGCCAGAGTCCTGCACGAACACCGACACTGACAGGTCCACCTCGTCGGCACTGCCCGACTGGTGCTCCAGCGAACCGGCGTCGTAGATATCTCCGAGGGATCCGGACGACTCGTCCCCTTCCCTCGGGCTCAGCCGCCCGGCGAGGTCGTAGGACTCCGGGCCAACCAGGTCTTCGCTGCACAGGTTGACTGCGGGCGAGCCCAACTGAATTCGATAGTCACCCGACTCGGAGTCTTGAAACAGCGGATCTTCACGGACGTTTCCCACCGACAACTCTGAGTCCTCCAGCAGCGACCGGTAGGCCGATACGTTGCAGAAGGCCTCCGCCAGCGTCCCGGTGCCCCCGCCATAGTCGCGGTTCCGATCCATCAGCTTTTCGACCTTGTTGTCGTGGAGGATATTGCCCACGGCACGCCAGTCGCCGTTGGTCCGCATCATGAAATTGTCGACGTCGTTGTCGGTGTAGTCTCTGAATTCGTTACCGGTGATAGTGTTTCGGATCAGATCCACGCGGTCATAGTCGAAAACCTCAATCATGCCCACTCGGCGATCATCGACTGGTCGAACGTCGCAAAAGCCGGTGCAGTGGGAATCGACAAAGCTGTCGACAATGAGAGATTGCTCGATCCGAAAGGTGGCCGTGCCCGAATTGGCGCCGCCCAGCACATGGAACATTGAACCGGAATCCGGATCGTTGCAGTCCCTCGTGGCGCAGTTCGCGATGTTTCCGCGCACCGTGGTTCGACGCAGCGTCCATTCGCGCGCTCGACCGTAAAACACTGCGCCGTCACCCGGCAGGCCGTTATCGGGCGTTCTCAAGCCGTTGGCCACGTTGTTGGCGATGAGGGAGCACTCCGTCACTCCCGACAGGGTGGCACCGTTTGGACAATCGCCGGACAAGCGGTCGATATCGATTCGGCTGCCCACGCCTGCCGAGATTGCCGCGCCCGCGGGAGCCACATTGTTGAGCAGATGGACGTTTCTGAGCGTCACCCGGCCGTCCTCAGCATGGATGCCGCCGCCGACGGCGTTGCCGAAGCCGTCGGAGAATTCGACCGGGGGATCCTGCAGCACCTCGTTGCCGTCGATCACGGTGCGACTGTCTGCCGCTCCGACGGTGAGCGAACTGGTGCGGTGGAGATAGATCCCACCGCCTTTGCCGGGATCGCTGTGGAGGACTGTGTTGTCTTCGACATAGCGATTTTGTCCAGGTGTTTCACCCCGCAGGTCACAATCCTGCAGAAACACGCCTCCGCCCCGGCGCTGGCTCTGGTTGTCCCGAATTGATCCACTGATAAATTCAATATCCCCGAAATCGGCGCACCAGATGCCCCCGCCCTCCTCCACGGCTTCGTTGGACTCAATGATGCTCGAGTCCAGGATGAGGTCGTTACCGGCGCCGTGCATGGCGATGCCACCACCCTGGGTCGCCAGGCCCTGCCTCACGCGGGAATTTTCCAGCGTCAGGGATACCCCACCGGTCATCTCGATCACACCACCCCGACTGAAGACGCTGCCTGACCCGTTCAGCTCCAGGTGGCCCAACGCCACGTCGATGTCGCTGCCGCCGGGGTCTCCAATCACGAAACGGATTCCCACGATAGTTTTCGGCACGCCGTTGAACACCGCGCCGCAGGTGTCGAAGCCCCCGACTACCGACAGGGACCGGCCGATGGTCACCTCGCCGCTGTGCAGGTATTCATCGGACAGCCGGAACTGTTCGCCGCCTGCGGGAGGTGCACAGAATCGACAGGGTTGCTCGCCGTCGATGGCTTCCTGCAGCGACGGGTAGTCGCAATTGCTATCGGGTCCGACCCAGGTAAATTTCGGGGGGATGTTGATATTGCCCGCCTCGGACGCACTCCAGATTCCGGCCAGTGAAATCATCAAGATCAGCGCGGCACGCATCATTCGCCTGCCTGTCATTCCAAGCTCCATCACTGCCTCCGTTCATGGCCCGTGCGTTTTTAGAAACGCCAAAAGGAAGGCAGATGTGTCAGACCGGCAAAAAAACTCAGATTCAGTTGCAGCGTGCCAGAGCGTCAGCCACCGCGGGCGACGCGGCCGATGGAGCGCTCAGAACAGGTTTGATCAAGCGGCAATCGGCGGCAGCTTCGTCCGCCAGACCGAGACTGCCCAGCGTGACGGCATTACGAGACAGGCTTACCGCGGACCAGAGATCCCCGGCCGCCACGACGGCGCGGCCCAGTCGGGAGGCTTCCAACGCGAGGTCACGGGCCTCGGCTGGATCGCTCTCAGAATACAGTTCCGCCGCCAGGACGACTGACGCTACGGTGGCCCCGGACCCGGACCCAAAACGGGCCCGATCAGACTCCAGCGCACGAATACTGAATTCCAAGGCAGTCTGTGCCGAACCCAGGGCCGCGTGGCTCTCCGCCAGAGCGCGAAGGACCGACACAGGCACGTCGCGACCTGCGGATTCGTGGGAAAGAAGCAGCTGCTCAAGACCGGTGATTGCCGCGCGATGATCGTCGTTCGCCGCCAGCAGCCGCGACTGGGTTAAATTCAGCGTGTCGACCAGCGGATGGTCCGAGCCGAACGCGCCCGGCAGGCTGTCGCCGATGGCCGTAAGTCCACGCTCGGCGTCTATGGGACGGCCTTCCCGCAGATCAAAGATGGCCCGGGTAAGGCGGTATTCCAGGATGCTCCGGTCGTCGGCGCCGTAGACTTTTTGCCGGCTCGCCACGGCAGATTCCATGGAGCGTCGAGATTCATCCAGCCGGCCGATGCGATGCTGAAACTGACTGACCATGTTCAGGGCCGAACCGTAATTGGGATGGCCGGCACCCAGCGCGTCGGCCAGGCGGGACACTTCGGCAAACGCAGCAGCAGCACTTTCCAGGTTGACCAGTCGCAGGTCATACAGCGCCTGCAGCATCAGGGACCGCAAGTACCGGTCATGTTCGGGTCCGTACACGGCCCGATCGATCACCACCGCCGCACCGGCAAGCTGGCCCGCCCGCACCAGGTCACCCTGGTGATACCAGGATTGGGCCATGCCTCGAAACACGGCCCCTTTCTGCGACTCGATGGGGTCTCCAGCGCATACCAGCGCCAGGGCTTTGAGGTAATAGTCCAGGGCGACCTCCAACCCACCCTGCATCCGCGCGGCGCTGCCGATGGTGGTCAGCACCACGGCCTGCTGGCGCCTGGTGTTGGGCACCTGTCGCAGCAGCGCCAGGGACTGCTCCTCAAGGACAATGGCCCTCTCCAGTTCTTTCTTTTCGAACAGCGTCAGGCCCAGCGTGTGCAGCGCTCGAGCCCGGGCCATGGCGTCATCCGCGCCCAGCTCGTCAAAAAGCGCTGTTGCCTGGCCGGCGACCGCCATTGCCTCCTCCATGCGGCCCTGCCCGGCCAGGGCGGATGCGAGTGAATGCAGCAGCTCACTGCGCACCCGGGCGTCGGGTACACCCCCCTGATCCTGCAGATCCAGCGCCTGGCGCGCCAGGGCTTCCACGGACTCGTATTCGCCGAGCCCAAAATAGGACATGGCCATGGTTTTCAGCAGCTGAACCTGCACGGCTCGCTGGTCAGACAGTTTGTCGAGCCGTGCCGCCCCCTGGTTCAGCAGTTCAACAACGGTCAGCTCCTCGCCGCCGGCGCGGCGCGGATCGGCCTGCTCCAGCAGGTCGGCCAGGAAGGTCGAAACCGCGGACGCCGTATCGGCCTCGCGCTCAGCAAGGGCCCTGGCCTGCAGCGTTTCGCGCCAGGAGGTGAGCACCGCAACACACGCGATCAGCAGAGCAATTCCGGTCAGCACCGTGGTGGTGACGCCACCCCAGTGGCGCCGCGCGAAACGGATCAGCCGGTAGCTGCGGCTGGGGGCCCGCGCCCTGATGGGACGAAATTCCCGCCAGGCGCGCAGATCACGCACCAGGTCCTGCACAGACCGGTAGCGCTGGTCAGGTTCTTTTGCCAGACAGGCGCCGACGATAATATCCAGATCACCGCGAACCCGACGCTGCAGCCGATCCACCGGCAGGCGCCTGGCGCGGGCAATGCGCTCCGCCCGTGCCCGATCACGCCGTCCCGTATTCTCCAGGGCCTGGCTTGGGCTGACGGCCTCCAGGTCCACCACCGCTTCTTTGATGGCCGCAATACTCGCATCCTCAATCGGCTGCGCGTGGGTGCCCGTCAGCAGCAGATGGAGCAGCAGCCCCAGTTGGTAGATGTCCGATGCAACATTAACCGGTTCCCCCAGGACCTGCTCAGGCGACGCAAAGCGCGGCGTCAGCAGTGGCGTGCCCGTTGTGAGATCACCGCCGTCGTCTTCCAGCAGCCGGGCGATGCCGAAGTCCAGCAGTTTTACCGTGCCGTCGGATGACACAAGAATATTTCCCGGTTTGATGTCACGGTGAACAACCAGCCGGGAGTGCGCAAACTGGACGGCCTCGCAGACCTGGATGAACAGATCAATCCGCTGGCCGAGGTTCATCCGCTGCTGGTCACAATATGCATCGATGGGCCGGCCTTCGACCAGTTCCATGACAAGATACGGCTGGCCCTCCTGCACGCCACCATCAACGATCCTGGCAATGCCCGGATGATCCAGATGAGCAAGGATCTGCCTTTCCCGCGCGAATCGCCTGACCAGTTGCGCAGAACCGGCTGCAAGGAGAAGTTTTACCGCTGCCGTCTGCTCGAAGTCGCCACCCCGGCGCTCGGCGCGAAACACCAGCGACATTCCTCCGCGATCGAGATAGTCGACCAGCTCAAATGAACCGAACTGCCGACCGATCCAGCGCCCCACGTCGTCTGGAAGTCCATGCGGCAGGTCTTCCCCGGTCGTGGCCAGGTCGCCGATCAGTCCACCGCCTGTCTCCAGCAGGCGGTCGACATCCCGTTCCTCGAATGGATGGCGTGGCTTGGTCATTGGATGCTCAGAGCTCGTTACCGGCGGTCATGTCTATCTACAACGACACTGGAGCAGCAATCGTTTCATTCCAGCAGGAATGATTTCATCCAGGCCCGCGCCTGCGACCAGTCCCGGTTCACCGAACTTAAGGAAACCTCCAGGGCATCGGCGGTCTCCTGACCGGACAGGCCGGCGAAAAAGCGCATTTCAATGACCTCAACCCATCGGGGCTCTGTCTCCGCCAGCTCGCACAGGCCTTCCTCCAATGCCAGAATCATCTCGGATTTGCGCGGTCCGGCCACGCGCGCGTCGTCCAGCGGCAGGTCAACCTGGTCACCGCCTCGCTTGGCCCGTTTTTTGCGCCGTATGGTGTCGATAGTGATCTGTCGCATGGCCCGGGCTGCGACACGGAGAAAATGATGCCGGTCATTCCACTGGTGGCCGGTTCGCTCCTGGAGCTTCAGATAAGCTTCGTTGATCAACGAGGTGGCCGAAAGGGTCTGGTCCCGGCTGGCCGCCCCTACCTGTCGCCGGGCCAATCGTACCAGGTCAAGATAAATGATCCGGAATACCCGTTCACGGGCTTCGGGATCCTGCCTGCTGCGGTTGAGCAGTGCGGTGACATTAACGGTTTCAGAGACTTCGGACATCAGGACAGCCCAGAATTTCGACGGGCTGGTCGCCGCTGCTCCGGGAAACGCGCCATATCAGCGGCCTCAGCTCGTCATGCACTGCTTGGCAAAGGATATAGCACCAGGACAGGAGACGGAAACTTCGGGCGACCGGTGTCCGCCGGATCAAGGCTGGCGGGCCCAGGTTGGGCCCACAGCCGGTAGGGCTTCGACGACTACTCGAAGCCGGAGGCGAACACTGGCGTCAGCGAATCCACCCAACGCCGCATGACGCCGAGGCTGCAACCGAACTTGACGTGGCCCTGGCCCAGGCCGAGTTCGTCGATGATCTGCTCACAGGAACATCCGCCGGTATCCGTGGTGGTGAAAACCCGCTGCCCAGGTGAACTGTCATCGTCTTCGCCATCACTGTCGCTGTCGCTGTCACTATCGCTATCGCTGTCGCTGTCACTATCGCCGTCGCTGTCGCTGTCGCTATCGCTATCACTATCGCTGTCGCTGTCGCTGTCGCTGTCGCTATCACTATCGCTGTCGCTGTCGTCATCACCGCCCGGCAGCCGGGTGTCAAAGATGAAGTCGTCGTCCACCAGGGCATAGCGATTGACGCCCAGGCGGACGGTGGGGACACCCTCGGGGATGATGGTTCCGGGACAGAGGTCGTTGTCGTCAAGGACCCCGTCGTTGTCCTCATCGCCCGACGCGACGATATTCAAAGTCGCAACCGCGGGGTCGGCAATGGGCACACCACCCGACGAACGCAGACTGCTGGTCGTATTGACGTAGCTGCCGGGCGCCGCCGTGGCGGGGATCGACAGCTCCACCTCGAATGTGCAGGAACCGGCCGGCAGCAGACTGGCGCTGGTCAACGCAATCTGGGCCGCCCCTGACAGGACTGAACCGACACCGCACAGGTCGCCCGCAGGCAGTCCCGTGGCCGTGAGTCCGGGCAGGACGGCCTCCAGATCGTCGATAAACTCGAGATCCATCACTGGGGTCGTGTCACTCAGGTTTTCGATATTGAAGCTGAGCGACACCGTGCCCCCCGGACGGCCGTCGCCGCCAAATGCCTTGCTGAAGTTCAGCGCGTTGATTTCCAGTTCGTCGGTGGCCGGATCGCTCACTACCACCAGACCGTTGATGGTACCGGTGGCCTGGGTGGTCAGATTGACCGCTGATGTGCCGGGTATCACATCCGGTGGCACGACAACAGCAACGTCAAAGGAGCACTCGGCACCGCCTGGGAGGCTGCCTCCGGACAGCGCAATCACGGAGGTACCCCCAACCGTCCCGCCGCAGGCCGCGAGGGGGAGACCGGTGGCCACCAGACCGGGAAGCGCCTGTTCCAGGTCATCGGAAAACGCCAGGTCCAAGGCCGTTTCGGTCGCATTAAGGTTTGTCAGGGTGAAGCGCAGATTGACGGTGCCGCCGGGAGGGACCGGATCATCGGTGAACTCTTTGGTCAGAGCCAGCAGGTCGTTGGCGACGGTCAGCACGTCCACCGCGTTCTCGAACGCCACCAGGGCGCCGTCGATCACCGCTGAAAAGTTGCTGGTGGTGTTGTTGTAGTCATCGGGAACCGCGTCTGTGGGAACCTGCAGCGTCACGTCAAAGGCGCAGAACTCCCCGGGCCCCAGACTGCCGTTCTGCAGCACAACGGTCGCCGCCCCGCTTGTCCCAAGCGACGACCCGGCGCCGCAGACGTCGGTCAGGGGCAGCCCCAGGGGAACCAGCCCATTCAGGACCGTGCTGAGGTCATCCAGAAATGCAATATCTGTGGCACTGGACGCCACCGTACCGTTACTGATGCTGAAATTGAGATTGACGCTGTCACCGGGCAGCACCGGATCGTCGGTAAACTCCTTGGTGAGTGTCAGGCCGCCGATGGACAGAAGGTCAGTAGCCGGGGTCCCAAACACCTCGATACCGTTGACGCTGGCCTGAATGGCGCTGGTGGTATTGGTGTACGGGCCTGGCGCAGCGGTGTCGGGAACCTGCAGCACCACGCTGAAGGTGCACTGTTCGCCGGCCGCCAGGGTGCCCCCGGTAAGCATCAGCGTCATGGTGCCGCTGATCGACGAGCCCGGCCCGCAGACGTCATTTTGCGGCAGGCCCGTGGCCTCAAGGCCGCTGAGGGTGGCGTCAAGATCGTCGGTAAAACTGATGCCGACCGCGTCCCCGGGTGACTCAACCCCAAGCCCCAGGGTGAATTCGAGGGTGACGGTATCGCCCGGATTGACGGGATCGTCGGTAAATACCTTGCTGAAGTTCGGGGCCCCGACAATGACCAGCCCGTCGGTGGCGGGTCGTCCGATCACCGCTTCGCCGTTTACGGTGGCCGTGATGTCGCTGGTGACATTGGGATAGGTGCCTGCGGCAGCGTCGGCAGCGACGTCGAGAGACAGGCTGAAGGTGCACGACGCGCCGGCGGCGAGATTTGCACCAGTAACCAGGAGCTGGGCGGGAGTTGCACCGAACGGCGAGTCAACCAGGGGCGTATAGGTGAGCGTCGAGCCCGGGCCACAGAAGCCGTCAGCCGGAGTGGCCGATGCCGTAGGTAACTCCTCCACGAACACATCGCTGAAGCTGATGCCCTCGGCATCGAAGGTGGGATCGGTATTGGTGATGGTGAACTCAAGATCCACGGACTGGCCCGCGCCCACCGGGTCATCGACGAATGACTTGGTGAGCCGCGGTGCCGGCTCAACCACCAGAACGTCGATCGCGGCAGGGCCACTTCGAGAGCTGCCGTCAACATCCCCGGTGACGGGGCTGGTTTCATTGGTAAAGATTCCCGCAACGGAATCCGCGGGGACCTGAAGCGATACGCTGAAGCTGCAGGTCGCCTCCGGCGCAAGCATGCCGCCGGTCAGCGTCAGCGTCGTAGTGCCGGTCAGGGAGGAGCCGGCGCCGCAGGGATCGGCCGCGGGCAGAGCGATGGCAACCAGGCCCGGCGTCACCGCGCCCAGATCATCGCTGAAGGCAATGTTGCTGGCAGCCAGATTCCGATCCAGGTTGCGGATGGTGAACTCCAGCGCGACGGGGTCTCCCGGCGGCACCGGATCGTCGGTAAACGATTTGGATATGGCCAGCTGCCCGGCCCCCACAGTGAGTGAAGCGCCCGCCTTGCCGCTGGATATGGCCTGGCCGAATTGATTGGTCGCCGTCAGCTCTCCGGTGGTGTTACCCAACACCCCGGCAGCGTTCCCGACGATGTCTACACTGATGGTACAACTGTCACCAGCCGCTAACGCCGGAAAGCCGCTGACAGAGGCCGAAATAAGCTCGGCGCCGGGGACGGCATTGACGGCGGCGCCAGGACAGCTTGCGGTGCTGTTGGCCGGGCCGGCAACAACCATCCCCGAAGGCAGGTTGTCGACGAACTGCAGGTTGTTCACGGCGTTCGAATTGGCCGTGTTGTCAATGGTGAAGGTCAGCGTGCTCCGACCAGCCAGTGCAACCGACGCTGGCGAAAAGCTCTTGGTGAAACCAGGGCGGTCCCCAGCCACGGAGAGGTCCGCCGTGGCGTTGCCGCTGTTCCCCGCCGACGAGGTCAGGTCACCGGAAACGTTGGTATGTACACCCACCGTGGCGCTGGTCACGTTGACGGTAATCAGGCAGCTCTGGCCGGCGCCCACGCCGCCGCCGCTCAATGACACGGCAGCACTTCCCGGTGAGGCGCTCAGCGCGCCGCCGCAGGTGCTGGTGGTGGCGGCCGGATCAGCGACGGACACGCCCGCCGGCAGATTGTCGACGAACGCCAGATCACTGACGGGCTCAGCAGATGGATTGGTGATATCGAATCGGAGGGTGCTGACGCTGCCCGGCCCGATCGTCGAGGGCGCAAAAGACTTGGCAAAGCTGGGCGCGGCGGTTTGAGCTCCTGCTTGACACGCCAAACCAAACAAAAAGACGACGCCGAGAGACGCCCTGAGCCGCTGATTCATGTCTCTTTCCCCCGCGACAGCCGCGCTGCGCAGTTAATGTGCAGACCATCTCCCCTCATTGAAAGATACCCGACACAGGCTGGATTTCAACCAGTGGGGGTATGGTGACCAACTGATTTGGAGCTCTCCTTGGAGCAAATTCGGGGTTTTTCGGGTTACTGCATTGACGCATCGGCGATTCAGCAGAAACTCAAATGTGGCAACGCAATACCTTACTCTGGTCCACGGGATGCCCCGGGAGCCTACTCCGCAGGCGAAAGTGCCTGGAGCCGATTTTTAATGTCCACAGTCCGCCAATGATCGCTTCCCAGTTGTTCCGAAACACGGTCCAGGTTCTTTTCCATCAGATCCCTGGCACTGCTCAAATTTCCATCCAGCGCCTCCAGCTGAGCGCTGAGTGCCTGGGTGTGCTGTACCCGCCAGTCGTTCTCGGGCAGCTTAAGTAACCTGATTTCCAGAGCCTGCCGGATCATGGGGCGGGCTTCCTCGAATCGCTCCAGGTCCAGCAGCAACCGTCCGTACTCATGCAGCGTGGTCGCCAGCGCGGGATCGTCCGGCGGCAGCCCTTCGCTGCGAAGTCTCAACGCCTGCTTGAAATTCAATTCAGCCTCTTCAGACTTCCCCTGGTCGTGCAGCACAATCGCAAGATTGTTGACGCTGTAGGCCAGCTGCGGGTGATTTGAGCCCCAGGCCTTTTCGATGATGGGGCGCGCTTGTCGGAAGGATGCTTCGGCCCTGGCCAGCTGTCGCTTGTCCTGCCAGATTAATCCCATGTTGTTGTGGCTCAAGCCGACGCTCCAGTGCCCTGCCCCACGTTCATCAATCTTGAATGCAAGCAGGCGCTGGTGAATCTCCAGCGCTTCATCGTAGCGCTGGGTCTCGGTGTAGAGCAGCGCCAGGTTGTCCAGCATCGGAATTTGATGTGACAGGCCCTCTCCCAGAACCCCCCGTTGGATTTCGAGGGATTCCTTTAAGGCCCGCTCCGCTTCGGGGTATTGGCCCAGGTTCAGAAAGCTCAGGCCCCAGTGATTGTAGGCTGCCGCCGTTTCCACATTCATGCGCCCAAAGGACGCCAGCCTGTTGTCGATGATTGTTCGGTACTGCCGCTCCGCGAGGGCATAGTCTCCGGTTCGAATATTCAGGTTGGCCAGCTCGCTGAGGCCGTCAATTGTTCTTGGGTGCGCGTCGCCCAGCAGCTTTCGGCTGACCTCGTAGGCCTGTTCAAACTGCGCCATCGCCTCGTCAAACTGCCCCAGTTCCAGCAAGGTGTAGCCCAGGGTGATTCGAACGGACGCAACGTCCGTATGCATTTCGCCAAACGCCCGGATTCTCGTAGCCAGAGCGCTGCGACTGGCCGCCAGGGACTCCTCGTACTCGCCCAGTGTTCGAAGGCCTGCCGCCAGAAGATTCTGAGCCTGCGAGGAAACCGTGGAGTCTGCGTCAGACGAGGCCGCGACCACGGCGAGAACCCTGCGGGCGATGGCCACCTCCTGGTCACTTTGCCCCATCATTCCGAGCACCCGGCCCTGGCTTAACAGGGCCATCAGGGTATCGGTATGCTCGGAGCCCAAAGTCTCCTCGTAAATGCGCACAGATTCCGTAATCAGGCCCAATGCCTCGTCGAATTGGCTGAGGTTGGCGTGAACCACAGCCAGCGTCCGCATCAGGGAAGCCTGGACCTCTGGTTGACCCGACAGCTGGTTGCGAATCCTTCCGCGTCCTGCGGTCAGCAGGTCATTGACCGACAGCTGGGTTTTTTCCGTCGGGCGGCTGGGATCTCGCGCCTCAAAAAGCTCTCGCAGGAAATCAGCAATCTGGACGGCCTTTTTTTCTTCGACCCTGGCGTCGGCAAGCGCCTGTTCCAGCGCCCTGGCCTGACGATAGCTGGCCACGGAAAAAGTGATCAGCATGCCCAGCACAGCCACTGCAGCCGTTACCGCGAAAGGCTGTCGCCGCACGAACTTGCCAAATCGGTACCCGAGGGTTTCGGGCCGCGCCTGGACCGGGTACCCACCCAGGTATCGCTCAAGATCCTGGGCAAACTCCGCCGCGGAGCCATAGCGGCGATCCGCTTCCTTGCGCAGCGCCTTCATCACGATATTGTCCAGGTCGCCGCGCAGACGACGCCGGAACCGTCTTGTGTTGTCCGCGTCCTGCAGATCCACCGTTGCGCTGGGCCTCGTCGGCTGTTCGATGGAAATGCTCCGGACGATGGAACCCAGATCACCACGGTCGAGCACAAAAGGTCTGTGGCCCGTCAACAGTTCATACAGCAATACCCCCAGCGAGTAGACGTCGCTGGAAGTGGAAAGAGGCTCGCCCCGAAGCTGCTCCGGAGAGGCGTACTCAGGGGTCGCGATACGGCTGACCGTATCGGTGGGATCAGCCTGCCCCTCAGCAGGATCCAGCAGTTTGGCAATGCCGAAATCCAGCAGCC
Source organism: Lysobacterales bacterium (assembly GCA_030065125.1). Classification (GTDB taxonomy): domain Bacteria; phylum Pseudomonadota; class Gammaproteobacteria; order Xanthomonadales; family SZUA-38; genus JASJDM01. The sequence goes on along the minus strand of JASJDM010000003.1, from coordinate 69,858 downwards.
TGGGACGCCCACCGGAATCGACCATAACGTTACCCGGCTTGATGTCCCTGTGAACTATCAACTGTTTGTGGGCAAAGTTCACAGCGTGGCAAACCTGGATGAACAATGTGAGCCGGGCATTAAGACCCAGATTCCTGATCCGGCAGTACTGGTCGATGGGCTGACCATCCACGTGCTCCATGATCAGGTACGGGATACCCTCGCTGGTTGTTCCGCCGTCATACAGCCGCGCAATATGCTCGTGATTCAGGTTGGAAAGGATCTGGCGTTCCTGGATGAATCGCTTCAGCACGGCTTCGGAATAGCGCCCAAGTGGCACCAGCTTGATGGCGACCACCTGGTCGAAATCAGAACCGACCCTTCTTCCCAGAAACACCTGGCCCATTCCACCCTGACCAATCTCCCGCTCAACCCGGTAGGGTCCGATCTGTTCCGGGATATCCCGACCTGACTCCTGCAACAGTCCGGACTGATCAAACTGGCGGTCCAATACCCCCGCGTCCGCTGCATCCGCAGCCAGCAGTTGCTCCACTCGCTGGCGCAATCCCGCGTCATCGCCGCAGGCCTGGTCCAGAAAAGCCTGTCGATCTTCAGAAGACAGCTCCGCGGCGTCCTCAAACACGGACCAAAGCTTTTTCCACTGCGGATCTGACACCGTGGCATCACCTCCAGATTCACGCTAAATTGCTGGCTACAGGGAGGTGATCATGCCCAAGACCAACCCCGTCGAAGTCACCCGACTACTCCAGGCCATCAACGATGGCGACCCCAGGGCAGCCGATCAGCTTCTACCCATGGTATACCAGGAACTTCGCGACCTGGCCCGCGCCAGAATGTCGCGGGAAAAACCCGGTCAGACCCTGACGCCCACCGGCCTGGTGCACGAGGCGTACCTTCGACTGGTTCAAAACCCTGACCTGGAATGGAACAGCAGGGGCCATTTCTTCGGCGCAGCGGCTGAAGCCATGCGTCGCATTCTTGTGGAGGTGGCACGCCGCAAGAGCCGAGTCCGGCACGGAGGCGGGCTGCGCCGGGAAAACCTCACCGGCCAGGAACTGGGTTTTGAAGAGCCCGAGGAACTGCTGGCCCTGGACGAGTCCCTGTCCCGGCTGGAGACCCGGGATTCAGCCATGGCCAACGTCGTCAAGCTGCACTTCTTTGCCGGGCTGAGCGTTGCCGAAACCGCCCAGGCGCTGGAAATTTCAGAGCGGACCGTTTCCAGGCTCTGGCGGCGGGCCCGGGCCTGGCTGCGCACCGACATCCAGAGCCGCACCGACCCCGACTGAACATTCGGCCGGCGGCTTCCGTTCAATCCACAATGACTGAGCCGGGTTTCCCAAGGAACAGGGTCTGGTTTCGGTCTGGAATCCCGCTGTTCCATGCAGCAAGATTCAAAGGCAGCAATGGACCCGCCACTTGACGCCGGCTGGCTGGCCCAGTGCAATACCAACCCCTTGAGGCCCACCAACCTCAATCTGTCCGGGAGCGCTCGCGGTTAACCCGCGCCTGCGCGGCTAGTCAGCGCTTTCCAGGGCCGCAACAATCTGCTCGAAGATGGCCTTTCTGGCCTTCAGGCCTTCGCGAAAATCGTAGCTGTCCGTATCGCCAATCTCGAAGCGCAGGTCAGCCAGAGCAGAGTTGAGGGTTTCCAGAAGGACCTCCCGTTGTTCGCTGGAAAGGTCAAGCTGAGGCATCAGTTTGCTCTTTTCTGCTGGTCTCGCGGTCCAGAATATTACGGCGCGGAGGGATTTGTCTGTCCGTAAATGGTGAAGTACGGAGTCACGACTCGCCCTGAATCTCCTGCTCCAGCAGCGCCAGTATCTCGGATACGATCTCCAGCACCTCCTGCCCCTGAAGCACAACGTCCAGATCACCAATCATCGCCACCGCCAGGATGTTCTGAAACTCAAGGCTCCAGAGTTGATCCCTGTCGATCGGGTGGACCCCGCCAGGAACGTCGAACCCCCTGTACCCGTCCGGGAATGCCCCTACGATGTCAATTCGAGGTATCAGGTACGGCACCATTATGGTGTTCCATTGATCCCACACCTCTTCGATGGTGTTTTCCCGATACGCTTCCCATTCACCCTCAAACTGGACCAGCTTCACCCGCAGTTGATCGTCGGTAATCAGGCGCAGATCCCCTGAGTTGACCATGTCGCGGTAGGTACCCATGAGAACGGTCGGGTAGTCCATACTGAAAACCGCTCCCAGGTATCCGGCTAACTCAGAATCCGAGTGTGAGTCTTTGGGTCCCTTGACGATCTGGCGGAGCTCCCGGACCTTTTCGCTTGAGTCGCGATGGGAGTCGATGGATCGCTTGAGTATCAACCGGGTCTGATCGAAATCCGTCTTCAGGGCAACGAGATACTGCTGCTCTTCCTGTCTCTCCTGTCTCTCGTCCCACCATGCATCGATCCAGAATGCCAGCAGGATACTGACCACGATGGCTCCGCCTTCCGCGGTGATGCGTTTCCAGGGAATGTCGCGGTTGTTGTACATCAATTGTTCTCAGCCAGATTGGACGTAACGACACTCATCATCCCACTCCCCACTGCACTGCCGGTTGATGCTCATACTACCGTACCCACGCTTGGGTGGATGTGTATTGGGGTCAACCCCACACAGATCGCGAATACATGCCCGCCGGGCACGGAATCCGAGGATTGACTCTCCCCCTGGGGGAGACCCTATAGTTCCCGCCATGGGTCAGCTTCTGCGCATCGGTGAATTCGCCGCCCTGAATCGAATTTCGATCAAAACGCTGCGTTATTATGAAGCGGAGGCGCTGTTCAGACCGGCCTTTGTCGATCCCATTACAGGCTATCGTTTCTACCGAACCGACCAGTGCGCAAACCTGGCCCTGGTCACAAACCTGCGGGCCGCTGGATTCTCGATTGCGCAGATCGCCGCCCTGCTCCACTCTGATCTCGACGCGATCGGCGTTGGAAGGCTTGTTGAGGAGAAGCGCCTGGAGCTGGCCAACGACATCCAATCACTTGAGCGGCAGCGCGCAGTGCTGGAAACCCTGGCGCGTTCCATGGGCAGCGAACGACACGATCCACTTTCCGCCGTAAAGCTGTCCGAGCTTCCCGAATCAAGGGTTCATTCAATCCGCAAGACAGTGCCAAGCCTCGGAGAGCCCGTAACGGACCTGTTTGAAGCGGCCGAGAGCGACGTTGGCGCCGTTGATGCGCGTTCCAGTGAGTCGCCCTTCCTGTTATTTCACGACGCCGACGCAAAGCATGGGCGTCTGGATCTGGAAGTCTGTATTCCTGTGAAAGATGACGCGCTGGAGCGGATCGAGTGGCGCCGACTCGACGCCTGCCCGATCGGCTGCAGTGTGGTCTACGCCGGGGAATATGCACAGACCGACGCCCTTCGTTCAGCAATGCTGCAGTGGGTATCCGACTCGGGCCTGGAACCCGCCGGCCCGCTCCGCGAAATCTATCACCGGTTCGGGGCCAGCCTGGACGGGTATCAACTGCCTGCAGCGGTGCTCAGCTCACGCAGCGAAGACTACATCACCGAGCTCTTTTTGCCGGTCCAATGACATCGGGAATCACTATGAAAATGCACGCCCTCCTATTGTTGTCCACCCTTGGCCTTGCGCACGCCCAGGAGTCCATCCCTGGCGTTGAGACCACTTACCGCGACGTGAAGGTTTCTGACGGTGCAACACTGACGGCAATGATTGCCAGGCCAGAGGGCGTCAGCCGGCCCCTGCATCCGATTCTGTTCGCTCAGTGGGTGTCCTGTGGCTCACTTGAATATCGCAAAGGATCCAATGCCCGCGAAGTCCTGGCCGCACTTGCCAGAGAGTCCGGGCATGCGCTTTTACGGGTAGAGCGCTCCGCCAGAAGCAACGGCCCCGACTGCGAATCACTCGACTTTGATACGGAGCTTGCACATTACATAGACGCATACCTGGAACTGCTCGATGCACCTGAGATCGATGCCGGCAAAGTTTTCGTATATGGCTCAAGCCTCGGCTCGAACACAGCGCCGTTGCTCGCCCTCGCGCTGCAGGAACAGGGATTCAACATTGCCGGGCTTATGGTCCAGGGTGGCGGTGGCGTGAGCTACCTGGAGCGCATGCTGGCCTTCGAGCAACATTATCTTGACCGCCGCCCGGACGCCGTCGGACCGGCAGATCGCCAAAAGGAATACATTGACCGGGTGCGCTTCTACGTTGAGTACTTCAACAAAGGGCGTCTCCCTGATGCGATCGCTGAGGATGATGCTGACATGGCCCGCGTTCGGAACGACATTCTCGGCATGGGAGCGGACCAGCACTACGGCCGACCCTTTGCCTGGCACCAGCAACTCGCGAGGAAAAACTTCCTCCATGCGTGGTCCGCCCTTAGATCGCCGGTCCTGGTCATATTCAATGAATACGATCAGTTCGAGTCGCGGTATGGCCATGAGCGCATAGTCGACACGGTCAATCGGCTGCGGCCTGGCTCAGCCACGCTCGTGCGCAGGCCCGGTGTCGGGCACAGCGACAACCGTTATGGCTCCATCGAGGCTGCCTACGCCTTCGACGGCGGCGTCCCGGCCTGGCGTGAAGCAGCCGGTATCATGCTCGACTGGCTGAATCAGCAGACGATCCACTAGCTCCCTCCCGCTTCTCCGCACCCGGGCCCGTTTCTCTCAGTCCCGTTGCTGGGCCCCGACCGACTCACCCACGGTTGATTATCCGGTTCCGTTTGACCGTCGATATTGACGTAAAAAAGCGGGCGCTATTGCCTGAATACAGGTTCCGTGACAGAGCACCGCCATGCCAGGATTTTTTCCTGACCTGATATAATTCGGCCATCTCAAGATGCAGAGGCAATGATTTGTCACTACAGACTCTCCTTCGGGTCTTCTTGCCCTGGATCTGCCTCCTCGGGCCTGTTAACGCCCAGCAATCCGCCGTTGACGACCCACAAATGGCGGAGCTCGAACGGATGTCGCTGGCTGAGCTTTTCATGGTTCCGGTGGAAGTCGCCAGCAGGACGCCGCACCCCGCAACGCTCGCCCCTTCGTCGGTTACCGTGTTCACCCGTGCTCAGATTCGCAGCATGGGTGTCCGGTCCGTCGAAGAACTGCTGAATTTCGTGCCGGGATTCTACGCCCCCCGAGACACATTCATCGGCCCCCACCGCGCCGCTTCTGCGCGGGGCCGAATGACCATACCCGGCAGCAACGACATTCTGTTCCTGATGGACGGTCTGCGCCTCAATGATTACTTCACGGGAGGGGCTTTGCAGTTCAACCGGCGCATTTCGATCGGGAATGTCCGTCAGGTGGAGATTATTCGCGGACCGGGGTCGGCGCTCTACGGCGCAAATGCATTCCTCGGCGTAGTGAACATTGTGACGGAAAAGGACCTGAACGAGTTGTACGTGGCTGGCGGCAACCTGCAGGCCTGGGATGGCTGGGCCGGGCTGAGTAGTCCGCTCGGTGACGGATCATGGTCACTTTTCGCCGCAGGTTTTTCCGATGACGGTGAGACCTTCGACGCCCTGGTTGACCTGAACTCTCCCAGTGCCAAAGACCCCCAGGATGGCTTTGATGTCCATGGTGTTCTGGAGGTTGGCGGACTGGACCTGCGCATGCGCCACACCGATCGCAGTGTTGAAGACGCTTACCTTTTCAACAGCGTCGCCAACGGCATCAATGAGTTCACCAGTCGGCAGAGCTCCATCTGGTCCTCATACGATATCGTTGAAGGCGAGCGATCTGCGATTACGGCAACCGCCAGCTACTCGGAAATCGAGGCCGAGGGTCAGATCCTGGTGGCACCCGCCGCACTGATGCAGTCGTTGGCGCAGGCTGGGCTCACCAATGGCACAGAGGCGTTTATCGGGGGTCCGATCTATGACGAGTCCACCTGGATTGCCGCGCTGGACTGGCAATTCCGTTACGCTGAGGGTCGCCGTTGGCTGGGCGGCGTGACCTTCATGCAGGAGGAGCTCAAGGACTTTCGTGGCCGCGGCAACTATGAGTTCGCGGACTTCGTCAACGTGCTGGTGTTTGGACAACCCGGTCCCATCCGGTTTTACGATGACCAGATGGACAACTTTGAACCTGCCGGCGACCTCGGAAAGCGCGATATTACGGGCATATACCTGCAGCACGAAGGCCAGTGGACGGACGGGCTGCGCACTACTGCGGGCGTAAGATTCGACGACTATTCGGATTTTGGCAGCACGGTTAATCCGCGTGCTGCACTGATCTACGAAGCCTCCCCTGCCACGACCTTTAAAGTGATGTACGGAGAGGCGTTCCGGGCGCCCAACAAGGCCGAGCAGAGCATCATCAACAGTCCCGTCGATCTGGGAAATCCGGATCTTGAACCAGAGCAGGTCAAGACCCTGGAGTTGGCGTGGTGGCAGGACTTCGGTTCGATCAGGACCGGCGCAACCTTCTTCAGCAGTCGCATCAGCGACCAGACCCAGAGACAGCCGGTCGCACCCGATGATCCGCGCAACACTTTTGTTAACAGCGGTTCGCTGGACCTGTCAGGAGCGGAGCTCGAGCTTTTTGGCTCCTGGCGCGACGACACTTTGACGTTTCGTGGGAGTTTGACTCGATATTTCGATAAAACCGAGTCGGCGCCAGACGTACCCAAAGAAATGGCATCTTTCATCGTGGATCAGCGATTCAGTCGCTGGAATCTCAACCTCAACGGCTACTACCGTGGCGGGACACGATCCAATTTTGCCGGCGGACCCGATTTTGGCAGCTACTGGGTGGTCAACGCGGCCGCGCGCCTGTCCGTCAGACCAGGGGTTTCCCTGGTCGGTGAGATGCAGAACCTCCTGGACAAGTCCTACCGGAACCCCTCATTAGACTTTTTCCTGGTCAATGGTGAGCAAAACCGGGGTCGGACATTCCTGCTGGGTGTCGTGTTTGACCTTTGACCTCACGCCAATGCCGCGTTTGCGCCGACGGCCGGGGCCGGCACTTGCGCTGACAATAGCGCTGGCACTGGTCTTATCCGGGTCGAGTTCAATCGCTCAGGATGCATTCAGCGAATATAAGGTCAAAGCCGCGTTTCTTTTCAACCTGCCGGAGTTTGTCTCCTGGCCCGAGGGCGCACTTCCCAAGGACCGTATGACGTTCTGCATTGTCGGTCACGATCCATTCGGCGAGGCCCTGGAATATTTTTCCGGCAAACAGGTCAAGAGCAGGCTGTTGCGCATTGAGCGTCGCCTGTCGAGCGACTCAGCGGAGGGCTGCTCGGTTCTGTTTATCAGCGGGCAGGAGACCATCGAAGACCAGCATTTCAAACCACTGGTGTCCGAGCCGGCAATATTGACCGTTGGTGAGGCGGACGACTTTACGCGCCGCGGCGGCGTCGTTCGCTTCATTCGTCGGGGGGGCAAGGTTGGGCTGGAAATCAATCTGACCGCGGCCCATCGCAACCGGATCGGCCTGGCCAGCGAGCTTCTGGACCTCGCCACCCTGGTGCGCTATCCGGCGCAAGGAGGCCTGCCGTGAAGGCGAGGCTTCCCAGGCTTTCGCTGCGACAAAAGCTGCTGGCCATCGGGGCCGCTTCCAGCCTTGTATCGCTGATCGTGGTGTCATTGGTTTTCACCTTGACCGACAGCAGGCTCAGCCAAACCGATTTTCTGCTGCGCCATCAGGTTCTCGCGCAGGTAACCGCCAACAACAGTCGCGCCCCACTGGCCTTCTCCGACGCAGCCGCGGCCGGCCGCGTACTGGCCGCGCTGGAATCCGCGCCAACCGTCACTTACGCGGCCATCCATGAAGCGGATGGTGAGGTGCTGGCGCATTTTCCACCCTCGCAATCACCGCAGCACGCCCCCGCCGAGCTACTGGCTGAGCCGAGCCGCTTCATCGCCGATTCGCTGCATTTGCGTGAAGACGTGATGGTCAGCGGGCGATCCCTGGGTTTTGTCTATCTGCAGGGCAGTCTGCAGACGTTGCGCCAACAGATTCTACGAGACCGGTTGATTCTCCTGGTTGGCGCCGTGATTGCTGCACTGATCGCTGGCTTGCTGGCGGGGCGATTGCAGCGGCCCGTATCCGAGCCGATCGTTGCCCTTACTCAAGCCGCCGATACGCTGAAGCGCGGCGGCGGACCGGTGGAGATTCCCGATCTTGATGACAGTGATGAAATCGGGCGACTGACTCGATCGTTCAAAGAGATGCTGTCGGAGCTGGACCATCGGGAGCGTGCACTGAAGGAAAGCGAGGCTAATTTCCGGATGCTCACGGAGCAGGCTTCGGATGGCATCCTGGTGCTTGATTCAGATGACCGCCTGCTGAAGGCTAATCGCTCTGCCAGCAGCCTGTTGGGTTATTCACAAGAGGCTCTTTGCCAAATGCGTGGGGCAGATCTGGTTGCTGATGGGCGCGGCCCCCTGGGCATGACGCCGGGAGATGCCCAGTCGCAGATCTCCGAGCGATTGCTGTCGCGCCAGTCGGGCGCTGCAACCTGGGTAGAGACCAACACAGCGTTGCTGGATGACGGTCGAGTACAGGTGATCCTGCGAGATTTGAGTGAGCGGAAACTACTGGAAATGCACCTGGCGCATTCACAGAAGATGGAGGCCGTTGGTCGACTGGCCGGCGGTATCGCCCACGATTTCAATAACCTGCTGACGGTAATCAGCGGCTTGACGGCCATCGTGATGCATCAGAGCGGTTCTGAACGGGAACGCGAAAGGCTGAAGACGGTCCTTGCCGCGGCGGAAAAAGCAGCCGACCTGACACGACAGCTTCTTGCCTTCAGCCGCCATGAGCAGCACCGGGAGCCACGGTTGGTGGATCCGCATGAAAGCCTCGACAGCCTTGCTGCAATGCTTGAGCGCGTCATCGGTGAGACCGTCACCCTGAAAGCTGAAGTGCCCACAGCCCTCGGGAAGATTCTGGTGGATCCGGGGCAGTTTGAGCAGATCATTGTCAACCTGGTGGTCAACGCCCGCGATGCCATCCAGTCTGAGGGAACCATCAGGCTGACGGCCGCCCGAGTCTCGGTGGACGATAAGGTTGAAGTTTCAGGAGTTCCCGTCGGTGATTATGTGAGTTTTTCGGTCGCAGATGACGGCTGCGGAATCAATCCGGAACTGCTGGAGCAGATTTTTGAGCCGTTCTTTACGACCAAGGAACGAGGCCAGGGTACCGGACTGGGGCTGGCTACGGTCTACAGCATTCTCAAACAGAATGACGGCCACATCACCGTTCAAAGCGAACCGGGTTCCGGTTCCTGTTTCACGGTTTACTTTCCACAGGCCGATGAGCAGGCCGCGGCCGCCATCGAGCCAACGGAGGAAGTGGACATTCCACTTGGCCAGGGAGAACGGATCCTTCTCGTGGAGGATGATGACCTTGTGCGCGAAGCTACCGCCAGTATGTTGACCAGCCTCAACTACCGGGTGTTTGATACCCCAGGTGCTAAAGCGGCGCTGGACCTGCTCGATCAGCACCGGGCGCAAATCGCGTTGGTGCTGACAGACCTGGTGATGCCAGGAATGAATGGCACCGAACTGGTGCGACGCATCGTCGCCAGCGGCGTTGACGTCCCCATCCTTCTCATGTCTGGATACACCAGCGACGCAATTCGCGAGGAAATCCCCGGGGGCCTTGAAAACGTCATCAGTAAACCCTTCAGCCGCGAAGAACTGGCGAACCGAGTTCGGTCCGCCGTAGGGCAAGACTGACGCGACTTGCAGGGAAAAAGAATGTACACAGCCACCTGCCACTGCGGCGCGATTACGCTGGAGATGCAAAGGAAGCCACGCAAGCTTACGCAGTGCAATTGCTCACTGTGTCGGCGATACGGAGCACTTTGGGCATACTTTCAGCGGAAGTCGATTCGGGTTTTGGCTGCTGAAGACGCGCTCGAAAACTACGTCTGGCGGAACGGGCGATTCAACTTCTACCGGTGCGCGACTTGTGGCTGCATCACCCATTACCAGCGAACCAGAAAGCGTGCAGATGGCACCGACATGGCTGCTGTGAACCTCAGAAATATAGATGACCCAGAAATCGTCGCGCAGGTGCCAATCAGGTTGCTCGATGGAGCCTCTACGTGGAAGGTCATCGCTGAAGCTCGACACCCGTATCTATTGCAATCTCCGGAAAGGCTTTAGCCAGGATGAAATTTGAAACAATCCAACAGTTCAACGATGCCCAAATCGACGAAGACCAACTGATTTGTGTGGAACTGATGCAAGAGATCAGCCGTGGCCTGCCGGGGGCAGAAAGCAAAATCTGGCACGGACATCCAGTGTGGTTCCTGGATGGCAACCCGATTGTTGGCTACAGCAAGCTTAAAGACTGTATTCGGCTTATGTTTTGGAGTGGGGCTGATTTCGATGAAACCGGCCTCACCCCAGGGACGGGCAAGTTCAAGGATGCATCCGTTCGCTACAGAAACGCCAGTCAGATCAATGCAGGGGATTTACGTCGATGGTTGACGAAGGCACAGACGATCCAATGGGATTACAAAAACATCTACAAGCGAAAAGGCAGGTTGGTGCGGCTCAAGTGAGTGCGTCACTGGCCGGCCGGAAAGCGAGAGGCGGTTCACCGTTCCTGGGTGTCACTGAGTCCGGTCGAGGCGAAAGAAACTTTCGATGCTTCCCGCAGCGGTAATACTCATCATTATGATCGGCTGTGCCCATTCGTACCTGGGCGAACGCTACATCTTGACCCGACTGTTTCATCGTCCCCTTCCCAGACTTTTCGGGAGTGATGACTTCACCAGGAAAACTTTGAGATTTGCCTGGCATATCACGACCGTAGCCTGGCTGGGGTTTGGGGCTATTCTTCTACTGGTCCATCGCGGCGATCTTTCCAAAGTCAGTATTCTTGGTGTCATTGGGATCACATTCGGCATCTCTGCTGCAATTGCGCTTGTGGCAAGTCGCGGGCGTCACCTGTCGTGGGTCTTCTTCGGGCTTATAGCGGCTGCTTGCTTCCTGTCATTTTAAACATGCTGAACGAGTCCAGCGTCTGCGTAGGGATTGACCCCTTACCGGTTGGTAGGGGATTACAGCCAGGCTGACAAAGCTGACCAGCCCAGGCGCCGCAGCGATCTTGGCCTGTAACCCGGCAACTGCCGGAGTCCGGGTCAGGTGAACAATGCGATCGCGGATTTTCGCCGTGGTGTAACTCTCCCGGCGCACCAGCGTAATTACTGGTGTTCACCTTTCCAGTTACCGGAGATAGCGAATGATTCGCCTGACGCTGTGCCTGATTCTGACCCAGGGGATTCCAGCCCTGCCCTTGCCCGCCCATGCCGAAGAGCGAGCGCACCTGGAACAACAGATCCTCGCCATGGACAAGCGGCTGTTTGATGCCTTTAACCAGCGGGATCTTGAGGCTACCGGTGACATCTTTGATCCCGATATCGAGTTCTACCACGACACCGGGGGCCTCAGCCGATATGAACAAGCCATGGAGAATTCCCGACGTCTGTTTGCCAACGCTGGAGACCTCACCCGGGTTCTGCTGCACGACAGCTTAGAGATTCACCCTATTGCGGGCTACGGCGCACTGCAGACCGGCCAGCACCGCTTTTGTCATACTGAAAACGGCCAGATGGATTGCGGAACCTTCAAGTTCATGCACATCTGGAGGCACCACAATGGCCGCTGGACCCTTTCCAGAGTTGTCAGCTACGGGCATTAGCCGACAGCTTCGCGCAGACTCGCTTTAATCCTTCAACGGTGGCTGTATCATGTCGCCGTGGCTGAATCGTTCACCATCAATCCCTGGGGCCTGACCGGGGTGTTTGCCGTGTTGCTGGCCTGGTCGCTGGCGGTGTTTCTGCTGCGGGGTGTTGAACGTGACCGACTGGCAGTCCTGTTCGCCGTGGTGCTGGTGGTTGAAGGTCTGGTGCTGGCCACGTCCGGCGCGGTTCTGATCGAGTTCTTCCGGTTCCCGTATGAGAGAGACCTGTTCCTGCCCCACCACATCGCGGACTGCATGATGCTGGTGGTCTACCCCATTTTCCTGGCTTACGCTCTGCCCCAATCCGGATTACGGGTCCTGCGCCACCCTGCGGCTCTGCCGCTGCTTCTTGTATTCGCCACAGTGGTCTGCATTGCGGACTGGTGGTTCATCGAGTTCTGGGTCATCGCGGTCCTGCTTTCCCTGATGTTCACCCTGGCGCTGATCTTCGCCATCCATGCGGTATTCATGGCGAGGTCAAAACTCGCCAGGCAGCGGGCCATCCTTTTCAGCATTGCCTTCGGGTTTCGCGACGTGGTGTGGGCGTGGGTGTACTTCAGTGGCGCCTTCGGGCTTCGCCCCGAGGACCCAACCTTGAACGCCCTGCTGAGCAATCAACTCTATGCCGGAGCCACGCTGATCTACATACCCATGGTCGCTTACGGCATCCTCAGCCTGCGTCTGCTGGATCTCCGGGTGCAAATGCGCCTGGGCGTCAAGCGCGGCACCCTGGCCGCAGCGTTCGTCGCGATATTCTTTCTTATCTCCGAATCGGCAGCCTCATTGCTGTCTGACCAGTTCGGCACAGTGTTTGGCCTGTTGGGCGCAAGCCTGGTGGTATTCCTGGTGTCACCGCTGCACCGGCTGGCCGAGTGGTTTTCAGGTCAGGTGGTCCAGGTGGACCAGGGCGGAGAGTACAAGGCTTACCGCAAGCTTCAAATGTACGCCGCCGCCGTTGAAGATGCCTTGCTCGACGGAAAACTGGGCACATCCCAGCGCGCGTTACTGGATCGCCTGCGCGAATCCCTGGAGATGTCCGCCGAGGATGCCCGGCGGATCGAAGCGGATTTTGGCCTGCACCCTGCCTCGGCTTAGATGGGCTTGAATGAGACCTGAGTGGGGCCTGATCAGGGCCTCAGACCACTTTCTGCGAAAGCCTGTCGTACAGTCTCTTTTTCGGCCTCGGTCAATTCCAGCATGGGTGGTCGCACCCGGCCGCCCACCTGCCCCAGCAGCTCCTGCCAGTACTTGCCGAAGGCCTGGGGTTTGTCAGCCGGTTTGCTGCGTGCCATGGCTTCGCGAACGGGGTTAAGGCTGTCCCGGACCCGACGCGCCTTATCGAATCGCCCCTCGAATGCCAGCCGCGTGTATTCGTCCATCCGCCTGTCGTTTTTTGTCTGCAGATGATACGGCGGCGAAGAGCACAGGTAGAGCTGCCAGCCCAGTTCCTGAATGTTGTCCAGCCAGTCGTCTTCCAGGGAGGTAGAGACCTGGATTTTGTCCCCTACCATGTGGGTCAGGCGCACATACATCTCGCGGGGAACTGAATACTTGATGGCGACAATATTCGGCAGCTCAGCAATGCGCGCCGCCTCTTCGGGCTGCATCAGGTAACCGGAGTCCGGGTGGCTCCACATGGCAATGCCGATATCCAGTTTGTCGCACAGGGCCTTGTAGTACTGGTACAGCACCTCGCCCCGCTCGTGCACAAAACTCAGCACGGGAGCGTGCACCACGATGTAGTCGGCGCCGCAGCTCTCGGCGTGTTCAGCCAGCTCCATCACGGTGTCGAAGTTCTGGTCGGACACCGACACGATCACCCCGGCCTGGCCGTCACACTCTTCCACCGCAATCTCGAAGTTGCGCTTGCGCTCGGCCAGGCTCATGGAGAAAAACTCTCCCTGCTTGCCCGCAATGAACAGGCCCTGGATACCCAGGTCGTCGATCCAGTGGCGAATGTTGGATCGTAACCCGGCTTCGTTGAGCGACAGGTCTTCATTGAAGGGGTTCAGGGCAGCGGCCCAGATGCCGCGCATGTTTTCCCGGGCGTAGTCCTTGGCGTCGAGCTTTGAGTATTTGATGGCGAGGGCTCCTTCAGTTCCGGTGCCTGGCAGGCGTCCAAGATACTGGAAACCCGGTGCCAAGTGGCACAATTAGCTATACGTAAATCCGATACCCAGCAGTATCTGCCATAATCTATTCATCATGAACCGGGCAACAGCATGAAGATTGGAATCATTGGTCTTGGCGCCATCGGGCGCTACGTGCGGCAGCAAATCCTCACCGAGGGTCATGAAGTGGGCGCGGTGCTGGTGCGACCGCAACGGATGGCATCCCGTGAGCCCGGCTGGATCGAATCAGCAGACGATCTGCCAGGCGACATCCACCATATTGTTGACTGCGCCGGGCACCAGGCGCTGAAACAGCACGGGCCGAAAATCCTGGAGCGCGGCATCGAACTGATCACGGTCTCCATTGGAGCGTTGGCCGATTCCGAGGTCATGCAGCGCCTGCAGCAGGCCGCCGAAAAAGGCGGCGCCAGGCTGCATCTGGCCAGCGGTGCCATTGGTGCATTGGACTGTCTGCAGGCGGCGCGGGTTGGGCGACTGGCATCGGTGACTTACATCGGCCGCAAACCTCCGGCCGGCTGGAAAGGCTCTCCCGCCCAGGAACGCCTGGACCTGGACGAACTGGATCAGGCTGCGGTCCATTTCGAGGGCAGCGCCCGTGTTGCCGCCATGGATTACCCGAAAAATGCCAACGTCGCCGCAGCCGTGGCCCTGGCCGGTCTCGGCTTCGACGAGACCCGGGTGCAATTGATTGCCGACCCCGGCATCAGCGAAAACATCCACGAAGTCCACGCCGAGGGCGACTTTGGCCGGTTCGATTTCGAAATCCGTGGCCGCTCGCTGCCGGATAATCCCCGCAGCTCAGCGCTGGCAGCCATGAGCGTAATCAGCCGCCTGCAGCAGTCGATCCAGTCGGTGGGTTTCTAGAAAGCCATGGTTGCCCGCCACGCCCGCATTGTTGAACGCGCAGTCGCCCGGCTGAAGCTGCGGCAGCTCCGCCTGCTGGTTGCCGTGGGCCAGTTCGGCAGCATCCAGCATGCGGCCAGGGCCCTGCATATCTCCCAGCCCGCAGCCACCAAGCTGATCCAGGACCTGGAACTGGACTTCGAAGTGAAGCTGTTTGATCGCACCAATCGCGGCATGGTCCCTACCACCTACGGCCAGGCATTGATCCGGCACGGCAAGCTTATCCTGACCCAGGTCTCCAACGCCGCCCAGGAACTGGATGATCTGGCCGAAGGCAGCAGCGGACGGGTTGTCATTGGCACGCTGCTGGCCGGCGCCCCCAACCTGCTGCCCCAGTCCATCGAGAGGGTCCTGGAAGAACGCCCCAAGGTGGCCATCAAGATCGTTGAAGGCACCAATGACGCCCTGATGCCGGCCCTGTTTTCCGGTGAGATCGACATGATCGTCGGGCGGCTTCCGACGTATCGGGCCCGTGCCCGGCTGGAGCAGGAAAAGCTGTTCGACGACCGCATCGCCGCGGTGGCCGGTGCACGGCACCCTCTGGCAAGCCGATCCAGCCTCAGCTTCAACCATCTCAAGCCGTTCGGATGGATCCTGCCGCCGCCGGAAACCACACTGCGGCGCCAGGTGGACGAATATTTCGTAAGCCAGGGCCAGTACCTGCCCCCCACGCTGTTGGAATCCGTGTCCTACCTGACCAACCGCTCCCTGTACCAGCGCCACGACTATATCGGACTGATGCCGGAGCACGTGGTGTCCTATGACATCGAGCACGGGCTGCTGGCCAGGCTTGACTGGACTGTGCCCTTCGGACAAGGGCCGGTTGGCGTCTCACACCGGGGCGCCGACAGCCTTTCGCCTGCTGCCGGCGAGTTCCTGAAAGCCCTGCGCAAGGCAGCCAATCAGATCAACGGACGGTAAGTTCCAGCTATCGGTTTTTCAAATAGCTGAATAGTTTCAATTCGTTCAAGCCTATTGCAACATCTGCCGGTATGCGTCCAATGTGGACCCGCGAGGCACGCCCATGAACAGCTATCCGGACCTGCACCTCTACATCAACGGTCAATGGCGCAAAACGGCCAGCGACCTGCCGGTATTGAATCCCGCCACCGAAGAAGAAATCGGGCGCCTGCCCAAGGCAAGCATCAGCGATCTTGATGACGCCCTGGAAGCCGCAGCTGCGGGCTTCCGGGTATGGAGCCAGACACCACCCGTGGATCGCGCCAAGGTGCTGTTCAAGGCCGCGGCCCTGATGCGGGATCGCCAGGAAGAGATTGCCACAGCCATTACCGCGGAACACGGCAAGCCCCTGCCCCAGGCCCGACTGGAAGTCATCCGGGGATGTGAGTTCCTGGAATGGGACGCCGGTGAGGCCACCCGCACCTACGGCCGCGTCATCCCCAGCGCCCCGGGCGTTCGCTACATCGTGCACCATCAGCCCATTGGCACAGTGGCTGGATTCTCCCCCTGGAATTTCCCCATGAGCCAGCCCTGTCGAAAGATTGCCGGCGCCATCGCCGCGGGTTGTTCCATCATTCTCAAGGCAGCAGAAGAAACCCCCGCGGGCGCTCTGCATATCGCCCGGGCACTGGATGATGCCGGCCTGCCACCGGGCGTGCTCAACCTGGTATTCGGGGACCCCGCGGAGATCTCGGACCATCTGATCCGCAAGGACCAGGTCCGACTGGTGGCCTTTACCGGCTCCACCGCCGTGGGCAAACACCTCACCACCCTGGCGGCCCAGCACATGACCCCGGTTTTGATGGAACTGGGCGGACACGCCCCGGTCATCGTTTGCGAAGATACCGACGTGGAGGCCGCTGCCGTGACCAGCGCCGTGCGCAAGATGCGAAATGCGGGCCAGGTCTGCACTTCACCCACCCGTTTTTTTGTACACGAGAGCATCTTTGACGCCTATACGGAGTCCTTCGTCCGCCGCGCCGCCGAAACCGTGGTGGGCAACGGCGTCGATCCCGGCGTGGAAATGGGACCGCTGGCCAATGATCGAAGAATCGACGCGCTGACCACGCTGGTGGAAGACGCTCTGGCCCAGGGCGCGGAACTGAAGACCGGCGGCCGAACGATGGACGGCCCGGGCTACTTCTTCCAGCCCACGGTGCTGGCCAACGTCCCAGACAGCGCCCGGGTGATGCAGGAGGAACCTTTTGGCCCCCTGGCGGTGATCAACCCGGTGGCTTCACTGGATCAGGGGATCGAGCAAGCCAATGCCGTACCCTACGGACTGGCGGCTTACGGTTTCACCAACCGGGCGGATTACGCCGACCGGCTTTGCGAAGGGCTGGAGGCCGGCAACGTCTCCATCAACACCCTGGAAGCCTCACTGCCGGAAACGCCGTTTGGCGGCGTCAAGTCCAGCGGCTTTGGCCGCGAAGGCGGCACCGAGGGCCTGCACAACTACATGATCACCAAGAACCTGTCCCACAGCCTTTCCATTGTCTGATCGGCAATGACCGAGGGGGAATCCCCTTAGCGGATTGGCAATTGGGGTGGGATAAAATCGAAGACTTCCGATTGGCGTGGCGGAGTAAGGCAACATGAGCAAACTGGCAGCATTCAACTTCCAGGACTGGATCGAACAACACCGGCACCTGCTCAAGCCCCCGGTGGGCAACAAGCAGATCTGGGAGGACGCCGACATGATGGCCTTCGTGGTAGGTGGACCCAACCAGCGCACGGATTACCACGACGACCCCGTTGAAGAGTTTTTCTACCAGTTGGAAGGCGACATGGTGCTGAAGGTCTTCGACCAGGGCGAGTTTTATGACGTGGTCATTCGCGAGGGAGACATCTTTTTCCTGCCCAAGCATGTGCGCCATTCACCCCAGCGGCCCATGGCCGGCAGCGTCGGCCTGGTAATTGAACCCAAGCGCCCCGAAGGATTGAAAGACGCCTTCGAATGGTACTGTTTTGAGTGCGGCAGCCTGGTGCACCGGGTGGAAGTCATCCTGAAGTCGATCGTCCACGACCTGCCGCCCCTTTACCAGGCCTTCTACCAGGATGAGGCGGCTCGGACCTGCCCGAACTGCGGCGCCCTGCATCCCGGCAAAGAGGTGCCTGAAGGCTGGGTCTCCATCCCCCCGCGGGTGGAGGGATAAGGTGGAATACGAGCCGACGCTGGGGTTCGCCAAGGCCCAGGACCAGGCGGATCCGATCGGCAGTTATCGGGACCACTTTCACTTTCCCCAACTGAATACGCCGGAGATGGCGTACTTTTCCGGCCATTCCCTGGGTCTGCAGCCGCGCTCGGTGCGGGCATCGGTTGAGGTGGAACTGGAAGAGTGGGCGAAATACGGGGTCGAGGGCCATTTCCATTCCACCCATCCCTGGTACAGCTACCACGAACTGCTGACCCCGCCCATGGCCCGCATTGTCGGCGCCCGGGAATCCGAGGTGGTCTGCATGAATTCGCTGACCACCAACATCCACCTGCTGTTTGTGTCGTTCTACCGGCCGACAGCGTCGCGCTACAAGATCATCAGCGAAGCCAGGATGTTTCCATCGGACCGCTACCTGCTGGAAACCCAGGCCGCGTTCCACGGCTTCGATCCCGATGACGCCATCATCGAGGTAGGCCCGCCCGAGGGCGAGTGGCTGATCCGCCACGAGGACATCCTGGCAGCTATTGAGCAGAACGCCGATGAGCTGGCCATGGTCTTCCTGGGCGGTGTGAATTACTTCACCGGCCAGCTGTTTGACATGAAAGCCCTGACCCAGGCCGCCCACCAGGTGGGTGCGGTGGCGGGCTATGATCTGGCCCACGCTGCCGGCAACGTTCCCCTGGCCCTGCACGACTGGGATGTGGACTTCGCCGCCTGGTGTTCCTACAAGTACCTGAACAGCGGGCCCGGCAATGCCGGTGCCATCTTCGTGCACGAACGCCACGGCGAAGATTTTGACCTGCCCCGCTTTGGAGGCTGGTGGGGCCACGACAAAGACACCCGGTTCCAGATGAAGAGCGGCTTCCAGCCGATGCCGGGAGCCGAGGGCTGGCAGCTGAGCAATGTGCCTGTGCTGGGCATGTCGGCCATGAAAGCCTCCCTGGCGGTGTTCGACGCCGTCGGAATGCCTGCCCTGCGGGAAAAAAGCGAGCGGCTGACCGGCTACCTGGAATACACCATTGACGGCCTGGCCGGTGAATTTCCCGATGCCCGGATCAGCCTGATCACGCCGAGAGACCCGGCCCGGCGCGGCAGCCAGATCTCCATCAACATCGCCGGGCGCGAGCGCCGGCTGTTTGACGACATGATCGCCCGTGGTGTGATCGCCGATTTTCGCGAGCCGTGTATCATCCGCATCGCGCCGGTGCCTCTGTACAATTCTTTCGAAGACGTATTCACCTTTGGCCGGGTGATGCGCGACCTGCTCAGGAACAGCCCGTGACTCAGAAATCTTTTACCGTTGTCGGCGGCGGACCCGTCGGTGCCCTGCTGGCCATTTCCCTGGCAAGGCACGGCTACCGTGTGGGTCTCTACGAGGGACGCCCGGATTCCCGCCGGACCAGCATTTACCAGGGCAAGTCCATCAATATTGCCCTGTCGGACCGGGGCTGGACCTCCATGGAACGGATTGGCATTCCCGAGGATGCCAAGGCCCAGGCGATCCCCATGTACCACCGTACGATCCACGACCTCGACGGCAGCTTGAGCCGCATTCCCTACGGCCAGGAAGGGGACGCCATCTGGTCCGTATCCCGGGAAGGCATCAACCAGCAGCTGCTGGACATCGCCGACGCAGAGGCCAATATCAGCTGCCATTTCCAGCATCGACTGGTGGACATCGACTTCGCAACCGCCACCACAACCTTTGAAACCGGCTTCGGTACCCAGGTGGCGGTTGAGGCGGATTTCGCCTTCGGCGCCGACGGCGCCAATTCCAAGGTTCGGCGGCTGGCGCATAGTTTCCCGCGCTTCAGCTATAGCCAGACCTATATGCCCCAGTGCTACATCGAGCTCAACATCCCCGCCGGTGCGGACGGCAGCCATCGGCTGGAGAAGAATGCCCTGCATATCTGGCCGCGCAAGGATTTCATGCTGATCGCCTTACCCAACCCCGATGGGTCATTCACCTGCACCCTGTTCATGAATCACTCAGGTGATCCTTCCTTTGAAGGTCTGAAGGAAGAAGCCCAGGTCCAGGCGTTTTTTGACACCTATTTCGCTGATGCTCTGGACTACCTGGAAGACCCGGTGGACGAGTTTATGGCCAGAGTCGCCGCACCTCTGTTCCTGGTGCACGTTTTCCCCTGGTCTTTCAATCACAAGGTCGGCCTCATCGGCGATGCGGCCCACGCCATCGTGCCGTACTACGGCCAGGGCATGAACTGCGGCTTTGAAGACTGCGCCGAGCTGAATGACCTGATCGGGCAGTATGACCACGACTGGAAACGGATTTTTGCCGCTTACGAAAACACCCGCAAGCCCAATGGCGACGCCATCGCCGAGCTGGCCAAGCGCAACTTCGTGGAAATGAGCGACCTGTCGGGTGACCCCATGTTCCAGCTGCGCAAAAAGATCGAAGCCAGGTTCAGTGAAGCCCACCCCGACCTGTGGATTCCGCTCTACTCCATGGTGACGTTCTCCCCGGAGATTCCTTACGCCGAAGCACTGCGCGTGGGCGACCTGCAGGAAACCGTCATGGACCAGATCATGGCCCTGCCGAACATTGAGCAGCAGTGGGATCAGCCTGGGGTTATGGAGCGGCTACACCGTCTGCCGTCAGAGGTACTGGGAGAGAAGCAATGAGTGAAACCCGGCAGAACTATCGCGAGCTTGAACAGAGTATCCATACCGATCTGACGGACCGGCTGAGCTACGGCAAGTACCTGCACCTGTCCGAGGTCCTGAACGCCCAACACCGGCTGACCGACCAGCATGATGAAATGCTTTTTATCATCATTCACCAGGCCAGTGAGCTGTGGCTGAAGCTGGCCGGTCACGAGGTGGAGGCTGCCATTCGATTCCTGAAGCACGACAACTTCCGACATGCCTTCAAGGTCATTGCCCGGGTCAAGCTGATCCTGACCCAGTTGACTCATTCCTGGTCCATTCTTGCCACCATGACACCGGTGGATTACCTGAAGTTCCGGGACTCCCTGGGGCCAGCCTCTGGCTTCCAGTCCTACTGCTACCGCAAACTGGAATTCCTGCTGGGCAACAAGAACGAAAAGCTGGTCAAGGTGCATCGACACGACCCGGCCGCCTTCGAAGAGCTGACCCGGCTGCTGCATGAGCCGAGTCTGTATGACGTGGTGCTGCGCAAGCTCAATGAGCGCGGATTTCCGATTGATGCGGAGAAGCTCGAGCGCGACTTCAGCCAGCCCTACCAGCCCAATGAATCCGTTCGCGCGGCCTGGTTTGATATCTACAGCGACCCCGACAAACACTTCGAGTTGTATGAAATGGCCGAGAAACTGGTTGACATCGAGGACGCTTTCCAGCTCTGGCGCTTCAAGCACATGTACACGGTGCAACGAATCATCGGAACACGTCGGGGTACCGGCGGGTCTTCCGGAGTGCCGTTTCTCAAGAAAGCCATCGACACTAGTTTTTTTCCGGAGCTTTTTGCCATCAGGACCAACCTGTAACGATTTGCCGGTCCTGTCCTGACCGAGCTTTCAGGGTGAAGAGGCCCGCTGCGACAGTCGGTAGATCAGGATCGCCGCGCGTTTGGCCTGGGATTCCAGGGTGGTCATATCGGCAATTTCGTTGTCCGTGTGGCCGCCGGTTCCCATCAGTCCCAATCCGTCCAGGGCCATGTCCACGTGTGCGGCAGCAAAGGAGATGTCCGCCGCCCCGGCATTGCGGGGATTCACTGCCGCCACGGGCCCGTACCCCAGGTCACTGCTGACCCGACTGTAGATCTCCAGCAGCTTCCGATTGGCCACGGTCGGGGCCATGGGTGGATAGCTGTCCGAGAACACCAGCTCTGCAGTGGTCCCCGGCAATGAGCCGGCTACGATTTCTCGCATTTTTGATCGGGCTGCCGCCAGCTGTTCTGGTGAAACGGCACGAAGATCTCCCCTCGCCTTCAGCGAGCGCGCAATGACGTTGGTCTTGCCAAATGCGGTGCCCCGCTTGGTGGTGCCGTCCAAATCGATATCGGTGCCGCCTACAAGCACCCCGGGATTGAAGGTCAGGTCCTGCATGGGTTCCAGTGAAGTCCGGAATCCGTCCAGGATGCGCGCTGCCTCGAACACGGCGCCGTACCCGATGTCCGGCTGAAATATCTGGGAGGAATGCGCCGGCGTCCCGGTAACCACCAGTGACCAGCTGGACGCGCTTCTGCGGGAGATCACCGCAGTCTCAGGGTTGCCGTCGCCATCTTCGAACCCAAGGGCGATATCCGCCCAGCGGGCCGAATCCACCAGCTCCCGGGTTGCGATGTCAAGTGGCCGCCCCCGGGATTCCTCGTCACCGGTCAGGATCGCGTGCACGCTGATCCGATCCAGCAGCCCGGCCGCGTCCAGCGCCTTCAGCGCCGTCAGCATGATGACGTTTCCGCCTTTCATGTCGGTGATGCCGGGCCCCTTGACGCGATCACCCGGCAGCGGCAGGTAGTTCTGGAACGGGCTGTCTATGGCGAACACCGTATCCAGGTGACCGATCAGCAGCAGCCGCAGGCCGCCGTTTTCCAGTCGTGCCACCAGGTGACCGGCCCGGTTGAAAGGGGCACCGTCGATCCACGCCACGTCAAAACCCAGCTTGGAAAACTCCGGCGCCAGCAGGTTGCCGTTGGCGCGGACGCCGGCGAAGTTCATGGTTCCGCTGTTGACCTCAACCGATCGCTGCAGCAGCGCTCGGGCGGATTCCAGCTCCGCATCAACGCCATCCAGGATAAGCTGCTCGGTGTCCTGGGCCTGCAGGGCCGTGGACACCAGGATGGTCGCGGCAAGGGCGGCATTGCGCACCAGTCTGATCGTCATGGATTAACCCAGCCATTGGGGAGACGCACCAGTTTAGCGGACTGCCCTGCAGGGCTGAACCCATTCCCGGGGCCATCCAGGCGGGCGTAATAGATCCAGTCTGACATTCGAAAAAAATTGCCGGTCAGTCATTTGAAAATGATTGATAAGCATCCGGTCATATGAGTAGTATCTGAGTTGCGCTCTGCAATGGAATGACAAAACATGGAATGGGTTTACGATCAGGTTCGAAACGCCATCGGCGATGACTCGCTCATTGGTACCAGTCACTACCTGCGGGCCATGATCGACAGCAATCCCATCGCCCGGCTGGTAGTCGACACGGAAACAGGAAACATCGTCGACGCCAATCCCGCAGCTGGCCTGGTGTTCAACGCCATGGTCCAGAACCTGATCGG
Organism: Lysobacterales bacterium; assembly: GCA_030065125.1. Classification (GTDB taxonomy): domain Bacteria; phylum Pseudomonadota; class Gammaproteobacteria; order Xanthomonadales; family SZUA-38; genus JASJDM01. The sequence continues at coordinate 46,789 of JASJDM010000003.1, read as the reverse complement.
TCAGAAGGCCAGCAAGGTCTGCCACAATTTTGGCGACCGCAGTAAACTCTACATCAAGCAACTGGAGAAGAAAGGCCGCCTGGCCTGGGTTTGCAACGTAGGAGACCGCCAATGGGCCGTCATGGCGTCACTGGTGCACATCCGCGGGCGGTCTTTGCTGACCGCCGAATTCGAGCCCTTATGCCACAGCCTGGAGCAGGTTTCGGATTTCTGCGGAACTGGGGATATCTCGTCCAAGACTGGCGTTTAGATAGAAACCGTTGATCAGCGCCGCCTTCCTGGCCGGCGCAATTTCCACGCCGGAATCCTGTATCGCCGTCTCCACCGCGACAATGACCTGCGCCATCAGGTCCTGGTTGTAGCTCGGAACGTCACCGAGCTTTTCTTCCCCTTCCCCCAGAAACAGGTAGAACGGGCTGATTCCCAACGCCTTGCAGATCTTCAGTCCCGTCTCCACGTATACGCTTTTCAGCCGGCCTGAGATCAGGCCGTTGATGGCCGTATGCTGGACCCCCGCGACCTCCGCCGCCTTTTTTTGAGTCCAGTCACGGGTGGCAAGTACCCTTCTCAATCGATCCCCTGTGCCCATAGTCTTCGATCTGTTTTATTGTGGATGAATCGATGCGAATCACGCGTCAGACTGGCGAGATTGCATATTACGCACATCAAAGTAACAGATAAATTTACAATCTGAAAATCAGGTGACTCGTCGACACCCCACAACACTTGCCAGAATGCCGGCCTATTGCCGGTTCGCCTGCAGCGCCCGGGATTTGGCCTTTTCCGTCTTTTCGTAGGCCATCAGTGCCTTGAATCCACTCATGCCGAGGTCTGCCTCCAGTCCGTCGGCCAGCCGATAGATCTGCTCGTAATACCAGCCAATCTTGGCAAACCCGTTAATGGTCTTGATCAACCTGATCGGCGAGTGGGGCCCCAGGATACCCGGACCGATGCGCAACCCCCGCTCCACGTCAGGCGCCACCGCGAGTTCCCCGGACAGGATCCGGGCCGGGAAATCCGGATCCAGGCACAGGGGCCGCCCCAGGCCAATCATATCGACCTGGCCGCTGGATAGGGCTTCGGACATGCCCCGGGCTGAACGGAACCCGCCGGTGACCATCAGCGGCATGCTGGCCACCGACCGCGCCGCGGCAGCATATTCAAAGAAATAAGCCTCTCGCGCCCGGGTACTTTCCCGTACTTTTTCCTCGAACACCGGCTCCAGCCCGTCAATGCCCAGCAGGCGTGGCTGTTCGTAGGTGCCCCCGGAAATCTCCAGCAGATCCACGCCCTCCTGGTTAAGCAATTCGATAACAGCCAGGCATTCATCAAAGGAGAAGCCGCCCTGCTGAAAGTCCGCGGAATTCAGTTTCACGCCAACGGCAAAATCAGTGCCGGTGCTGGCGCGGGCGCTGCGCACACACTCCAGCAGCAGCCGCGCGCGGTTCTCCAGGATCCCCCCCCAGCGGTCGCTTCGCTGATTGACCCGGGGAGAAAGGAATTCCGACAGCAGGTAGCCATGGGCACCGTGCACCTGCACACCATGGAACCCGCAGTCCCGCGCAACAGCCGCGGCCTCGCCAAACCGGGTGACCACCCGGGTGATCTCATCATCGGTCAGTGCCCGGGGACGACCGAATCGCCCGCCGGGCAGTGCCAGCGGGATTTCCGACGGGCCCACGGGTTCGCTGGCCACCAGTTTGGGCGTCTGCCGGCCTGCGTGGCTGAGCTGCATCCAGATCTGGGTTCCGTCTTCGCTACCGGCCGCCGCCAGTGCTTCCAGACCCTGGATCTGCCGGGCCGACTGCTCGCCGTCGATGACAATATTGCCCGCCCGTTCCAGGTAGCGCCGATCCACCTGGACATTGCCGGTGATCAGCAGACCCGCTCCGCCGGCTGCCCAGCGGCGGTACAGGGTGACATGCCGGCCCGTGGCGCGGTTTGCCGCATCGGCCAGCCCTTCGGTCATGGCGGATTTGCACAGGCGGTTTTTCAGGCGGCCGCCGCAGGGCAGCACCAGGTCCCGAGCCAGAATGTCCTGGTGGTCAGCGCTGTCTGGATGCACGATTTATCCGTGCTCCCGAATCTCGTAGACACGGACCGCCGAGACATAGGGGTTAGCGCTGGCAATGCGTTCGGCCTCCGCCATGTCCTCGGCCTGGATAATAGAGCAGCCCGTAATCGACTCGAGATCCCATGGCAGATCGCGCACCCCGTCAGCACTGATTTCTTTCCCGCCCATAAAGCCCAGGTTCTGCTCCGTGCAGTCTGCGGTCTGTTCGAACCACTGGCCCCACGCCTGCATGATCTCCGGCGTGGGCTGCTCGAAGCCGAAATGCATCAGTACGAATCGCTTCATGTGCCCTCCCCTGGCGGCCTGACCGCCCTGGCTGAAAAAACCGCATGGTACACCACCGGGGTCGTCACCCGGCGTCGGCGCAACGGCACAGCAGCTCGAAAATCCGGCGGGTCCAGTCCACCTGCTCGGATTTCATCAGCACCGAGCGCAGGCAGGTCACGGTTTCGCTGTTGATTTCCATGTCACCCAGCCGGTCGTGAACCAGGCTGGTTGGCAGATCGATCAGCGCCAGGTGCAGCTCGTTCTCAGCCGCCCGGTCAAACAGCCGCGCCGCCCGCTGGCTGGCGTCGCGGGTATCGTCGGCGGCAACCGCGTAGACCAGGATGTCCAGCTCCGGCTGGTACAGGGGATGAAACTGGCTGGACTGCGCCAGCAGCCGGTACAACTCCGTGGCGGCCGCCAGGCACCGATCCAGGTCCCCTGCGAAGCGCCCACCCCGCGCCATGGGCAACAGCTGCTGAGTCGCCCACAGGGCCGTCGCTGCGGCACCGGCCCTGGAGCATTCCAGACTGATTTCGCCCAGGTGCAGTTCGTCGGAGCTGTAGTAGGTGTAGGGCGACTCGTGCAGGTATATTCTGGCCACCTCCCGGTCGCGAAACAGCACGCAGCCGCATCCGTAGGGCTGCAAACCGTGCTTGTGGGGATCAATCACGATGGAGTCAACCTGGTGCATACTGTCGAAGTGCCGGCGGGCCTCCTCGCCCAGGCCGTCACACAGCACGAAGTAACCACCGTAGGCCGCATCCACATGGATACGGAAGTCGTGACGCTGCTGCATCGCCAGGATATCAGCCAGCGGGTCCACCGTCCCCAGCCCGGTCGTGCCCAGGGTGACCACCACGGTACCCACATCCCCGTGTCCGAGCTGCCGTTCCAGGTCCTCCAGATCCATCCGACCGCTGGCGTCTGCAGCGACGGCGGAGAATGGCAGCTGCAGCACCTCGGAAATCCGGCCGTGGGTGTAGTGCGCCTGGTCCGAGGCCAGGATCTTTTTCCCGGGCCGCAGCCTGCCGGACACCCACAGCGCTTCCATGTTGGCCATGGTGCCGCCCCCGGTCAGGTGGCCCAGCGGATGATCCCAGCCGAACATGGCCCCGAGGGCCGAAACACATTCCTTTTCCAGGGCGGAACTGGCCCGACCGCCATCCAGCGCGTGGTTGTTGGGGTTGATCCAGAGCGCTAAGGCGTAGGCAATCCGCGCCACGGGGTGAGGCGGTTTGAGCATCTGCCCGGCGTACTGCGGGTGGAAATAGGGATAGTTGTCGCGCATGCACCGCGCCAGCTGCTCCAGCACGGGCCAGGCTGCCTCGACGTCCACTCCCGCCTGGTGCTGCGGGAGGTGAGCGAAGCCCTCGTCCAGCACGTCCAGCGCCCGCTTCAGTAGCGCCAGTTCGTTGTCATGATCAAACACGGGGTCGCTCCTTGCCCACCTGTCCCATCGGGGACCGTCTAAAAATTGAACACCAGCTGCAAAGACACCCTGCGGGGGTCGTCCAGCAGACCGGATACCGCCGCATCCTGGTCCTGCCCCAGCTGCCGGGCCGTCAGCCGATCCAGCAGGTTAGTGCCGGACAGCGTGAGGCGCCATCGATCGTGGGATGGGTACAAGCTGACCTCGCCGTTGAACTTGTCAAAGGCGGGTTGCCGGCGCAGGGAGTCGGCATGGGGAGAAGTGAAAAACCCGTCAGAGTAGATCCACTCAAGACCGGACTGCAGGACCCACCCACCGGTCAGCTCGACCTGGTGGTTCAGGCCCAATCGCCATGACCATTCCGGTGCCGAGGTCAGGCGCTTGCCGCTGAGATCCTGGGAACATCGGTTGCCATTGCGTTCCGCGCCGAAGCGCGACGCCACGTCGGTCCTGGATATGGCTGACTGGAAACGGGTGCAGTCCGCACCCCGGTAATCGTCGAACCGGGCGTCCAGCCAGACCAGGGACAGGTCGGCCCGCCAGCGCTCGGCAAGCTGCCAGCTGGCGTCGAGTTCGATGCCGTCGGAACTGGCCCTGGCCGCGTTGCGGATCACCGCGGCCGAAATGACCCCGTCATCTCCCCGGTTGGAGTTCTGCTGCAGATCATCGTAATCCGACACGAAGGCCGCCACGCCGACTCCCAGGCGCTGGTCCAGGAATCGTCCCTTTAATCCGATTTCATGGACACTGGCGGACTCGGAATCATAGGTAAGCGACGCCCGATCAAGGCCGTTAAGCCTGAAATTGAAGCCCCCGGCCTTGAAGCCCCGGCGCCAGCTGTAATAGGCCATCGCGTTTTCGGCAGCCCGATAGCTCAGTGTCAGTGCCGGCAGAAAGTGGTCGAAGCTGCGCCGCTCATCAGTGAATTGGGCCCGCAACTGTGTACCGTAAGCGCCGTAGGCCGCCGGGTCCCCGCTGCGGTCCGCCAGCACCTGGTCCCGCAACCGCGCCCGCTGGTCCTGGGCCACGGTGCTGGCGCGAATACGTTCGTCGCTGCCGGAAAACTGTTTTTCCGTGTTGATGTATCGCAACCCCGCGGTGGCCGTCCATGGTCCTCCCAGGGAATACTCGGCAGAGGCAAAGGCCGACCAGGTGGTTTCATCCTGCCGGGCGCGGGTACGAACGAACTGCGGATTCTGGACGTTGCGCCCATCCGCATCACCCGTTTCGTAGTCGGCCTCCGTCGCGTGCCAGTAAATGCCCGCCATCCACGCCAGGTCAGGTCCGGCCGAGGATTGCAGCCGGATTTCCTGGGACACCTGGTCCGCGTCGTCCCGCACCCACAATACGCGGTGATCGGGCCCGCCGTGACTCAGGTCGTTGCCTTCGAAAACAAAATCGGTGCGGTAAATGCCGGTGGTTGCCACCAGGTCAAATCCAGCGAACGCCCGCTGCACCCTGAGCATTCCCTCCCGCCCGTTGAACCCCGAAGCGTTGAACGGTGCCGCCGGCGACCGTGAATCGAATCGGCCATCGGCAAACTGGTCCAGGCAGCTGAACGGCAACTGCAGGGGACTCGGCTGTGAGGACCCGGTATCGGCCCAGAACCGGTCGAGCTCCGCCTGGGTCGACAGGCCAAGGCCGTACAGGTTGTTGCAGCGGCCGGGCTGCCAGGCGTAGGGATTTTGTCGATGGATTTCCTGGGCTTCCAGCTTGGCGTTGACCAGCCAGCCACCTGCGGGTCGCCAGGTAGTCGCCAGTCGAACCAGCGATGACCGCCCGCCCCCGCCGGAGCCTGTCTTTTTGCCGCTTAACGGGTCCACCATGGTCCAGACATCCGGCAGGCTGCTGTAATCCGCCACGGCCCGCACGGCGAAGCGGTCGGTGACGGGCAGATTGTAGGCGATGCTGAGGCCGCGCCAGCCGTCGCTCCCGACCCGGCTGCGCAGGTACCCGCCCTGTTGATCCAGCTCCGCCTTGCGGGTGGTCACCGCAACGGCGCCGGCGCTGGAATTCATGCCGAAATAGGTGCTCTGGGGCCCCCGCAACACCTCGATACGCTCCACGTCCGCCAGTATTGCCTTGTTACTGCGCGACCGGCCGTGGTAGATCTCATCCAGGAACACCGACACCGACTGATCCAGCCCGGCGTTGCCCTGGGATCCGATGCCGCGCATGAAAACTTTTCCCGCCGCTGAGTTGCGCGAGATATCCAGGCCAGGATGATTGGCGCTGAGCTGCTCCAGGTTCTCCAGGCCACGGGTTGCCAGAAAATCGCCGGACAACACCGACAGGCTGATGGGCACGCGCTCCACGCGTTCGGGCTTTTTCTGGGCAGTGACGGTGATCTCCTCGAGCACAGCCGCCGCTGGCGCATTGATCATTGCAGCCGGGCCCAGGACAAGCATGAATAAAACGACGCGGAACATGCCGGCGAGTGTAGCCAACTGCCGGAGAAAAGACAGTGAATCTGCCGGGTTTTTCTGCCGGGTCAATCTCCCGGCGGTTTATTCAAACCCCGAAAAAAACACCAGGCCGGCCGGCTGACCCAGCAGCACAACGTCCTCCACGAACGTCTCGAAGGGCACCGGCCCGATACTCACGCTGCCCACGGACTCCGAGTCCCGGGACACGAAGTCGAGAACGACGTTGGTGTCGGACACCACCAGCATTTCAAATGTGCCATCCTCCAGGTTGCTGAAGGTGGTTGTGTTGTCGTTGGAGTAGACAAAAGCGCCAGCAATCGGCCTGCCGTTTCGCTGGTCCAGAACCGAGCCATACACACTGGACAGCCGAAACCCGAAACTGTCCTGGGTAAAGCGATATTCGAACTCGTAGTTTACGTCAGGCGCATTGACGCAGTTGCGTACCCGGTAAAAGGTCCGCAGATCGTCGCGAGGTATGTCGATCACCGTGGTGCCAAAAGGCGCCGTCGAGCACGACTGCAGGACAATGGAAGGCGCCCCCGGTACCACGCCGATTTCGCTTGGATAGCCCAGCACCTCCACGCGCAGGTTGGCGCTGGAATATGCGTCGGTGCCGTAGATTCGAATTCGGCCCGTGTCCGGAACGAACGGGTATTCGGCGCCCAGGAATACCTGCCAGTCCAGGTCGGAGTTGCCGTCCAGCGAACGGCCCGGGATCACCCAGACCGGTTCGCGACCATCGCGCAGGTTTGGATTGACCGGCCCCAGGAAATCCGGGCTGCCCCCGTCCATGGTGGCGCCAAGATACGGCAACAGGTCGTCGTCCTCAAACGGGTCAGCCAGGGCCGACCCAGACATCAGCAGCGTAAGCAGCAGCGTTGTGAGGAGTGATTTCATGCTGTTTCCTCTAAACGAGTTTAGAGGGCGAATCGGCTCATTGGGGATAGCTGATTTCCGAAGCCGCGGATCTTTTGTGTCCAACAAGTCATGGCGAGGTCCCAGGACGTGTTACCAGAACCTCCTTTTAACTTGATTCAGCATCCATCTGAAAGTGACAGAGTTAGAAGACTTCGACAGGTGGCAGCAAGAGCAAACAAAGTCTTCGCTGCTGACGATTGCAGGGTTTTTGAACGGAGCGACATCTCTCATGCTGATGGATCCTGGAATCAAGTTCAGGATGACGTCGGGGGGACGGGTGACGATAGCAAGCGATCGAAGCCCCATGCCGACTAGAACCCGGACAATTGGCACAAGGATGTGCCAACGGCCAAAGGCCGTGAGGGAATCGGAAACCGCGTTTTCGATTCCCGTCCGCAAGCGGGTCATGGATGACCCGTCTTGCGGACAAGAAAACGCCTTTTGGCAAAGGGATGTGCCAACGGCCGAAGGCCGCAAGCGTAGCAAACCACGTTTTGCGTAGCGCCCGCGAGCGGGTCATGGATGACCCGTCTTGCGGACAAAAAACGCCTTTTGGCACAGGGATGTGCCAACGGCCGAAGGCCGTGAGTGATTGGGAAATCGCATTTTCCAATCACAACCCCAAGTCGCACATGGATGTGCGATCTTGGGAATCAACAATCATGTGCCAACGGCCGAAGGCCGCAAGCGAAGCAAAACCGCGTTTTTGCGTAGCGCCCGCAAGCCGCCCAGGGATGGGCGGTCTTGCGGCCATTGCCGTCTCTCGAAGCCCTTTGGCACAGGGATGTGCCAACGGCCGAAGGCCGTAAGGGAATCGGAAACCGCGTTTTCGATTCCCGCCCGCGAGCGGGTCATGGATGACCCGTCTTGCGGATTAACTAAGGCTCCGCAACCACATAACAGATCCAACCAGGATCCGCGTCACCCTCCTCGGTTTGCGAGAAAATGCCGTCTCCCTCGTTGGTCTTCGGGTCAGTGCCCTCCCAGTATACCCAGGTTTCCTGGAATCCCGCGGCTGTGAGGATTTCCCTAATCTCCGGTATGGTCCAGAGCCGCCAGTAGTAGCTGAAGGCCCGATTCATGAGGGTTCCATCAGGTAATTCGAAGTGGATGTAACACTGCATCTGGCTGTCGATGGGGTTGAACGAAGCCTGTTCCCAGATATAGGTGAAGTCGCCGCAGTCACGACGTTCTTCAATCTCCTTTGGCGCGTCGTAACCGCCGTAGGCGTCCAGGAAAAACAGCCCGTCGTTTTTCAGGGTCCGGTGTACGGACTTGAAGTAACCCAGCATCTCGGCCCGGGTCAGGAACAGGTAGTAGCTGAAGTTCATGGCCAGCACCACGTCCACCGGCTTCGCCCCGGAGTCCCGAACGTCGGCGTTGATCAGCTTGATGCGCTTTTGCTGGCCCTTGCTGAGTTTGCCGACGTTGTTCTTTTGGCCCCAGGCCAGGACCTTTTTGTCCAGGTCCACCGCCATTGCCCGGTGCTCCGGGGACCGGCGCACCCACTCACAGGCGGTGTTGGCCGTTCCACAAAAATCTTCGCGAAGCGATTTCGCCCGCCGGCCGCGAAACTCTTCGAAGCTGTCCACAACGAAGTCGATCTCGGCCTCCACGTCCTGGACCGCCAACTGGTATAGCTCGTGCTTATCCCTCTTTTTCCCCATTCTCTTCCCGGATTTGGTGGCACAATGGAATCATGTGCGGACGATACTATCTTGACACGCTTCCGGAAACGCTCAGCGAAGAATTTTCTGTTCAGGAAACTCCGGATCTCACCGCCAGCTACAACATCGCGCCCACCCAACTAGCGCCTATCGTGGCGGTCAAGGAAGGTGCGCGCAGGATGGGCCATGCCCGCTGGGGACTGATTCCGTTCTGGGCCAAGGACGAAAAAATCGGCTCGCGGATGATCAATGCCCGCAGCGAAACCGCCGCCTCCAAACCGGCATTTCGGCAGGCGTTTCACCGGCGCCGCTGCCTGGTGCCAGCCAGCGGGTTCTTCGAATGGAAGAAAATGCCGGACAAGCGCCAGCCCTACGCCATTGCGCCCCTGGACCGCCCGCTGTTTGCGTTTGCCGGACTGTGGGAGCGCTGGAAGAACCCGGCCGACGAAACGGTTATTTCTTTCACCATACTTACCCGCCAGGCGTCCAGCCGCATTGCCAACCTGCATGACCGCATGCCGGTCATGGTGCCCCGTGAATTGATGGACCAGTGGCTTGATCCCGAAGGGCCGGCGGACGAAATCCTTTTCACCGGTCAGGACACCGGTGACGTAAAGGTGTACCCCGTCAGTACGGCGGTGAACAGCCCGCGCAATAATCGACCCGAACTGCTCGAACCCATCGAGCTGGAAGACCCCTAGGACCAGTGCTTCGCGGCGCCCTGCTGATGACCGTGGCTTGTTTACTGTTTTAGGAAAGCGACCCGCGCTGCGTGGTGCGCTCCTGATGACCGCGGCATGTTTCGTGTTCGCGGCCATGAACGCCATCGTGCGCCTGGGATCGGAAGAGCTGCATGTCTTCCAGATGGTTTTTTTCCGCAACGCCTTTGGCATGGTGCTGATTATTCCCATCCTGGTCCAGGGCTGGCCCCAGGTGCTGCGAACAAAGCAGCAGCCGCTCTACGCGGCCCGCGCCGTGTCCAGCCTGGCGGCCATGCTGCTGTGGTTCTGGTCCCTGTCCAAACTGGCTCTGGCCGACGCCGTCGCCCTCAGCTTCACCATGCCCCTGTTTGTCACCATTGGCGCCGCCCTTTTCCTGGGCGAAGCGGTAAAGCTGCGCCGCTGGTCGGCAACCCTGGCCGGCCTGCTGGGTGCATTGGTGATCCTGCGCCCCGGCCAGAATCCGCTCATTGCCGAGTCACTGCTGGTGATACTTTCCGCGGTCTTCATGGCGACTTCCGCCATGCTGATCAAGATCCTGGTCCGGACCGACCGATCCAGCACCATCGTGTCCTACATGGTGCTGTACCTGACCCCGCTCTCCCTGGTTGCCGCGATTCCGGTGTGGCAATGGCCCAGCGCCCAGGGATGGTTTTTGATGGTGGCCCTGGGCGGCTGCGCCACGGCGGGCCAGTATCTTTTCACCACGGCAGTCCGGGATGCAGACGTGTCAGCCATCATGCCTTTTGATTTTTTTCGGCTGCCGTTTTCTGCGCTGTTGGGATTCTGGCTGTTTGACCAGATGGCGGATGTCTGGACCTGGGTTGGTGCGGCCATCATATTCGGTGCCGGAATCTATATCGTGCATCGGGAGTCGCGGCTGGGGGTTGATGTTTCGCGGTGAACGGTTCGGGTTCAATATGGCTGTGTGCTCCCTGCCGTCATCCTGAACTTGTTTCAGGATCCATCTGAGATTGGGGCCGTAAAGCCTTTGATCCAGGCTGAGGTTTGAACGGAGACTTCGCTCCATCGCGTCGGCGGCTGACCGGATCACTGACGATGTCTTCGCTACCTTTCGGTGCAGACGTCAACGAAGACAACTTCGGGACTTCAGGTGGATCCTGAATGCGTACAACCCCGAGCGCTTTTCCGTCGGCTTTGATCGGAACGGGTGGACCCAGGCAGGGTCACGGACGATGGCTTGGGTGGGGTGCTGGTGCTGGCTTTTGGGTTTGCGGCTTCGGGGTTTCAGGTGGATCCTGAATCTAGTTCAGGATGACGTTTTTAAGGAGCAAAAAAGGGGGGCAGCGCCCCCCTTTTTTGGTTGGTTAGAAATCAGCCGTGAAGGTCAGGCCCCACTGGGTCCCGGGGCGCAATGCACCGTTGAACGCCCGACGGAAGTTATCGGCATCCAGGTAGCGGATCACCTGCATGGGAGAATCTTCATCGGTCACGTTCTTGCCCCACAACTGAATCGAGTATTGATCATTCTCGAATCCAAGGCGTAGATCCACCACGGTGGCCTCACCCCATTCGGCGAAGCTGTGCACCTGGGCAAATTTTTCGCTTTCGTAGGAGACGTTGCCGCCCACGTACCACTCCCAGTTGTTGTTCTGGAAGGGCTGACGGTAGCCCACGTCGAAGAAGAGCTGGTGCTCGGCCGTTCGCGGCACCTTCTTCCCGACTATGGATCCGTAGAGCGAGGTACAGCCTTCCACATCCGGGAACTGATCACCGATCGAACAGTTAATCAGACCATCATCGGCGGCATCGTTCAGCACGCCCTCGTTGACGTCGGTACCGCGGGTGAACTCCGCATCGGTGTAGGCATAGTTGGCGATCAAGGTCAGTCCCTCGACGCCTGCCGGCTCATAGATCAGTTCCAGTTCCAGGCCGTTGATATCTGCATCCCCCGCGTTGACCGTAGCCGAGACTGCATTCTGCCCGGACTGGACATTCTGGGTGAGCTGGTAGCCCGTGACCTCGTTAAAATAGGCCGACGCGTTCAGCACCACCTGGCCGTCCGCGAGAAGGTTTTTGGAGCCGATTTCGATGGAATCCACTTCCTCTTCCTCGAAGGTCGGAATCCCGGCATTGGTGGCGGTCTGGTTGTTGAAACCACCCGGCTTGTTGCCTTCGGCGTAGACGAGGTACAGCAGGTTTTCTTCAGTGGGTGAGTAGTCCAGCGTGAGCCGCGGATTGAACGAATCAAACGAGGCACTGGCCAGGGCCGGTGTCGGGAACGGGTCGCCCAGATTCCGGGATGAGCCGAATCGATCGATTTCCTCGTCCGCCCAGCGGCCTTCCGCGGTAATCGACCACTGGTCGTTGATGTCGTATTCCACCATGCCGAAAATCGCCGTGTTGGTGGTATCCAGCTTGGACACGTTCCTGGGCACCAGGATCGTGGATGAGCCGAATGGCACCACGAACTCACAGATCGGGTTGGCGGCACAGGCAGCAAACTGCGCGCCGAACAGGGCGCCAAAGTTGGCGTCCGCCTGGGCCTGGCCATCGGCCGGAAGCGTGCGGTTGTCACGGGTATCGGACTTGCCGTCGAAGTAATAGGCTCCGATCAGGCCCCGGACGTTGTCACCGTTGTCGAACTCCAGTCTAAGCTCCTGGGAGACGTCCTCGGTACGATTGATGTTGGAGAAGCTGAAGTCGGTCATGCCCACGACGTAACCGAAGCCGAAGGGTGGGCCATCAGCGAAGCCGGTAAACGGGAAAGCGGTGGGTGTAAAGGGAACCGCCTGGAACTGGGTCGGCAGGTAATCACCGTCAATAATGAAATCGGTGGTGCGTTTGTTATGACCGGTAATGGAACGCAGAGTCCATTCATCGTTGATATTGAACGCAACGTTCAGGCTTGTCTGGTAGGTGCGGAACTTGTTGCGGGGTTCGCCGTCCACGAACTGACTGTCCAGGTCCACGTTGGGCTGCCGGGGCTGGATCTCACCGCAGAAATACCGCCCACCGCCGCCATAGAGGTTGCCGTTGTCGAAAAAGCAGTTGTTCTCATCCGCCACCTGCAGGAAGTTCGGCGGCTGTCCGTCCTTCGACGAGGTGTAGTAGCTGCGGAACCGGACTTCGGTTCGATCATTCGGAGTCCACAGCAGATTCGCGGAGATGGAATCTGAATCGGCCTCCCCCAGTTCCTCGCCGTCGAAAGCATTCTTGTGCTCGCCGTCGAACGTGAAACTGCGGATATTGATGCCCCCGTAAAGGGTGTCTTCGATGAGCGGCCCTTTGAATGCGGCACTGCCTTCGAACTCACCGTGCTCCCCGGCCCGCAGCTTCAGGCGGGTCTCCACCTCGTCACCCGGCTTCTGGGTGACGATGTTGATGGCACCGGAGTAGGTGTTCCGACCGTACAGGGCGCTCTGGGGACCCTTGATGATCTCCATGCGCTCGACGTCGCTGAGATCGTAGTCGTTGATACTGCCGGTGATGTAGACCCCGTCAATAAAGTACGACACACCGGAGAAACCCAGGATATTGGCCTGGCCCCGGATCACCGGTCGGTCGGCGTCCCGGGTGCCCGAGCTGTCAAAAATCAGTCCCGGCGTGAACTTGGCAATATCCTCCAGATTCTGCGCCGCGTACTGGTCAATGGTGTTGGACGTCACCACGTTGACACTCACCGGCACATCCTGCACAGATTCCTCTATTTTTCTGGCAGTTACCATTATTTCTTCAAGATAATTCTGAGCAATTGCGCTGGGCGCCGCGACGGCCATCGCGATCGCCAGACAAAGGGGTTTACGAGACATGGTTTCCTCCAGCCATGATTCCAGTCAGCAATCGGTCAAAATTGTACTAAAGATATACCTTTATCACAAAGCTACCCGATCCGGCGCAAGCGCCGCCCGACAGGACTCGGGCGCACCATCGGGGGCTGTCTATCAATGGAATTCAAAACCCCATTGCATCCGGCATCGGGCACCGGCTCATGGGAGGGTTTTAGCCGGCTCAGGACGAGGCGGCGTCGGCCAGGGGAACCTTTTGCTGACTGACGTTGTGGGCTTCAAAAGTGAACCGGCAATACTCGGTGGTGCGATCCACCAGTTCCAGCAATTGCACCCGGGAGGACTCCATTTCCATATCGTCACGCCATTCCATGGTCAGCGGCGTGCTGCAGTCGGAGTGGAATGGCGGCAGCAGCAGGAAATCCTGTTCGCGGGTCTCCGCGGTAAACCCCTGGATGATCAGGCCGCGGGCCGCCGGCACGCGCTTACCGGGCGTATCGGCCATGACCGCTGCAGTGCGGACGCCCTGCCCGATGATGGACACACCGACTTCCAGCTCGGTGGTGCTCACTGAGTGCAGCCAGCGAACAGCTCCGATCATCCATACGGCATCCCGTTCGTTCACCGACGAAGCGCTGACGGCAATCAGTTCACCCACTTTAAGGTGCATCTGCTCCATATCGGTAAGCCGCAGGCGATAGCCACCCAGGCTCTGATTGAGCACCTGGGCCTGGTAAACCGGCGGCCGGAACCGCTGGTCGCTGCCGATGATCCAGTTATTCACGGAGCCGCCCTGCCGCATGAACATCTCGTTTCCGGTCTCTTCCAGGAACTGGCTGAAGCTCTGTTCACCGGCAGTCATGAAATGAATGCCGTTGATGCCCACCAGCATCCGGATGCTGTGTTCCGCGGGAATTCGCTGATGGTTGCGAGCAATTCGCACACCCCAGGTCGCTACCAGCTGCCGCAGCAGCAGGCTGTCCAGGATCAGCGGCGGGTGGCCGGCAATCTTGAAGCTGATATCCCGGGCCCGGCCGCCGTCGGCATTCATGACGTCGACCAGCCAGGATTTCAGGCGGGACAGGTCGAAAACGAAGTCCACGTTGTCCAGACAGGCCCCGGACTCCTGGACCAGCTGCGGCGCCTCGTCGGCGTTCACGTCGATGGTGAATGACCCCTCGGGCGCCCGGCCGATGGCCGGCGCGATTTCGCAGCGGTTGCTCCACAACTCGCAGGCGCAGTGCACCTGCTGGATTGCGCGCTGGCTCAATCGCGATGGGTCGCACAGACCCATGAGCAGAATACGCTTGTAGGTTTCCTGGATGGAGTGCGGCCTGTTGAGCCAGCCGAAGGGGTCTTCGCAGTTGCGGGTCTCCAGGCCGTTCTGGGCGGTGAACGCATACAGCGTATGGATTTCGTCCCAGCCGCCGGGCTCCAGAGGCTTGAACAGCAGACTGGAGCGGTACAGCAGCTGCTCACAGCAGGACAGCGCGCGGTGCAGGCAGGTTGCCCCCACCCGCTTGTTCAGCAGGGACAGGGTTGCGGTTTCGCCGGCAAACTGGTGGGCAGCCAGGCGGTAGCCCAGCGCCATTTCCTTGAAGAACTGGATGACCATGCGGCCGCTTTTCTCGGTTTTGGCATCCAGTGGGAAGGCGGCGTCCTGGAACTGCTTGTCCAGTACGTTGATGACAGCCAGGCAGGGTTCGGTCAGGCGCTCCAGCACCTGGTAGCGGAAACGCGCGCTCACGCGGGAGTGGTTGAGCTCCTGTATGCCCAACAACAACTCGTTTCCAGCTGCCGACACATTTGCCAGGGGGAGCGATTCCAGCCATTGGTCAAAAGCCCGACGGCCTGCAAACTTGGAACTGCGTCCCGGTTTCTCCTGGTGCGGTGTCGCAGCAGTCAGTGATACTGCCCTCGGCTCCAAGATTAAGAACCCCGCTTGTGTTATCGCGAAATCTTGTCCCATCTCTGGACGATTCGCTGATTGCAGTATAGCGCCTGGATCAAAGAACTTCCCTTCAGATACGCCCGTATGTGCCCAAAATTCGTAAAAAATTGTCTCGGTATACGAATTTTGTGAAGCATTACCGGATACGTGGCGCTTTCTGACGGCGGCGATTCACCAGCACCGGCTCAGCAAAGTACTGCTTGTACCCTGCCCCGGCCGGCGTAGAATCAGCGCTCCACACCAAATTCGAGTTAGGCAGGGAGGGGCAAGATGCCGTATTCAACCATATCCACGCTGGAAGAGTTCATGGACGGCCTGAAGCGCCGGAATCCCGGCGAACACGAATTTCACCAGGCGGTTTATGAGGTCGTGCAGAGCGTTCTGCCCTTCATCATCGACAAGCCGGAATATCGTGATGCCCAGATCATGGAGCGCCTGACCGAGCCCGACCGGATCATCACCTTCCGGGTGTGCTGGCAGGACGATGAAGGCCAGGTGCGGGTCAACCGCGGCTACCGCGTCCAGCACTGCAACGCCATCGGCCCCTACAAGGGCGGCATCCGCTTCCACAAGAGCGTGACCCAGAGCGTGCTCAAGTTCCTCGCCTTCGAACAGACCTTCAAAAACAGCCTGACCGGCCTGCCCATGGGTGGTGGCAAAGGTGGATCGGATTTCAATCCCAAGGGTAAATCCGACTCCGAGGTCATGCGGTTCTGTCAGGCGTTCATGACGGAACTGCATCGCCACATCGGCCCCCACACCGACGTGCCTGCGGGTGACATCGGTGTTGGCGCACGGGAGGTCAGCTACATGTTCGGCCAGTATCTGCGCCTGGAAAACGAGTTTGTCGGTGTGCTTACCGGCAAGGGCCTGGCATTTGGCGGCAGCCTGATCCGCACAGAAGCCACGGGTTATGGTTGCGTGTATTACTGCCAGGACATGCTGCGCCACGCCGGACAGGACGTGGAAGGCAAGACCGCCGTGGTTTCGGGCTCGGGCAACGTGGCCCAGTACACCGTTGAAAAGGTGAACCACCTGGGCGGCAAGGTCGTGACTCTGTCAGACTCCAGCGGATTCATCCACGACCCTGAAGGAATCGACGCGGAAAAACTGGAATGGGTCAAAGACCTGAAAGAAAACCGCCGCGGCCGCATCAGCGAGTACGCCCAGGAGTTCGGCTGCGAGTTTTTCGAAGGTCAGCGCCCCTGGGCGGTCCCCTGTGACCTGGCCTTCCCATGTGCTACCCAGAACGAAATCAACGAAGACGACGCCAAGGCACTGATCGCCAATGGCGTGATTGCGGTAGCCGAGGGCGCCAACATGCCGTCTGAACAGGGCGCCATCGATGCCTACATCGACGCCAGGATCATGTTCGGCCCCAGCAAGGCCGCCAACGCCGGCGGTGTCGCCGTGTCCGGCCTGGAAATGACCCAGAACAGCATGCGCCTGTCCTGGAGTCGCGATGAACTGGACCAGCGACTGCGGGAAATCATGATGAACATCCACGACCAGTGCGTGGAGTACGGCCAGGAGGAAGGCTGGGTCAACTACCTGCAGGGCTCCAACGTCGCCGGATTCGTCAAGGTCGCTGATGCCATGCTGGCTTACGGCGTGGTCTAGCAGGCTGTTGAAAAATGCAGTTTTTCGACAGCCTGAAAACCATGGGTGGTTTTTTCAACACCCTGCCAGTCATGGCCTGAATACCTGTACACAAACCCCGGCCCAGGCCGGGGTTTTTTTTGCCGCCGCCGGCCCATTCAGACGCAATTCCAACTGCCTGTGAACAGTCCCTTCCGGACGCCCGACATCACCGTGGTCAATTTGCTTTCAGCAGTGCTTTGCTCTATAAAAAACAGGGCGGTTGCAGGGGTCAATTTCGACCGCCAGATGTGCGACACCTGGACGGCAGACGTGGGAGGAGTCTGCGGTTGAGGTTTATGGGGAAGCAGGCGGACCAGGCCTCCGCCGTTCATGCAGGGGAATGGGATGGCGGAAACCTTCAAGATTGCGGTGGTCGGATCCGGCCCCGCGGGTCTGAGCGCCGCGGCTCGAGCCGCGGAAAAAGGGATTCCCCACGTACTGCTTGAAGCCGAAGCCCATCTCTCCAACACCATCTTTCTTTACCAGAAAGGCAAACACGTGATGGCTGAGCCGGAGATCCTTCCGCTGCGCAGCCCGCTGGAGTTCACCGCCGGCACTCGGGAGGCGGTACTGGGCGCCTGGGACAAAGGCATCGCCTCCCACCGCACCAACGTCTATTTCAAGAACGAGGTCGTCGGCATCGAGAAACAGGGGAACCTGTTCAGGCTGGCCATCAAGGGCGGCGGCGAAGTCAAGGCCGAAAACGTCGTCATGTCCATTGGACTGCAGGGCAATCTGCGCAAGCTGGGGACCGCGGGTGAAGACCTGCCCTTCGTCCAGTACCAGCTGGCCGACCCGGACGAGTTCGCCGACGAGACCATTGCGGTGATCGGTGCCGGTGACGCCGCCATCGAAAATGCCACTGCCCTGGCCAAGCAGAACAACGTCATCATCGTCAATCGGCGGGACGAATTTGCCCGGGCCAAGGACGCCAACGAAGCCGCCATCCTGAAAAACATCGAAGACGGCACCATCGAGTGTTACTACAGCACCAATGTCGACCGGGTCGAGGCGCTTGAAGGCGGCGACAAGCCCGGCCTGATCGTGTTCAACACCCCCGAGGGCCAGGCCGAGGTGGAAATCGACCGGGTCATCGCCCGGCTGGGCGCCATTCCGCCGCGTCGCTTCGTGGAATCCTGCGGCATCGAGTTTCCCAACAACGATCCGGCATCGGTACCCGAGATTACACCCAGGTACGAGTCCAATGTACCCGGGCTTTACATCATCGGCGCCCTGGCCGGCTACCCGCTGATCAAGCAGGCCATGAACCAGGGCTACGAGGTTGTTGAATTCATCATGGGCAACGACGTTGAGCCCGCCGATGAGCCGCTGCTGCGGGACAAATTTCAGCACATGCCGGGCTTTACCTCGGTGCACAACGCGCTGGTCAAGGTACAGAAAAACGTCAAGCTGCTGTCGCCCATTACTGAGCTGCAGCTGCGCGAGTTCATGCTGGATTCCGATATTCGGACGCCGGCCCCCGGCGAGACCATTTTCGCTCGCAACGATTACACCAACACCTTTTTCAGTATCGTCGAGGGCACGGTGGAAATTGTGGTGGACGAGGCCACCGGCAAGACCATTTCCCTGGGCGCCGGCGAGTTTTTTGGCGAAATGAGCCTGATCTCAGGGCGCCGGCGCTCAGCCACGGTCCGCGCCGGCAGCGGCACGGTGCTGATCGAAACGCCGCGGCGGTCCATGAACAAGCTGATCAACTCGGTGGACGCGGTGAAGCGGGTGATCGACGAAGCGTTCATCATGCGGGCCATCCAGTCCCGCTTTGCGCCAGACACGCCCGCAGACAAGCTGCAGGACATCGTGGCCACCGCCACCATCGAGAATTTCCGCGCCGGCGATGTCCTGTTCGAGGAAGGCGACAACGGCGACTGCATTCACCTGGTGCGCGTGGGCTCGCTGACCATTTCCCGCGGCATCGGCGGCCGCGAAGTCATTCTTTCTTATGTGCCTGCCGGCAACTATGTGGGTGAAATGGCTTTGCTGGGTGACAACGTGCGCTCTGCGTCGGCCCGGGCAGCCATCGCAACCGAAACCATCCGGCTGGATGGTAACGCCTTCAAGCAGCTGCTGATGCGGGAGCCGGAGCTGCGCCTGAGACTCCAGGCGGAGTACCGGCAGCGGGCAGCGGCCAACCTGTCCATGCAGTCCCAGCCCGAGGGCGGCGACCTCATTTCATTCCTGGTTTCCCAGGGCGTTGGCGAGGCCACCGACATCCTCCTGATCGACGAGGCACTGTGCGTACGCTGCGACAACTGTGAAAAAGCCTGTGCCGAAACCCACGGCGGAACCTCCCGGCTGAACCGGGAAGCCGGGCCGACCTACGCAACGGTTCACGTACCGACCTCATGCCGGCACTGCGAGCATCCCCACTGCATGAAGGACTGCCCGCCGGATGCCATTCACCGGGCGCCCGACGGGGAAGTATTCATTGCTGACAACTGCATCGGCTGCGGCAACTGCCAGCGCAACTGCCCCTATGGCGTGATTCACATGTCCGCCACGCCGCCGGGCAAGCCCGGCATCCTGCAATGGCTGCTGTTTGGCCGGGGGCCGGGACCCGGACAGGACCTGACATCCAAAAAGAAGGCCAAGGGTGAGAAAAAGGCGGTCAAATGCGACATGTGCAAGGACCTCTCGGGCGGCCCTGCCTGTGTCCGGTCCTGCCCCACCGGGGCGGCCATCCGGATATCTCCGGAGGATCTGGCGTCCTTTGCCAATTCGGTGGGTTGAGCAGGGAGAGTCATGCAAGAATCGTTTCTGACATTTAAAGGCCTGCGCTACCTGTGGGTGTCCCTGATACTGCTGGTGGGCAGCCTGGTCGCTTACGTCTGGCACAACCCCAGCGACGGCCCCAACGGCGGCACCTGGCTGGGTTACACCCTGGGAGGCATCGGCGCAGCCCTGATCCTGTGGCTGATGCTGTTTGGCTATCGCAAGCGCACTTACCGCAACAACGTCGGCTCCCTGCGCGGCTGGCTGTCCGCCCACGTCTACCTGGGCACCTGCCTGATCTTCATCGCCACTTTGCATACCGGGTTCCAGTTCGGCTGGAACGTCCACACCATCGCCTACGTACTGATGGTGGTGGTCATTGTCAGCGGTTTTTTCGGAGTTTTCGCCTACCTGCGCTACCCCACCCTCATGACCCAGAACCGCGCCAATACCAGCCGCGAGTCCATGCTGGAAGAGATCGCCGAACTGGACGACGAAAGCGTACGGCTCGCGGACAAGCTGGGACCCAAGGTCCACCAGATGGTGCTGCGCTCCATTGGTCGGACCCGTCTGGGCGGTGGCGTCATGGACCAGCTGTTTGCCCGGGACGGCGCCCAGGGGGCGGTGGATGAAACCAAGCGAATGCTTGACAATCTCGAGAAAAAACAGGATCGGCCCGAAACGGCCGAAATGCCCACGATGTTCGCCATGGTGGATTTCCTGGCGGGCGCCGGCGGCCAGGAGTCTGAACGCCTGCGCCAGCTGCTGGACGTACTCCATCGCAAAAAAGCGCTGGCGTCCAAAGTGGCAAAAGATGTCCAGTACCAGGCCCTGATGGACATCTGGCTGTATTTCCACGTCCCCATCACCTTTGCGCTCATCGGAGCACTGACCGCCCACGTGGTCTCGGTGTTCTTTTACTGGTAAGGAACGCGAACCATGCGCTGGCTAGTCAGAACCATTACCCGTAAGAAAAAAGGCGCGGTCGCCCACACCGACGAGGTGTACGGCGGCGAGTCCCTGACCATCGGTCGGGCCGCCGGCCAGGGCGTGTTCCTGTCCGACTTGCGGGTCGCCCTGGAACATGCCCGCATTGTCCCGCTCAAGGGCGCCCGCTTTCGGGTGGAGTCGCTGATCGCTGCAGGGGTCCGGGTGGACGGCAAACTGCAGCAGGCCGCCGGTGCCGGCATTGGATCACGCATTGAAATCGGCGGGCAGCTGATTCGAGTCATCAAACCACCCCAGGGCTTCGACGCAGCGGTGGAAATCAGCGAGGCCGAGGCGGCCACCGAATCCAAGGCCGCCAAGTTCGCCGACCGCCCGTTCTCACTCAAAGGCACCTGGCTGGCCAAGCGCAGCGTGTCCTGGACCCTGTTCCTGCTGGCCACAGGCATCGGGCTGGGGCTGCCGGTGGCCGGCCATTACGTGCCGGGACTCCAGGACAAACTGCGGGCAACACCGGTGGTGCCCAGCGACGGCCAGTGGATCAGCGGCACCCTGCAGGCAGCCCACCATTTCTTTGGCGAAGACTGCTCAACCTGTCATGTCAAACCATTCCAGATGGTCCGGGATGAAAGCTGCACTGCCTGCCATGCCACCACCCCGGCCCACGCCGACCCGGTGTTCTTCGAGCTGCCGGAGCTGACGGAGACCCGCTGCGCCAGCTGCCACAAGGACCACAATGGCCTGGACGGGCTGATATCCCATGACCAGCGTTTCTGCGACAGCTGCCACCAGGACCTGGACCAGACCACCGGGCAACGAACGGTGCTGGCGAACGCGTCGGACTTCACTCATGACCACGCCCAGTTCAAGGTGGAACTGGCTGGCTGGGACGGCATGGGCAATTACCTGCCCCGCCGGGAGCCCCTGGACAGCGACACCCTGTCCGAGGATTCCAACCTGAAGTTTCCCCACGATGTGCACATGAATCCCGAGGGCATCAATGCACCCAGCGGGCGGCGGGTGCTGGACTGCGGCTCCTGTCATCAGCCCGAGCCGGGGGGCGGCAAAATGCTGCAGGTGGAATACGAGCCCATGTGCCAGGAATGCCATACCCTGGGTTTCGAAGCCCAGGAACCGGACCGCCAGGTACCCCACGGCAAGGTGGCCGAGGTGCTGTTCATGCTGGAAGAGTACTACGCCAACCGGGCCCTGATGGGAGGTTACAGCGACGTGACCGCCCCGACGGTGGTCCGGCAGCGGCGGCGCCCCGGCACTCGCCTGAGCCGCGCCGAGAGGGACGAAGCGCTGTCCTGGGCGCGCAGCAAGTCACGCCGGGTCGGAGAAGACCTGTTTGAAGGCCAGGCCTGCTCGGTCTGCCACCGGGTCGACCGGGAAGGCTCGGGCGATTCACTGACCTGGAAAGTGCAGCCCGTACGGGTCGCCGGCGTGTGGTTCGCCAAAGCGGAGTTTACCCACGCATCCCACACCACCATGCCCTGCGGTGGCTGTCATTACGACGTTCCGCAATCCAGCTCCAGTGACGATGTACTGATCCCGGGCATCGACAATTGCCGGCAATGCCATGGCGGGGAACACGAAAAAGGCAAAGTGGCGTCTACCTGCACCAGTTGTCACGGCTATCATATATATGACGAGTTAAACCTGGCGGGAGCCTCCGGTTCCGGCCAGAACTAGTGTGTTGGCGGCTCTGAAATGCAACTTATTCATGGGACACCACACCAGTTCCGGGACGGCTGATGGCGCCGTTTCTGGGGAGATAAAGGGGAAGTCGATGAGCGTTTTGAGGCATAGCGCCAGGGCGCTGCTGGTCGCAATGATCAGCATTGCGGCCGGCTGTGGCGGCGGCAGCCGCAGCGAGCAGCCGGGCACAGCGGAACCACCAACGACCAATGCCGACCAGGGCTGCGACGGCTCCTGCGCCACTGCCAATTCTCGACTCAGCGCCGCAAACGTGCAGCAGGTGATTGCCCAGGCCGCAGCCGAAGCCAATGCCCAGGGCATGCCGGCCACCATAGCCGTGGTGGACCGCGTGGGCAACGTGCTCGGCCTGTTCCAGATGAACGGGGCACCGGGCTCAACCACAATCCGATCAGGCAAAGGGGCCATCGGCGGGCTGGAGGAAATTGCGGTCATTCCCAGCACCATGTCAGCGGTGGCCAAGGCCGTCACCGGCGCTTATCTGTCCTCGGAAGGAAACGGCTTTACCACGCGAACAGCCAGCCAGATCGTCCAGGAGCATTTCAACCCCGGCGAAATCGGGCAGCCCGGCGGCCCGCTGTTCGGTGTCCAGTTCAGCCAGCTGCCCTGCTCCGACTTCAGCCTGCGATTCACCGGCGCGGTTGACGCCGGACCCAAGCGCTCTCCCCTGGGGCTGTCAGCGGATCCGGGTGGTATGCCGCTTTACATCGATGGCGTGCCGGTTGGCGGTATCGGTATTGAATCCGACGGCCTCTACACCCTGGACCCCGTCGTCAGCGATAAGGACCTGGCGCCGGACGAACTGATTGCCGTGGCCGGCTCTTTCGGATTCGCGTCACCCAATGACCGCAAGGCCGATCGCATCACGGTCGACGGCAAGACTTTCCGGTTTTCCGACGCCCTCCCGTCTGACCTGGCCACCGACCCGGGCGGCGCCGCGCCGTTCTCCAGCATCGACGGTGCATTGGGCCAGATGGTTCCCCTGACCGGGTACTTTGACGGCATGGTGCAGGGGGGCACCGCCTTCGGCTTTGCGGGCTCCGGGGTTCAACCGGACCAGCTGGACTACCCGGGGCTGGACGCCTTTGTGCTGGTGGATGCCGACGGTAACGAAAGGTTCAGGCCCATTGCCGGCACCGACGGCGCGAACGCGCTGACCGAAAACGAGGTACGGGTTCTGGTTCAGGAGGCACTGAAGATTGCCAATGCGGCCCGGGCGCAGATTCGCCGTCCAGTGGGCTCCCAGGCCCGGGTCTCCATTTCCGTGGTGGATACCAACGGCACCATCCTGGCCATCGCGCGCACCCGCGACGCGCCGATTTTCGGGCTGGACGTGTCGCTGCAGAAGGCGCGCACCGCCTCTTTCTATTCTGGCGCTTTCGCCGGCAACGACCTGCGTTCCGCCGCGGATGCCAACTACATCAACTCCGACGGCAGCGCAGTGATCGAGACCATCCGCATCGGGCAATACGTGGATGACACCCAGGCATTCCTGGGCAGCAATACAGCCCTGGACGATGGCGCTTTCGCTTTTGCCGATCGCTCCGGCGGCAACCTGTCCCGGCCGTTTTTCCCCGACGGTGCCGTCGGCACCAATCCCGGGCCATTCAGCAAACCTTTTGACCGGTGGAGCCCGTTCAACGTCGGCCTCCAACTGGACCTGGTTTACAACAGCATCATCGGCCACGTGCTGTTCGTCCTCGGGGCCGCGGCCGAAGACGTCCCCCCGAACTGCACCAACCTGAACCGACTGGGCAACGGCATCCAGATCTTCCCCGGCAGTGTGCCGATTTACCGCGGCGGCACCCTGGTGGGCGGCATCGGCGTGTCCGGTGACGGCATCGATCAGGACGACATGATTTCGTTCCTGGGCCTGCACAACGCCGGCGAAATCCTCGGCAGCATCAACAACGCGGACCCCGCCATCCGGGCCGACCAGCTGACACCCCAGGGTGTGCGGCTGCGCTACATCCAGTGCCCACAGTCGCCGTTCCTGGACAGCGACGAACAGAACGTTTGCGAGGGCAAGTAAATGAAACATCGCATCGTACTGACAACCGCATTCAGTGCCGCCCTGGTCAGCCTGCTGGGCATCAGCCCCGTGGCCCGGGCCGACGGCCTCACCGACGCCGTGACCCTGCTTTCGCGAACGGTGGCGACGGCCCAGGACAGCCTGCGGCGCAAGGCCGACCGGCGACGTCCCGGCAAACCACCGCCGGAACGGGCCGCGGAACCGGAGATCGATCCCGCCCGTATTCAGCCGGTGGCAGCCGGCAACGTGGGGGACTACTACGTCCCGGTACCCGACCGCTGGCGCATCATGGAGACACTGGGTCAGCCCCAGCGCTGGTTCGACCCCTACAACATCAACACCTGGAAAGCCGACAAGCCGCTGTACGACGACTGGTTCCTGAATGTTCTGGCCATCTCGGACACCGTCATCGAACCCCGCAGCATTCCCACGCCCGTAGGCCTGCAGTCCAGCACAGAGCCGGGTTCCATCGATATCTTTGGCAGCGATGACCAGCTGATCTTCGCTGAGAACATGATCTTTGGCGTGGTCTACTACAAGGGTAATACCGTTTTCCGCCCGCCGGACTACGAATACCGGCTGACCCTGGCATTCCAGTACAACCGGGTCGAAGTAGACGAGCGGCGTTTCCTCAATATTGATCCACGGTTCGACGAAGATACCCGGGAAGATTTCCACATGGGTGTGCAGGAGCTGTTTTTCGACAAACACCTGCGCAACGTCTCTACCCGCTACGATTTCGACAGCTTCCGCATCGGCATCCAGCCCTTCTCCACGGACTTCCGTGGCTTCCTGTTCCAGGATCTGAATTTTGGTGCACGCCTTTTCGGCAACCGGGACAACAACGTCTACCAGTACAACCTGGCCTGGTTCCGACGCCTGGAAAAAGACACCAACAGCGGCCTCAACGACATTGGCGCAGGCTTTCGCGACGACGATGTGTTTATCGCCAACCTGTACAAACAGGACTGGCCCAGGCTCGGCTTTTTCACCCAGGCCACGATCGTGCACAACCGAAACAGGGAGGACGAATTCTTTTTCGACGAAAATGGTTTCATCGCCCGTCCCGCATCCCTGGGAAACGAAAAGCCCAGGGGTTATGACGTTACCTACCTGGGGCTCAACGGCGATGGTCACTTCGGCCGGCTGAATCTCACGGCGTCCGCCTATTACGCCATCGGCGATGTCAACCCGGCCACATACGTTGACCAGGAAACCGACATCAGGGCGGGCTTCCTGGCCGCTGAAGCGGGCTACGATTTCGATTGGATACGCCTGCGCCTATCGGCACTGCACGCCAGCGGCGACGACGACCCATTTGACGACGAGTCCAACGGCTTCGACGCCATCTTCGAAAACCCGATATTTGCCGGCGCCGACACGTCCTACTGGATCCGTCAGACCATGCCGGTTGTCGGTGGCGGCATCGTGGCCCTTTCCGGCCGCAACGCGATCCTGCCTTCCATGCGCTCTTCCAAGGAACTGGGACAGTCCAATTTCGACAACCCCGGACTCTACCTGCTGGGTGTCGGCGCAGATCTGGACCTGACCCCGGAAACCCGGCTGTCCTTCAACGTCAACGGCATGTGGTTCGATGACACCACCACCCTGGAGGTGGCCCGAAACCAGGGCCCCATCGATGATGAGATTGGCATCGACATCTCTGCCGCACTGATCTGGCGGCCCTTCATGAGCCAGAACATCGTGGTCAGGCTGTCCGCCGCCGGCATGATCCCGGGCCAGGGGCTGAAGGATCTCTACGGCGACGACGATTACTACTCGGTCCTGGCCAATATCATCCTGAACTACTGACAGGGAAATGAAGACAATGAAGCTGCAAAGAACACTTATCGGTCTGCTGCTGATCTGTTGGAGCGCCTCCCTGCTGGCTGCTGAGGGTGAGAAGCCGCGCAAGATCAAGCACAAGCAATACCCCGACGCGCCGGCTTTCCAGACATGGGAAGAAGCCGACGCCAAAAGCAAAGGCTGCGTCTCGTGCCACACCAGGAGTGACCGCAAGACCATGCACGCCTCGGAGGCGGTGGTACTGGGCTGCGTGGACTGCCACGGCGGTGACGCCAAGGTCTGGTGGGACGGCGGTCCCCAGAAACCCCTGCGCTACGAACACGTGCACAAGCACGAAACAGGTTATCCGGAATTAGAGGAACATCACGACGACCCTGGCGATGACCACGGCAGCGACCATGGCCCCTGGGAACTGAAGAAAGTCGGATACCCCAATGATCGACCAATCTACGCCGAGGACTACCAGGCCGCCATTGACAAGGCCCACGTGCAGCCCAAGTACCCGGACACTTTTTCTTATCCGTCCAGCGCCAACCCGCGCCACGCGTACGCCATTTACAACAAGGAAGCACCGGAGTTCATCCGCTTCATCAACCCCGGAGATCTGCGCATTGCCAGGGAAGCCTGCGGTGCCTGCCACCTGCCCATCATCCAGGCGGCTGAACGCAGCATCATGGCCACATCCGCCATGCTGTGGGGCGGCGCGGCTTACAACAACGGCATCCTGCCCTTCAAACGCTACATTCTGGGCGAGGCGTACACCCGCGAAAGCGAGCCGGCCATCCTGAAAAACCCGGTGGAGCCGGACGAGGCTATGACCAAGCGCGGCATCCTGCCGTCCCTGGCACCACTGCCCACCTGGCAGACCATTCCCCCGGCAGACGTATTCCGCGTATTCGAGCGGGGCGGCCGCAACATCGTCAACCTGTTTCCGGAAACCGGTCTGCCCAACGCCCTGGGACAACTGCAGCGGCTGGAAGAGCCGGGGCGTCCCGATATCCGCCAGTCCAACCGCGGCCCAGCCACGGGAAACCGGGTGGCCATTCCCGTGCTCAACATCCATAAGACCCGCCTGAACGACCCCAACATGTGGTTCCCGGGCACCAACGACAACCCCGGCGATTTTCGACAGTCCGGCTGCTCAGCCTGCCACGTGGTTTACGCCAACGACCGCTGGTGGAAACACTCCGGCATGTACAAGGACTTCGGACACACGGGCTTGAGCCAGCAGGCCGATCCAACGATCCCCAGGGATATTCCGGGCCACCCGTTGAAGCACGAGTTCACCCGGGCCATCCCGACCAGCCAGTGCATGATCTGCCACATGCACCAGCCCAACATGTTCATCAACACCTACCTGGGCTTCATCATGTGGGACTACGAGTCCGACGCACCCTTCATGTGGCCGGAGGAGCAGCAGGACCACCCCCACCACGTCAAGCGCCAGATCCTGGACCGCAACCCCGAGGAAGCCGCCATTCGCGGCAAGTGGGCGGACGTCAAATTCCTGGAGCAGGTCTCGGAGATGAATCCGAAGCTCAAGGACACCCAGTTCGCGGACTACCACGGCCACGGCTGGAACTTCCGCGGCGTGTTCAAGCGAGACCGCGTCGGTAACCTGCTGGATGCCGAGGGTGACGTGGTCGACAACAACGACCCGGAGAAATGGGACAAGGCGGTCCACATGGCCTCGATCCATGCCGACGTCGGCATGCACTGCGTGGACTGCCATTTCCACCAGGACGGCCACAGTAACGGCCATATCGTCGGCGAAGTCATGGCCGGCGTTGAGATCAAGTGCATCGACTGCCACGGTACGGTGGACGAGTACGCCAACCTGCTCACCAGCGGCACCATGGCGCCGCCGGCGGGGACCAACCTGGCTCTCAAGCGCAACCCGGACGGCAAGAAGCGCTTCGAATGGCGGGGCGGCAAGCTGATTCAGCGCTCGCTGGTCAACCCGGGGCTCGAATGGGAGGTATCCCAGATCAAGGATTCGGCCACTCCGGGCCATCCGGAGTACAACGAGAAATCAGCCCGGGCCAAGCTGGTATCCACCAATACCGACACCATGGAATGGGGGCTGGACGTACCCGAGGACAAACGGGCCCACGGCTACGACAACATGCTGTGCTACACCTGCCACACCTCCTGGACCACCAGCTGCGGCGGCTGCCACCTGCCTATCCAGGCCAACTGGAAAACGGAGCTGCATCACTACGAGGGTGACTACAGCCGCAGCTACGCCACCTACAATCCCCAGGTGGCCAGGGACCAGATGTTCCAGTTGGGCAAACATGGCGAGATCAAGCACGGCAAGATCGCACCGGTTCGCTCCTCCTCTGCCCTGGTGCTGTCGTCGCGCAACGCCAACCGAGAGCTGATCTACATCCAGCAGCCGCCTATCGCCGCCTCCGGGTTCAGCTCCCAGGCGTTTGCGCCGCACTTCCCCCACACCACGCGCAAGACCGAGACCAAGACCTGCACGGACTGCCACCTGAGCCAGGAGAACGACAACAACGCCATCATGGCCCAGCTGCTGCTCCACGGCACAAAGTTTGTGGACTTTGTCGGCTATAACGCCTGGGTGGGCACCGAAGACCAGGTCAACGGCATCCGGGTCACTGAATGGGAAGAGCCTCAGGCGGTGATCGGCAGCTACCTGCATCGTTACGCCTATCCCAAGTGGTACCAGGCGCACGAGGCCAATGGCCGGGAGCTGAAGGAAGCCTACAAGAACGGTTCAGGAGCACCGGTGGGCTGCCTGCAGCTGCGTGGTGAATACCTGTACGCCGCCGAGGGCCCCAAAGGCACCCAGGCCTACGATGTCCAGGCCATCGCCAACAAGGGATTCTCCCAGCGTGTCATCACCGCGCCCTTCTCTCCCCTGGGTCACAACACCCGGATCAAGAGCGCCAACGCCACCTGCGTGCGCATGGCAACCACCCAGCCGGTTCACCCCGAACGCAACCAGGGTGACCTGATGCGCGTGGTGAATCAGGAGCAGCCGTTCCACCCGATTTACAACTACATGTTCATCACCGACAGCGAAGAAGGCCTGATCCTGAGCGATATCAACACGCTGCACGACCAGGAGCCACGTAACAACTTCCTGGAGCGCGCCCTGACGTGGAATCCGGGCGGTGTCCTGAACGGCGCCCGTCACCTGCATATCGCGGGCTACTGGTTTTACATCAGCACGCCCCGGGGCATCGTCGTTGTCAACATGGATGATCCGCTGAGTCCGGACCACGTCGCCACCATCGACGTACCCGACCCGCGTTCCAGCCAGCTGCAGTTCCGCTATCTGTTCGCGACCACTGCCAACGGCATGCAGGTGATCGACGTGACCAACCCGGAAAATCCGGCCGTTGTGGAGGCCGCAACGATTCCCCTGGCTGATGCCCAGGGCATCCACGTGGCCCGGACCTACGCTTATGTCGCTGCCGGCCGCGACGGTCTGGCCATTGTTGACGTGACCCGGGCCGACCGTCCGAAGCTGTACCAGATGTTCACCGCCAATGGTCAGCTTAACGACGCCCGGGATGTCGCCCTGGGCTCCACCAACGCATCGCTCTACGCCTACGTGGCGGACGGCCGTAACGGCCTCAAGGTGGTCCACATGACCGCGCCGGACGAGCAGCCCAATTTTTATGGGTTCAGCCCGGCGCCGAAACCCGAGTTGATCGCCTGGTATCCCACCGACGACCCGGCCCTGTCCGTCTCGCGCGGCCTGGAGCGGGATCGCGCGGTGGACGAAACCGGTGGACAGGTTGCGGTCCTGGGACGCATCGGCTCGCGGCCCTTCAACCTGGAGGAGCAGAAGAAAATGTACCTGGATGATGACGGTAAACCCTGGTATGTCACCGACGACCCGGACCAGGGCCGCATGGCCGGACCTCCGGCAGTGAATCCCGAGGACCAGAAGCCCAAGGGACAGGCAGGCCGGACCGGCGCCCCGCCGCCCAACTGATTCATTCAGGAAAAGGCCGGGGCAACCCGGCCTTTGTTTGGAGGCAGCATGAGCAAGGTGTTGATCACGGGTAACAGCAGCGGCCTGGGCCTCGGCCTGGCCACCGCCTGCCTGGCGCGCGGTGACCATGTCTACGGGATCAGCCGGCGGGGCGCACCGTCGTCCCACCCCCGGCTGAAAGAGGTCAAGGCAGACCTGGAAGACCTGGAACAGATCCAATCGGCGGTTAATGATCTGCTGCGCGATGTCCAGTCGCTGAACCTGATCGTCCTCAATGCCGGTATCCTCGGCCCGATCCAGCCCATGCATGAGAGCAGCATGGACACCCTCCAGCAGGTGATGACCGTCAACGTCTGGGCCAATAAGATGCTGCTGGACGCGTTGATCCATGCAACCGTCCATGTCGACCAGGCCCTGCTCATTTCCTCAGGCGCAGCAGTCAACGGCAGCTTCGGCTGGTCCGCCTATGCCATGTCCAAGGCTGCACTCAACATGCTGACCCAGCTTTATGCCCATGAGATGCCGCAGACCCACCTGACCGCTCTGGCACCCGGCCTGGTGGATACGGCGATGCAGGACGTACTGTGTGACGAAGTGGACGCTCAGCAGTTCCCGTCGGTGAACGTGCTAAGGGCAGCTCGCGGAACAACAGGAATGCCGGGGCCCGAACGGGCCGCCGAACTGATTCTGGGCGTCCTGCCGAGGCTGCGGACGTTTCCGTCGGGGAGTTTTGTCGATATCCGTCAGCTCAACTGACCGCCTGGTCCACCGGAGCACCCTGGCGGCACCTTGCATTCACAACGGTTTAGATCAGGGGTCCAGCACCCAGGTCGACAGCGGGCTGTAAAAGCCAATCAGGAACACGCACAGCAGCAGCAGGAAGAAAAACGGCAGCGTGGACCGGTACAGAGTCATCACCGGTATACCGAAGCGGAAACTGGCGATAAACAGGTTCATCCCCACCGGCGGTGTGAAATAACCAATCTGCATCGCGGCCAGGAACAGGATGCCAAGGTGGATGGGATGGATGTCATACCCCACCGCAATGGGCAGGATGATGGGAATCATGATCACGATGGCCGAGAAGATGTCCAGCAGCATCCCCAGCAGCAACAGGAAGCCGATCAACAGCAGGATAAAGGTGTACTTGTTGCTGACCTGGGAATTGATCCAGTCAAACAGCAGGGTCGGAATCTCCGCGTCGATCACGTAGTTGGTGGACGCCAGCGAGACTCCCAGGATAATGAGGATTGCACCCACCAGCATCATGGATTCCCGCACGACGTTGGGTAACTCCCGAAGAGTGATTTCCCGTCGGATCAGCACCTCAACCACCAGCACGTAGATCGCCGTCACCGCAGCCGCTTCGGACACAACGAAGTAACCGGAGTAGATGCCGCCCAGCACGATGAACGGCAGCGGCAGCTCAAGCCAGGATTCGCGCAGGGTGCTCAGCGCCTTTTGCAGCTCGAAGGGCTGGCGGGTCTCACGGCTGACGAAGCCCTGGCGCATGGACCAGGCCGCCAGCACCGCGATCATCAGCAGACCGGGGAACAATCCCGCCAGGAACAGATCGTCGATACTGACGTTTTCTCCAACTGCCACCTGCTGGGCGACGACGCCGTACAGAATCAGCGGCAGCGAGGGCGCAAACAGCAGACCCAGGCTGCCGGAGCTGGTGACCAGGCCAAGGTTGAACCGTTCGGGATAACCCGCCGTGGCCAGGGCGGGAACCAGAATTGCCCCCAGAGCCACGATGGTGACGCCGGATGCACCGGTAAACGCCGTAAATAGAGCACAGGTCAGCAGGGCCACGATGGGTAATCCCCCCGGCAACCAGCCCAGCCAGGCCTGAGACAGGCGAACCAGCCGACCCGGCGTGTCGCTTTCGCTTAACAGATATCCGGCAAAGGTGAACAGGGGGATGGCCAGCAGGACCGGCATCTTGCCCATGCGGTAAATCTCGATGGCGACAATCTGCAGGTCAATCCCGGCCGTGTGAAATCCCAGCAGCGCACTGGCGCCGATAATGGCGAACAGCGGCGCTCCCAGGAGGGCCAGCAGCAGCAGCGGGAGGCCGAGCCAGCTCATGCCCTGCCGTCCCGCTGGTACCAAACGGTTACGGTGGACACCAGATAGACCAGCGCGATCAGGCCGAAGGCGAACGGGATCACCGACTGCAGAATCCAGATGGGAATATCCAGGAAGTCAGTCTCCGCGAACTCCTTCTCCACTATGACCATGCGTGCCCCGTGCCAGCCGATGAGGCCACAGACCGCGGCGGTGAAAGCGTGGGTCAATGATGAAATCACCCGGTCCCACAGGGGCGGGAGGTAGCGGTTGATCAGGTCGATGCGGATATTCTTGTTCTGTCGGGCAGCAGCGGCAGCGCCGATCAATCCCAGCCACAACACCAGCATGCGCAGCAGCGGATCGATCCAGAGAACGCCCGAGTCGAAAACGTTGCGCAACAGGATCTGGGTGCCGCCGAGAACCACCAGGGTACCCAGCAGCAGTGACAGCAGCGCGGACTCAATCCATGCAATCCAGCGAGGGCCGCTGTCTGCACTGCCCGATTCGGACTCCGGTCTCACTGAATAGGCGATCCGCGATACTCTTCGATGATGCGGATCAGGTCGCCCAGGTGAGTCAGCGTAAAGTCATCGGTTGAACCCATATAATCCAGCACTTCGCTGCCCAGAGAATTGAACTGGGCCCGCTGTTCCTCGCTGAGTTCCAGCACCTCGATGCCCTGGTTGATCAGCGCCGCCCTGGCACCGACGGCGTCTTGCCGGTTGGTCTCTTCAATGGCCTTGAAAGCCACCGCAAATTCCTGCCGCAGCACGGCCTGGTCCTCCTCGCTGAGCTTGTAGAAGGTCCGCTTGTCCAGGCCGAAGGCGCCAAATACGTAAGCGATGGGAAAATCCACCATATAGCGCATCTTGGTGTGCCACTGGAAGGCGATGGCGCCAAACGTGGTATTGACCACCGTGTCCAGCATTCCGGTCTGCAGCGCCGTGTAGACGTCAGCCAGGGTCAGCGGAATCGGCGTAACCCCCGCCAGCCGGAACGCCTTGTCGGACACCGGGTCTCCCTCCGGCGTCCAGACCTTGGCGCGGGAGAGATCGTCGAAGGTGCGAACCGGCTTATCACTGAACAGGTATACGAAGCCGCCGCTGGCGCTGCCCAACACCACGATGCCCTTCTCTTCGAGGCCAGCATTGAGCATGGGCTCCAGCCGCTGACGGACGTATTCCACCTCTTCGTCGTCGGCGAACAGAAACGGCGTGTTGTAGAGAAACAGGTCGGGGTAGCGGGTGGCCAGTTCACCGCTGGTGAAGGCGCCGCCGTGGAGCTGCCCGATCCGCATTTTCCTCATCACGGTGGCGTAATCGCCCATGACACCGCCGGGGTAGAACTTGATCTTGACCCGGCCATCGGTCTGCGCCTTGATGCGATCGCCGGCGGCCCGCATTTCTTTCATCCAGCCGGTGCCGTCCGGTGCCACGGTGGCAATTTTCAGGGTCACGGCTCCGCTCAGGGCCGGTAGCAGCAGTAATGCCAGCAGGATTGATTTCATCTTCGCAATTTCCGGGAATGGATTACTCATTACTCAAAAGAACTCGTTGCTTTCTGCCAGCAGGGTTTCGGCCCGCTGCTTGGCCAGGGTATTGATCAGGGTCAGTCGGTCGCCTTCAGCGTCCGAAGCCAGGACCCGGGTCAACAGTGAATCATGCAGGTCCTGGTCAAACACCAGGCGGGCATACTCCTCGGCATAAAGGACGTGAACCATCAGGTTTTTGCCGTTGGACAGGTCCAGTGCCGTCTTGAAGTACTCCTGGCCCTGGTCCGGTTTACCGCCGTAGGCTGGTGGGAGCTGGCTGGTCACTACACCCAGGTACAGATAAGGCCAGCCCTCACGGAATTCCGGATCGGCCTTCACCACGCAGCGCATGGCCGCCTCCACCTTGGGAATCTCCGCAATGGCGTTCCAGTCGCCCGAGTTGATCTGGATCCAGGTGGCCCAGCTGGCGGCGTAGCCGTAGAGTGCCGGCAGATCGTCCTCAGTAATGCTCTCGAGTGATGACACAAACTCCTCGTGTCGGCCCGAACTGGCGGAACAGATGTCTTCGGACCGCAGGCACAACGCCCGCAACCCGTAGTCCCGTCCCCGGGCCGCCAGACGCCGCGACCGGTCCGGGTCGGATACGAAGGCACCCGCATAAGCGCTGTAGAGTTCCGCCCCGGCCAGCAGCAGGGCTTCATTGTCCGGGTTCTCAGCGATGAAACCGTCTACCAGCAGCAGGTAAGCCGGAGCCCCGTCCCGCACCGTCTCCAGGTCGTTCTGGTTCAGTATGCCGGCCGACAGGGCGTTGGCAAATCCGCTGGTGGCGCTGCTGATGATTTGAGAGCACCCGGCCACGGTGGTCAGGGCAAGCAGCAGACCGAGACGCAACAAGGTCATGATTCGAAAACTCCGTCCTGGTTCAAGACCGCACATGCGCCTGGCGCGTGTGAAATTCAATCCGTGAGGCCAATTTTTCCGCAAGATCGTGCATGGGGATTGCGACTGTCCCGCCAGATAAGACCACAGTATCCAGCAAAAGATCACAGCCGTATTATCCCTGAACCGCTGCGGCGATGGCACCCTCCAGGGGTCATGGCTGAAATTGCCTTGAAACCGGTCAGCGTCCTATACTCCCGCTATTGTTCAACTCTTAAATGTTCTGCTCATGCGTATTCTTTTCTCACTGATTCTGTTCTTCACCGCCACCGCGGTCATGGCCGAAGGGTGTGACAAACCCTACAAAGTCGAAATCCCTGACGGTGCCACGGCCACCAAGGAAGACATGGTTACCACCCAGAAGGCCGTCAAGGCCTACATGGCCGAAGCCGACGTCTATCTCGGGTGTCTCGAGGAAGAACAGTCCAAGCTGGCCACCGCCATTCTCAGCGAAGAAGCACTGGCTGAAGCCAGCGCCAAGTGGAGCCGGCGCCACAACGCCATGGTGGACGAAATGCACGGCGTAGGCGACGAGTTCAACGCTGCCGTGCGGGCTTACAAGGCGGCGCAATAGTTTATCCGCAAGACCGCACCTCCTGTGCGGCTCGCGGGCGCTTCCTTTAAAACGTCATCCTGAACTCGATTCAGGATCCATCTGAAGTCCCGAAGTTGCCTTCGTTGACGTCTGCACCGCAATGTCGCGAAGACTTCGTAAGTGACCCGGTCAGCCGCCAACGCGATGGAGCGAAGTCTCCGTTCAAACCGCTGCCTGGATCAAAGGCTTTACGGACCACACTCTCAGATGGATCCTGAATCGAGTTCAGGATGACGTCCGGGGGGGCCATGCCGTGACCACGGGCCAACCCGAAGGTGCATGATCATGCCCACTTCAGGATTGTGCGGCTCGCGGATGAACTAACGCTTCCTCTTCGTAAACTTCTTCAACCGCTTGCGCTTGGCTATCTGCCGCTGGGTCAGCACGTTCTTCTTGCCGGCGTAGGGGTTTTCGCCGGCGCGGAGTTCCAGGCGGAGGGGAACGCCGATCAGGTCCAGTTCCCGGCGGAAATGGTTTTCCAGGTAGCGCAGGTAGGAGGCCGGCAGGGTTTTGACCCGGGTGCCGTGGAGCACGATTCGCAGAGGATCGTGTCCGCCCAGGTGGGCGTAGCGGAGCTTGGCGGTTCGGCCCTGGACCATGGGGGGCTGGTGCCGTTCCTGGGCGGCCAGCAACATGCGGGTCAGTTCACCGGAACTGGCTTCCAGCCGGGAGGCCTCGATGGCGCGATCCACGCATTCCAGCAGCCGACCGAAGCCGCTGCCGTGCAGCGCTGATATTTCCACGCGTTCTGCAAACGGTACAAACACCAGCTTGCGGTCCAGGGAGTTGCGGGCGTGCTGGCGCTCCTCGCCGCTCAGGCCGTCCCACTTGTTCAAGGCAATCACCAGGGGCTTGGCAAGATCCACCACCTGTCCCAGGAGGGTGCTGTCCTGGTCTACCACCCCCTCCCGGGCATCCAGCACCATGATGGCCAGATGACAGTCCTCGATAGCCTTGAGTGCCTTGATGACGCTGAATTTCTCAACGGTCTCCCGCACCTTCGAACGACGCCTCACCCCGGCGGTGTCGATCAGCACAAAAGACTCTCCATCCCGCTCCCACGGCACGTAGATGCTGTCCCGGGTGGTTCCCGGCTGGTCGAAGGCGAGCACCCGCTCCTCCCCCAGCAGGCGATTGATCAGGGTGGATTTGCCGACGTTGGGGCGGCCGACAATGGCGATACGCGTTCCTTCGGGCTCAGGCGAGGCCTCCGCTGACACACGGTCGGGCAGGTTTGCGGCCAGCCGGTCGGACAACTGGCCCAGGCCGCGGCGGTGTTCAGCCGAGGTGGCAACGGTGTCGCCGAAACCCAGCGAGGCAAATTCCGCCAGGCCGGAATCCACGTCCAGGCCGTCGATCTTGTTGGCCACCAGCACCACGGGTTTGCCGGTGCGGCGTAATTCAGCTGCAATATCCTCATCGTCAGCGGTCAGGCCAGCCCGGGCGTCTACCATGAACGCCACCAGGTCGGCCTCTTCAATGGCCAGGCGGGACTGCTGGGCGGTGAGTGCATCGATGCCGTCCATGTCGGACGCCAGGCCACCGGTATCCACCACGATTACTGAAACCGACGGCAGTTGCGCGACTCCGTAGCGCCGATCACGGGTCAGGCCTGCGTAGTCAGCAACCAGGGCTTCCCGGCTGCGCGTCAGCGCGTTGAAAAGTGTGGATTTGCCAACGTTGGGCCGACCCACCAGGGCAACGACAGGCAGCATGGCACCGGCTCATCCGCCGCGGATGCGGTAAGACGCCAGGCGCCCGGAGCGGCCCAATACGACCAGGCGATCACCCACCACCAGCGGACTGCCGCTCAGACCCCTGGAATCGATCTGGGTACGGGCCTGGAAATCTCCGTCTTCCCGGGACATCCAGTGCAGGTACCCTTCGAAGTCACCGACCACCACCGAATCGCCATGGTGTACCGGCGAGGTCAGCTGGCGCCGCGCCAGGGCATCCTGCTTCCACAGGGTGCCGCCGCTCAGGCGATCCAGGCCCCACACGGCATCATCGCTGTCCGACACGGCCAGCAGGGTGCGCGATGCAGCCACGCCGGAGAAGGATGACAGCTCACGCGCCCACAGCAGGCGGCCGGTGTTGGAGGTGAACGACCGAATGCGGCCCTGGTATCCCACCGCGTACAGGTCCGAAGCAATGACCGCGATGTGTCCGTCCACGTCAGACAACCGTTCGAGGACGTTGCGACCCTCCGGGCGAGCCACGGTCTCTTCCCAGACCACTGAACCGTCAGCCACCCGCAGCGCCACCAGGTTGCCGTTGTCCAGCCCGAAGTAGACAAAACCAGCCAGGGCCACCATGGGTCCGTTGCCCCGCAGGCTCAGGGTGGGCACAGCCCGGTCAAATACCCATTCCCGGGTACCGGAGGCCCCACCGAAACCAAATACGCGTCCGTCCTGACCACGCACCACCACCATTTCACGATGGACGATCGGGGGCACAAGCACTTCTGAGGACACCTGGGCCCGCCAGCGTTCGGCACCGTTGGTCGCCGACAGCGCGACCACTTCTCCTTCGGTGGTTCCGAGTGCCAGCAGATCATCTTCCACGCCGACTCCCGCCGATATCGGCAGATCGGTATCGACCTTCCACAACTGGCGTCCGTTCTCCAGGGAAACGGCGCTGACCGTTCCCTGTGGGGAGGCAGCGAATATCTGACCGTCTTTGAAGGCCAGATCGAAACGCATCCCTTCGGCGTCCCCGCTGCCGTCCAGTTTGGCGCTCCACTCGCGCTGGATCTGAAGGGTGGTGTTGATCTCCACCAATGGCGCGGGCGCCAGCTCTTCGTCGTCCTCACCGAAAAGGAAACAACCCTGCAGGGCCAGCAGGAGAGACAGGAGTAGCGTCCGGCGCAGCATCAGGAACCGCCTTCTCCGTCGGTATCGGGCTCTTCCTCACCCGACTCCTGCGGTGGCTGATCAGCATCTTCCGCGGCTGGTGCCAGATCACCTGAATCGGTGTCCGGATCGCCCTGCCCCCCCTCATCCTGGGACGTCTCTTCCGGGGCCTCAACGCTGCTTTCGCCTTCCGCCATCGGGTCCATGGCCGCAGCGGGCTCGGGCTCCAGCATGGCAAGGTCGTTGAGTTTCATGTCAAGCAGCCCACGGTCGCCCGCACCGTTGTCCAGGGCAGCCTGGTAGGCCTCCCGGGCACCCTGGGCATCACCCTGGGCCAGCAGGATATCCCCCCGAATTTCAGCAGCAATGCCCTCAAAACCCGGGCCGTCGTGTTGATCCACCGTGGCCGCTGCCAGGTCCAGCTGGCCCGTCTGCAGCTGCACCCGTGCCAATCGCAGACCCGCAACCTGCCTGACCTGTGGCGGCTCGCCCTGCTCCGCGGCGTAGGTCAGCAGGCGCGACGCTTCGTCCAGGTTGCGTGCCTCCACGGCCAGCTGCGCTGCCTTCAGGGCAGCCAGGGTCGCAAAAGCCGCGTTGTCGTACTCCGCCAGGAATCCGTCGACCACGTCAAAGGTGGCCTCCTCGCCCTGGTCCAGTCGGCTGACCAGCTGCTCATAGCCCTGGGCGGCCTCAACGCGACCGGCCTCCAGGCTGGACTGCCAGGATCGCCAGCCGAAAAGCGCCCCCATGCCCAGGGCAATCCCGGCGAAAATGGACAGGCCGTTGTCTTTGATCCACTGTTTGACCGCTTCGGCCTGTTCGTGCTCGTCGTAGTATTCGTTCCTCACTGGAGGACACTCCCTCTGTCAGGGTTTGTTCAAACCCGCTAGTTTATCAGTTATGGCTGGGATTCGGGCCTTGGCTGTTGCTCGGCCTGCCACTG
This sequence comes from Lysobacterales bacterium, assembly GCA_030065125.1. Taxonomy (GTDB): domain Bacteria; phylum Pseudomonadota; class Gammaproteobacteria; order Xanthomonadales; family SZUA-38; genus JASJDM01. Next base: position 7,849 of record JASJDM010000003.1, on the reverse strand, counting down.
GCGCAGCCAGCCTGGCAGTTCGACCTGCGCAATCTCCAGCTGTTCCCGCTGGTCACGCAGAAATTTCACCTGAACGACGCCCCGCTGGACTTCGTCCTCGGCCAGCACCAGCGCCAGTTCAGCGCCGCTGCGGTCAGCCCGCTTGAACTGGCTTTTGAAGCTGCCCTGGCCAAGGTTGGTCTGCAGGCGCATACCTGGCACCGTACGTCGCAACTGGTCAGCCAGTACCTGGCCTGCGACCTGGCACCCCTGCCCACCCACGATCAGGTAGGCATGGGTCGCCGGCAGATCGGGCTGTTTGCCCTGGACCCCGATCAGCTCCACCACCCGGTCCAGGCCCATGGAATAGCCTACGGCCGGAACCGCGGCGCCGCCCAGGCGCTGCACCAGGCCGTCATAGCGCCCGCCAGCGCAGATGGTCCCCTGGCTGCCAAGGTCGCCGGTCACCCACTCAAAAACGGTGCGGGTGTAGTAATCCAGACCTCGAACCAGCCGGGGATTCACGGTTGCCTGGACCCCGCAGGCGCTGAGCATTTCCTGCAGGCTTTCGAAATGATCAGCGGACTCCGGGTCCAGGTGGTCCAGCAGCGACGGCGCCTGCGCCACCACCGCCGCCATGTCGGGATTCTTGCTGTCGAGTATGCGCAGTGGATTTCGCTCAAGCCGACGTACGCTGTCGTCGTCAAGCCGATCCCGGTTGTCGCTCAGGTATTCAACCAGGGTATCCCGGTAAGCGGCCCTGGATTCCGGTGACCCCAGGCTGTTGATCTGCAGTTCGACCCCCTCAATTCCCAGCTGCTCCCACAGTTGCTGCAGCAACACGATGAGTTCTGCATCCACGTCCGGTCCGGCAAGCCCGTAGGCCTCGGCGCCGATCTGGTAGAACTGGCGATTGCGGCCACGCTGGACGTTTTCATGGCGGAACATGGGGCCGGAATACCACACTTTGACGCCGTGACCGTGCAGCAGACCGTTCTGGATGACCGCGCGGACACACCCCGCGGTGGCCTCGGGCCGGAGCGTCAGGCTGTCGCCGTTACGGTCTTCGAAGGTATACATTTCCTTCGACACCACGTCGGTTTCTTCCCCGATGGAGCGGGCGAACAGGGCCGTTTTTTCCAGCAGCGGCAGCCGGATCTCGCCATAGCCGGCCGCATTCAAGATGCCACAGGCTTTTTCCTCAACCCAGCGCCACAGCGGCGTGTGTTCAGGCGTGATGTCATACATACCCTTGACGCGTGGGATCTTGTCGCTCACTGGAATGTCCGTCAAAAAAAAGCCACCGGGGCCCATACACCCCGGTGGCCAGTTGCTCAATTGGTTACTGGCGCTGGGGCTCGATGTCGAACTCCGCCAGATCCTGTCGAATAAAGCTGCTCAGGTCGTAGGGCTTTCCCATCAGCTCCACCGACACGCCGTCGGCGTTGCCCAGTCGAACCGACAGCCCGGCGGAAGCGTCCAGCTCCTGGCGGGTGCCGGCCTCCATCAGGCCGTAAGCCAGTTTTTCGCCGCTGGCGGTCGTGGCCTCCAGCCAGGCGCGCTCACGGAATTCCAGCACCAGCAGCGGCGGTGCTACGGTTTCCGGCACACTGGAAGCCACGCTCAGATCTGGAATCGGGGTCATAGCCGCCAGCAGGGGTTCGTCGACCACCACCGTCTCTCTGGGCTCCATGGAGTCACCGCTCTCGGCGCCGGTTTCCGCCACCGGCACCGGCGCCACCATGGGCTGGAATGCCCGACTCAACCAGGTCACCAGGGGAATCGCCAGCAGCGCGGTCGCGGCGACGTAGGTCAGTACCCTTTGATAGCGCCACCAGGCGGATGGCCTGGGACGCGCACTGAGCACTTCCATTTCCTGCTCAAGTCGATGAACCTCGGACTGACCGAAGTAGCCGTCGGTTTCCGCCGGGTCCTGGTCCAGCTTGCGGGCATAAGCGGCAACGTAACCCCGCCCGTACACGGCGGGTCCCAGCTCTTCCCAGCTGCCGGATTCGATCCGGCGCACGGTGGTGCTGGTCAGGTTGAGCTGGCGGGCCACGTCGGCAACGCTTTGCCCCTGTTCTTTTCGGATATGACGCAGGCGTTCACCAAATGACACCGGAATGGCATCTGGCTGAACGCCGGCCGCAGTGTCCTGCTCCGGTGGTGCCTGGTCTGATACCTGGGCATCTGGGCCCAGGGTGCCGTCATCCGCAGAAGTCATTTCCTGCACTCCCCTCTATCAAGAGTTTGGTGTAACCGGACTCGGGATAGCCTGACGTTAATTGTTGTGAGCAGCCTCCGGCCGCCTGTTGGTCACCGAGTCGGGTTTCAATAACATAACAAAGCCACAGCGATTCTGGCGAATCGGGCGCTATCGACTGATAGCGCTGAAGAAAAGCCCGCGCCCGGAAGTTATCACCCCGGGTACAAAGACTTCGAGAGAGACGATACAGGGCGTCTGGATAAGTTTCGTTGTTATCCAGCGCGTCCCGGTAGCGTCGTTCGGCCAGGTCTGCCTTCCCGGCCAGTTCCAGACAGGCGCCCGAATTGGTCAAAGCAACTTCGGGCGTCCGGTAAAAAGGTTGCGATACGGCACGTCGGAAGTACTCATCTGACTCGGCAAACTTACCCAGGGTACAAAGGATCTGCCCGTAGTTGTTGAGCAGGTCTCCATCGTCGGGATCCAGCCGCACCGCGGTACTGTAATGGTCTTCAGCCTTGTCCAACTGACCAATCTGCTCGTATACAATCCCCGCCACCGTGTGGGCGGTGGGTGACGTAGAATCCTGCTCCAGGGCCCGACTGATCTTCTCCAGCGCAGTTTCAGGGTCTCCTTTCTCCAGGTATCCCACCGCCAGCTGGGTGTTGATATCGGCCGACTTTCGCCGCTCCGTGGGCTCGTCGAGCGCCGAACGGGAACCACCTCCGGCACAGCTGACCAGGCCCAGACAAGCCAGGATCAGCAGCCAACTTGCTACAGATCCGACGGGCCTGTCCGTGAAACCCTTCACAGAACCGGCGCTCCGCTGTTGACGGTCACGGGCAGCGGTTGTGCAGCAAGGCGTTTGCGAAACCGCTCCTGGCGCCGGGTCCGGTCGGCGATCTGGCCGACCAGTTGGCCGCAGGCTGCATCGATGTCGTCACCCCGGGTCTTTCTGACCGTCGCCACCAGACCGGCGTCCAGTACGATCTTCTGGAACCGGTTAATGGCGGCTTCGCTGCTGCGCTTGAACTCGGTTCCGGGAAACGGGTTGAAGGGAATCAGGTTGAGTTTGGACGGGACCGAGCGCAACAGTCGCACCAGTTTACGGGCATCATCGGCGGCATCGTTGACGCCGTCGATCAAGGTGTATTCGAAGGTGATGCGCGCCCGGTTGCGGCCGTCCAGGTAACGCCGGCAAGCCGCCATCAGCTCCTTGATCGGATACTTTTTGTTCAGCGGTACCAGTCGGTTTCGCAGCTCATCGGTGGCCCCATGCAGCGACACCGCCAGGCTCACGTCGGTGCATTCCCGCAGCCGGTCGATTCCGGGCACCAACCCCGCGGTGCTCACCGTAATGCGTCGACCAGCCAGACCGTAGGCCAGGTCGTCACGCATGAGTTCGATGGCGCTGACCACCGGCTCAAAGTTCATCAGGGGTTCGCCCATTCCCATGAAAACCACGTTGGTGATTTTGCGATCCGCCTGGGTGTGTTCCAGCGATTGGGCGGCAACCCAGACCTGGCCAATGATCTCGCCGGTGGTGAGGTTACGGCTGAATCCCTGGGTCGCGGTGGAGCAGAACGTGCAGTTCAGGCTGCAGCCCGCCTGGGAACTGATGCACAGGGTGCCCCGGTTGGGTTCTGGGATGAATACCGTTTCCACGGCGTTGTTGCACCCAACCCCCAGCAGCCACTTGCGCGTGCCGTCGTCCGAGGTTTTTTCGGTCAGCACCCGCGGCGGCTCGACCTGAGCGGCGTCGGCCAGGCGCTGGCGCAGCGCCTTGCTGATGTCGGTCATGCTGCCAAAGTCAGTACGGCCGTGGCGGTGTATCCACTTGACCAACTGATCCGCACGGTAGCGTTTCTCTCCCATTGCCTCGAAAAAGGCCCCGAGACCCGGGCGATCCAGGTCCATCAGGTTCGATTTCGAGGCGATGGTGTTCACCCCAGCTCCGGGAAGAAGAAGCCGATTTCCACCGCCGCCGTATCCGGCCCGTCGGATCCATGCACGGCGTTGGCTTCAATGCTGTCGGCGAAATCCGCCCGAATCGTGCCCGGGGCCGCTTCCGCCGGGTTGGTGGCCCCCATCAGTTCGCGATTCAGGGCGATGGCACCGTCACCTTCCAGGGCCTGGACCATGACCGGGCCTGAACTCATGTAGCTCACCAGGTCATTGTAAAACGGGCGTTCCCTGTGCACCGCGTAAAACTCTCCGGCCTGTTCCGGGCTGAGGTGCATCATGCGGGCAGCGATGATCCTCAGACCAGCGGTCTCGAATCGCTTGAGAATTTCGCCAATGATGTTCTTGGCAACGGCGTCGGGCTTGATGATGGAAAGCGTTCTTTCGATGGCCATTTCTTGTTTTTCCTGAGTCTCTGATCCTGCTTATGGCAGGGACGCCAGTGAAGGCGCGAAATAATAACATAAAACCCACGCAGAAACGTGGGCTTAGATGACATATCTGTCCTGATGGGTGGCAATGTTGCGGTAACTGGAGATACCGGCCGTCAGCCCCACATCGGGAGACATCGAAAATTGAGCTAAAGCCCCGGTTTTTCAAGGTTTCGGGCCAAAAAATTTCGCTCCCGCCGACGCCGGCACGTTTTGATCCATGGGCCGCCTCAAGTAGGATAAATGCTCTTCACTTCTATCCTGTTGCGTCAGTGTCATCGGATTCCACCAAAGAACGCCTGTTGCGGGCGGCCGAAGCCCTCATTGCCAGGGAAGGATTTGCCGGTGCGTCCATGCGCGGCGTCACCGAGCTGGCGCAGGTCAACCTGGCCGCGGTCAACTATCACTTCGGCAGCAAGGAAAACCTGATCAACGAGGTATTTCGGCGCCGCATCGACGAACTGGCCGAACGCCGTGCCCAGGCCCTGGACCGGGTGCTGGCCGAGGGCTCACCACCTTCACTGGACCAGATTCTGCGCGCCTTCATCATGCCGGCCCTGGACATGAGCCGGGATTCCACCGAGGGACGGGAATTCGTCCAGATCCTCGCCCGGGCCTACGTGGAGTACCGCGATCCACTGCGGGAATTCCTGTCGCGGGAATACGGCGACATCAACAGCCGCTTTTTCCACGCCCTGGGCGAGGCCCTGCCCCAGCTCACCCCGGCCCAACTGGCCCTGCGGGTGGATTTCATCGTCGGCGCCCTGACCTACGTCATGGCGGACTTCGGCATGGCGAAAATGCCCGAGGGGGAGGATTCAGCGGCTTACCAGGAGCGGGTGGCGGAAGAGTTGCTGGCGTTTGTTCGGGCGGGGATGGCGTAGGCGCGCTGACGCGCGCGGGGAACGGATGCTTCGCATCCTGGGGAACGAACGCTGCGCGTTCTGGGGAACGCTCACTGCGTGAGCTGGGGAACGGCCGCTTGGCGGCCTGGGATTTGGCCTGCCCTAATCTACTGGCTTTACTGCAATAAGTTTGTTGTTTTCATCAAACGAAATTTCAAAGCTCCCGTGAATACCATCATTGGTGACAAACTTTCGGATTGCGCTGGCGGGAAATCGAATAATCCTGTTGTCATCTGAGCGTGCGACGACAACTTGCGCGCTGCCTTGATAATAAGCCAGGTATTCCTCGGGAGATATGGCTAGTCGAAAACGAATACTCCTCGAGTGATTCCTGGTACTCATTTGGCGCAATTGTATACCGTCTGGAAAGGGTCCCTAAGCAGACATTTAGCCTGGCTCGACTGGTTTGTTGATCAGCTTGGAAATGGGCCCAAACCAGATCAAATGTCGATCCGGGGCAAAGTGCGTTCGCAACAGCGGACACAGCCAAAAGGGCCAATCCTGCAGCAATTCGATACACGCTGACGTCTTCGAGCTAACTGGCGCGCCGCCGCACGTTACCGCGGTAACGCGGCGCAGGATTTGCCCGCGTCCAGTTGAGCGGGGTGTCAGGCAGCCGCAACCTCTACCTCTGCGAAAGAAGATGTGGGAGGAGGAACAGCGCGGCAACTTGGTCCCCGTTGGGTGCGAGCCGCAAGGCGAGTGCTCCCTACCACCCTCTCGAACCCGCGTCAGTAGCAACCGCTTGTTAGGCTGCTGACCCACCCCATCTACTTCACACGATCAATAAGGCGCATGACCACCTCAAGGACGACTTCTGGTCGATCATGATGGATCATGTGCCCGCTGCCACTGGCGACCACTATGTCGGCGCTCTCCGACAAGTCCAGCCACTGGGATGACCGTTGCATCCAGAGGCTTCGCTGCGCCTCCGGACTGCCGAGGTCGCCGAAGTCCTGCTGATCCGCAACCACCACGAACAACGGACGCTCCACAGGAAAGCCATGGAACTCCCATCGCTCCGCAGCGGCTCCGTCTCGTTCACGTCCGACCACGGACGGCGCACGCAAACGCCCTTCCGCGAGCGCTCGTCGACGGTCTTCCCTATCCTCAGCGGACAGGAGCTCCAAGCGATCCCGCTCGAAACTCGGTGGGGGTGTATCGAGGAGAACGACTCCGGCGACGTGCTCGGGAAAGAGGTCGGCGTATCGCAGCGCATGGACTCCGCCCATCGAGTGGCCGATCAGCAGGACAGGGCTTGGCACGTCGAGCGCAGATAGCACTTGGCGAAGCTCCCGAGCGATTGTCGTCGGAGTCCGAGGCCCATCCGCATTAGGACTCTGCCCGAGGCCAGGACGATCAAAGGTCACAACCCTGCCTAGTGCGCGTAGCTGCTTGAGCAGAGGTGACCATGTTCGAGAATCCTGCCCAGCTCCCGCTGCCAATACCAGCGTCGGACCCTCACCGGCGTGGACGCATACGTGAATTCGCTTCGGGCCGATTGCTTCGCATCGCGGCTGCCCCACGGCGATCCCTGTCGCAGCAATCAGCGCGGTGCCCACCAACACCATCTGTCGTAGCACCAGTCCTCCCGCTTGATCTATCACCAGCAACCTAACGTATTGAGCTAACCGGCGCGTGCGTAGCACGCGTCTGTGTTGAGTGATTTGTTAGGTTGCATGCCTGAATTCCTTGATGCGGCTTTTTGCAGATTCGAGCGCGTCGCCTACCCAAACATCTACTTCGCTCCCTTCGGCAAAGTAGTTATCAAGGAAGTTCTGTGCGAAATGCCATGGGTGATAACTCCATCCATCTTTCCTGGCATTTTGGCTATTCCTGATCCATAGATCCCAAATCGCGACCTCAATAGTGTCGGACAAGTTGAGGCTATCAGACACGAATTGTTTCCAAGTGCCAGATTCGCCGCCGGCGATCATGTTGTTTCATCAGCAAAACTGGACAGCGCTTCCTGAGTTTCCTTGGGCAATTCTTCGAGGACGTCGCAAATGAACATCTCGAAAAAGAAATCCATGGGCTGTTGTTCGAGGAAATAGGGCGCAAGAGCCGCCATTACGGATTCCTTGTCATTTGGGAACGGCGGGTATTCTGGCGGGACGTATTTTTCTTCCATGTTTCCCATGCCACCTAACTACAAATATCAGGAATAATTTCCCGATATTGCCAGAATCGGGGTGATATCAGGAATAGGGGAATGTCTGGTTCTGGCCGCCAATTGGAAGTTACCGCGGTAACGTCTGAATCCGACCCAAACCGGTCGACATAGTTAGAATCCTGTGTCTACTGAGAGGAGCCTGAATCCTCTAGCATCTCCTTCAGTTCTTTAAGATCGATTTCTAAGGCCTCGCGAT
>JASJDM010000100.1 GCA_030065125.1 Lysobacterales bacterium | reverse complement strand
CGTTGCCCAGGCCCTGCATGGCGATGGTCTTGCCTTCCAGGCTGCCGCGATCCAGGTCGTGCAGGGCAGCCTCCATGGCGCGCACCACGCCGTGGGCGGTGAGCCCACTGGGATTGCCGCTGCCGCCCATGCTCTCGGGAATACAGGTGGTGTAGCGAGTGGTCGTGTGGATCCGGGCCATGTCGGGCGGGGTGGTGCCCACGTCTTCGGCGGTGACATAGCAGCCCCGCAGGCCCGACATAAAGCGGCCATAATCGCGATAGATGGCGGCCCGGAGCTGAGGGTCACGGTGATCCACGTCCGGACGGCGGGCAATGAGCCCCTTGCCGCCGCCCCACCACAGCCCGGCCAGGGCGCTTTTCTGGCCCATGCCGCGACTCAGGCGCAGGCCGTCCCGAACGAAGGATTCCACGTCGTCATAGGTCCAGAATCGCACGCCGCCAGCGCCCTGGCCGCGAACCGTGCGGTGCAGCACCGCCGCCATCAGATGGCTGCTTTCGGATCCGACCTCGAAAAAACAGGCCTCATGCTGATCGAAGTCCCGCTGGTCAGCCGCCACCGCGTCCCGGATCTCACGGAACATGGGGTGGGAAACTTCAAGTTGCTGTCTTTCGGGGTCCCACACCAGGGCGGCGCGGAAGATTCCCGCCTGCTGCATGCTGGCCAGCAGGCCTTCAGTTGTCGTCGTCCACAGGGTCATCGTTGTTGTCCGTGTATTCCACCGTGAATTTTCCGCTAACCGACAATCCCTCGAAATCAGTAACTACCACGGACACATCCAGCTTGCCGTACTGGCCGTTGGGCGCGATGCCCTGGAATCGCTGCTCCAGCCGGTCGAATCGAATCCACCGGGGCAGGGGGGCACCGTTGTCGGTGGTGGCGCGAAAATGCAGGGCATCGCCGGGATCGGCGTCCACGAAGGTGTCCTGGGAGATGTCGAAGCTGAATTTCTGTCCGGCCGGCAGCGTCACGTCCGGAATAGCGGAGATCATCTGGGGCGCCACGTTGCCGACGTTTTCACGCAGCACACGCCGGTGTTTGCGGCCAATCCCCACGGCCACCATCAGGAACACCAGGGACAGGGCCAGGTTGAACAGGATGAATTGTTCTGGCCCGACCCCCATGACCTGGGTCCCCAGGAAAACTACTCCCCCCTGGATCAGGTCTCCGGTGCGCCAGAAGAAGGTGTCGATGATGGTCTTGCCCTCGTACTTGGCCTGGCGATTGAGCGGCAGGTAAAGCGCCTGGGTGGTGGTGTTCTGGATGGAATAGTTGACGCTGTTTTCGAAGATGGCCGCCAGGCGGATGACGCTGAGGACCGGCACGAACCACATCAGACCGTATCCCAGCAGCATCACGCTGGGCAGTATCAGCAGCGCACCCCGCACCCCAACCACGCTGAAGATGCGGGATACCAGGAACAGCTGTACCGCCAGGCCGATCAGCGTGACCCAGGCAAGGTAGTCGCCGTAGAAGGCCGCCATGAATGCCTCCTGGTCCGCCACCGGCACCGCCGCGGCCGCCCGTTTGACATAGCTGGCCAGAATGAACTCCCCGGTCGAGTTCACCCAGTTGAGCAGCACCATGAACACCGCGATGGCGATCAGGTATCGATTGGTGGCCAGCACCGAGAATCCCCCCAGCAGCGTGGGCTGAGCCAGCTGTTCTTCCTCGTAGGGAACGCTGCGGGATGCCTCCGGCACCTTGGGCTCGACGATGGCGGCTACGGCTGGGGACAGGCCAATCAGTACCGCGGCCAGGGTCATCAGGCCGGTGGCGCCAACGGTGGAGAAAAGGCCCTCAGCAAGCTGTGCCCCGAACCACGCCCCAAGGGATGCCGCCACGGCAAATGCCACGAACAGCCGCTGGCCGCTCTTGACGTTGAACAGATCAGCGGCAAAGGCCCAGAACTGGGCCAGCATCATGACGGCAAACACCCCGTACCAGACGAAAAACGCAACGGCTATCTGCAGCCCGGCCAAGCTGGCCGCGATGAATCCGGCCAGGGTGACGGTAAAAAATGCTGCCACGCCGCGCAGCACCAGGCACTTGGACTCGCGCTCCAGGTAGCGGCGATACAGGGCCCCGTATACCGGAATAATCAGGATCAGCAGGCCGGCGGTAAGGGCGACCAGGTACGATCGGATTTCGGCACTCTGCTGGGACAGGATCAGCGTATCCCTGACCGGTTTCAGCAGGTAGCTGGCCGTCATCAGCATGAATACCAGCAGCGACAGGCGGGCCACGCTGGTGCCTTCTCCCGGGCGGACCATGGTGACGACTGAAAGCAGCCGCTCGTAGCGGCTCAGGGGCTTACGGGTGAGGGTGTACATGGCCGGCGGACGGGATCAGGGCAGCAGCTTCAGCAGTTCGTCTCTACGTTTTTGCAGGCCGAGGATCTGGCGCTTGTGCAACAATCCCTGCATCTCCCGCTGCAGCGCCTGGTCGGACAGTTCGGTCAGCGCCCGGGCCATCATGGGCTGCAGCTTGAACCGGGTCCGAGCCAGCATTTTGGGCCGGCCGCCGCGGCTGCTGAAGGCCCGGGTATGATCGATCAGGAACACCTGCCAGTCGCTGGTGTAAAGAATGTTGCTCTGGTTACGATCGTTGTTGTAGATCAGCACGTCAAAAGCATCCATGACGTCATACTGCGACCGCAGGTTGCAGATGCCGGTGTATTTGATCTCTTCGTCGCGCCGGTCGTTTTCGTTGAATGTGTCCTCAACCCAGTACTGGACCGCGCCTTCATCGGTGCCGACCCTGCGGATGACCGCGGCCGGGATCAGCTGCAGGTTCATCAGGCGGTCTATACGGTAGGCCGCAACCTCGTACTGGAAGCGATCGCTGGAGTTGTGTTCCCTCCGGTAGGAGAAAGACTTTTCCAGGCCGGGATCGGAGTCGTAGTACTTGAACACCGCACGCATGGTGGTGGTACCGTCAGACAGCGTCAGGCGCTTGGGATTGGTGATGCCGGAGCCCACGTCTTCGGTTTTGACCACGGGGGCGGTGGCCAGAAAGTGCTCCACGTCCGCGTCGCTCATGCCGTTGGGATAGGACCAGTTCCGCGGAGGCGGGGAGGTTATCTCAAGCTCCGAACCGTCCAGGGCCAGCTGGCGGATGACCCCATCCTGCAGCAGCAGGGCGCTGGGCTGGCCGCCCATCTGCAGTACCCGTCCCTGAAAGCGCGAGACGGCCTCGGGCTGCCGGTCGCTGGGGTGGCCAATGACCGCCATGCTGGCTCCCAGGTTCTGCAGGGCGGAAGCCACCCGCCCGCTCTCGCCAAACGGGTGGCATCCCCGGGTGCCCTGGTAACCCACCGGGTCGGCGCCGATGCTGAGATCGCCGGTGGCGGCGCGCTGGCGGAATGCCTGGTTGGCCTGCTCGAGGCTGCCATTGGCGAGACTTTTTGACAGCCCGCCGTGCACCAACGCCAGGTCACCCACGGTGGCAACCACCGGCCGCTGCATCAGCCATTCCCGACCCTCGGCTTCGCTGGCTCCCATGGCCTGGATTTCCTGCTCGCCCAGGAGCCATACTGCGGCTCCATTGGCCGCCTGTGCCTGGTCAGAAAGTGCCTGCATGCGCCGCCGCATTTCCGCGCTCAGCGGAGAGCCCACCATGTCGCCGGTGCCCACCAGCGCCAATGACCCGCCGGCCCAGTCTCCTTCCGGGTTGGTCACGCCGGTGGCCCGGAGCAGTTGCTCCATCTGGTCGGTGTCGCCCCCCAGGTTGCCAATAACGACAATTTTGTCCGCATCCGGGTAACTCCGGGCCAGGGCGTTGCCCCCTGTGGCGGCCAGTAGCAGCACGATGCAGCAGCCCACGATCGATGCTCTGAACATCGGGTTTCCTGACTTTTCCTAGACGGGGTGAATGATACACCGGGTTTGCCCTGGGACTCACAGCCGTTTACCATCCCGGGCCGTTTTAACGTACCGAGGATCCGCATGCGCAAGCTGTTCATTCCCATACTGGCCGCCGGGCTCATGGCCTGCGGCGGTGATGACACCAGCCAGACCGACAATACCGCCGCCGGTGAGGTCGCGGAATCAGCCGCGGATCTGTTTTCCGGGGCCAACGCGGATGCGGCAGACCTGATAACCGGCGCCACCATAAGAGACACCATTGCCGAGCTGGCCTCTGATCGGTACCAGGGACGGGGGCCCGGCAGCGAGGGCGATCAGATGGCGCGGGATTACCTGGTCGAGCAGATGTCCGCCATGGGCCTGCAACCCGGTGCTGCTGACGGCAGTTGGGAGCAGCCGTTTGACCTGGTCAGCGTCCACGCGGACCAGCCGCCCGCCTGGGAATTTGTCAGCGGCGGTGAGCGCCTGGCGCTGCGCCAGAGTACCGAGTACATCGTGGGCAGCGGCGTGCAGATGGACCAGTCCACGGTGGTGGAGTCGGAGCTGGTGTTCGTGGGCTTTGGCATCGAGGCCCCGGAATACCAGTGGGACGACTTCAAGGGCGTCGATCTGTCGGGCAAGACCCTGGTGATGCTGAACAACGACCCGGACTGGGACGCTGATCTGTTTGAAGGCGATCGCCGGCTTTACTACGGGCGCTGGACTTACAAATACGAAAGTGCAGCGCGCCAGGGCGCGGTGGCGGCCATCATCATTCATACCACGCCTTCTGCCGGGTACCCGTGGCAGGTGGTGCAGACTTCCTGGACGGGACCCCAGTTCGAACTGCCGGCCAAAGATGAGCCCCGGCTGCAGGTGGCTGCCTGGGTCACCGAAGAGGCTGCCGGAAAGCTGATGCGCATGGGAGACCAGGACCTGGCGCAGCTGGTGGAATCGGCCCGGTCACCGGAATTCGAGCCGGTGGCGTTGGGTGTGACGACGTCCATCACCCTGCGCAATGAAATCGCCGGCGTTCAGTCCGCCAACGTGCTGGGCCTGCTGCCGGGCAGCGACCCGGAGCTGGCGGACGAGGTGGTGGTGTACACCGCTCACCACGATCATCTGGGCGTGGGCCTGCCCAACTTCGCCGTGGACGCTGAAGACCGCATCTATAACGGTGCCCGGGACAACGCCAGCGGGACGGGCATGGTGCTGAATATCGCCCGGGCCTTTGCCACGCTGCCCGAGGCGCCGCCGCGGTCGATCCTGTTTGCCTTCGTCGGTGCGGAGGAGCAGGGCCTGCTGGGGGCCAAGTTCTTTGCCCGCTACCCGACCTTTCCCGCCGGCAAGATCGCCGGCAACGTCAATTTCGACAGCGCCAACATCTGGGGCGAAACCACCGATATCACCTACATCGGCAAAGGCAAGTCGTCTCTGGACCAGGTGGCGGATCGGGTCGCCGCCCGCGAAGGGCGCGTGGTCAAGGGTGATCAGTTCCCGGACAAGGGTCTGTTTTACCGTTCTGACCAGTTTGCACTGGCAAAGATAGGGGTTCCGGCCCTGTACCTGAGTGGCGGTACCGAGTTTGTCGGCCGGCCCGAGGGCTGGGGCGCTGAGCAGATCGGTGCTTACACCACCCGCAACTACCATCAGCCCAGCGACGAATTGACCGATGACTGGAACTTTGACGGCATGGTCAGGGACGCACGGTTCGGATTCTGGTGCGGCCTGGTGATCGCCAGTGACCCGGAGATGCCGAGCTGGAATCCTGGTGACGAGTTCGAAGCGGCCAGGCAGGCGGCCCTCCTGGCGGCGGGGCAGCCATGATCAGACGGGTACCGGTCACTGCCCTGGCCCTGCTGTTTGCCGCGCCCTGGGTGCAGGCCGACGGCCACTTGATGGCCAGGGCCAAGGAAATGGCCCGGAAGTTTCCCATCGTGGATACTCACATCGACGTGCCGTACCGGCTCCAGGACAGCTGGGAAGACGTCACCCGGGCGACCCGGAGCGGCGATTTTGACTACCCCAGGGCAAAAGCGGGCGGCCTCACGGTTCCGTTCATGTCCATCTATATCCCTGCGCGATACGAAACCACCGGTGGCGGCGGCAAGCTGGCCCACGAGTTGATCGACTCCATGGAAGCCCTGGTGGGGCGCGCGCCGGAAAAATTTGCCATGGCCTATTCCACTGCCGACGTGGAAAAGAACCACGCCGCCGGCAGGATTTCCCTGGCCATGGGCATGGAAAACGGCACTCCGGTGGACGGCAGCCTGGATAACCTGCGCCTGTTTCACGAGCGCGGGGTGCGCTACATCACCCTGGCGCATTCCCGGGCTAACCACATTTCGGATTCGTCCTACGACATCAACCGGCCCTGGGGCGGCCTGAGCCCGTTCGGGGTGGAGCTGGTGCGGGAAATGAACCGTATCGGCATGATCATCGATATTTCCCACATCACCGACCAGGCGGCGGCCCAGGCGCTGGAACTGTCCACGGCACCGGTGATTGCTTCACACTCGTCGGCTCGTAAGTTCACGCCAGGCTGGGAGCGGAATATCGGTGACGACATGATTCGCGCCGTGGGCAAAAACGGCGGCGTGGTGGGCATCAACTTTGGCTCCACCTTTGTCAGCCCCATGGCCCGGGGCTACCAGGAAAAGCTCAGTAAAGACCGCGAGGCCTTTATGGCCGAGCAGGGTATCAGCGACTGGACCGATCCGCGTGTCACAGAATTTACCAATAAATACAAAGAGAAAGCACCTTTTCCTTATGCAAAACTTGAAGATGTGCTGGACAACTTCGATCACGTGGTGGCCCTGGCGGGGATCGATCACGTGGGCATCGGATCCGACTACGACGGCGTCGGGGACTCGCTGCCGGAAAATCTCAAGGACGTCTCAACCTATCCCAACCTGATCCACGGCCTGCTGCAGCGGGGCTACTCCGAGCAGGATATCGAGAAGATCCTGTACAAAAACGTCATGCGGGTGTGGGCCGAGGTTGAGCGGGTGGCGCGCAGCAGTGCTCACGCCCCTTCCCACGAGCCGCAATAAAATCCGGAAAAACCTGTCCGCTTGACGCTCCGTTTTTCGACTATTGAGAAAGGGTCGAAAAACGGAGCGACTGATGTTTTGCAGAATTCTGTTCATAACCATTCTTTCCATCCTGCCGGCGTCTGCCCTGTTGGCACAGGATCTGGCCTTGATCGAAGACCTGTTTCGAGACGAGGTGGACCTGACCTCTACCGGGCAGAGCTTTGGCTGGGCGGTAGAGATAGACGGCGACTGGGCCGCGGTCAGCGCTCCATTTGTGAACTCACAGGATGGGGAGGTTTACCTGTTCCGGTTTTCGCAATCACCGGCGCCACAGTGGCAGTTTGTCAAGCAACTGGAACGACCGCCCGAGAGCGCCCGAAGATTCGGTCTTTCCGTCACCATCGAGGGTGACCTGATGGTGGTGGGTGCCAACTTCATCGGCGCCCACGTCTACCAGAGAGACACCGGTGGCCTGGACAACTGGGGATTTGTCGAGTCCCTGGCCGTGGACGACACCGCCACCCGTCGAGACCAGGACACGGACCTTGCCGTGGCTTTGTCAGGCGACACGCTGGTGGTGGGTGCCCCGAACACCGACTACATCCCGCTGGGCGGCAGCGAAGGTAACCAGGTTGGATCGGTGTTCATTTACCAGCGCCAGGGCAACAGCTTCAACCTGGAGCAGACCCTGGAGGCGCCCCTGGCGGACCAGATCGCTCTGGCACGCTTCGGGCAGCGGGTGGATATCGACGGCGACACCCTGGCGATTGGCAGCAGTGCCTTTAACGTCCAGGAGTTCACCTCGGCCGGCCGTGCCTGGGTGTATCGCAATGTTGCCGGCAACTGGACGCTGCAGCAGACGCTGAACACCAGCAGCCCGGGCAACAATACGGCATTTGGGGAAGATGTTGCCGTTTCCGGTGACCGGGTCGCGGTGGGGGCGACCGGCGGAGCGGGCGACCTGACGCCGGGCGTGAGTAATGATGGCTCCGTCTATGTATTCAGGCGCGACATCGGCGGCGCCGACCAGTGGGGGCTGGAGCTTGAGCTTGTTCCAAGTCAACCGCAGTTCATCAATGATTTCGGGCGCTCGGTGTCGCTGGCCGACGACTTGCTGTGGGCGGGTGCAGACGATGCGGCCTACCTGTTCAGGGACAACGGCGGGCTGTGGCCGGAAGTCGATCGCAACCCCGCGCCTGTCTACATGGGTGATGCCAATGTCCGTGAATTCGGCTTCTCGGCTGCCCTGGGTGTGCGAAACGGTGGTACCCAGGTGCTGGGACTGATCGGCGATCAAACCGCGGAAAATTTCTCAAACACGCGGGTTGGCGCCGCTTTCTTCTACTTCTACGACGATGGAATATTCGCCGATTCTTTCGAGGACTGATCTCCCGGGTCCGACATGAAGCGGTAGAGCCAGGCCCGGGCCTTGCGCCACTCCCGGCGCACGGTGCGCTCCGACACCCCGCGCATGGTGGCCACGTCCTGCTGGCTGATGCCGACGAAAAACAGCAGCTCAACCAGGCGGGCCAGTTCAGGGGCAAAGGCGCTCAGCTCCTGCAGGGCCATATCCAGGCCAAGGATCAGGTCGTCCGGGTCGCCTTCGCTGGAGCGATGCGCGGCTTCCTCGAAGCTCACCTTCTGCACGTCGCCGCCGCGCTTGGCGGCCTTGCGCATGCGCACATGGTCTACCGCGATGCGGTGCATGACGGTGGCCGCCAGGGCAAAAAACTGCTCACGGTTGCCGATGTCTGCTTCCGGAACCCCGGCCAGGCGCAGGTATGCCTCGTGCAGCAGGGCGGTGGTCCTCAATGTCTCCCCCGATTCAAAGCGCCCCCCGATTCGCCGGGCCATGCGCTTGAGATCTGCGTACAGCAGCGCTGAGGCCTGCTGGCTGGAGCCCGTCTGGCTTTCCAGCAGCTGCTGGAACACTCGGGTTATGTCATCTACGGCGACGGACATGACACGAGTTCAGTGGACTGCGCAACGACGGCCTGCAGGGGGTGCTCGGGCCGCAGGAAATCGGCCAGGGCTGCAACGGAATCTGCTGTTGGAATATTGCCTGAACAGCCTCGTTCCCGGGATTCGGCCGTGGCGGCTAGCAGGTCAGCGGCGGTGACAATGGGATGGCGGGTCGGCAGGGCGTTAAGGTGGGACCGGGCGCGCATCGCATAATCCCGGGACTGTGCCAGGCGGTCCTGGCTCAGGGCGATCTCGCTTCGGGTCAGCCAGGGCAGGGCATGCTGATACGATTCGGGCGGCAGGTACAGGTCGTAAAGCTCGGTACACTTCGCCGCCGCGCGGTTGGCCCGGTCCAGGTGGCCCTGGGCCCGCAATACCGTCGCCAGGTTCTGGTAATTGCCGGCGAGAGCCTGGGTATCGGTGGTGTCAGCGGCTTCCCTGAGATCGATCAGTTCTGACAGTTCCGCTGCGGCGCTGTCCAGGTCTCCGGAGGATTGCAGCCACAGCGCGTAGTTGTTTCGCATGACCAGCACGGTGTTGTGGGATGAGTCCAGGATGCGCTCGGCGATTGTAATGGCCTTGAGGTGCAGTTCGCCTCCGCTGTCCATGCTCTGCACCTTCGACGAAAGATTGGCCTGGTTGGCATACAGGTGGGCCAGAACCAGATGTTCCGGACCGTACTGGTCGGTTCGAATGGCAATGGCCTCGTTCCTGTGGTCGTACGCCTGCTGGTACAGACCCAGTGTTTCTTCGACCCGGGCCAGGTTGTCCAGGGCGGCCGATAACGCCTGGGGAATGTCGGGGCCGGACAACCTGGTCAGCACCTCTACGGCGCGATTGAGGTAGACCGCGGAACGTTCGGTATCGGTCTGGGTCAGGCTGTAGCCCACGTCGTTCCAGATCGTCCCGGCCAGGTAGCTGTCGGGCTCGACGGTTGAGCCGATGCTGTCCTCGAGAAACCGATAATCCAGTTGTGCGCGATCCGCCTGCTGGGCATTGGTGAGGATGGCTGCGCGGCGCAGGCGGGCCCAGTAGTGGTCCTCATCGCCGGGTGGAGAATGGAGAACGGCCAGTTCCGCCGCCTGGACGGCCTGCTCGAGATCGCCCGCGTGCTCGAGCCCTGCAGAGAAAATCCGTGCCAGGGTCGCCCGGGCCGGATCCGACAGTTGGTCCTGAGCGCTCAGGTTTTCCAGCCCAATGCGAAAAAAATCTGCAGCGGTGATCTGCAGGGAGTTGTCCTGACTGCGGCTGCGCGGGTCAAAATCCGTCATCATACTGGTCAGAAATCCAAGTGCTGCCTCGGCCTGATCCCGTGCTTCGGTAACCCGGGAGTAGTGCCAGTATCCCGCCAGGGACCCGGAGACCAGCACCACGGCAACGGCGGCTGTGGCCAGGCTGTTGCGCCGCACGAACGCCGTCGCCCGGACCCAGGCACTGCGGCTGCCCGCCAGGGGAGGCTCCCGGTCAAGCAGCCGCTGCAAATCCTGCTGCAGGGCCTCCACGCTGGCGTAGCGTGCCGCTGGCTCGGACTGCAGACATTTCAGGATCACCGCGTCTACCGGGCCGCGCAGGTGCCGGTGCCCGGCTACCGTGCTGGGTGCCCGGGGCTGGACCTTGCGGGCGCGCCGTACCAGCGCTTCCAGGGACTGGTCTTCATCAGAAAACGGAGCACGGTCCGTCAGCAGCTCGAACAGCAGCAGGCCCAGGGCATAGATGTCGGTCAGGGTGGTGACGGGCTGACCGAGGATCTGCTCGGGCGCAGCGTAGCGCGGGGTCATCAGGGGTGCCGTTTCGGTGGCATCGAGGGACAGGTCCTTGCTGATGCCGAAATCCAGCAGCTTGAGCCGGCCTTCATCGGACACCAGCACGTTGGACGGCTTCAGATCGCGGTGCACGATCAGGTTTCGATGGGCGTAGGCGACGGCGTCGCACAGCTGCAGCATGAGGCGGATGCGGGACCAGCGATCCAGCTGCCGCTCCCGCGCGTAGGCGGCGATGGACTGACCGTCCACCCGCTCCATGGCCATGAAAGCCATGCCGGAGTCCAGGGGGCCGCCATCGATCAGGGAGACGATGTTGGGGTGGTTGAGCCGGGCCAGGGCCTGGCACTCCAGGCGGAAACGCTCGCTGGCCCGGGACGAGGCGCCCAGGTTGACGAATTTGATGGCGACCTGCTGCTCAAACTGTCCATCGACGCGCCGGGCGGAGTAGACCTCGCCCATGCCGCCGCGGCCCAGGGATTCTGTCAGCTGGTAGGGCCCCACACGGGTACCCAGGGCGCTGGGCTGAAAATCGGGTGATTCGTCGGCAAACACCTCGTCGGCTTTCAGGTCGGCCTCCAGCAGTTGCTGGACTTCCTGGATCAGCTCGGTGTCGCCGTCACAGGCCTGCTGCAGAAAAGCTTCCCGCTCTCCGGCATCCAGTTCCAGTGCCTGGTCCAGTATCGGCTCGATCACGGACCAGCGGTGGCTGAAATCAACGCGCTCCATCGGCCGCGATGATCACCCAGCAACCCGGCGCTTTCAAGCCACGGTCAGCTGCCGAGCTGGAATGCCGCCAGTGCGCCCAGGTAGCCCACCGCGGTCATGTAGAGCCAGGAGAACGCCGGCCAGCGCCAGGAATTGGTTTCGCGCTTGATCACTGCCACGGTGGCGGCGCACTGCAGGCACCAGGCGTAGAAGATCAGCAGGCCGATGACCATGGGCAGGGTGAATACCGGGCGGCCGTCTGGCCAGGTGGCGGACTTCAGACGTTCCGACAGTCGTTCCTCGCTGGCTTCGTCACCCACGGCGTAAATGGTGCCCAGTACCGCCACCACCACTTCCCGGGCCGGGAATCCCGCAATCACCGCGGCGGACACGCGCCAGTCCCACCCCAGCGGCTCAAACACGGGCTCCACCAGCTTGCCGGCACGACCCAGCAGGCTTTGCTCCAGCTGGGCTGCAGCGGCGAGGTTGCTCTGTTCCTCGCTGGCGGCGGCCAGCGGGCTCGCGATGTCTGCGCGTGGGAAGTACGCCAGGGCCCAGATCACCACGGCGACGGCAAATATCACCGTGCCCGCCCGGCGCAGAAAAACCTTGGCGCGTCCCAATAGCTGCACCAGCACCGTGCGCCAGTTGGGACGCCGGAAGTCGGGCAGGGACATGGAAAACTGCGACCGGGCGCCGGTGAGCAGCAGCCGGTTCACGATCAGCGCGGTCACCACGCCACCGCCGATGCCGAGCAGGTACAGGCCGAACAGAATCAGCCCCTGCAGGTTGAACCATCCCACCTGCTGCACCGGGACAAACGCACCGATCAGCAGGGCATAAACCGGGAGCCGGGCCGAGCAGGTCATGAACGGCGCGGCCATGATGGTCGCCAGGCGTTCGCGGCGGGTCGGGATGACCCGGGTGGCCATCACGGCGGGAACGGCGCAGGCGAAGCTGGAAATCAGCGGAATGACCGACTGACCGGACAGCCCCAGGCCCCGCATCAACCGGTCCATCAGGAATGCGGAGCGTGCCAGGAAGCCACTGTCTTCCAGTACGATGATGAACAGAAACAGGATCAGGATCTGGGGCAGGAAGATCACCACGGATCCTACGCCGGCTATGACGCCGTCTACCAGGAAACTGGTGAGCATGCCTTCGGGCAGCAGGCCTTCGATCCAACCGCCCACAGCTCCGGTGCCGGCGTCAATGAGGTCCATAACCGGCGTGGCCCAGGCAAACACCGCCTGGAACACCACCAGCATCACCACCAGAAACCCGAGAGTGGCCGGGAATGGCTGGCTGAACCACTGTTCCAGCCGGGCGCCCAGGCGCTTCAGCGGCGGTGACGAGGACTGAACCCGGTCAGACAGGGTCCTGGCCCACTGATGACCCCGCCGCGCTTCCTGGGCCAGGAGCGGCTCCCCGCCGAGGCGCTGGGTTGCCTGGCGGTCCATGTCAGCGGTGACTTCACTTCCCAGCAGGTCGCAGATCTCCACACCCAGCGGCCCGTGGCGGTCCACCAGGGCGCGCTCAACCTCAACCCGGGTGACACTGGGCACCTTGTCAGCGATTTCAGCAGCCAGCTGGCTCAATTCGGCCCAGGCCGACTCCACCGGTGCAGGTTTCGCCTGGGTGAGGGCGGGCAGGGCCTTGATCAGGGCGTCCATGCCGGCCCCGGTGGTGCCGACCACCGGGAAAACGCTGATGCCGTTGAGCTCCCGGCTGAGTGCTTCGGCATCCACGCTGATGCCTTTTCGAGCAGCCACGTCCGTCATGGTCAGGGCAACCATCACGGGCAGCTCCAGCTCCAGCAACTGGCGCAACAGGTAAAGCCCCTGCTGCAGCCGGGAGGCGTCGACCACGGCCAGCAGCGCGGTGGGTTTTTCAGATCGCCCCATCAGACCCAGCAGGGCTTCCACCGCGATACGTTCGTCCAGGGAGGTCGGGCTGAGGGAATAGATGCCGGGCAGATCGCTCAGCTGCAGCGCCTGTCCCGCTACGGCCAGCCGCCCGATTTTCTTCTCCACGGTGACACCCGGGAAGTTCGCCGTACGCTGGCGCAGCCCGGTCAGGCGGTTGAACAGGCTGCTCTTGCCGGAGTTGGGGGTGCCCACCACAGCAATACGCCCCGAGATTCGGGGCGTGATTGAGATCTGCTCCGGCTTGACGCGGAGAATGGGTGCTTCGGTCATGGAGTGACCTGGAATTTCCGGGCCTGTTCCCGGCGCAGCGACAGCGCGATGCCGTTGAATCGAAACTCCAGGGGATCTCCACCGAAAGCAGCCCCGGCAAACTCCAGCTGTGTGCCCTCCACCAGGCCAAGCACCATCAGGTGCTGGACCGCGCGATCGCTGGTGTCGATGGCACTGATGGTGGCCGTCTGTCCTTTCTTCAGGTTACCGAGATGCATGAAGTCTGACATGAGAACTAAAAAATAATGATTCTCATTAGCATTCTACAGAACTACCGATATCGCGCAATCGCGGATAACCCTGAGCATGACCGGATCATTCACCGGGCACCGACCGGCCTGGTGTCCACGGGGCGCCTGCTTCAAGCAGCGCCCGCTCCAGGTCCGGGATGCGGCTTTCCAGCAGGTCGTTCAGCCGGCTGCGCAGCCCGGCGAACTGATCCTCGGCGATATCGACGTTGCGTTCCAGCATCGGGGTGGGCCCGTAAGTGGAATACATGGTGCCGATCATGGCGGCGGACAATCGGGCAGAGACCGTATCAGGCACAATGTGGCCCACCGGCTCCGCCGACGGCGGGCCGCTGAGAGCGGTGGCGATATCCTCCAGCGCCTGGCTGATTTCGTAGTGCTCGCGGTCCAGGCCATCCGGTGCCGAGCGGGACCGGCTCAGCGCTGTGCTCAGCAGCTTCATTTTGTCTCTGGCGGCGGCAATCGCCTGGCCCGCAGCAGTGGCGTCCCGCTGCATGCGGGACAGGCGCTGCCAGAATGCTACGACTGCCTCGGGTTCCGCGCCTTCCAGGGTTCCCTGGCGCAACCGATCCACCTGGAACGACACGGGCCCGGCCAGCGGGGTTGTCTGCCCATCGACCTGGCTGGTCAGGGTGGCGGTGTATTGTCCCGGTGCGGCCAGGAATCCTGTTGGTTCGTCGTCGCCAAACATGCTGCGGGTTCCAATGGCGCTGGTCGAGGGAAACCGCAGGTCCCAGGTCGCCCGGTGCACCCCTTTTTTGCCCGGGGCGCTGATCCTGCGCACCACGTTGTCGTCACTGTCGCGAATGGTCAGCCACAGCATGGGGTCGGGCTCCCGGCGCTCCTGTTCTACCGCTTCCCATCCCGGGAACGGGGTGTCTTCACCCGCCTCTATGCGCGGTTTTTCAGCCTTCTGACGGCGCTTTTCACGGGTAGTGAGGTCCTCTGCCAGGTAGTAGGTGAAGGTTGCCCCGAAGGGCGGATTGTCCGCCGTGTAGAAGCCGGCGCCCTGGGTTGCCTTGACGTTCCCTCCCAGCGTTCGCCGGGGGATGTACCACCAGGCCTTGCGCGCGGGGAACAGCAGCGCCGTGTTGTCCAGGGCCTGGGGTGTCAGGTCCCGCAGTGGGGAATAGTCATCCAGGATGTAAAAACCCCGGCCAAAGGAGGCACCCACCAGGTCGTTTTCCCGGCGCTGGATGGCCAGGTCTCGGAACGAGATGGTGGGAACCCCGCCGTTGAGTTCCACCCAGCGCTGGCCGCCGTCGAGGGTGAAGAAAATTCCGTATTCGGTGGCGCTGAACAGCAGGTTTGGATTGACGTGATCCTGCACCACCCGCCAGACCAGGTGCCGGTCCGGCAGATCCCCGGCGATGGAACGCCAGCGGCGTCCGCGGTCCGTGCTCTTCAGCAGGTAAGGCGAGAAATCGCCGAACTTGTGGTGGTCCAGGGCGACATACACGGTGTCGGCATCGTACAGGTCGGCCTTGATGTCGTTGACGAAAGCGCCGTCCGGCACGCCCGGCAGGTCGCCCACCTCGATCCGGCGCCAGCTTTCGCCGCCGTTGTCGGTGACCTGGATCAGGCCGTCATCGGTGCCGGCGTAAATCAGACCCTCCTGCAACGGCGATTCGGCCAGGGAGGTAATGGTGTTGTAGGCGGACATGGCCAGCATATCCCACGGTGCATCCCAGCTTTGCTGGCGGCCCATGAGCGGCAGCAGCATCCGTTCCTGGTCCAGGGTGAGATCCCCGGAGATCGCGGTCCAGTCGTCACCACGATTGTCGGAGCGCCACACCCGCTGGGATGCGAAATACAGGCGCGTGGGCGAATGGGGCGAGACCAGGATGGGGGCGTCCCAGTTGAATCGTTCGCCCGGGTCGCCGGCATCGCCCTGAGGCTGGATGTATACAATTTCCCCGGTCCTGCGATCGTGCCGGATCAGGTTGCCTTCCTGCCATTCGGAGTAAACGATATCCGGGTTGCCGGGTTCGGTGGCCGGCTGGTGGCCGTCGCCGAAGACCGTCAGGAACCAGTCCGAGTTGCGGATCCCGTGGAGGTTGTCGGTGCGTGACGGGCCACCCTGGGTGGCGTTGTCCTGGGTGCCGCCATACACGTTGTAAAACGGCTCGTCGTCATCCACGGCCACCTTGTAGAACTGGGTGACCGGCAGGTTGGCGATGTAGCGCCAGTTTTCGGCCAGGTCGAACGACTCATACAGTCCACCGTCACTGCCCACCAGCAGATAGTTCTCATTGTCCGGACGGAACGCTACGGCGTGGTCGTCACCGTGTTTGTGCTCGCTGTTGACCTGTTCGAATGTCTTGCCGCCGTCGTTGGAGACCAGCAGCCGGTTGTTGGCGTGGTAGATCCGGTCGAAGGCGTGGGGGCTGGCGTAGAGCTCCTGGTAATAATGCGGGCCGGTGGCACCGGCGACGGTGTCGGACTGTTTCTTCCAGCTGGCGCCGCGGTCGGCCGAGCGATAGACACCGCCGGTGCGACGATCCAGTTCGATGGCCGCGTACAGCACGTCGGGTTTCTGGGGAGAAATGGCCAGGCCGATCTTGCCCATGTTGCCCTCGGGTAACCCCCGCTTCAGCTCGCTCCAGGTCTCACCGCCGTCGGTAGAGCGGTAGATGCCGGTCTTGGGACCGCCACTGACATAGGCCGCCACGGTCCGGTGGTGTTGCCAGGTGGCCGCGTACAGAAGATCGGGATCGCGCGGGTCGGCAACCACGTCGGTGACGCCGGTCCACTCGTCGTCACCCAGGGTGCGCCGCCAGCTGGCACCACCATCGGTGGATTTGTACAGGCCCCGCTGGCCGCCGCTGGCCCACAATGGTCCCTGGGCGGCCACCCACAGCGTGTCGGAATCGTCGGGGTGCACGATGATACGGGAGATGTGCTCGGAGTCTTCAAGCCCCATTCGGGTCCAGCTGGTGCCCCCGTCTTCGCTCTTGTAGATGCCGTCGCCGATACCCACGTGGCGACCGCCCACGTTTTCCCCGGTGCCTACCCACACGGTGTGAGGGTTGGACGGATCCAGGGTGACGCAGCCGATGGAGTATGAAGGCTGCTTGTCGAACAGCGGTGTCCAGGTCGTGCCCGAATTGTGGGTCTTCCAGACACCGCCGGAGCCTACCGCCACGTACCAGGTGTTGGGATCGTCGGGATGCAGGGCGATGTCGGCAATTCTGCCGGACATCAGGGCGGGGCCGATACTGCGAAACTTCAGTCCGGCAAAGGTGGACGGTGAGTACTTTTCATCGGTCTCCTCGGCGACAGAAACGCCAACGAAGACCAGGCCAATCAGCAGCGTGAACACGCGGTAATCAAACACCAGGAGTCCTCCAGGATTGTTGTTGTGCGCCAAGGGGGACTGGACTATGCGTCAAGCCGACGTCGGGCGCAAGGTCCGCTGGCTTGGCCCCCCTGGCGCCGGCTGTGTCGGCGGGAGCACCCGTTGGCGCGGTCTGGAGCCCCGGGGGATGACGGCAGTATCAGGGTGTGAGCGGGGCTGAATCCGGGATCAACGGTAGGGTTGTGCAAACCAATGTCACAAGCCGCGTCAGTCCATTGATCGGCGGCGCGGTTTGCATTTGAATAAAGCCATACCGAAAAGAGACCGCCGCAGATTTTTAAGTCTTCAGGATGAAGCAGGGGGTCCGCAGGGACGCGACCGGCAGGGTCGCAAGCGTCGCGTGGGGTTGACCGCTTGAACACCTGCCTCGAGCCTGACCCAACACCCCGGGTCAGGCTCTTTTTTTTGGACCGTGACTCCGTGGCTCCGTGACTCCGTGACCAGGTGGTCGGGGTCGACTGAACCGGCTACCGATAATCAAACGAGTTGCTGACGGAGAACCTGGAGCGTCTCAGATGCCTGCCCCTAATTTCGGAGTCACACCTAGTCACGGAGTCACGGAGTCACGGAGCCACGGAGTCACGGAGTCAAAGTATCCGCTTGCCGAAGGCGCTCTGAATCATCCCCAGGGCGCGTTCAGCGCTGGCGTTGCCGTTGTCCAGGAATGGATTCAGTTCGACTACTTCCATGGAAACCATCTGCCTGGAATCGGCACAGTTTTCCAGCAGCAGGTGGGTTTCCCTGAAATTGACGCCGCCCGGCACCAGCGTGCCGGAACCGGGGATGACGCTGGGATCACATCCGTCTACGTCGAAGCTCACGTGAAACCCGGCCGTGCCGTTGGTGAGGACGTCAATCACTTCCTGTGCCACGGTCGCCATCCCTTTCTCGTCAATTTCGCGCATGGTATAGGCGTGAATGCCGGAACGCCGGATCACGGCGCGCTCGCCGTCATCGATATCCCGAATGCCGACCAGGGCGACATTTTCCGGCTTCACCATGGGACTGAAGCCGGCCAGGTTGACCAGTTCCGGCAGCCCGTGCCCGAGCACGTGCGCCAGGGGCATGCCGTGGATGTTGCCGCTGGGTGAGGTCTCGGGTGTATTCATGTCGCCGTGGGCATCAAACCACAGCAATCCGATGGTCTGTTCCCGGCGGGCGTAATGCCGTGTGACGCCGGCAATAGTCCCCATGGCAATGGAGTGATCGCCGCCGATGACCAGGGGAACGGCGCCGTTGTCCAGGGTCTGGTCCACGCACTCGGACAGCCGGGTACAGACCGCCAGGATTTCCTCCTTGAAGTGGGCGTTGACGCTGGCTTCGGAGCGGGTTTCCATGGCGGGCACGGCGATATCTTCTTCCACGCCGACCTGGTAGCCCATGGCCCGCAGCTGGTCGCGCATGCCGGCAATGCGCAGGGCCGACGGGCCCATGTCTGTGCCTCGCCGGCTGGCGCCCAGGTCCATGGGGACACCCAGGATGTGAATTGGCTTGTCCAGAATCGACATGGTGAGTTTACCGCCGTGTAAAACCGGCGATTATCTCACCGAATAGGGCTACAATTTCCACCCCCTGGCTACGGCGCGGCAGGAGACGGCACCGCTATTGATGATGCAGCAGGACTTCCCGGGAAAACGGATATTGATCACCGGCGCAGGCAGCGGTCTGGGGCAGGCAACGGCCATCCGCTTTGCGGCGGCGGGCTGGCAGGTGGCGGTCACCGATGTCGATTCAGGGCGCATTGGAGACACCATCGGGCAGTTGGCCGGCAGCGATCACCTGGAGGCCGTGCTGGACGTGCGCAGCCAGCCGGACTGGGACGCGGCGCGAGCCCGGGTGGAATCAAGCTGGGGCGGCCTGGATGTAGTGGTCAATAACGCCGGGGTCGCTGCCGCGGTGAGCGTGGCAGACGCCAGTGACCAGGACTGGGAGTGGATGATGGACATCAATCTGATGGGCGTGATCCGCGGCTGCCGCTGCTTTGTTCCCCTGATGCAGAACCAGGGCAGGGGGCACGTGGTCAACGTGTCCTCGTTCGCCGGCCTGGCGTCGGCTCCGGGAATGGCGACTTACAATGTGGCCAAGGCGGGCGTGATCTCGCTGTCGGAAACCCTTCGGGCCGAGGGCGTCGATCACGGCATCGGAGTCAGCGTGGTGTGCCCCTCTTTTTTTGCCACTAACCTGCTGGACTCGGTTCCGGACCGGAATGCGCCGTTCCGGCACGTGGTGCAGAGGATGATGGACAAGTCTTCCGTTACCGCCGGCCACGTGGCGGAGTGCATTTACGACGGCGTTATGAAAAACCGTTTCATGCTGATCCCGCATCCCAAGGCACGTCAGCACTATTGGCTGAAACGGCTGCTGCCGGAAACCTACTTCAAGCAATTGGTGGCTTTTGCCCGGCGCCAGAAGTCCAGACTGGGGCAGGCTCAGCGCCCCTGAGCTATTTCACGAATTCCAGCGCGCCCCAGTCGCAGCGGTCGCACTGGTGTGTCAACCCGTGGGCCTCCAGCACCGAAACCAGGAAGCGGAACCAGGTCTCGTTGGGCTGCCACACGCTGTCCAGGTCGGCCTTGGCCTGGTGCATGGGTACCTGCTGGTAGATCACCCGGTATAGAAAGCTGAAGGTGGACGCACGGAAATTCACCTGGCAGTGCAGCAGGGTCTTCTTGTTCGAGTAGCGCTGCATGATGGCGGCAAAAGTTTCGAATTCCGCCAGGGTTGGCGCTTCGAAATCCACCGCCAGCTGAACGTATTCCATGCCGAGATCCAGTACCTGGCGATCCTCGTGCTCGATGGCGCTGTGATTGTCCGTGTAGGCCAGGTAAATGACGCGCTGATAGTTCTGCGCCTCTGCATCCCGCAGCTGTGCGCCGGTGGGTTGACCCGAGCTGGCGAAAACTTCGCTGTATTGGCGAAAGTTGACGATGTCTTCCACTGCCGCATGGGCCAGGGTGCTGAACAGCAGTAACGCGGAGAATGCAAAGCGAATCATGGCGCCAGTATATGCAATGGCGGCAGCTCGTTCCGGTGCCATAGGTCAAGTGCCGGGCCGCAAACGCAGCCGGTCATTGGCCGCCATATCCTGATCGTGATATATTCAACAATCCTAATTTATAACAATATGATTTTCTTAGGAGGGGTAGATGAACGAACCCGTTATTTCCTGGAAAACCGCCGGCATCGCACTGGGTCTCCTGTTGACCCTGGCGACGGCCCTGGTCAAACCCCTGGGCGTTTCCACCCAGTACGTGCTCACCGACGCCATTGTTCTCCACGAGGCCGCACCGGCCCTGGCCGAGGGCAATGAATACCTGGCCAGGTATGGTGAGAAAAGCGACTGGGGCATTGGCTACGGCTGGATGCTGGTGCTGGGGATGTTTGTCGGCGGTGGCGTCTCCGCTTTCCTGACCGGCCGCTTCCGGCCACGCCCACAGCAGTCAATGCCGCCCATGTGGGCCAGCCGTTTCGGTAACTCTCCGGCCAAGCGCTACCTGCACGCGTTTCTCGGTGGCGTGCTGCTGCTGTTTGGCGCACGCATGGCCGGTGGCTGCACCAGCGGCCACATGATCAGCGGGATAGCCCAGCTCACCATCGGGTCTTTCGTGTTTGGCGTGGCCATATTCGCGTCCGGCATCGCGGTGGCCAAGTCCATGTACAAGTCCGTGGGAGGTGACGCATGAAGCTGTTCATGGGATTCCTGATCGGTTGTGCCTTCGGCGCCATCCTGCAGCTGGGCGGTGCGTCCAGCTATCGCAAGATCATGGGTGCGCTGCTGCTCAAGGACATGACCATCATCAAGCTGATCTGCACCGCCATTGCCGTGGGCACCATCGGTATTTACGCCCTGGACCTGGCGGACATGGCCAAGCTGGACGTCAAGCCAACCTACGTGGTGGGTATCGCCATCGCCGGCCTGATCTTTGGCGCCGGATTTGCGATCTCTGGATACTGCCCGGGCACCTGCGTAGTGGCATCGGCAGAAGGCAAGACGGACGCCATGGTGACCGTGCTGGGTGGCCTGGTGGGCGCCCTGCTGTACGCGTTGGCCTACCCCATGTTCAAGGGCCTGATCGAAGTCACCAACTACGGCAAGGTAACCCTGGCTTCGGTGGCCAACATTGACGGTATCTGGATTGCCCTGCCGTTGAGCATCGGGCTGCTGGTATTGTCGTTCCTGGTGCTCAAGGACCGCTACGGCAGCACGGCCTGACCCAGGATTCAGCCAAAAAAGCCGGGAACGCTCGCTTCGCGAGCTGGGGAACGACCGCTGAAGCGGTCTGGGAAACGCGCCCTGAGGGCGCTGGGGAACGGCCCCTGCGGGGCCTGGGGAATGCGCGCTCTGCGCGCTGAATTAGCCCCTCGGAGGTCCAGGCTGGATCCTCGGCAGCTGGTCAGGCCAAAGCACTCTGTCAAAGTAGCTGAATCTCGTCGGAGATGGATCCCAGCGCGAAGCGCGTTCCCCAGACCGCTTCAGCGGTCGTTCCCCAGGCTGCGAAGCAGCCCTTAGCACCCCGCAGGGTGCGCCGCCAAAGCCACGAAGTGGCCGTTCCCCAGCTCGCGAAGCGAGCGTTCCCTAGCTGCGAAGCAAGCGTTCCGCGGCGCTAGGCCACCAGCCCCTTGTTGTCCTTCAGCCCTACGATCCTGGGCTGTTGAG
>JASJDM010000099.1 GCA_030065125.1 Lysobacterales bacterium | reverse complement strand
GGGGTCAGAAGATCGGGGTCAGGAAGATCGGGGTCAGGAAGATCGGGGTCAGAGTAAAGGGACAGAGTAAGCCGTAGGTTACTCTGTCCCTTTACTCTGACCCCAGTGCTATTCTGTCCCATGACGCGAGCCTGCTCATGGGGCCTACATGCCGACGCTGAACCTGGTACCCGCTACTGCTGCCGATTTCCGACGTCTGGCGGAGAAACGCCTGCCGCGACGGCTGTTTGACTACATAGACGGCGGTGCGTACGACGAGATCACCATGGCCGGCAACGAGGCGGGGCTGCGCAAGCTGCGGCTCAGGCAGCGGGTCATGCGGGACGTGTCCAGTATCGACATGTCCACGGAACTGCTGGGGGAATCCTGGACCATGCCCCTGGCACTGTCGCCGGTTGGTCTGGCGGGCATGATGGCCAGGCGCGCGGAAGTCCAGGCCCAGCGTGCAGCTGCTGCTCTGGGCATCCCATTTTGCACCTCCACGGTGGGCATCTGCTCCCTGGAGGAGATTGCCGCGGCCTCGGACCGGCCGTTCTGGTTTCAGCTGTACATGCTGCGCGACCGGGGCGCGGTGGCGGAAATGCTGCAGCGGGCGCGTGACTCTGGCGTTTCCACGCTGGTCTTCACCGTAGACCTGGCGGTGGTCGGTGCCCGCTACCGGGATACCCGCAACGGCTTGAACGGCGGTGCCGGGCTCCTGGGCCAATTGCGGGCCGGGTTGCTGTCCTACCTGTCACACCCTGCCTGGCTTCTGGATGTAGGAATCCGGGGAAAGCCTCATGTTTTTGGAAACCTTGCGGACTACGTCCCCACGGCCAACACGCCGGCCGATTTCAAGGATTGGGTCGACTCCCAGTTTGACCCGTCGGTGACCTGGCATGATATCGAGTGGCTGCGGTCCCAGTGGAATGGGAACCTGATCATCAAAGGTATTCTGGACCCGGAGGACGCCGTGGCCGCCGTCCGGGCGGGTGCTGACGCCGTGATTGTCTCCAACCACGGCGGGCGCCAGCTGGACACCGTCAGCTCCACTGCTGCAATGGTGCCAAGAATTACCGACGCTGTGGGGAATTCCGCCACAGTGCTGATGGACGGCGGTGTGCGCAACGGACAGGACGTCGTGAAAGCGGTGGCCCTGGGCGCCCAGGCAGCCATGATCGGCCGCCCGTGGATCTACGCCCTGGCGGCCCGGGGAGAGCAGGGGTTGACGGCGATGCTGGAGAATTTTCGCAGCGAAATCCATGTGTCCATGGCGCTTACCGGCACTACCGGGCTGGACCAACTCACGCCTGAAATCCTGGATTCCGAAACGCCCGGGAGCACCCATGCCGGCTGACCGGCACCGGCTGAACCTGTCCGCCCAGCTAACAAGGAAACACTGATCATGACAGACTACTCGGCCGACGTGATCATCGCGGGCGCGGGCCTTGCCGGGCTCGCAACGGCGTATGAACTGCTGGAGCGGGGCAGGAAAGTACTTGTCCTGGACAAAGACTCACCCCAGGCTGTGGGCGGACTCGCACGGTTGAGTTTTGGCGGTGTCTGTATGGCCGACACCCCACAACAGCGCCGCACGGGCATCAAGGATTCCCCCGAGCTGTTGCACCGGGACTGGCTGAGCTGCGCACGCTTTGGTGTCGGGCCGGAGTACGACATGCCGCGCCAGTGGGCCCGGCTTTACGCCGAAGAATCGCGTCAGATCTACCATTTCCTGGATCAGAAAAAAATTCGGTTCCTACCCGTCGTCAACTGGACCGAACGCGGCTTGTTTGTGCCTGGCAACTCGGTGCCGCGCTGGCACATCGTCTGGGGTACGGGCTGGGAGATCATCGACAGGCTGATGAAAGCACTGGAGAGCCATCCGCAAAGAAACAACCTGCAGCTGGTTTTCGATCACGAGGTCAACGAAATCGACTTTGAAGGCGATCGCGTCGTGGGTGTTCGCGGCAGGAAAATGGAGGACGGCACGGACTACACGGCCCGCGCTGAAGCGACAATCATCGCATCTGGAGGAGTCTGCGGCGGCGACATGTCCTTCCTGCGTGAGAACTGGTTCAAGCCGTGGGGCGAACCGCCGCAGAAAATCCTGAACGGCGCTCACCAGTATGGTGACGGCATGCTGCATAAGGTAGCCCAAAAACACGGGGCCTGGCTCACCCATCTGGATAAACAATGGCACTACGCCCAGGGCGTACACAAGCCAGGAAACCAGCGCCCGGACGATGGTGTGAGCACAACGCCACCGCGATCCGGCCTGTGGATGGACAGCAGCGGAAGACGGGTTGGGCCTGTCCCGCTGATGGGATACTGCGACACGCGATGGGCGGTGGAGCAGATCTGCAGGATGCCGGGCCAGTACTCCTGGATGATCATGAACGATAAAATCGCCCTCAAGGAGCTGGCGGTTTCAGGTTGTGACTACATGACGAGTTTCCGCCACAAAAAGCGGCTCAAGATGGTGAAAGAGCTGTTGTTTGGCAACCGGGAGCTGGTCGATCGCATGATCAACGACCACGATGAGGACTTTGTTGTGGCCAATTCCGTGGACGAGCTGGCCGACAAGATGCAGGAAAAGCAGCTGTACGGCATTGACCTCGACAAGGAGGGGATGAAATCCGACATTCGCGCCTACGACGAGACCATCGCCCGCGGCGACAAATACATGTGGGACCTGCAGTTGATCCGTATCGCCCAGTTTCGCAAGTACCGCGGCGACCGAATGCGCCTCTGTAGTTTTCAGGCCATCGACGATCCCGCGGCCCGGCCCCTGATCGCCGTCCGCTCGTTTATCATGGCCCGCAAGAGCCTTGGCGGCATCCAGACCGACCTGGAGTGCCGTGTCCGAAAAGCCGACGGCCAGTCCATGGACGGGCTTTTCGCCGTTGGCGAGGCAGCGGGATTTGGCGGGGGCGGAATACACGGTTACGGCTCACTGGAAGGTACATTTCTCGGTGGATGCGTGCTGACCGCCCGAGCGGCTGCCCGTGCGATAGCCTGAATCCACTCCAACAATTTCCCGGAACATGAATCCATGAGCAACGGCGCCAAAGCACTCATCGATACACTCATCAAAGCGGGTGTGGACACCTGTTTCACCAATCCCGGCACGTCGGAGATGCATTTTGTCGCGGCCCTGGACAGTACCGGGATGCGGGCGATCCTGTGCCTGTTTGAGGGCGTGGCCACCGGCGCTGCCGACGGATTTGCCCGCATGGCGGACCGACCGGCGGCGACCCTGCTGCACTTGGGCTGTGGCCTCGGCAATGGGCTGGCGAACCTGCACAACGCCCGCAAGGCCCGGGTGCCAATGATCAACATCATCGGCGATCACGCCACCTACCACACCCAATACGATGCCCAGCTGCAATCCGACATCGAAACCGTTGCGCGCAACTGTTCGACCTGGGTCCGAACGTCGACCTCGACCGGGCAGCTCGCTACCGACGCCGCGGAAGCGGTCCGGGTTGCCGCTGGACCGCCGGCCCAGATCGCCACGCTGATTCTTCCCGCTGATGTGTCCTGGAGCCAGGGCGCAGCCGCGGCTGATATCGCGGCCGTGGCAGCACCACCGTCTGCTGACGACGATGTTATTGAGGAAATCGCCAAAGTGCTCAAAGGCGGAAAAAAATCCGCGCTGCTGCTGGGTGGCCGCGCCCTGCGCGAAGAGGGTTTGCGGGCAGCATCAAAGATCGCGGAGAAAACCGGTTCGAAGCTGTTTTGTGAAGTTTTTCCCACCCGTCTTCAGCGTGGTGCCGGCGTCCCCCCGGTCGAGCGTATCGCCTACCTTGCGGAGATGGCGTCGGTGCAGCTCAATGACTTCGAGAACCTGGTCCTGGTGGACGCAAAAGCTCCCGTGTCCTTCTTCGCCTATCCCGGCAAGAAGAGCTACCTGGTCCCCGATCGCTGCACGGTCCACAAGCTGGTCGAACTGGAGCAGGACGCGCTCAAGAGCCTGGATAAGCTGGTCAGCGCGGTTGGCGCGTCCGATACCGCGCCAGTACTCCCTGGAGGAGAGAGGCCAGATCTTCCCGGCGGCAGGTTGACCGCACCCAAGGTATGCCAGTCCATCGGTGCGTTGCTGCCGGAAAACGCGATTATTTCCGACGAAGCCCAAACCTCCGGGGTCCAGCTTCCAGCCTTCACTGCCGGCGCCCCGAAACACGATCTGCTGACGCTGACCGGCGGCGCCATCGGTCAGGGTCTTCCGGTTGCCATCGGCGCCGCTGTGGCCTGTCCGGATCGCCCGGTCCTGGCGTTGATCGGAGACGGCACGGCCATGTACACCAACCAGGCGCTTTGGACCATGGTCAACGAGGACCTGGACGTCACCGTGATCATTTTCAACAACCGGTCCTATGCAATCCTCAACGTCGAACTGGAGCGCGTGGGCGCGGAGGGCGCCGGCGCCAAAGCAAAATCTCAACTGGATCTGTCAGAACCACCGATCGACTTTGTCGCACTGGCCCGGTCCATGGGGATGTCTGCAACCAGCGTTTCGACGGCAGAGGGCTTCAACAAGGCCCTGCGGCACGCTCTCAGCGAACCGGGACCGCACCTGATCGACGCCATCGTTCCCAGCGAATTCAAAGGCCTGAAGCTCAAGGCACTACCCCATGTCCTCGGCGCTCTGGACAAAGTCCCGACCGGGCTGGCCAAGCTGATCAAGAAAAAAATCGCGCCCTGACCACACCCCGTCATCCGACCCGGGTTCTGGCGTGACCGCTGACGAACCCAGGTCGGGCGTTGACCGGTAAGCGCAACCGGGCTTACCTGCCCTTGAACTCCGGCGACCGCTTTTCGAAGAACGCATCAACGCCTTCCTGGGCGTCTTCGCTGTTGACACACTGGCCCTGCAGGGACGCCTCCATTCGGAAAACTTCGTCGTAGCTGGCGTGTGTGGCCAGGCGCATGGCCTTCTTGGTGGCCCAGATAGAGAGCGGCGCGCGTTTGGCCAGGGATTCCGCCCATTCCCGGGCATTGGTCATCAGTTCGTCGGCCGGAACCACGCGGTTGGTCAGGCCCAGTTCCAGGGCGCGCTGGGCGGGGATGCGCTCGGCTTCAACAGCCAGCTGGAAGGCCCGCTTGTAGCCCAGGTGCTGCACCAGCAGCCAGTTGGCACCTCCGTCTGGCACCAGGCTGATGGTGGAAAAAGGCGACAGCAGGAAAGACTCCTCGGTCATGATGGTCAGGTCGGCCGCCACGGCCAGGGACAGGCCGATGCCGGCGGCAAATCCGTTCACCGCGGCGATGACGGGCTTGGGCATGTTGAAGATGGCGTCGAAGGTCTGCCGGTACTCGGTGTTGAGCATCTGCTCCACCGAGGACGGGATGCCTTCCTTGAGATCCGCACCGGGGTTAAAGGCCCGGCCGGCGCCGGTGATGATCACTACCCGAATATCCGTATCGTTGCCCGCCCGGTTCAGGGCTGCGGGCAGGTCTGCCCGCAGTCCGGCGTTGAACGCGTTCATGGCGTCGGGGCGGTTGAGGGTCACCGTGGCGACGGCACCCTCAACGTCGTACTGAACCGTTTCGTAGCTGGTCATGCCGCTCGATCCTGGGCCTGGTCGGCACGGGGATAGAACGCCTCGCCGCTCTCGGCCCGCGCGCGCAGCCCGGGAGTCGGCTCGAAGCGGGGGCCGTAGGCCGCCGCCAGGCGGTCACACTCGGCCACGAACTCCCGTACGCCCACCGTGTCGATGAAAGACAGGGTGCCGCCGGTCCAGGGCGGGAAGCCCCAGCCGAAGATGGAGCCGATGTCAGCGTCGGCCGGCTCAACGATCACACCTTCCTCGAAGCAGCGCGCAGTCTCCAGGGCCTGGATGTAGAGCAGGCGGGTTTTCACTTCTTCCACGTCGGGCTGCTCGGCTGCCGGCGGGAAATGCTCCGCCAGCCCCGGCCACAGGTACTTCTTGCCGCCTTCCGGGTACTCGTAGAAGCCCGCACCGAAGCGCTTGCCTTTGCGCTCCAGGTCGTCGTTCATCTTCAGCATCACGTCGATAGCCGACGGTGGCTGGTAGTCGTCGCCGAGATCCAGCTTGGTCTGCTTGTACACCTTGACGCCGAGATCCAGGGTCACCTCGTCCTGCACGGCGAATGGTCCGACCGGCATTCCGGCCAGCAGGCCGGCATTCTCAATCAGGGCGGGATGCACGCCGTCCTTGAGCAGGGCCTGGCCTTCGTTGACGTAGGTGCTGAAGCAACGGCTGGTATAGAAACCGCGGCTGTCGTTGACCACGATGGGGGTTTTGCGGATCTTCTGCACGTAGTCCAGGGATTTGGCCAGGGTTTCCTGGCTGGTCTTTTCACCCATGATGATTTCCACCAGGGGCATCTTGTCCACCGGCGAGAAGAAGTGCAGGCCGATGAACTGGTCCGGACGCTTGGACGCCTCGGCCAGTCCCGAGATGGGCAGGGTCGAGGTGTTGGAGGCAAAGATCGACGACTCCGGGATCACCGCCTCGGTCTTGGCCGTCACGTCTGCCTTGATCTCACGGCTTTCAAACACCGCCTCGATGATGAGGTCGGCCCCTTCCAGGTCGGCGTAATCATCGGTGGTGTGAATGCGGGACAGGATCTGCTCCGCTTTCTCCGGGCTCATGCGGCCGCGCTCGGCAGCCTTCTTCAGCAGCCCACGGGAGTAGTCCTTACCCTTCTCGGCCGCTTCCTTGCTGGTGTCCAGCAGCACCACGTCCATGCCAGCCCTGGCGCTGACGAAAGCGATGCCCGCCCCCATCATGCCTGCACCCAGCATGCCGAGTTTCTTCACATCCAGGCGCTCCACGTCCTTGGGACGCCGCACCAGCTTGTCGGCGGCACCCTTGTTGATGAACAGGGTGCGGGTCATGTTGCGGTAAACCGGATCCATCATCAGCGAGGTGAAGTACTTGGATTCGATCTGCAGCGCCTTGTCCATGGGCAGGATGGTGCCCTCGTAGACACAGGACATGATGGCAATGGGTGCCGGGTAATTGTGCCTGGTCTTTTCTGCAATCATGGCTGATCCCGCCATGAAGGTCTGCACCGCCTTAGGATGGAAAGCGCCGGCGCCGCCGGGCACCTTGAAGCCTTTCTTGTCCCAGGGCTGTTCAGCATCGGGCTCACCCAGAAGCCAATCCCGGGCAGCGCTGATCAGCTGGTCCGCCGGCACTACGGCGTCGACAAACCCCAGTTCCAGGGCTTTGCCGGGCTTCACGTGTTTGCCCTGGGTGATCAGCTCCAGGGCCGGCTGGATGCCGATCAGGCGCGGCAGCCGCTGGGTGCCACCAGCACCGGGCAGCAGACCCACCTGGACCTCCGGCAGACCGAGTACCGCCTTGGGATGATCCACCACCACGCGATAGTGGCAGCCCAGGGCCAGCTCCAGTCCGCCGCCCAGGCAGGTGCCGTTGATGGCGCAGGCGAACGGTTTGCCGCCGGTTTCCATCTTGCGCAGGATGTCGGTATAGGTGCGATTGCGCTTGTACAGGTCTTCAGCGCTGATGCCGCTGCCGTAGACCTGGACCAGCCAGGTCAGGTCAGCCCCGGCCAGGAATGCGTCCTTGCCAGAAGTGATCAGCACGCCCTTGACGCTGTCGTCGGCCAGGGACTGGTCCACCAGTTGCTCCAGGTCTTTGAGCAGTTGGTCGGTAAGCACGTTCATGGAACGGCCGGGAAGATCGATGGTGAAGGTGGCGATGCCCTCGCCGTCTACCTGGTATTGAATAGTGTCTGTCATGTCCGTTCTCCGTTCACACGCGCTCGATGATAGTGGCGGTACCCATGCCGGCGCCCACACACAGATTGATCAGGGCCGTGTTGAGGTCACGTCGCTCCAGTTCGTCCAGCACCGTCCCCAGTATCATGGCGCCGGTCGCACCCAGGGGATGGCCCATGGCGATGGCACCGCCGTTGACGTTGATCTGGTCGTGGGGAATATCCAGCTGCTGCATGAAGCGCATGACCACTGAAGCGAAGGCTTCATTGAGTTCAAACAGGTCGATGTCCTGCTTGCTCATTCCCGTGCGCTTGAGCACTTTTTGCGCTGAGGGTGCGGGCCCGGTCAGCATGATGGTGGGCTCGCTGCCAACGGAAGAAAAGCCGACGATCCGGGCCCTGGGCTTGAGGCCCAGTTCTTCGCCGATTTCCTTGCTTCCTACCAGCACCGCCGCGGCGCCATCTACGATACCGGAGGAGTTGCCGCCGGTATGGACGTGGTTGATCCGCTCCACCTCGGGGTAGCGCTGCAGCGCCACGCTGTCAAAGCCAAACTGTTCACCAGGAATGGTAAAGGCCGCCTTCAAGCTGGCCAGGTCTTCTACCGTGGTGCCTGGGCGCATGTGCTCATCGTGGTCCAGCACGGTCATGCCCAACTGGTCCTTTACCGGTACCACGGAGTTGGCGAAGTAGCCGTTTTCCCAGGCGTTGGCGGCCCGGGCCTGGCTTTCCGCCGCGTAGCTGTCCACGTCTTCCCGGCTGAAGCCATACTTGGTGGCGATCAGGTCGGCGCCGATGCCCTGGGGAGCAAAGTAGGTCTTGTAGGCCACCTGGGGATCAGCCGCCATGGCGCCACCGTCAGAACCCATGGGCACCCGGGACATGGATTCCACACCGCCGCCGATGCACAGGTCAGACTGACCCGCCATGATCTGGGCAGCGCCGGTATTCACCGCTTCAAGGCCCGACGCACAGAATCTGTTGAGCTGCTTGCCCGGCGCGGTCAAGGCGTAGTCGGCATTGAGGGCTCCGACCCGGGCGACATTGGCCCCCTGCTCTCCCACCGGTGCCGTGCAGCCCATCACGATGTCGTCCACTCTCCCGGTGTCCAGATCGTTACGGTCGCGGATCGCTTCCAGCACCTGGGTCACCAGCTCGATTGGTGTAACTTCGTGCAGGGAGCCGTTGGGTTTACCTCGACCCCTGGGGGTCCTTACAGCGTCGTAAATGTATGCGTCTGCCATGAGTGTTTTCCTCTGGAGATTGAATTGGGTTATTCCTGACCTTTGGGGGTCGTGAGTTCTGCTAAAACCATTCGCTTGAATTCCTGCTGGGCGCCGGCCCAGTCCACGTCCCGGGGCTTCAGCATCCAGGACCAGGTGATACCGCTGGTGTAGGCACAAAAGCGCGCCGCGAAAACTTCGGGATCCACATCCGCCGCCACCACTTTTTCCCGCTGGGCCGCCCGGGCCCAGGCCGCCAGCTGGTCGCGCTGGGCGCGGAAGATCCTCCGCACGATGTCGGCCAGCTCGGATCCCGGCTCCACCGCCTTGTGAAACAGGATCTGCATGGCGCGGATGTCCTTGGGGGAGCTGCTGACAAAGCGGTAGTACGCGTCGGTGGTGGCCAGGATGGCATCCAGGCCCTGTTTGCCCCGGATGGCTTTTTCAAGCTTGGCCAGCCAGCGCTCGGAGACCGCCTTGATCATGGCTTTGAACAATCCGGCCTTGGAGCCAAACCGGTAGGTCACCAGTCCGCGGCTGTAACCGGAAACTTCACCCAGCGCCTTGAGCGTGGTTTTTTCCGGCCCCCGTTCCACGATCAGGCAAATGGCGGCGTCGATCATCCGGCTGTCGGATAAAGCGGTACGCTCGGCCTGGGAAAGTGGTTTGCTGGCGGCGGTCATTCAAAGATACTTGCTATCGACAAGCAAGTATACGCCTCGGAAAATCACCCGACAAGACCACCCGGGACTTTTAGCGGGTATTGACACACCCGCTCACTGAGGCTGCAATCGCCCCACCATGGATCGAGTCCTGCCATTGACCACCGTTCACAACTTCCGTGACCTGGGCGGATACCGCACCCGCGATGGCGCCAGCGTGCGCTGGCGGCGGCTGTTCCGGTCAGGACAGCTGTCCGACCTGGACGGCGAAGACCAGGATGCCGTGGCCGAACTGGGTATCCGGGAGGTCCACGACTTTCGCCGGCCCGAGGAGTGTGAGCGTTTTCCCAGCCGGTTACCTGGCAGCGTGACGACCCGCACCTACCCCCTGGGCATCGCCAGCCTCAAGGCCGTTACCGACCTGGTATTCAGTGGCCAGGCCAGCGCCGCGGGGACACGGCAGATGATGGTGGACGGTTACCGCGGATTCGTCCGGGACCTGTCTCCCGAGCTTTCCACATTCCTGAAAGCCATGGCGCAGCCGTCGGACCACGGCATCCTGATGCACTGCCTGGCGGGCAAGGACCGTACCGGCGCGGCGGTGGCCCTGCTGTTGTCAGCCCTGGACGTGCCGCGGGACACCATCGTTGAGGATTACCTGTTGTCCGCCGAGCATTTCCCGGTGGACTCCATCATGGATCTGCTGCTGGGCTACTTCGCCCGGAAACAGGCGCCGCCGGTCAGCCGTGAAGCCCTGCAACCCTATTGCGGCGTGGATGCCGATTACCTGTTGGCCGCCTTCGACGAAATTGATGCTCGTCACGGCGGGACCGACGCCTACCTGTCAAGGACACTGGGGCTGAGCGAGTCCCAGCGTCAAACGCTGCGGGATAACTTTCTCCGTTGATCCCCCCATGCTGCCGCACCGCCGCCCCGGTGCACCTTCCATTGGGTTTTACCCCTGCTGGAACCTGTGCTAGAAAACAGGCTGTCTCGAGTCCTGCATATTTGATCACCCATGAATGAGCCTGCCCTCGACTGGGCCAGGGTAACGACGCTGGCCGAACATGCGTTGACCCTGGATCAGTCATCGTGCAATGAACTGCTGACCGGCCTGGGCGCAGCCCAGGCGGCCGAGGTCGAGCGGCTGCTGCGCCGGTTGCCGCGAGGTTTCATGGCCACCTCCGCCGACGGCGACCACGCCGACCCGGAGCAGCTGGAGCCTGGCAGCTTACTGGGCCCCTGGAAGGTGCTGGAGCATATTGGTCACGGGGGCATGGGGGACATTTACAGGGCCGTTCGCGCTGACGGTGTGTATGAGCACACTGTCGCACTGAAGCTGATCCAGGGCCTGGATGAAGCGCGAACCGCCCGGTTTGACGAAGAGCGCCGCCAGCTGGCGGTGATGAATCATCCCAACATCGCGCGGATTATTGACGGCGGACAAAGCGACCAGGGGCTGCCCTTCATGGCCATGGAGTTTGTCGACGGCCAGCCCATCAACCAGCATGTGCAATCCCTTCAACTGTCACGGACGGACGTGCTGCGGATGTTTTTGTCGGTCTGTTCGGCGGTGGCCCACGCCCACAGCCGACTGATCCTGCACCGGGATATCAAGGCAGACAACGTGCTGGTGTCGGCGGACGGTGATCCGCGACTCATCGACTTCGGCATTGCCACCAGTCTCGACGAAGACGGACTGCGCGGGGGTCCACTGACCCTGGCCACGGCTGCGCCGGAGCAGCTGAAGGGTGAGCCGCTTTCGGTCCAGACCGACGTCTTTTCCCTGGGCGTGCTGCTGCACGAACTGGTCACCGGCAAACGGCCGGAGCGCCTGCCCGACGGCGGTATGACCGTCGCCACGGCCCAGGTCAGAAATGCCGAACTGGCAACCATCCTGGCAAAGGCCCTGGCCGCGGAGCCGGAACAGCGCTACGCGTCCGTCGAGGAACTGCACGACGAGTTGACGGCGCTGCTGGAGCACCGCCCCATCGCGGCTCGCGGCGGCGGGAGGTCGTATGCGGCCTGGAAGTTTCTGCAGCGCAATCCGCTGGCCTCCGGCTTCGCAGCGGCGGCGGTGCTGTCGCTGCTGGTAGGGCTGGGTGCAAGCGTGAAATTTGCCGCCGACGCCCGAGCCGAAACCGAGCGGGCTGTGGCCAAGCAGCTGGAGGCGGAAGAAAACCTGAAGCGGTCTCAGTATTTCTTTCAGCAGTCGGTCATTGATCAGGGCATCCAGAGAGCCTCGTCCGACCTGCAGCAGTCCTTGTACGGCGGAGAAGCGGACGTACAGCGGCAAACAAGGATATATATGGAACGCTGGAGGGAGGCCCACGCTAGGAGTGACGAGGAGCCTGATCGAGCCAGCCAGATCGCCTACGTAGTTGGGCGCCATTTCCTGTTTCGCAATGACTATCCAACCGCCATCGAAGTCTTATCCGGATGGGTCGAAAAAGGCTACGGCGAGGAGGACCTCCAGCTGTCAGGTCAACACCTGCTCGCCATTGCGTACTCCCAATCCGGGCAGACCCAGGAAGCGCTGCCGCTATTGAGAGAAGTGGAAGCCTGGCGGGCTTCGACCTACGAGGCAGGCCTGGCTGACCATATCGCTACTGCGTCCCAGATCGCCCAGATCACCCGCAAACCTGCCGACATCGAAAAAGCCGAAAATCTGCTGCTCAACGGCATTGAGAACCACGACGGGGCCTACGTCATTGCCTACTACCTGAAGCAGCTTGCCAAGTTCAGGGAAATGCGCGGGGATTTTTCCGGGGCGCTGGAGGCGCTGCGCCAGGAAATGGACGTGGTGGAAAACGAGCTGCAACTGTCGGTGGAGAACTCCGACACGTCGCGGATAGGTCTTGCCCGGGTCGAGCTGTTTTTCGAGGGCAATCTGGATCGTACATTGCAGCTGGTCAATGACGTCATTGACTGGTCACGCGAGGTCAAAGGAGACAGTGCCGTACTGGGACGGGCGTACTTTTACAAGGCCGTGGTGCTGGCTCGACAGGGTGAGCTGGACCGGGCGATTGAACTGATGGAAGCAGGCGTAGATCTTCTCATCCGGTTCAACGGGGCGAATTCCGGCAC
The DNA here is from genome assembly GCA_030065125.1 of Lysobacterales bacterium. Taxonomy (GTDB): domain Bacteria; phylum Pseudomonadota; class Gammaproteobacteria; order Xanthomonadales; family SZUA-38; genus JASJDM01. The sequence continues at coordinate 8,831 of JASJDM010000099.1, read as the reverse complement.
GACACTGGTTGCCCAGATGTACCTGGCCGAAATGCTGGCGGAAAATGACGCGCCACGAGCACTGGCGCTCCTGGCCGATATCCGGCCAGCCGTGGAAACGGGCAACAGCAGAATTGCGGCCCAGCGCTATCAGCTCAGCACAAAGCTGGTGGGCCATATCACCGGTGAAGTATCGCCAGCGCAACCAGGCACCCCGACCATCGACTTTGAACTCATCCGAACCAACGTGGAACTGGATTCTGCGCTGCGCAAGCTGGAGAGCCAGGGACTGGTGAAGCGGCCGGTGCAGACCATCCAGGCTGATAAATCCAGTCCCTGAACCTCAGAGAACAGGAGTGCCTGGGCCCGCGGGAGAGTTGTCTCCGTTGACCAGTTGATACTGCCGCAAAGCCTCAATCACCGTGGCGGCGTGGATGTCCACGATGTCCTCCACTTCCTCGGCATAGCCACCGGCCATACACACCACGGTCGAAATGCCTGACCGTCGCAAGGTGTCGAACACGAATTGATCCCGCCGGGCCAGCCCCTGCTTGGTCAGACCCAGGCGTCCAAGACGGTCGCCCTGGAACGGGTCGGCGCCGGCCAGGTAAAAGGCCATGTCGGGCTCGAGCCGCTGCACCAGCGCGGGCAGATGGCTTGCCAGGGCTGCCAGATAGTCTTCGTCGCCGGTGCCATCGGCCAGGGCCACGTCCAGGTCGCTGAGCTGCTTGCGCGCCGGGTAGTTCTTCTCGCCGTGGACCGAGAAGGTGAAAATGGAGGCATCGTCCCGGCACAAAGCCGCGGTGCCATCACCCTGGTGCACGTCCAGATCCACCACCAGCACCTGGCCCACACCGGCCCGGGCCTGGGCCCAGCGGGCCGCCACCACCACATCGTTGAGTACGCAAAACCCTGCCCCGGTGTCGTGAAAGGCGTGATGGGTGCCGCCCGCCAGGTTCACCGCCAGCGACTCCGCCAGGGCGGTTCGGGCTGCGCCCAGGGTGCCCCCTACCGAGCGCCGTGAGCGCTCCACCATCTGCTTGGACCACGGGAAACCGATGCGCCGCTCCACCGAGCGTTCCAGTGTGCCGGTTTGCAGTGCCGCCAGATAGTCGGGGCAGTGCACCCGCAGCAGGTCCTCATCCGCCGCCGCAGCGGGCACCTGGAAAGCCGCATCCGTAAACAGCCCGCTGGCGCGCAGCCGCTGGCGCAGCAGCGCATACTTGGACATGGGGAAGCGGTGCCCCTGGGGCAGGGGCAACACAAAATGATCCGAATAGAACAGCTTCAAGCGGATTGAAGGTTCAGTTTATTCCTGGAACAGGCCCGGTTCAGGCGGCCAGCTCAGCCAGCACCCTGCGGTGCCGGTCCAGCAGCGATGCCGGCGTCCGCTCACCGAACTCACCCAGGTATTTTCCGACAGCCTCCATCTCCTCACGCCAGCCCACACTGTCTACGGAGATTAGCGCGGCCAGGGTGGCGGGCTCAAGATCCAGTCCGGAGATGTCCAGGTCGCCAGCACCGGGCAGCAGGCCGATGGGCGTTTCGTGAGCCTCCACTTCGCCCTTGCACCGGCGGATCATCCACTGCAGCACCCGCAGGTTTTCACCGAAGCCCGGCCACATGAAGCGGCCACTGCTGTCCTTGCGGAACCAGTTGACGTGGAACACCCGCGGCGGACGGGTCAGCTTGTCGCCAAAACTGAGCCAGTGCTGCCAGTAGTCCCCAAAGTTGTAGCCGCAGAACGGCTTCATGGCCATGGGGTCACGCCGGACGACACCCACCGCGCCGGTAGCCGCCGCCGTAGTCTCCGAGGCCATGGAAGCACCTACAAGCACGCCGTGCTCCCAGTCCTTGGATTCGAACACCAGGGGTACCAGCCGCTCGCGCCGGCCGCCAAAAACGATGGCGGAGATCGGTACCCCCTGGGGCGCCTCGGCCTTGTCGGTGTAGCTGGGACACTGGTTGATAGCTACGGTGAAGCGCGAATTGGGATGCGCCGCTGGTCCACCGTTGGTGTACTCCCGGCCCTGCCAGTCCCGTACCGGTGTCTCGTCGGACTTGCCTTCCCACCACGGCTTGTTGTCCGCGGTGGTCGCCACGTTGGTGAAAATGGTGTCGTGGTGCAGCATGGCCAGGGCATTGGGATTGGTCTCTGCGCTGGTACCCGGCGCCACGCCGAAAAACCCGGCTTCAGGGTTGATGGCCCAGAGACGGCCATCGTTGCCCACGTGCAGCCAGCTGATGTCGTCGCCGATGGTCCAGACCTTCCAGCCTTTGTGACTTTCCGGCGGGATCAGCATGGCCAGGTTGGTTTTGCCGCAGGCCGATGGAAAGGCCGCGGCGACATAGTGAACCTCGCCATCGGGGCTTTCCACGCCAACCAGCATCATGTGCTCAGCCAGCCAGCCCTCGCTGCGTGCCTGCCAGCTGGCAATGCGCAGCGCATGGCATTTCTTGCCCAGCAGCGCGTTGCCGCCGTACCCGGAACCATAGCTCTGGATCATGAGGTCATCGGGAAAATGCATGATGAAGCGACGCTCAGGGTCCAACTCGCCGGTGGAGTGCAGGCCCTTGACGAACATGCCGTCCTGTTCGATTCGGTCCAGGGCACCGGCCCCCATGCGGGTCATCAGGCGCATGTTGGCTACCACGTAGGGACTGTCGGTGATTTCCACACCGCAGCGGGACAGTGGCGATTCCAGCGGACCCATGCAGTACGGCACAACGTACATGGTGCGACCCTGCATGCAGCCGGCAAACAGGCCCTGCATCTTGGCCTTGCCTTCGCTGGGGTCCATCCAGTTGTTATTGGGGCCAGCGTCTTCCTCGCGGGGGGTGCAGACGAAGGTCAGGTGTTCTACCCGAGCGACGTCGCCGGGGTCAGAAAGATGTAGATAGCAGTTGGGATACGCCTCCTGGTTCAGTTCCGCCAGGTCACCGGAATCCAGCATTGCTTCGACCAGTGACTCATTTTCGTCATCGCTTCCGTCACACCAGTGAATGCGTTGAGGTTGTGTCAGTTGCGCCACCTGCTCGACCCACTGGGCCAAGGCCTGGTTCCTGGTTGCCATCTCCATCGTCCTCGTTTTCGTCCGCTCCTCAGTAGACTGCAGCGGGACCAGCCCGCGCAATCGTGAGATTCCGATATCAGCAGGCTTGTGGCTCCGGTATTGACGGAGCGGCTGCGAGGCGGGTTCAGGGAATCAGGGTCTGGATGACGTGTTCGATGTAGTCAGCAAGCTCCGCCGGAACCATGCGCGCCGCCTTGAAGCTCTGGTAGTACTGCAGGAATCCAACGTAGGACAGGTAGGCCAGCCGGGCGCGCTTCAGGGCTTCGTCGGTGTCCAGGCCCAGGTCCCGGAAACCCCGGGACAGCAGGTCCGTCCGATGCTCGGACACCCGCTGCATGACCACACCGACTACCGGAAGGTCCACGGCCTTGAACAGCGCGCAGAAGATGACGTGGGACTGCACCTCGCGCTGGGTACGGCGGAACATCTCGCACATGCGCTCCCGCGGGTGCTCCACGCCGAAAAAATCCTCTTCGAAAGCCCGGCACTCCTGGTTTTCCCAACGCTCCAGGGTGGCGACCAGCAGCGCGTCTCGGTTGGGATAATGCCAGTAGAAACTACCCTTGGTGACCCCGAGTTTCCGGGCCAGGGGCTCAACCGCCACCCCCTGGACACCGCGCTCGGCCAAAGCCTCAAGGGCGGCATCCTGCCAGTCGACGGCAGAAAGGCGGATCTTATCTTGTTGTTTTGAATACACTTTTGCCAAATCAATTGCTCAAATATGCCCTGCTGCTCCATTAGACCATACGCCAGCGTATTGAAAAAGCAGCGACAACAATCCATACTTGCCTGCATGGTTCAAACGAACGTTTGAAACTAGTGTTTAACCCCGGTTTCCTGAGGGGGGAAGCCTTGAGACAAGAGGTGACATGATGTCTGGCCTGATGTTGACCCTGGCTTTGCTCGTCGTTTCCATAGCGGCGGCCTTCCTTAGAGTATCCCTGAGATCCTGGACCATTGCGGCAGCCGCGACCCTGGCCGCCTTTACCCTGTTCGGCTCCGTGTCCCCTGGCGGACTGGTGCTGGCATGGGCCCTGTTTGCGGTGGTCGCCGCACCCCTTAATCACGCCCCCTGGCGCCGCAACTACATCACCAAGCCGGTGCTGAAGACCTATAAAAAACTGGCGCCAACGCTGTCCGATACCGAGAGCATCGCCCTGGAAGCCGGCACCGTCGGTTGGGAAGGCGAGCTGTTTGCCGGCAAACCTGATTTCAGGAAACTGCTGAAGCAGCCCAGGCCCGAGCTGAGCACCGAAGAACAGGCCTTCATGGACGGCCCGGTTGATGAGCTGTGCAGCATGATCGACGACTGGGACATCACTCACAACCGAGCGGACCTGCCACCCGAAATGTGGCAGTTCATCAAGGACAACCGGTTCTTCGGGATGATCATTCCCAAGCAGTACGGCGGCCTGGAGTTTTCCGCCCTGGCCCACAGCCTGGTGCTGCAGAAACTGGCCAGCAAGAGTGCCGTGGTGGGTTCCACCGTTTCGGTACCCAATTCCCTGGGCCCGGCCGAACTGCTGCTGCATTACGGCACCGAAGAACAGAAGAACCACTACCTGCCCCGGCTGGCCCGAGGTGAGGACATCCCCTGTTTCGGACTGACCGGCCCCACCGCCGGCTCCGACGCCACTTCAATTCCCGATGAAGGCATCATCTGCCGGGGTGAGTTCAACGGCGAAGAAGTGCTGGGCATGCGCCTGAACTTCGACAAGCGCTACATCACCCTGGCGCCGGTGGCCAGCGTGATCGGCCTGGCGTTCCAGCTGAAGGATCCCGAGGGCCTGATCGGCGACCAGGAAGACATCGGGATTTCCCTGGCACTGCTGCCCCGGGACACCAAAGGCATGGAAATCGGTCGTCGGCACATGCCGCTGAACGTGCCCTTCCACAACGGCCCTATCCGCGGCAAGGACGTGTTTGTGCCGCTGGACTTCCTGATCGGCGGCCAGGCCATGGCCGGCCAGGGCTGGCGCATGCTGGTGGAATGCCTGTCGGTAGGCCGCTCCATCTCCCTGCCCTCATCCGCCGCCGGCGGTTCCCGGGCGGCGGCACTGGCCACGGGCGCCTACGCGCGCATCCGCAAGCAGTTCAATATGCCCATCGGCCGCTTTGAAGGCATCGAGGAAGCGCTGGCGCGCATCGGTGGCTATGCCTACGCAACCACCGCACTGACCCAGTCCACCGCGGCTGCCGTAGACCGAGGCGAGAAGCCCTCGGTGCCGTCAGCCATTGCCAAGTACCACGCCACCGAGATGGCCAGGAAGGTCGCTTCGGACACCATGGACGTGCACGGCGGCAAGGGCGTCATCCTCGGCCCGCGCAACTACGCCGGCCGCGGCTGGCAGGGTGCCCCCATCGCCATCACGGTGGAAGGGGCAAATATCATGACTCGCAGCCTGATGATTTTCGGCCAGGGCGCAATCCGCTGCCATCCCTACGTGCTGAAAGAGCTGGAAGCCCTCAACATGGAGGAGCCCCGGGCCCAGGTGAAGGCGTTCGACAAGGCGTTGTTCGGCCACATCGGTGTCGCCATCTCCAACGCCAGCCGCGCGCTGGTGCTGGGTATCACCGGCGGACGACTGGCTTCGGTTCCCCGGGATCGGAACCGGCGCTACTACCGGGCCATCGCCCGCTACAGCGCGGCGCTGGGCTTTGCCTCCGACATCGCGATGCTGACCCTGGGCGGCAAGCTCAAGTTCAAGGAAAAACTGTCAGCGCGGCTGGGTGACGTTCTGAGCCAGCTGTACATTCTGTCAGCCATGCTCAAGCGGCACGCGGACCTCGGCAAACCCGTGGCAGACCAGCCCCTGCTGGACTGGGCCTGCCAGGACGCCATCGACAAGATCGAGACGGCATTCCGCGAGTTCATTCGCAATTACCCGATCCGTCCGGTGGCTTTCGCACTGCGCGCCGTGATCTTCCCCGTCGGCAGCTGGGCCAAGGCACCCACCGATCGGCTGGGTCACAAGGTCGCCGCCCTGCTGCTGTCGCCCAACGAGGCCCGCTCGCGGCTGTGTGAAACCGTCTATGCCGCCAACGTGCCCAACAACCCGGCCGGATTCATGGAAGCCGCCCTGCCCGACATCATCCGGGCCGAGCCGGTGGAGCGTAAACTGCTCAAGGCCGTTCGCAACGGCGACATCACCGCCGACCCCGAGGATCAGCTGACCCAGGCCGTCAAGGCCGGCATCATCAACGACGCCGACATGGAGCTGCTGATCAAGACCCGGGCCGCCACCGCTGAAATCATCGCAGTCGATGACTTCGACAGCGAGGAGCTGATGGCGGGTCAGGCCCAGGAGAAGCCTGAGCAACAGCCGCCTGTTGCGGCGTAGGGGAATAGCAACGGCTCTTCGCGGAGCCGGGCTTTGAAAAACCGGCGATACCGTCTTGGGTCGCCGGTTTTTTTTCGTGACTCCGTGACTCGGTGGCTCCGTGACTCGGTGGCTCCGTGACTCGGTGGCTCCGTGACTCCGTGGCTCCGTGGCTCCATGGCGTCACAGCGGCAGTCAACGGCCGCCAAAAGCTGCCATCGATTTCAATGGCATGTGAATGACTCTGAGCTGACTAGTTGCTGGTTCTGGCCGCGAAATGGGCGGTCTAAGGCATTAAATCCTCGGGCCAGGGGACAGTAACGCTTTGATAACTGCAGGTTGGCGTGGTCCACCCCAGGGCGGGCCAGGGAGGGTGCAGGGCGCGCGGGGCGAAGCTTAGGGGAGGCACTCACTTAAGTGCGTCTGATTAGCAGGCGGACGAGCAATCTTGACTCTGTCACCCGCTGTGACAACTACCCATTGCGCGTTCGCTGGACCCGTGATTGGATAAATCGTGGAGGTGAGCGCAATGCGTTTCCGTTTTGGTTTTCTCCTCGTCGGCATACTCGCCGCACATTCCTCGCAGTCTCAACTCACACCGGCTGGAAGCCAGATCGTGTTAGTGCCAATGGAGACTCAGGTATCTGAGCACCGACTTCTAGCTCACGATGGGCGACCATTGGCAATCTGGAGGACGACGGACCAGACCCATTTCGCGTTGCTCGATGCTGACGGCGCTCCACTGCACGAGCAGGCTATAGATTTCCGGGTCAACGCTGTCGCTTTCAATGGCAGCCAGCTTGCAGCTACTGACGATGAATGCGGCATCAATGTTTACGACGTCGAGTCGGGGTCGTCCGCCCAATTTACAGTAATCGAAGAGAACTGCACTGAGTTTTCTCACAGTCTTGCCTGGGTAGATGAGACCACCTTGGCCATAGCGCTCAATGAATGGATCCACGTGCCGCCTCGGGGAACACAGACAGTTGGTGTCGCGGGAATTCTCAACGTGGAGACACGGGAGTTTCTGGAGGTAGACCTTTTCCAGGGGTCGGAGCAACCAACCAGTTTTGGAGTCGGAGGCGTTTCGGCGCTTGATGGTCGCGTTATGTGGACTTACTCCGGATCTTCTCGCGTATTCGATGCGCTTTCCCTGGAGGCCCTGACCGATCCGATTCCTTTTTTGGAATCGTCGGAATATGAGGGTGAGATCGGTGCTCTGCTGTTGCCCGACGGCATCCTGCAAATCGGCTCGATTTGTGCAAATCAACGGTGCGGCCGACCCGTTTTTCAAATCAGAGCGCTGGACGGTTCGCTGTTTCCTGGGTTCGAAACGCCACGCCAAGTGGTCTCGGAGTTGATTTTCAGCAGCAATCCATCGCTGCGGGTGCCCATGGTGGATGTACGTCGATTGGGTGACAGGATTTTTTCCAGGTGGAAACTGAAACCCAAATTTGGATCTTCTTCCCTGGATGACTTCAGATTCAGTATCGTGACTACCGAGAACGGCGATCCGGCTGGAGACACAGACCCGCTGGCTGCGGTTCTCGACCGAGACTTTCTGTCCGAGCACGGCGTGCTTGCGGACGACATCGAAGTCACCTCCCTTGGGCCGAACCGGGTATTGGCGACCTGGCGCAACAGAAACGACCGGGGAGTGCCCGTTCTCGGCCTGAATGCACGCGTGTTTGAGTCATTTGCCGGTTCCGATGATTTGCCGGATGATCCGTTGCGCCTGGACGTCGTGGGCGCTTGCGGCGAAACCATCGCTTGGGTCGTCCCTGACGTTCGAGGTTCGAGCGAAACACTATCGAGATTCGAAGTCAGGGTCGGCAGCCCCGACAGCGCAAACGCTGCGCCGGCAACGCAGTCGGAACAGGTCGCTGGACTGGCTGAGACAGGGACCACTTATTTTCTGGTGGAGTCTGCCACAGGCCAGGTGGTCGATTCAGAAACCATGAGTTTTCGCAACTGCATCCATCACCTTGCCGGTGAGCCACTGACGCCGCCGAACGAGAGAGGTTTGTTTTCAAGCCGCATCACGTGGCGAACGCGTCCGGGGATCGCCGAAATCATTGAAGTCAGGATCGGGGACCCGGAAGGCCCCGTATTTGCCCGCAGTCGAGATTTTCCGAAATCCCAGGACACCGGTGAGTGGGTTAGAGACGGCATGGTCTTTCTGATGGTCGATGCACAGGAGCCGCGCCAGGGAAACGTCTATGGCATCTGGGTTGCGCGACCCAGCGAGTAGGACCCAAGTCGTGGGAAGTGTCCGCTTCGGGTTGTGGATTCAGACGTTACCGCGGTAATTTCCAATTTGGGTCGCACTCAGACGTTACCGCGGTAACGTCCAACTGGCTGTTCACGGCCAGGAGCGGAAATCCGCTATTTGTTGATAGTGACAGAAGTCTGGCAATGTCTTTACCATTAGGTCTCATTTAGGTGCCGCAATCACTTA
>JASJDM010000098.1 GCA_030065125.1 Lysobacterales bacterium | reverse complement strand
CCACGGGCCACGGCTTTGGACCGGCCCTTTCCGCCACCCAGCTGCAGGCCATGCTGAGGGTCTCCTTCCGCCTTGGAGCGGGTCTGGACGAGGCCTGCCAGCAGGTCAACAACCAGCTGGCTGAAGACCTGCCCGATGACCGCTTCATTACCGCTTTCCTGGGATTCCTGGACCCGGATAATCATCGGCTGGAATACCACTCCGCCGGACAGGGTCCGATACTCCATTTTCGGGCGGCCGAAATGCAGTGCGATTTCTACAAGCCCACCAGCTTTCCCATGGGCGTCATGTCGATGAGCGAAGCACCCCAGGGCCAGACCATCGAGATGCAGCCCGGCGATGTTCTCGGCCTGATCTCGGACGGCATCTACGAATACAATGGCGCCGACGGCTCCCAGTTCGGGGAGGCCCGTGTGGCGCAGATCGTGCGGGATCATCACCACCAATCCATGGATGAGTTGAGCCAGGCGCTGGTGGCCGCCGCGCAGGAGTTCGGGGGTGACGAGCCCCAGGCGGACGACATTACCCTGGCCATGGTCAGGCGGCTGCCGGGCTCGGACTGACCGACGGGAGGGAGATAATGCAGCAGGAGTTTTCTCGAAGTTTTGACCAGCTCAACGACATCGTCGCCTTTACCGAGCAGGTGTTTACCGACCAGGGAATCGATCCATCAACCCGCTACGTGGTGGACCTGTGTGTCGAGGAGCTGTTCGTCAACATGGTGACCTACGATACGGAAACGGACCGGGACATCCTGATCGAAATGAATGCCTGCCCCGGTGGTGTGGAAGTAAGCCTGACGGATTACGGCGTTGAGCGGTTCGATCCGCGCAACGCGGGCACGGTCGACGTTGACGCCCCCCTGGAGCAGCGCACCCCGGGTGGCCTGGGACTTTTCCTGGTGCTGAAAATGGTGGATTCCATCCACTACGAGTACCGTGACAGAAACAGCAAGATCACCTTCGTGGCCCGCAGCAAAGAAGAGACGGAAGAACACAATGTTTCAGATTGATTTCTCTGACCAGGGCGTCATCGCCGTTGAAGGCAGGCTGGATGCCGCCCAGGCGCCCAGGGCCCAGGAGTTCCTGGACCAGGTTGACGGACCCTGCGTCCTGGACCTGTACAAACTGGAGTACGTGTCCAGCGCCGGACTGGGTGTATTGCTGCGTACCCATAAGCGCCTGATGGGGACCGGCGACGGCCTGAAGCTGATCAATGTCAACCATCACATCAACGATATCTTTACCTATTCGGGGTTTGACAAGCTGTTTGAGATTGAAGTGGCGGAGCGCTGATTCCGATCCGCCCCAATTCATGACCAACTTTTTCCGAGCTCACCAGTAATATGGATAAGACACGCGAAATTGAGCTGGTGGAGCTTTGCAAAAATGGGGATCGCCTCGCAATGGGAACCTTGGTCAGGAATTACGAAAGGCAGGTGTACAACGCTGCCTACCGTATGCTGGGCAACCCCGATGATGCAGCCGACGTCACCCAGACGGCATTCCTCAAAGCCTTTGAGGGCATCACGCGATTCAACCCCAAGTACAAGTTCTTCAGCTGGATTTACCGCATCACCATCAACGAAGCCATCGATCAACTCAACCGCCGTGGCCGGTCTGAGCCGCTGGGCGAAACTGAGCCTGAGTCTGATCAGGCCGACCCTGGTCAAATGGCGGTTTCGGGCGAGGCTGGCGCACGCCTGCAGGCCGTGATCATGCAGTTGCCGGAAAACCATCGGTCCGTCCTGGTGTTGCGTTACTACAACGAATGCAATTACCAGCAGATCAGCGAAATATTGCAGATTCCGGAAAAAACGGTGAAAAGCCGCCTGTTTTCCGCCCGCCAGCAGCTGAAGGACAGGCTGTCGACCCTGGAGCCGCACAGCAATGGTTGACGAACGAATCAAAGCCCTGATCAGCGAGTCTCTGGACCACCCCCTGGCCCCGGAGGATCGTTCCGAACTGGACCAGGCGCTGGAAAGCTCTGCCGAGGCACGGGAATACCTGGAGTCGCTGCAGCAGGTCGATGCGATGCTGGCGGAACTGCCGGCTGAGCCGTTTCCGGACGGCCTGCACGACAGCATCGTCAGCCGCGTTCAGCTGCCGGCACCGGCAAAGAAATCCTGGCTGTCCGGACTGCGTGAGCTGCCCGGCATGGTGCGCTACGGCTTTGCCGCCGCCGCTGGGCTGGTCATCGCCATCGGGCTGTATGAAATCCGCCCCGAAATGGTCGATCCGCCCAATTCCCAGGACCTCATGGGGACCATGGTGCCCAAGAGAACCGGTCAGGTCACCGTTCTGGATACCTTTTCGTTTGAACAGGACAGTCTCAGCACTTCCGCCGCCCTGGAGCGCCGGGAAGACGAGCTGGTACTGGATCTGCGACTGGACGCCGAACAGCCGGTGGAGGTCCGGATCCAGCTGCTGGGTGAGGGCTACAGCTTCCAGGCCCTGGCCCAGTCCCAGCCCAGCTTTGAGACCTTTGAATTTGGCGACCGCGCAATCCGCGCTGTTGCCCGGGGGCCGCAGGAATTTTCGGTATTGCTGGATCCGACCGGAGAGTCGACCCGCAACGCCAGGGTCAAGCTTGAGTATTCAAGCCGTGGGGGTCTGTTAGAGGAAAGGGAACTGGTTCCCCGCCAGTGATCAATCAGGATAAATCATAGAGAGTTACCGCAGGAGAAGACCATGTACAGTAACCAGTCCGAAAAGCACCAGTACGGTAAAGGATCCACACCGATCATCCTGGTGGTCCTGGCCCTGGCGGCCGGGGGTGTCGCCTATTACGGCATGAACGTGCCGGGCGATCAGGCCGCGGGCACCATCGCACCGGCCGAGCGCATGATCGGCGAACAGATTGCTGCCGAAGACATACAGCTGGGCGATCAGGCCGTGGCCCAGGTGATGCAAACCGATATCTACCGGGCCATCACCCAGGACGCAGAACTGGCCAATGCACTGCAGAGCGATGCACTGCGTAATGCACTGAGCAGCGACGCGTTCCGCAACGCACTGCAGAGCAACGCCTTCCGCAATGCGCTGGAAAGCGATGCGTTCCGTAACGCGCTGGAAAGCGATGCGTTCCGTAACGCCCTGCAGAGCGATGCGTTCCAGAACGCGCTGCAGGCCGATGCGTTCCGCAACGCACTGGAGAGCGACGCCTTCCGCAACGCGCTGGAAAGCGATGCCATGCGCAATGCCTTGCAGGCTGATGCGTTTCAGAATGCACTGCAGGCCGATGCCTTCCGCAATGCCCTGGAAAGCGATGCCTTCCGCAACGCCCTGGAGAGCGACGCCTTCCGAAACGCACTGCAGAGCGATGCCTTCCGCAACGCCCTGGAGAGCGACGCCTTCCGCAATGCCCTGGAGAGCGACGCCTTCCGTAACGCACTGCAGAGCGAAGCCTTCCGCAGCGATTTCAAGAGCGATGCATTCCAGAATGCGCTGCAGAGCGACGCCCTGGCCAACGCCATGAAGAGTGATGCGTTCCGCAATGCACTGGAGAGCGATGCCTTCCGCAACGCACTGCAGAGTGATGCCTTCGCCAATGCCCTGCAGAGTGATGCCTTCCGCAACGCACTCCAGAGCGATGCCTTCCGCAATGCGCTGGAAAGTGACGCCTTCCGCAATGCGCTGGAAAGTGACGCCTTCCGCAACGCACTGCAGAGCGACGCCTTCCGTAACGCACTGCAGAGCGACGCCTTCCGCAATGCCCTGCAGAGCGATGCCTTCCGCAACGCGCTGCAGAGTGACGCCTTCCGCAATGCCCTGGAGAGCGACGCCTTCCGCAATGCCCTGCAGAGCGACGCCTTCCGCAACGCGCTGGAAAGTGACGCCTTCCGCAATGCCCTGCAGAGTGACGCCTTCCGCAATGCCCTGCAGAGCGACGCCTTCCGCAATGCCCTGCAGAGTGATGCCTTCCGCAACGCGCTGAACAGTGAAGCGTTCCGCAACGCGCTGCAAAGCGACGCCATGAAAATGATGTCCACCAACTGATTGATCGCACGAACAGTCAAAACCCGTGCCCGGGCTGTCCAACGACAGCCCGGGCCGTTTTGCTGTTAAGGAAGCAAGCGTCCTGAATACGTCCGTGAACCGTTTTGCCGCCGGCCTTTTCATGGCTGCCACCGCATTTTCCGCCTCGGCCCTGGAGCTCGACGTGGTCGAAACATCAGATCTTCGCTTGATCTACCTCGACCCGTTTCAGACCCACCTGGTGCCCCACGTCACCCGCAATTTCCATAATTCACTTGAGTTCCAGAAGGAGACATTCGGCTGGGAGCCCCATGAAAACGCCACGGTTTTCCTGACCGACCTGAGCGACTACGGTGGCGCCGGCGCCTGGTCAGTTCCGCGCAACGGGGTCTCGGTGTCTATCGCGCCGTTCAGCCGAACCCTGGAAACCATGCCGGCCAGCGAGCGTTTTTTCATGCTGATGAACCACGAACTGGTCCACCTGGCCAACGTCGACGTCGCCAATGAGCAGGACCGGGGCTGGCGCCGGTTTTTCGGCGGCAAACCCAGCCAGACTGACGAGCACCCCGAGTCGATCCTCTATACCTATCTGACTGCACCCCGGCGCGCAGCACCACGCTGGTATTTCGAAGGCGCCGCCGTGTTCATGGAAACCTGGATGTCCGGCGGACTGGGCCGGGCGCAAGGCGGTTATGACGAAATGGTGTTTCGGGCCATGGTGCGGGACGACGCCCATTTCTACACCGATCTCGGCATCGTCTCCGAAGGGGTCAGCGTGGATTTCCAGACCGGCGTCAACGCTTACCTGTATGGCACGCGCTTCATGAGTTACCTGGCCTACGAGTATTCCCCGGACCAGGTGGTGGAGTGGCTGAGCCGGAATGAAGACAGTGAGCGCTATTACTCCAGGCAGTTTGAAAAAGTATTCCAGCGTCCTCTGTCCCAGGGCTGGCAGGAATGGATTCAATGGGAACGGGAGTTTCAGCAGAAAAACCTTGAAAGCGTCCGCCGGCACCCGCTGACTCCCACCAGGCCACTGACCCAGCGGACCCTCGGATCGGTATCCAAGTCTTATCTCACCAGGGATGGCCGATCCCTGGTTGGCGCATTTCGCTATCCCGGAGTGGTGGCTCACGTCGGCGTGCTGTCGCTGGAAACCGATGACCTGAAGCACGTGGCGGATATCAAGGGCCCGATGAAGTACCGGGTTGCCTCCACCGCCTGGGATCCCGACACCGAGACCCTGTTCTATACCGCGGACAACGTCGCCTACCGCGATTTGATGGCAGTGGACGTTCGCAGCGGCAAGACAGAAATGCTGATCCGCGATGCCCGCATCGGGGACATCGTGTTCAATCCCGCCGACCGGTCCATCTGGGGGCTGCGCCACGAAAACGGCCTGGTATCCCTGGTACGGGTACCCTACCCCTACCAGGAGTGGAACCTGCTGTACGCCTGGCCCTATGGCCACGCAGCCTACGAGATGGACATCTCACCGGACGGCACCCTGCTGTCCGCTTCACTGGGAAACGTGGACGGTTCCCAGTACCACGGCATCTTCAACACCGCAGACCTGCTGGCCGGAAAAGCTGAACCCATCAAGCGCTTTGATTTTGGACAGGCCACGCCCGAAGGATTCGTGTTTTCCAGGGACGGGCGGTTTCTATTCGGCAGTTCCTTCTACACCGGTGTCTCCAACATCTTCAGATACGAAATCGCCACTGGCGAAATCGAAGCCGTGAGCAACGCAGAAACCGGCTTTTTCAGACCCATCGAGATGCCCGACGGGAACCTGATGGTGTTTGACTACAGCGGCCAGGGGTTCGTACCCACCCTGATAGACCCCATACCGCTGCAAAACGTCGGCGCAATATCGTTTCTTGGAACCGAGATAGCGCGGAAGCACCCCGTTGTGCGGGACTGGAACGTGGTTCGTTCGCTGCGGCAAATGGATGCGGACAAGCTGATCGTGCGGGAGGGCAAGTACCGGCCGATCCGCGAACTGGAATACGACTCCGGCTACCCCGTCATCGAAGGCTACCGGGACTTCGAATCCCTGGGCTACCACTTTCAGTTCAGTGATCCGGCCGGGCTGAGCCGGGTGCTGCTGACGGCTGGGTATTCCTGGGACAACGACCTGCCATCGGACGAGCGATTTCACCTCAACCTGGAGTACCGCGGCATCAACTGGTCGGCCCGATACTGGCATAACGATGCAGATTTTTACGACCTGTTCGGCCCCAAGGAGCGCAGCCGCAAGGGTGATGCGTTTATCGTGGGTTACGACCGAACCCTGATATTCGATGATCCCCGAACCCTGGACTTCTCCGCCGAGCTGGCTTACTTCACCGGTCTCGATACGTTGCCCAACAACCAGAACGTCTCTACCGTGTTTTTCGACGAAATCCTGTCGCTGGACCTGGGCCTGCATTATTCCCATACCCGCAAGTCACTGGGCGCGGTTGATCATGAAAAGGGTTTCCGCTGGGAGGCGATCCTGTCGGTGGACGACTCCGATCTGGACACGGCGGTTAAGCCCCACCTGGGGTTCGACTTTGGCCTCGCGTTACCGCTGAAACATTCGTCGGTATGGTTTTATAACTCGGTGGGATACACCGATGGTGACCGCGACGATCCCTTGTCCAACTTCTATTTTGGCGGCTTTGGCAACAACTACGTGGATGACGGCGATGTGAAACGCTATCGCAAGTACTACAGCATGCCGGGTTTCGAGTTGGACGAAATTGCCGCCCAGGAATTCGTCAAGACCGTGGTCGAGTGGAATCTTCCCCCGGTCCGGTTTCGCGAGGCGGGGACCCCCGGATTGTTCCTCAGCCACGCCCGGCCGGCCCTGTTCCTTGCCGGGCTCAAGGCCGATCCCGGTGACGACCTGGAGCGATCGCTGATTTCTGCCGGATTCCAGGTCGATTTTGCCTTCACCCTCACTCATCGTCTGCCCATGACCCTGTCACTGGGCTACGCCATTGGCCGGGAAGGTGGCAAAAAACGCGACGACGAGTGGCTGGTTTCCCTCAAGATACTTTGAAGCCGCTGCCGGTTCGGGCAAGATGAGCCGCGTTTAACTGTCTGGAACTCAATGTGTCCATGGATCTGCTGATCCTGGCCCCCGTCGGGCTGCTTCCCGTGCTGATCTTCCTGGTTGTCCTGGTTTACATGGACAGCTACAAGCTGGTGGGTCTGAAGACCGTTCTGGCTGTTATTGCCGCCGGCGGGGTGGTCACCGTGCTCAGCTATTTCTCCAACGCCTACCTGATGGACCAGTTCGACCTGGACCGCCTGACCCTGGTCCGCTATGTGGCCCCGGTTTCCGAGGAATGCCTCAAGGCCCTGATTATTGTCTACCTGTTCAGAAGCCACCGCATCGGCTTCCTGGTGGACAGCGCCATCATGGGTTTTGCCGTGGGGGCCGGCTTCGGGTTTGTGGAGAACATCTACTACCTGGCCCGGGACGAATCCGCCCATATTGGCGTGGCCATCGTGCGCGGATTCGGTACTGCGGTGATGCACGGCGGGGTAGCGGCGATTTTCGCCATCATTTCCCAGACCCTGACCGAGCGGAACATGAAGATCAACCCGGTGCGCTACCTCCCGGGACTGGCAGCCGCCATGCTGCTGCATGCGGGCTATAACTATTTTGTCCTGACCATGCCGCCCATCCTGATGACCCTGGTGACCCTTATGTTGCTGCCGCCGATCCTGCACTACGTGTTCGTCAAAAGCGCCCAGCACATGCATGAGTGGCTGCAGCTGGACTTCGACGCCGACGCCAAGCTGCTGGAGCAGATTAATTCCGGCCAGTTCGCCCAGGGCAAGATCGGCCGCTTCCTGCACGACCTGCGGGATAAATTCGAAGGCCCGGTGGTGGTGGACATGCTGTGCTACCTGCGCCTGTACACCGAACTGGCCCTGCGCGCCAAGGGCGTGCTGATGATGCGGGAAAACGGCCTGGACGCGCCCGTGGGCGAACGCACCCGGGAAAAGTTCACCGAGATGGAGTACCTGGAATCCAGCATCGGCAAAACCGGCCTGCTGGCGCTGAAGCCTTTCCTGCATATGACGCGGAAGGATCTTTGGCAGTTGAATGTGTTGGAGAAATAGTAAGGCCGCTACGCGGCCTGGGGAACGCGCTTCGCGCTGGGGAACGGCCCCTGGGGGGCCGAGGGAACGCTCGCTTTGCGAGCTGGGGAACGCGCCCTTTGGGCGCTGGGGAACGGCCCCTGCGGGGCCTGGGGAACGCGCGCTTCTCGCGCTAGGCTGTCCCCAGGACTGCAGGCCAACTTTCATGCAACAGTCATTCGAAGCCAGTACACATTAGGGTCCGTTTATCCCGAGCGAAGGGACCCAGCGCGAAGCGCATTCCCCAGGCCCCGCAGGGGCCGTTCCCCAGCTCGCTTCAGCGAGCGTTCCCCAGCGCCCGCAGGGCGCGTTCCCCAGCACGCGGAGCGGGCGTTCCCCGGCGAGCAAAGCGAGCCTACCTCACCTTCCGCCAACTCCGCGTCGGCATCACCTGCCTCTTCCATCCATAATACGGATGACGTTGCAACAACCGGTTGTTTTTAAAAAGGAAAATCAGCAATCCGCCGGCAACAAAACCGCCGATGTGGGCCCAGAAGGCGACGCCTCCGCCGCCCTGGGACATGAACCCGCCCAGGACCTGGATCAGCAGCCAGTACCCCAGCATCCACACTGCGGGCACGGCGAAGGTGGTCACGAAAAAGCCCAGGAATATCAGCATGTGCACGTGTACCCGGGGATACAGCACGATGTAGGCACCCATGACGCCGCCGATGGCGCCTGATGCCCCCACCATGGGAATCGCGGAGTCCGGGTCGGCGAGCGACTGGGCCGCGGCTGCGGCCAGGCCGCACAGCAGGTAGAAGGCCAGGAAGCGTCCGTGGCCCATGGAATCCTCGACGTTGTTGCCGAATATCCACAGGAACCACATATTGCCGATCAGGTGCATCCAACCGCCGTGCAGAAACATGGAGGTCAGCACCGTGTGCCAGTTCGGGGAGCCGTCCAGTGGACAGGGGACCGGACCGCGCTGGGGAAACTGATTGAACAGGTCGGCCGGGATCAGCCCCAGCGAACAGATGGAGCGGGACAGGCCAGGCTCCGCGCCAAGTCCCTGTACCGCCACCCACATCAGCACGTTGGCGCCGATCAGCGCCACGGTGACGACCGGTTTCAGAAATGTGGGGTTGTCGTCCCTGATGGGAAACATCGAAAGGCCTCCGTTTCCCGGCCGGCGGCTGTCAGGTGCGCGTCGGCACCTGCAGGTCCTTGGATGCCAGCCAGTCGGTATTGAACAGCCGCGACTGGTAGCGGTGTCCGGTGTCGCACAGGATGGTGACTATCGTGTGTCCGGGCCCCAGTTTGCGGGCGGTGCGTACCGCGCCGGCCACGTTGATGCCGGCGGATCCGCCCATGAACAGTCCTTCGCGGTAAAGCATCTGGTAGACCGCGTCAACGCACTCCTGGTCGGGAACCATTTCGGCATCGTCCACCGGAGATTCAGCGAAGTTGTCGGTGATACGGGTGCTGCCGATGCCTTCACTGATGGATCCACCGCCCACCACCTTGACCTCGCCATGCTTGACGAAATGCCAGGTTCCGGTGCCGGTTGGGTCTGACAGCACCACGTGAACGTTTTTGTTCTGTTCCTTCAGGTAGCGCGAGACGCCGCCAATGGTGCCGCCGGTCCCGGCGGCGCTGACGAACGCGTCGATCTGGCCGCCGGTGTCGTTCCATATTTCCGGGCCGGTGGTTTCGTAGTGGGTTTTCTGGTTGGCCAGATTGTCGAACTGGTTGGCCCAGATGGCGTCAGGCATTTCCTCGGCCAGTGCTCCGGCCAGCTTCTGAAAATTTTTCGGATCGGCGTAAGGCGCGGCAGGCACGGGCCTGACTTCGGCCCCCAGCGCCCGCAGCAGTTCGATCTTTTCCGGCGATTGGGTTTCCGGGATCACGATGATCAACCGGTATCCGCGGGCGTTACACACGTGGGCCAGACCGATGCCGGTGTTGCCGGCGGTGCCCTCAACCACGGTCCCACCCGGCCGAAGCTGCCCCGACGCCTCGGCATCCAGGATGATGGCCCTGGCCGCCCGATCCTTGACCGACCCGCCCGGGTTCATGAACTCGGCCTTGCCCAGGATTTCGCACCCCGTCTGCTCGCTGAAGCTGTTCAGCCGCACCAGTGGCGTGTTGCCAATCAGGTCCAGGAAATCCGTGCCCAATCTCCCCATCACAGCACCCTCACCCGGGTCACATGGTCCACCGCGTTGATGGCCGCCACCAGTTCCGCTGACGGTGCATCATCAACGTCGATGATGTTGTAGGCAAAGTTGTCGTGACTCTTGTTGACCAGGTCGATGACGTTGCTGTTGTTGTCCGCCAGCAGGCTCAATACATGGCCCAGCACACCGGGGACATTGTCGTTACAAAAGGTGAGGCGTCGGCCGCCGTTGCGGGACATGTGAACCCGGGGCAGATTGACCGAGTTGACCACGTTGCCGTGCTCCAGGAAATCGATCAGCTGATCGGCAGCCATCACCGCGCAGTTTTCCTCGGCTTCCCGGGTGCTGGCACCGATGTGCGGAAACAGCAGCACATCCTGGCGCCCCAGCAGGGCCGGCGTAGGAAAGTCGGTGACATAGCCGCCCACACGACCCGAGTCCAGTGCCGCGACCAGGGCCTCACCGTCCACGATCTTCTCCCGGGCGAAATTCAGAATCCGCGCGCCGGGCTTGAGTGACGTCAGGCTTTCGCTGTTGATCAGGTGACGGGTCTGCTCGATGTCCGGCACGTGCAGGGTGACGAAGTCCGCCTCACCCAGCAGCGCGGACAGAGTGTCCATCTTCACCACCTGGCTCGACAGACGCCAGGCGGCCTCCACCGAGATGGCCGGATCGTAGCCGACCACGCGCATGCCCAGGTCCAGGCCCATGTTGGCTACCAGGGAGCCGATGGCGCCCAGACCGACCACGCCCAGGGTTTTGCCGCGCACCTCCGAGCCTGCGAAGCGTTTTTTTTCGCTCTCCAGCAGACGGGACAGTTCCTTTTCGTCGCTGACCTCGCCCAGGGACCGGACGTAATTCATGCCGCCGAACACGTCACGAGACGCCAGCAGCAGGGCTGCGGCGATCAGCTCTTTGACGGCGTTGGCGTTGGCGCCGGGGGTATTGAATACCACCACACCCTGCTCCGAGTACTGCTCTACCGGGATGTTGTTGACCCCCGCCCCTGCCCGTGCCACCGCCACCACGGAGCCCGGCAGAGTCTCTCCATGCAGGTTGTGGCTGCGCAGCATGATGGCATCGGGATTGGCGCAACTGGTGCCAACCTGGAACCGATCGGGCGGGAATCGTTCCAGGCCCTGGGTGGCGATGTTGTTGTAGGTCTGGATCTGGAACACGCCTCAGCCCTCCTTGACCTGGTGATAGGCCCACTCGACCCACGGCATCAGCGCAGCCACGTCGCTGGACTCCACCGTGGCGCCGCACCAGATGCGCAGCCCGGCCGGCGCCGCACGGTAGGCGTTGATGTCATAGGCCACACCCTCGTTTTCCAGCAGCTTGACCATTTGCTTCACCTGCTCAGGCTCAAGTTCCATCGACAGGCAAACGCTGGTATTGGAGCGGGTGGCGGGATTGGACGCCAGAAAGCTGATCCAGTCCCGCTGTTCCACGAAATTTTCGATCACGGCCAGGTTGGACCTTGACCGGGCGATCAAGGCATCGACCCCACCCAGGGATCGAACCCACTGCAGCGCATCCAGGTAGTCGGCCACGCACAGCATTGACGGGGTGTTGATGGTCGCGCCGCGGAAAATGCCGTCAATCAGCTTACCGTTCCTGGTCAACCGGAAAACCTTGGGCATGGGCCACGGAGGCGTATGGCTTTCGAGTCGTTCAACAGCCCTGGGCCCCAGGATCAGAACGCCATGAGCGCCTTCGCCGCCAAGGACCTTTTGCCAGCTGTAGGTCACGACATCAAGCTTGTCCCAGGGCAACTGCATGGCAAATACAGCCGAGGTCGCGTCGCACAAGGTCAGGCCCGCGCGGTCACTGTCGATCCAGTCACCGTTGGCTACACGAACCCCCGAGGTCGTTCCATTCCAGGTAAACACGATATCGTGATCCGGGTCAGCCTGCCCCAGGTCGGGGCACTGACCATAGTCCGCGGTAAAGGTCCGGGTGGAATCCAGGCGAAGCTGGGACGTCACATCCGTCAGCCAACCCTGGCCAAAGGATTCCCAGGCAAATACATCGACCGGTCGCGGGCCCAGCAGCGACCACATGGCCATTTCAAATGCGCCGGTGTCCGAGGCGGGGACGATCCCTACCCGGTAACCGTCCGGCAGCCCAAGGAGCTCCGCGGTATCGTCACAGGCCTTTTGCAGCAGGCTTTTACCCAGTGCAGAGCGATGGGAACGGCCCAGTGCGGACTGGTCCAGGCTGGAAACGTCGTATCCCGGTCGCTTGGAGCAGGGACCGGAGGAGAAGTTCGGGTTCTCGGGCCTGGTAGAGGGCTTCATGGACAGACCTGGCTGGGGGCAGCAAAGCGAAGCATTCTACCCGCTGGAACGGGTTATTCAATGGAAACAGGCGGCGGTGGCCGCCGGCCCGATCAGATGCTCCAGATGTCCTCTGCCATGCTGGCCGCCACGGCGTCCGGACTGCCGGCAAATGGCGCGCTGGCTCGGGACTCGGCCTTGGACTCATGTTTTTTCCCGTACATGCGGCCATCGGCCTGGGACAGCAGGTCGACCAGGGTGGTCTTGAAGCCAGGCATGCTGCTGTAGCTGCCAACGCTGAATTTGACCTCGAAGGGGCGGCCCTCCTGGTAGCAGCGGTCCTGCAGCTTGTCGCTGAGTCGATCCAGCAGGTCCGGCAGCACCTGCTCATCGGCGCCACCCAGGAAGGCACAGAACTCGTCACCTCCGGTACGGCCGATGACGTCACAGTCCCGGAACGTATCCAGCAGGCAGGATGAAAAGTCTTTCAGCGCGTTGTCTCCTTCCACGTGACCCAGCCGGTCGTTGATCAGCTTGAAGTCGTCCAGGTCGAAAACCAGCACCGACACCTTGCGATTGAGTCGCTGGCAGGTGGCCAGGGATTTCTCCGCCAGCATGTGGAACCCGCGGCGATTGGATATTCCGGTCAATTCGTCCGTGGTGGCCATGTCCAGGGCCGCCAGGTTTTCCTGCACCATGGTGGCCAGGTCACGGAGCAGGTAAAGCTCGTCCTGGTCCATCTGGCGCGGAGCCGGGTCAATCAGGCACAGGGTGCCAATGGCGCTGCCGTTGGCTACCACCAGGGGGCACCCGGCATAAAATCGGATCTTCGGGTCGTCGGTTACCAGAGGGTTATCGAAAAACCGCTCATCCAGCAGCGCGTCTTCCACCACCAGTATTTCGTGGTCCAGAATGGCATGGCCGCAGAACGAGATGCCCCGGGAGGTCTCACAGGCATCCAGCCCCTGCCTGGACTTGAACCACTGGCGGTTTTCGTCCACCAGGCTCACCAGCACCGTTTCCACGCCAAACAACCGCTTTGCCAGGCGGGTAACCCGGTCAAACGGTTCTTCCGGGGGTGTGTCCAGGATCTTCAGACGCCGCAGTGTCTGCAGCCGCGTGGTCTCGTCATGGGGGATTCTGGGTTTGATCATGCTGAATTCTTACTCCCTCGGGAAAGGCACACCCCTCCCCGGCCGGCTCCTCATTCAACATATGGATCGTCCAACTTCAGAAATCCTTTAGCCGGAAAACATGCGCTCTACCCCGGCCCGCTGGTCCATGGCGTCCTGGTAGCCCAGTTCCATCAGCGACTGGCAGTATTCCGACTCGAACAGCAGGTAGCTGGGCAGACGCGTGCCTTTGCGCCAGGCACCCATGCCTGCCAGCAGCACCTTGACGCTGGCCGGCACCCGGTCCATGAACTCGTCCGCAATGTGGCGCACATCCCGGGAAGGGCGAATCACCAGCGTGTCAATGGCGCGCAGGTCCGACAGATGGCGGCGGGCAGGATCAATCAGCGATACCGTGTGATTCACGCGCTGCAGGCGATCCAGGTCGGCCTGCAGGTTGTCCATGAACACGATATCCAGCATGTGGCCGGCAATTTCGCCAGTGCTGGGGCGTTCGGTCTGAACCTGCGGTTCCGGGTCGGGATGCTCGTCCCGGGTGGTCACCACCAGGATTCTGTCAGCGCCCAGGTGGATCGCCGGAGACAGCGGTGCGGTCTGCCGCAATCCCCCGTCACCGTAGAACTCGTTGCCCACCTGAATGGCCGGAAACAACAGCGGCAGTGCGGCAGAGGCCATCAGGTGATCCACCTGGATGGTCCCCTGCCGGCCCAGACGACGGCCGCGGCTCCAGCCCGGCCACCCGCTGGCTGCCTGGAAAAAGGTCACCGCCCGGGAAGACGAATAGCCCGATGCCGTCACTGCCAGGGCATCCAGCGCGCCGCTTTCGATGGCCCTTGCAATCCCATCCAGGCGCGTCTCGCGATCCAGCAGCTGGCGCAGGGGCTCGGTGTCAAGCAGGGACTCCGGCCCCGGAAAACCCAGCCGTCCCAAAAGCATGGAGCCCAGCCAGTGCCCAGCCGACCGCAGCACGCTGACCCAGTCGGTTCGGTAGATGTGATGACAGGCCATCTGGGACCAGAAGTGCTCCAGACGCTGCAGGCCGTGGCCGAATTCGTGGGCGTGAGACGCCAGCACCCCGGCGTTGATGGCCCCGGCCGATGCGCCCACCATGACGGGAAACGGATTCGACTGGCCGCCGGCCAGTTCCCACAGCGCCCTGACGGCGCCAACCTGGTAGGCGCCACGGGCGCCCCCTCCCGGCAGCATGAGGGCGACCCTGGGAGCCATTGTGGATTTGTCCTGCACGGTCCGGTCAATACTGTTCCTGGCCCAAGAGTAAACCCTTGGCCCCGGCAGATTCCAATAGCCCCGGAGTTGCGTCTTTAGCCGGAACGCCGGTCACGTTATAGTGATCGCCCTTCATCCGCGGGTTTACTGAATGAAGTCGTACCTGGCACTCACGATCATTGCTGATGATGTCCCCGGGGTCGTCGAAAGAATCGCCGATGTGGTCATGCACAGCGGCGGCAACTGGACCGAGAGCAGCATGTCGCGGCTGGCCGGCAAGTTTGCGGGGATTCTGCTGGTGGAGGTCCCGTCAGCACACCAGGCTGAGCTGACCGCCGCGCTGGAATCCCTGGCCGGCGAGGGTATCAAAGTTACCGTCGAGCCCGCCGGGGAAAGCGAGTCGGAAGACCCGGGTGAAATTCTGACCATGTCCCTGATGGCCAACGACCGGATCGGCATTGTGGAAGAGATCACAGCCATTCTTGCGGGCCTGAAGGTGAACGTGGAACAGCTGCACACCCACTGTGAAAACGCCCCCATGTCGGCGGTGGCCCTGTTTCGTGCCAGCGCCCGGATCCATTTGCCTCCGGGACTGCACCAGGACGACCTGCAGGCCTCCCTGGAAGATCTGTCCGGCGACATAATGGTGGAACTGGACGTACCCGAGTAACTTGGCTCCGCCCCCACGGGGCGTCTCCCAGCTAAAGTCCCGCCTCCGCGAGCCGATATCTCCTCTACACACTGTGTTCCAATACAGAGAGGCTCGCTCGTGGCACACTCACCAACCGTTTCGGCCCGGCGTGGACAGGGCACACCCGATGACCCCAAGGTCAACATCAATGGCCTGTATACGGCGATTTTTTCGGATATCCAGGCCGGCAAGATTCCCCTTCCCAGCCTGCCCCACCTGGCGCTGCAGATCAGGACGGTCGCCCGGAACAAGAATTCGGGATTCATGGACCTGGGCAAGGTAGTGGAAACCGACCCGGGCGCCGCGTCTTACGTGATCAAGATGGCCAACAGTCCGGCCTTCGGCGGACGCTACCCGGCGGAAAACCTGAAAACTGCCCTCAACCGCCTGGGTGGCAATACCCTGGTCAACGTGATCACCACCTACAGTCTGAAGAACCTGTTCCGCAGCAAATCCGTGGTGCTGAAGAAGGCTTTGCGTGATGTATGGATTTCCAGCGCCCAGCTCGGCGCGACCTGCGCCACCATTGCGCGGTCAATCACCAAGCATGATCCCGACCGGGCACTGCTGGCCGGTCTGCTGGCCAACATCGGGGCCCTGCCGCTGATCAACGCGGCATCCCAGCGGGTTGACCTGGCCAACAACCCGGGTGTCATCGACGCCGTCATCGATCGATTCTCCCGGCAGGTCGGCGTGATGATGCTTCAGTCCTGGGGTTTCGACGACGGCCTGATTGACGCCGTACGGCACCGCGGAGAATGGCACCGGGACGACAGCCTGGAGCCTGATCTCACCGACCTGGTGCTGGTTGGCGGCATCCTGATCCGGAAATCCGGGGAAGACACTTTCGAGCCACCGGCGCTGCAGAACGTACCGGCGGTGCTCAAGTTTGCGAAGAAATGGCCCGGCACGGACTGGACGCCCCAACTGCTGAACGACCTGGCCGAAGACGTGCGCAAAACCCAGGACGGGCTGGGCGGCTGATTCCACAAACCGCCGGCGGCTGGCTCATCGCCGTCCGCCGCCAGGCCCCACAAGCAGCCGGTTTTCGCTATCATTCCGGGGCATGATTGAACCCAGCCTGCCTCTGATCGACCTGCACCGTCACCTGGACGGCAATGTCCGCCTGTCCACCATTCTGGAACTGGCCAGTGAGCACGGCATCGAGCTTCCGGGAAACGATCTGGAATCCCTGCGCCCCCACGTGGAAATCGATGACAGCGAACCCGGGCTGATGGCGTTCATTGCCCGCTTCCGCTATCTCACGGCGGTCCTGGTGGACTACGACGCCTGCCGAAGGGTCGCGCGGGAAAACGTGCTGGACCTGGCCGACCAGGGAATCGACTACGCCGAACTGCGTTTCAGCCCCTGGTTCATGGCGGAAACCCACGGACTGGACCCATCCGAACTGTGCGCCGCGGTGATCGACGGCGTCGCCCAGGGGCGCCGGGAAACCGGCATCCCATGCCAGCTGATCGGAATCCTGAGCCGCCACTACGGCCCGGAGATCTGCCGTCAGGAACTGCGTGCCATGCTGGACCACAAGGATGGATTTGTCGCCCTGGACCTGGCCGGGGACGAGGCCAATTTTCCGGCGTCACTGTTTCGCGAGCATTTCCGTCAGGCCCGGGACGCGGGCTGGCAGGTCACCGTGCACGCCGGGGAAGCCGACGGTGCCGCCAGCGTATGGTCCGCCATCCGGGACCTTGGCGCCACCCGGATCGGACACGGCATTCGCTCTATAGAAGACCCAGATCTTATTGATTTTATTGCAGAAAAAGAGATCGGCCTGGAAGTTTGCCTGACCTCCAACGTCCACACCAGCACCGTGACTGACCTGGCTTCCCATCCTGTGCGGCGGCTGCTGGATGCCGGTGTTGTGGCCAATCTGAACACCGACGACCCCGCCATCAGCGGCATTGACCTGCGGCATGAGTTTGAGATGGCGGCGCCGGCGGCAGGACTGTCGGCGGAGCACACCCGAAAGGCCCAGGCCAACGCCCTGGAAATGGCGTTCATCAGCCCCGGGCAGCGCCGGCAGATGGTACAGTCCCGCGTCGAGGCCAATCCCTAAATCAAGGCCACGCCGGATCGTCCGTTACACACCGTTACAAGAACAGACAGTTTGAGGTCGTCGGTTCGAATAAGGGTTACCCCAGGTCGCTACATTCAATCTCAACATGCGACTGAACCAACAACGGAAGCGGCTAATGGACTACCGATCAGCAAGAACAGCAACTCATGTCAGCATCTCGGACGCGCTGATGGCGGGCCTGTTTGAACAGGACGCACCGGCCAAGGCCATCAGCCTGGACAATGGCAACGATATCTCCGAGCCGGATTCCATGGGTGGTCAAAACGCCACCCGGCAGAAGCCTGCCCTGTTCCGCCGCTTCCTCGACTGATTTCCTGCGACGTGATCCCGTGGAGCCAGGGGACGAACCCGTCCCCGCATGGCTTCGAATAACACCCGCCCCCCGCTGACACCTCAAACCAGTACATTCCACAGTTGGGCGATGACGGCAGTCTGATACTGTCCGCCATATGTCTCCGGACACACTGATCAACGCGCTGCAGGACCCCGGCAGCTATCCGCATCCGTGTCGTCAGATTCGTCTGATAGAAACCCATATCTCCTGGGTACTGCTTACCGGCGACCGCGCCTACAAGGTTAAAAAACCCGTGGATTTCGGGTTTCTTGATTTCAGCACCCTGGATAAACGCCGGCACTGCTGCAACGAAGAACTGCGCTGCAACAGCCACTTCGCGCCGGAACTGTACATTGAAGTCGTCCCCATTACCCGTGATCAAAAGGGGCATATCCACGTCAATGGTGCCGGCGAAACGGTGGAATACGCGGTGGTCATGCGCCAGTTCGATGATCGCCAGCGTGGTGACCTGCTGGTGGAACGGGATGAGGCCTGCCATGATGAGTTTCGGGATTTCGGCACCTACATGGCTGAGCGGCACCGCGTGGCACCGGTTGCGGCGTTGGATTCCGGCTGGGGCACGGCGGCGGCTGTGGCCAAACCCATCCACGAAAACTACGAGGTCCTGCTGGAGCAGGATCCCGGCCCGATAGTCGAAGGTCACTTGTCCACATTGCGCCGCTGGGGCGACCGCACGCACCAGGAACTGACGGACCTGTTCGACCGGCGGCTGCGCCAGGGCCATGTTCGCGAGTGCCATGGCGACCTTCACCTCAGCAACCTGGTCAGGACCAGCCGGGGAATCCGCCCCTTCGACTGCATCGAGTTCAGCCCGGCCCTGCGCTGGATGGACGTGGTCAACGACCTGGCATTCCTGACCATGGACTGTCGGTTTCGAAAGCGCACCGACCTGGCCTATGCCTTCCTCAATCAGTACCTGGAAACCACCGGAGACTACGAGGGGATGGCGCTGCTGGACTACTACTCCGTCTATCGAAGCCTGGTGCGGGCCAAGGTCGCAGCCCTGCAGGCCCACGGTCCGCACCGGGAAGAATTTCTCGAGCGCATGCGTGGGCACATCGACCTTGCCATCGCCACAACGACCCGGCATCGTCCGGGTCTGTTGCTGACCTGCGGACTTTCGGGATCCGGCAAGAGCTGGCTGTCAAGAAAGCTGATGCGCCGGCTCCCTGCCATTCGAATCCGTTCAGATATCGAGCGCAAGCGCCTGGCAGGCCTGGACCTCGCCCGGCATTCCGGCTCCGACCTCGATGCCGGCATCTACTCCAGGGCCCACACTACTGAGACCTACAGCCACCTGCTGAACCTGGCGGATGGCCTGCTCAGCAGCGGGCATACCGTCATCGTAGATGCGACCTTCCTGCGTCGCGCTCAGCGTGAGCCCTTCAGGCGACTGGCGGCCGCCAGGGAGGTTCCCTATGCCATCCTGTTTCGCCCGGCTGACCAGGTCACCCTGGAGGCGCGCATTCGCAAGCGCCAGGAGAAAGCGGCGCAGGTCTCCGAGGCCACGGTGGAGGTGCTGGGGTCCCAGATGAAAAGGTTCGAACCGCCGACGTCTTCGGCCACCCTGGAATTCCCTGTCGGTGATGAAAAGATGGTGCTCAGCGCCGCCGCACAGCTCAGGGCCCTGCTTGCCCGGTCCGCCGGCGCCGGATAAAGACCGGATTTGTCGCCGCGGAAGGCGCTAAATCTCAGCAGGCGGCCAGTCGCTGGCGTCCACCGTCTCCAGGTAGCCGTGCCAGGTGGCGTATCCCAGCCAGGGGATCGTGACAATCAGTCCCAGACCGGCGGTGGCGAAGCCCAGCCCGGTCAGCATCACAATGCTGCCGATCCACACCACCATGGCTGGTTTATTGCGCAGCACGGCGTTGATGCTGGTTACGCTGGCGGTAATCATGTCGGAGTCCCGGTCGACCACCATGGGCAGCGAGAACGCGGACACCGAGAAAGTGAACGCGGCAAAAATGGATCCCACCGCTGAACCGATGGCAAAAAACCGGACCATGTCGGCCAGGTTGCCCTCCTCGGCGGGCACGAACACGTGCACCATGGATCCCGCCCGGGCCCACACCAGGAAGATCACGATCAGCACCAGGGCAAACACCATGTCGTCACCCAGGGTACGACGCATGCGCTGGATGGTGCGGGCCACCGTGGGAGACTCCCCGCGGCCCAGCTGTCGACTGACGGAATAAAGCCCGGTCGCCAGCAGCGGCGCGATCAACACGAATCCGGAAAGCATGGCCAGCAGCAGGATGTAGCTGCCCAACGCGTAAGCCATGATTGATACCAGCACGCTGAGCAGGAAGATCACCATTCCGTATTTGAGGCTGACCGTGCTGGCGGCCCGGTAATCCTGCCAGCCCCGCCGCAGCCATCCCAGCGGCGCCGTAGCCGACAAAACCTTGCATGGCGCCACGAAGGGACGATCCGGCGGGGTGGCGGCGGGCTCGGTCACACCGTTCAGGCCTGACCCGTTGTTGGAACCTGCTGTGGCCCGAACCGGATCACCGGTCGTGTCGTTGTTCGGGGCGCGTCCTGGACGGGCACCGGCTCAGGCCGCGTGCGCTGGGTCATGGTCAGCACCGACTGGTAGATTTGATGCCAGATGTCCCGGTCCGGCGCGGTTCGCTGCCCTTTGAATTCGTGAATGCCGCGGCCCAGTCCGGCGGAGTAGACGTAAAGCTGTGAATCCCGCAGCTCACCGATAACCGGCACACCCCAGGACCCCAGCTCCTCGCGCAGCCCGCGTGAGGAGAGCTGTCGACCCCGGACACGGTTGGCGATCAGCCCCACCGCCATACGGCCGGACCGGTGCTCCGGTGTTCGCTGCAGGTCATTGACAAAAGACCGGCTGGCGGCGAGGTCGATGGGAGACGGCATGATGGGGACCAGGGCCAGCTGCACGCGGCGGAACAGATCGGTCAGATCGAATCCTCGTGAACAGGCAGGTGCATCGTAGATCAGGCACTGGGCGTCAGCGGGAATCTTCAGTCGCAGGGTTGGCGTCAGCAGGCCGGCGTTGGAATGTGCGTCCACCGCGCTGAGCGGCAGGTTACAGTCAGCGCGACGTCTCAGCCAGCCACAGCTGCTCTGCTGGGTATCGCAGTCGACCAATGCCGTGTTCCATCCCTGTCCGGCGAACTGCGAGGCAAGATTGGTGGCGACGGTGGTTTTGCCCACGCCACCCTTGCGGTTACAAACCAGAATCGCAAGCGATTCCGCCATAATGACTCCCCCGAGGCATCAGTTTTTCCAATACCTTACCAGCAATATTGGATGATTATTAGAGCTATGTGAGCTAAGCCTTGAAAACAAGACGGGATTGTTGCGGGAGTTTTTCCCTGAGGAGTGGAGGGGGACGCTCGCTGCGCGAGCTTTGGGAACGCGACGTTCGGGCGCTGGGGAACGGCCGGTGCGCGGCCTGGGGAACGCTGGGGTCACCCATTAGCCAGCCGTAGTCAATGGCACGAGTTCGCCCCTCCGATATCTCGGTCAGTTGAGTTTA
>JASJDM010000097.1 GCA_030065125.1 Lysobacterales bacterium | reverse complement strand
GGCCTGGCGGTACCTGGGATCCTGACGCGCAGCGATGGCCAGGGTGCGCAGGTGCTCGCAGGTGTGGACGGCGTGCCCGGCCAACGCGTATTCAGGATCACTGAGATTGGCAACCTTGATGTCTTCTTCCGGCACCTGCTGGCGATTGTAGTCGTCATACAGGAAAACCGCGTAGTCCAGGTACTCGTGATCTCCGGTCATCATCTCGAGCTGGTACAGGATATCGGTGAAGGTAAGACCGTGGCAGACCCCCGCGTCGGGCGCCTGGGCGTGGAATGGCTCCGATTCCCCCATGGGGTAGGCCTCCATGGTGCGCCTGACCGCCCTTTCGACCGCGGTGAGCACCCGCCTCTCCCCGGTGGCCTCGTAGTAGGCCAGCAGCCCCCGGAACAGGGTGGTCTGCGCCCACAGCTCGCCGTTTTCCGTGTTGTGCCGGTAACGCAGATGCTGATCGTAGATCCCGATATAGCCGTCTGCATCCTGGGTCGCCAGTTTGACATCAACGTAGGCCCGGACGCGCTCGATGGTGGGTGCGTGATCGGTCAGGAATGCGTGGCGAATAACGCCATCCCACCAGTTCGACTGGGTTTCACTGTTCCACCAGAGATACTGGACACCCCAATCCACGTCCTTGGTCGTGACCCCCAGGTCCTTCTCCCGAATGTTTTTGCTCAGGCGGTCCCTGCCGTAGATGTCATCCGCCAGCATCAGGTCCGGGACCAGCTGGTCAAGGTGACCGACAAACCCACGTTCCAGGTCGTGCAGCATCTGCCTGCGAATCCAACCGAGGGGTTTCACCTGACCCAGTGCGAGCGGGCTGAATGGCCGAACCGTTCGTTTTGGACCTGACATTACTCCGCAATCTTTCTTCTAACTGTACGAATGACCCGCGTCCAAGGCGTCGCCGCCAGACTCGCCTTTGCTGTTTCGCTTCTGCTGCCGGTCGGCCAGGTCATGGTCTTTGTCACCTCCGCTATTCAAAGCTACCGCGACGGGATGATCAAGGCGGTATCCACCGCGGTTTACTGTTGTCGGTCCCGGTTCACGCTACTATTTCATTTCTTGGGGTGATCAAGGAAACAAGTCAGATGATCAAGGGGATATCGGCTGGAGTACTGCTGGCGGCGCTGGCGCCGTTCCATGCCATGGCCCAGTTGCCGGACGGGTTCTTCGACGTAGAGCTCAGAACCGTACCGGTCGCCGGCAATGTCTACATGATTCAGCGACCGGACGGGTTTGCCAATGTCGGCGCCTTCGTCGGCGAGGAAGGTGTGCTGCTGGTGGACTCCCAGTTTGAGCCCCACGCGAAAGACCTTGTTGCCGCGGTCAGGAAGATCACCGACGGGGAAATCCGTTTTCTCGTCAACACCCATGTTCATCCCGATCATATTGGCGGGAACGCTCCGCTGGCCGCCGAGGACGTTTTAATCTTTGCCCATGACAATATGCGCGTGCGCATGCTGGAGCGGCGGTCGCGGTTCCCGCGTGGCAATGGTGGCTTTTTTCCCCAGGCCCCGGCCGCGGCCCGCCCTTTCGTAACCTACAAAGACCAGATCACCTTTCACTTCAACAGCGAGGTGGTCCGGGTGTTTCTGGCACCGGCCGCTCACACCGATGGCGATACCTTCGTTCACTTCCCCGAGTCTGATGTTCTCCATCTCGGCGACGTCTTCAGGACCACCAGTTATCCCATCATCGACGTCTACAACGGCGGAACGCTGGCGGGAACCATCGAAGCGCTGGACCTGGCCATTGGCCTTGCCGGTCCCGACACCAAGGTCATTCCCGGACATGGCGTGAACGTGGTGGGACGCCGCGAACTCATCGAGTTTCGCGATATGACGGTTGCGGTCAGCCAGCGGGTGCGTGCGTTGATTGCTGAAGGCAAGACCCTGGACGAGGTGATGCAGGCCAGGCCAACGGCGGCCTACGACAAAAAATGGGGCACGGTCCCCTCATGGACGGCAAACGATTTTGTGCCCATCGTTTACCACCAGCTGGGAGGCGGTTCGCTCTACGAGCAGTAGACTGCCGTTTCATCACGGCGCGAGTGCCCTAGTCTCTTTCCAGACCAGTCCAGACGTTGTCCAGTCGATCTTTGTTCAAGGCAAAGGTCCTGTTCCGGTAGTCATCAAAGAACGCTTTTGCCGCCTCCAGGTTGACCGGTCTCCCCACCAGGACCACGCCGGCCATCCCCATGACGTTGTGGTAGACGCAATCGAAGATGTAGATGCCTTCCTGGGTGAAGGTTACCGTGGTCGACTGGCCCTGTTCAGCCTGCCAGTGTTCTGCCCCCTCGGGGATAAAAACGGATTGCGGCTGATGGTCATCGTCAGTCACAACAATTCTGACGCTGTCTCCGGGTTCCACCCGCAGAAAATCTGGCTCAAAGAACATCAGCTCGTAAGGGCTGCGATAGCCTACCGCATTGATCTGGTGCTCCGCGGCGGGAGCCAGCATGGGCAAAATCGCGATGAAGAAAACAGCGGTTTTTACGATTTTCATCTGTTGCAGGAGTCGACCTTTGTCTGCTCGCTCAAGTGAGTTTGTTGTTTCAGTCGCGCCGATTGTGCGGGCATCCAGCATATCAGATAGGCTGATCCCACCAGCCAAGGCATATTGAACATCGACATGTCACCAAAACTGTCCCAATCAAGGTTTCAGCTCTACTACTGGCCGCTGCCGTTCAGGGGCTGTTTCGTCAGTTACCTGTTTGCGTATCGAGATGTACCGCTGCAGGAAGAGGCAGATTTCGAAACCATCATGGACCTGAAGAGCCGCCCCCCCGGCGATCAGGACATCCCCTTCATGGGTCCACCGGTACTGGTTGACCTGCAGTCGGATCGCGCCATCAGCCAGATGCCGGCGATTGTTCTGTATGCTTCCCGCGAGCTCGATCTACTGCCGGAAGACCCTTTTGACGTGGCCATGTGCATGAAAGTGCTGATGGACTGCAACGACGTGTTGATGGAGATCTGTCGATACAACGGCTCCATCATGTGGGAGCGCGAGACATGGTGTGAGTTTCGTTCGCAGCGCCTGCCCCATTGGCTGGAAATTTTCGAGGAGTCTCTGAATCGTGGCACGGTCGGTTCAGAACCTGTCAATTTCGCAGACATCGGCGTGTTTGCACTGTTCGGGAATATGACCCGGTGCCTTCCACCGCTTGCAGCCGACCTTCGCCAGGGGGCTCCCGGCATTGACGCCCTTTGTAAGCGTATTGGATCCAAGCCCTCGCTGGCGAGTTTTGTCGCCGACCAGGAGCAACTGTACGGCGACCTGTATTGTGGTGGCCAGATCGAACGGTCAATTCGCAGCATGCTGGAGATGGATGCAGCACAATGACCGGAGGCGTTCGGGCCATGACCGTTGGACTGCCGCCCTGCGCCCGTAGGTAAAGGTACGTGCTCCCGGAGGCCTTAGAGCGGGAGTAACATAGCGGCTAAGCGCATACGAAAAAGGTGCCTCCGAGGCCGACCGTTGGCGCCCTCAGCCATGGGAAATCTCCACCAAGGCAAACCGCAAGACCACGCACCGGCTCAAGCGAAGGTTCGAGTGGGTGTGGTGCATATCGTCGTACCTCGTGGCTTCAAGGCCTGGCCCTGCGTCGATTTTGATTACCCAACGCGACTGGCAGAAATCGAGGCAGACCTGGCGGCCGGCTGCCCGGGGCTGGCATTCGAATCTCTGACCGTAGAGGCCAGCCCCCAGACCGAAATCCCGAGAGTCAGGAAACTGGCGGACCGGGTGGATGGACTGCTGGTGTTCGTGCTGGCCACCAACTGGCCCTTGACCATCGAGTTGCTGCCCGAAATCGGCAGCTGGGCCCTGTCCACCGTGTTCGTCGATGAGCCGTATGCCGGTTCAGGGGTATTTCTTTGCCACGGCGCGAAGGCGTTGCGCGAGAACAATGACGTCATCATGCTGTCATCGACGCGATTCCAGGATGTGCTTGACGTCGTTAATTGCTTCGCTGAACTGGGTCGGCCCGACGGCTCCCACCAGGCTTTTCTCGCGGCGGCCGAAAAGGCTCGCAGTGGCAATCTATGCAGCCAGTGTGCGGGCGGACCCTGCAAGGACGATCCAATCCACGTCCAGAGCGTAGAACACGTCCTGGATAGACTGAAACACTCCAAAATTCTGCGGGTCGTGAGTGACTGGCTGCCGGTGGAAGTACGACACGGGGTGACCATCGAGAGCGTGACGTTTGACGAGATCAACTCGGCCTATCACGCGGTGGACCGCCAGCAGGCGAAATCCTGGGCCAACCGCTGGATGGCTGAAGCGGCCGATATCCGGGAGCCATCACCCAAGGACGTCGAGGACGCCGCAGCCATCTACCTGGCCATGAAACAGCTGATGGAAGGCCGGGGCGCGCGGGGGATCACGGTCGACTGTCTTGGCGGATTCTACTCCGGAAAACTGCCGGGCTATCCCTGCCTGGGATATCGCCAGCTGAACGACGACGGCGTTCTGCTGGGTACCTGCGAGGCACGGGTGCCGGACATGCTATCCATGCTGATCTTCCGTGACATGTTCAATCGCAACAGCTTCGCGTCCGACCCGGTGATCGATACCTCAACCGGGCAGATCATCTACGCCCATTGCGTCGCCCCGACGAAAATGCTGGGTCCGGACAGCAAGCCGAATGCGTTTTTCCTGCGCTCGCATGCTGAGGACAATCTTGGTGCGTCCATCCAGTCCATCATGCCGGAAGGGTACATGACCACTTCCATCGGCTGGGATGACGAGTTGACAACCATGGTGCTGCATCAGGCAAGAGCCGTCGGCAACGTCGACGAAGACCGTGCTTGCCGGACCAAACTCGCCGCAGAGGTCGAGGGGGACATGGACAGGCTGCTGCGTGAGTGGGATCGCTTCAACTGGCACCGGGTCACGGTTTACGGCGACGTCAGGGAACCGCTGGAACAACTGGCGCAAGCGCTGGGCGTCGCGGTTGTTCTCGAGGCATAGATTATCCGGCATCTCCCAAAGCAGTATTGAGCCGCGCCGCCGGCGCGGTTTTGCCGGCTCGACCTGTGTCCTGTTGCTTTAACCCCGAAACTTCCCGCGATACTGCATATCAGTACAACTTGAGGAATCTCGCCGCATTGTCGTGCAGGATGCCGCGCAACTGTTCTTCAGATAGGAATTCCATCTCCCGATACCTTTGGAGGATTGGCCCTGGTTCGAGATTGTCGGTGCCAAACATCAGCCGATCAACCAACCCGCGGTCGACAAATTCTCTGACCGCCGCCGCGTGGACCGGGGGAGGTGCCATGGTATTGAGTATGGTCATATCCACATAAACATTTGGATTGTCACGCAGCAGTTCGAATGTTTCTTCCGTATACGCGATGTTGCCCAGCGCCGGCATTGCAGGGAAACCCGCATGTTGAAGCGCGATTCTCAAGTCCGGATATTTCTCCAGTACGGGTCGAAGCAGGGCGGGATTGCCCAGGTCGCTGTCGAAACCCGGGCAGCAGCCCGCTGGCCGAAATGGTGAGTTGGGAGGGGGGCCTCTGTTGATATGAACGAACACGGGAATGTCGAGTTCAGCGGCGAGCGACCAGTAGGCGTCCATTCTGCCGTCGCCCGGCGAAACACCCGCGTAAACGAACAGCATTTCACCCATAATTGAAAACGTTCCGTCTTCATAATGGCGGCGAAGCCAGTCAACACCTGGCCACTCACCTTCATCCCACGCGCATGAATCAGGTCGACCTTCCCCCGCGGGAACGCACGGAAAGGATGGGCCAGCCAGAAAACGATCGGGAGCCGCGCGTACCCAGTCCCGGACGTCACTGACCTCATTGATATGAAGAACAGACTTCACGATCCCATGCTGGTCCATCTCCTCGATGACCTGGGCACGATACGCACCATCATCTGAACCCAACCGCGATGCGTGCATATGTGAGTTGATGATCGCCTGGCTCCGCGGTGCGGCGTCGAGATCAGGACCTGAGATTTTGTGTTTCTCGTTCGAGCAGGCGGCCACGCTGATCACTATTGCCATGAAGATGAGGCAGTGTGGCGGGAACGCACGAAAACATTGGCCCATGCCGTTGGCCACAGGCGCTGAGTCGGCTGGTGATCGCAACCTGCTCACCATCTCACGCGCCCTCTTTTTGAGTGTTATACAGTCGGCCCTCGCGGCTGTTGACGCGCCTTCGATAAGGTGCCAGCGCGCTGAGCAGCAGCCAGTCGGGAAACGACGATTTCAACTGTCTGGGCCCGGTCACACGTATCTTTCCAGCGCGGATTTCCTGCCGAAGGTCGCGAAATCCCCGCCACGCTTCAACGAAACACCGCAAGTCGGACCGGACCAGCAGGTCTGACTCGTAACCCGGGTCCTTCAGGCACATGTCGACCTTACCGTCCGTATTGACCAGCCAGAATTTTCGAAACTCGGTGGGCGTTCCCGAAAACTCGAACTCCACCACGGTTCGCCCCGGCGGCATGGCGTCGGTATTCATCCGCAGCGACATACTCCAGGCCAGGAACGCCGGATCCAGGTCATCCATGTTCATGTCCCGGGACCAGTGCTGGCCCCAGATCGCCATCCCGTCGATCAGATCCGCCAGTTCCAGCGCGGCCTCGGTGGGCTCGTATCGGTAACGGTTGTCACGGCCTGCTTTCCGACGCCGCACGATGCCGGCGTGTTCCAGTTCAGACAGGCGGGTTGAAAGCAGGCTTGGAGAGATTCGCGGAACGCCCTGGTGTATCTCGTTAAACGTCGTGCAGCCGTCGATGATTCGGCTGATGACCAGGATCGTCCAACGGCGGCACAGCACCTCGGCCGCGAGCGCCAGGGGGCAATATTGACCGTAACTCTGTGGTTTTCTAGCGGATTTCTTCACCCTTTTGGCCCCCGAATACACTACAAAAACAATAGTAGTCCATGTACCGAAACCTCGGTAGGGTGCTAGGTCAGATCACACGGAGCCGGAAGAATGAAGGTATTTTGTGCCCAGATTTTCTACAGCCTGGCTGTGGCCGTCCTGCTCCTGCCGGGCAAAAGCACCCCAGCGGACGAAGCGATGCTTGCGACCCAGTGGAACGAGTCGGTCCTCGGCATCGCGGAAGCGGAGGACGGTTTCATGACGCTGAAAGGGCTGCGAACGACAGCGATGATGCACATCGCCATGCATGACGCGCTCGCTGCGATCAATGGCCAATATGAATCTCACGTATTTGACGGCTCGATGCCCGGGGCACACCCGATCGCGGCGGCCTCTCATGCCGCGTTCGTGGTCGCCGCGGACCAGTATCCCGACCAGGTTCAGCATTTCCAGGCCCTGCGTGACCGATGGCTGCAAACCCTGCCGGACAGTGAGTCCGTTCGACACGGAGTGGAACTTGGCGAGTCGGCGGCCCGCGCGACCCTGACCGACCGCGACGGCGATGGCTGGGACGGCGAAGCCGAGTACCAGTGGCATCCCATGGCGCCCGGCGTCTACGCGGAATTTCAGGAGCACAGCGGGACCCCCCAGGGATTCATATTTGGTGCCGGATGGGCCCGAGCCCGGGGGTTCGCGTTACGCAGCCCCGGCCAGTTCAGAACTCCGCCTCCGCCCGACATTTCCGGCGATGCCTATACCCGGGCGTTTGACGAGGTAAAGGAACTGGGGCGCTTCCAAAGCATGAGCCGCACACCGGAGCAGACCCACATCGCCTTGTGGTGGAAAGATTTTGCCGAGAATTCACACAATAGACTCGCTCGGGACCTGATCGAAAAGGAGGACATCAGCCTTCAGCAGGCGGTGCGGCTGCTGGCCCTGGTCAACATGGCGATTTTCGATGCTTACGTCAGCAGCTTCGACAACAAGTTTCACTACAATCACTGGCGACCGTTTACCGCGATCCGCTGGGCCGCGAACGACGGCAATCCGAATACGGTGCCCGAAGGATCCTGGACGAATACCCATCGGCATACCTATGCATTTCCGTCCTACCCGTCCGCACACGGCACGGCATGTGCGGCAGCCATGACGGCATTCGAGGATGTATTCGGAAAGGAATACGCATTCACCATGCGCATTCCGATGGTCGATGTTGCCGGCCCCTTTTCGGGGAAGATTGAAATGCATCCGCCGACAAGGGAGTTCGCAACCTTCTCGGATGCCGCCATGCAATGCGGGATATCGAGGGTGTACCTGGGCATTCACTTTCGATACGACTCCGTTGAGGGGGTTCGCCTGGGAGAACGGGTTGGCCGGAATGTCGTGGACAAGCAGCTGAGGCCCAGGACGAGAAAAGACTGAGCCAGCTATGTCCGCAGCGTGCGTTCAAGCCTGAACTCCCGGTCTCGTCAGAGTGATGATGTACGCACCAGCCTGACGTAGTGACTCTGGGAAAAAATGGTGTCCGGACGGATGGTGTCTTTCCCGCTGGTTCCCTGGCGGAAGTTCCAGTGCCAGGCGGTAGTGCCATAAAAGCCGAAGCCGGCAGGGGTCGATGACCAGTAGCGGGAGATCAGCGCGAAATCGGAGGTGTCAGGGAACACTTCCAGGTCGAGCGCCGGATGGTGGCAGCGGCGTTCGGTAATGGTGGCCAGTTCATGGATATTGGGCACGCGCCAGTCCTCGAAGCCGCCAAGTCCGGCGTTGTTGTGTTCCTCCGCCGCCTGCAGGGCTTCCTGCCAGAAAAAGACGGACGGTCCGACGGCACGGCAGGCGTCGTCGGCCAGGGTCTCCGGCGTGGCGCCGTCGTCGAAGGTGTAGCCCAGGGGGCAACGCTGCCACATCAAGCCCGTCTGACGATCGACCGCGGTACCGGCACCCTGGTCGAAATCAAAACGGGCGACGGGCGCGCTGGCGTCAATCCGGCTGTTGCAGGACTGGGTGGAATCCTGGGCCCACACGGTGCCCCAGCCGACCAGTATCAGTAACATCAGTCTATTCATGTTGGCTCCTCTATCGGCGCGTTCCGCCGCGAACCAGGCGGACGGGCAAGTGGCTGTTTTTGCTCTCGCTCTGGAGAATGCCCCGCGTCAGGAAGCGCGTTGCGCCGCGGGCCACCCAGTAGCGAGACGGATCCGACGCGTCGGTGCTTGCGGTGGCGTAATCACCCCCGAGTGAGCCGGAGACGAAGTACGCGGAAGGAAGAATGGGCGTGTCTCCTTCCATGATCATCAGGGTGAAACTCTCTTCGGCCGTGGGCAGGCGCCAGTCGTTGAAGCCGCACAGGCCCTGCTGATTGACCTGGGACACAAAGGACTCGGTGTCACAGCGCATGGGCTGGAATTCGTCGCAGAACTCGTTACTCAGAGGATTGGTGGGGTCACCGCAGTTGACGGCATCCCAGCATTGATCGCCCCCCAGCGGAGGCGAAAAGCCAGGATCTCCGCCATCGTTGATGCCGGAACTGTTGTACCAGGTGAAATCCCAGAACACATAATGCAACGTTCGTGGAAAGTCCTGGTTCTTCACTTCCCAGGTCAGTCCGCTGAGGTTGTCCTGCACGCACGCCCAGGGCTGGTCACCGTAGCCCTGGCTCTGGTCCTCCAGGGGCACGCCGTTGCTGTCCAGCTTGGTGAAAGAAAAACCGTCGGGACCATCGGCAGGATCATTCTGGGTGGCGTCGCGTCCCACGTCACCGTCCTGTACGGGATAGTCGGCCAGGGGACAGACCTCTTCAGCGCCGGCGCCTTCAACGGATACACAGTAAAGCACACCGGTGTCGTTCACCGCGCCGTAGGTTCCCGGTCCGTCGTCGTCCAGGATAACGGAGGCGGCCACCGACGCGGCCAGCCTGGCGTCACCCGTCAGATTGCTGAGGATGACCCGAAACCCTTCTTCATTTTCGTATTCGTCATCCGCGAGAATCGATACCGGGAGCGCTATCTCGGTCTCACCCGGCAATAGAGTTACGGAACCCGAGTCACCCACATAGTCGAGGTCCGCGGTGGCGCCATCGTCCGCCGTGGCGTAGTCCACTGTCACGGCCTGGGGGGCGGGACGGTCCAGGGCAATGATAAATGTCTGAACCAGGTCTCCCTCGTAAACCTCCGTGGCCGCCATGGGCCGGATGCTGAGCCGGGGTTCATCGTCATAGATAAAACCCACGGCCGTGGAATGCTGCAGCCGGATATTGGCGGTGGGATTGCTGAGTTCCAGGCGGACGGATTCCCGCGCCAGATCGCCGCCCTCAACCAGGGTGTCGCCGGTCACCGTGACCGCCACGTCTCGCAGCACTTCATCCGCCGGAAAGACCAGGGTGCCCGACCCGCCGATGAAGTCGACACCGTCGGTGGCGCTTAATCCCACCACGTCATAGTCCAGCGAAACCTCAGCGGCCTGGGGCTGGGAAAGGAGGACCGGGAACACCAGCTGGGTGACGCCGCTGTCACCCTCGATCACACCGGCCCGGCCGACGGTCAGAGACGCCGGCGCCACCGTAGCCGGATCCCCGGAGTCCCGCAGCAGTCGTGCCCGGGCAGGATTCGTTTTGACGGCGGTTTCCAGGTCACC
This sequence comes from Lysobacterales bacterium, assembly GCA_030065125.1. Taxonomy (GTDB): domain Bacteria; phylum Pseudomonadota; class Gammaproteobacteria; order Xanthomonadales; family SZUA-38; genus JASJDM01. The sequence continues at coordinate 10,696 of JASJDM010000097.1, read as the reverse complement.
CGTGAGAAAACTGATCTGCCAGGCCCGGTCCGCGCCGTCCGCCGCCGGGGTGGAGGTCCAGAACAGATCAGCCGGCGCGTCCGGGAAAGGAATCGGATCGATAACGGGGGCGATGCAATCGGCCACCAGGGTCTCCAGCTCCTTGGCGTTGGCCAGCCGCCAGTCGGTGAATCCTCCCAGCGTGTCGGTGTCCGCGGTGACCAGGGCCGATTGCCAGTCAAACAGCCCGGTGGCGCCAGGCTGGCAGTGATCGTCCCCGGGTTCGTCGGTGGTCCCGCCGTCGTCAAAGGCGAAACCCAGCGGACATCGTTGCCAGACCAGGGCGGTGTACAGATCCGTTACGCTGCCATCAGGCTCATACCGAAATCGGCCGGCGTCGTGATCAGCGGCACACAATCGTCCGGGCGAAGACACTCCGGCGCCGGCTGGCGCCAGGGAGATCCCACTTTCATCTCCGAGAATATCGAACCTATCGGCTACCACGGATTCGGCCAGGCTGTCGCCATCAAATCTCGGATAGGCCATGAACACGTCGGCCGTGGCGCTGACCAAAATGGTGTAGGTCTCACCCACCAGAAGGTCACTCAGGGGGACGGGCTGCTCAAAAAGCGTGGTGGTGTAGAGCACCGGCTCTCCCGGCATCCCCCAGTCGAACTGGCCCTCAACGGGTCCGCCCGCAACCTGGGTTTCGATGAGGGCGCCGGTGGCGTCGTCCACCGTTGAAATGTCCTGGGACCGGGTGACGGAATAGAACCGGCCCAGGTTGTTCTCGCCGCCCTCCAGGGAAATCCGCTGGTCCAGCAGGTTCTGGCAGATGACCGGCCCGGCACCACCTTCAGTACACAGGGAAAATTCAATCTCCCACCGGGCATAACTGTTGGGGGGCGATCCGGCCTCCGGGCCGCTGCCCGGTGGAAAATCCGCCCACAGCAGCAGGTCGGTTGGATTCAGCGTCAGCACCGGTGCGTCCAGCTCCGAACCCTTGAGGAAACTGCCTTCCCAGATGACAGTGGATCGGCCTGAAAGCGGGTCCCCGTTGCGCGCATCACCGGTACTGGCCGAGGCGCGAACGCGCCCGCTCTCGTCCACATAGCCCCAGGCCTCGCCGTGGTAGGGCCATGGATTCGGGCCCAGGCTTTGATAGAGAACGACGGATTCATCCAGGGTGAACAACCCGGATCGGCGGGCCTCGCTCAGCACGCGTTCACCGTTGCGAAACAGCTGTACCCACCCAAAAACCGCGCTTGCCGGCGGCGCTGTCAGGAGCAGGACAGCAGCCAGTGCCAGGGACAGTCGAATAGTCATTGTGTGTCTCCTCGAACCAGTCGGATCGATCGGCGGTCGCCATGGGGGTCGACCCGGGTGCTGCCGTCAGCGAAGTCCACCACCCGGACCCCCCGGGCCGACAGGCTTGTATCGGCGGTCCAGTACAGCGCTGCTCCGTTTCCGGACGAGGTGTTGGGAAAATAATCCAGGTCCACGGCAGGCCCGGCACGCGCCCCGAAATGAACCAGGGACAGCAGCTCGCCGCGGCCGGGCAGGCGCCAGTTGGTGAACCCGCAAAGGGCGGCACCGTTGGCGGCGGCCACATAGGATTCGGTATCGCAGTCCTGTCCGGCGGCGCATTCCCCGCCGTCCGCGACACCCGGCTCGCCGCCGTCGTTGAAGCCGGTGCTGTTGAACCAGCTGTACGTCCATCCAGCGTCGGTCAGGGCTCCGTCAGTGGATTTAACCTCCCAGGTCAGGCCGGTCACCTCGTCGCGCACACAGTGCCAGGGTGAGGTTGCGTAGTCGGCGGATTCATCGGCCAGGGGAAAACCTGCGGCGTCCAGCCTGGTAAAAACGAAACCGGCAAAGCCGTCGCCGTCGGCCCGATCCGTCAGGTCCCGGCCGAACTCGGCATCCTGGCCCGGAAACTGGTCGGTGCCCGCCACGGGATCGTTACAGGGCAGTCCGTTGGTGGTCCCGTTCCCACAGTCCACCACGCCCGTGTCGTTCAACACCGGTGAACTGGGCGCCTGAAAAAAATCGTCGTTGATCAGCGTTCCCGTGGCGCTATCGATGCCCAGTTCGATATCGGGTGTGGCGTCCGTCAGCGTGACCCGAAAGGTCTCGTTATCCTCGATGCGGGAATCGCCATTAACAGTGACATCAATCTGTCCGGTGGTCAGGAAAGCAGGGATGGTGACAAAGTCGACCGCCTGAACGTAGTCGCCGTCAGCGACCGTGGCGGTCAAGTCGGAGGTGGAATAGTCCACCCGGGTATCAGTGCAGCTTTGACGGTCGAGGCTGAGCCCAAAAGACATCTGCGACGACCCCGCGTTGCCCTCGTTGAGTGCCGACGGTGCTATATCCAGGACAGGCAATGGATCGTCGTTGCGGATCAGGGCCGCGGCCGTGGACACGGCAAAGGCGGCATTGGGTGTCAGGTTGGAGAGGCTGAGAGCAAAGTCTTCGTCTTCCTCGACACAGATATCCCCGTTCACCGTTACCGACAGATCCGCGCCTTCGGCAAAAGCCGCAATCACCAGCGACCCGGACATCGCAACAAAGTCGTCCGTGCCGTTGGCGGTACCGTCCACGGTGGCGTAGTCGAGGCTGACGTCGGTGCAGCTGATTCTGTCCAGCGACAGGGTGAAGCCTGCTTCCCGGGTGCCGCTGTTGGTCTCGTCGGCCGGAGGATCCGAAGCAATGCTGATCCGGGGCAGAGGGTCGTCCGTCTGGATCGTGATCGTTGCCGTATCTGCGTCCAGCGTCGCCCTTCCCATCAGGTTGCTCAGGGCCACGGTGACTGTTTCATCGTCCTCCACACACAGGTCACCGGAGATTCCGATCTCAAACCGGGCGCTGGTCTCCCCAACGGGTATCACCAGGGTTCCGGAAACGTCGGTGTAGTCGTCTGCGGCTACGGCCGTGCCTGGGGTGGAGGCATAGTCCACGGTCACTTCGGTGACGCTGGGCTGATCCAGGGTCACCTCCACCGCCAGGAACGCTGTCCCCGAGTCTCCTTCCGGGGCGGCAACATCCTCAATGCGCAGCAGCGGGATTGGCGGTTCAAAATCGTCTCTGAAAATCAGGTCGGAAACCCCGGCTGCCGCCTCTGTGTTCATTGCCCCTATACCGATGCCGGCGTGCAGGACTACTGCCAGATAAAACCGCACATCTGCCTCCTCGATTCGTGTTACGTACCCCTGCTTACCGGGTAACGGTTCCAACTGGCTCACCAATAAATCAATAAATTCCAATACAATCGGGATTGGGGGTGGGTTATTGATCCCTTTCGCCTTGCAATCCGGTTACCAGGGGGTGAGGCGTATTCCTCCAGGGGGGCTGATGTCCGAACCTTACAGCGATCGCGCGTACGAACTCTTTATGGCGGCCAGCGAACTGCCTGAAGACGCCCGTGACGCCTGGCTGACCGACAGCTGCGGTGACGATTCCAAACTGCGGCGGGAAATTGAAACACTGCTCAAGGCATCCCCGGAGTCGGAGGACTATTTCTCGCAGTTGGCCGAGCGGCTGGGTATGGGCAGCCTGTTCGAACCTGCCGAAGCGCTGCCGCATCCCGAAAGCATTGGACCCTACCGGCTGACGCGGCAGATCGGACGCGGCGGCATGGGTGCCGTGTATCTCGCCGAGCGCGCCGACCGGCAGTTCGAGAAGCGCGTGGCCGTCAAGACGCTGCCCACCGGCATGGTGGGTGACCAGGTCCGGCAGCGATTTCTCGCCGAGCGTCAGATCCTGGCTCGGCTGCTGCACCCGGGGATCGCGCGCCTCCTCGACGGCGGGGTGACCCGCAGCGGTACGCCCTACTTTGTCATGGATTACATTGAGGGGGACCCCATCGATGTTCACTGCGACGAGCAGCAACTCGACATCGACGCCAGGCTGGACCTGTTTCAGCAGGTTTGTGAGGCAGTCCAGTATGCCCACCGCAACCTGGTGGTCCACCGGGACCTCAAGCCGGGGAATATCCTGGTCACCCGGGAGGGCGAAGCGCGCCTGCTGGACTTTGGCATCGCCAAGCTGGTGGATGAGCAGGCGCCGGATGCATCCCTGACGCAGACGGGACGGGCGCCCATGACCCTGGCCTATGCCAGTCCCGAGCTGATTCGCGGTGAACCCGTCACCACTGCCTGCGACGTTTACGCCCTGGGAGTCCTGCTGTACCGGCTGCTGACGGGACATCCACCGTACGATCTGCAGGGCCAGCCGGAATCCCGGATCCGAGAAACGATCTGTGAGAGTGAGCCGCCGCCTGCCAGTCGGGTTGTGCTGCAAGACGTGGTGATACCAGGCAGGCGCGGCCGCGACGGTGAACGGGTGTCTGCCGCATCTCTGGCGTCAAACCGTGGCTCAAAGCCGCCAGCGCTGGAGAGCCGGCTGCGGGAAGACCTGGACACGATCCTGGCCAAAGCTCTGCGCAAAGAGCCGGAGGACCGCTACTCCTCGGTGGAAAGCCTGCTGGAAGATATCCGCCGCCATCGGACCGGGCTGCCGGTGCTGGCGCGCCCGCCTTCCATTGGCTATCGCGCCGGCAAGTTCCTCCGCCGGCACCGCACTGCGGTCACTGCTGCCGCAGCCGCGTTCCTGGCCCTGGCCATGGTGGCGATACTTTCAGTTCACAATGCCCGCACCAGTGCCGAGCAGGGGCGGCTCATTGCGCTGGAGCGGGATAAAGCCGAGCAGATCAAGGATTTTCTGCTGAGCATGTTTGAGCTGTCTGGCCCCAATCAGACCAAAGGCGACAGCGTGACCGCCAGGGAACTGCTGGACCAGGCCGCTGGACGTATCCGGTCTGAACTCGACGATCAGCCCGAGCGGCAGGCAGCGCTTTATCAGGCCATTGGCCAGGTTTATTCGGAACTCTCCCTGTTCGATCAGGCCATGCCCTTGCTGGATGAAGCTCTCCGGTTGCACCGGGAATCCGGCGCCGAATCGGAAGGGTTTGCCGAAACGCTGATGCTCAAGGCGGAGATCGTCGAGATCGCCGGTGACTATGAAGCCGCCGCGGAGCTGGCCATGGAAGTATTGCAACTGCGCCGGCGGCTGGGCGACGAGATTCCTACGGCTTCAGCTTTGCTGCAGGTCGGGCGTATTGCTCACAAACGAGGCCAGTCCGAGATCGCGGAAGCCCATTACCGGCAGGCGCTTGCGGTCCAGAGCCGCATCCTGGATCCGGACGATCCGCAGCTGGCCCACAGTCTCAGCTACCTGGGCAGCCTGCTGGAGCAGAGGGGTGAGCTGGAGGAGGCGGAGGTCATGCAGCAAGAAGCACTGGCCATCCGACGTGCCGCTTACGGTGAGGAACACATCGTGCTGATCGAGAGCCTGCACAACCTGTCCGCTGTGTTTATCAAGCAGAAGCGCTACGAGGAAGCACAGGCGCTGCTGGAGAGTGCCCTGGGCATTTCGATGAAGCTTCTCCCCGAGGGCAGCAGCGGGCGGATGTTTCTCTACAACAGTCTTGGAACCGTGTTCCACCGAGCCCGTGATCTCGAGAATTCCGCGGCCAACTACCGCAGGGCCATGGAGGTGGGGCTCGAGTACTTCGGCGAGAGCCACCCCAACGTCGCCATTGCCGCGGGCAACCTGGGCGGCGTCCTGGTGGCACTTGAAAGGTACGATGAAGCGGAATCCCTGCTGGGCCGGGCCATTGATGCCCTGGCACGGCAGGTGCCGACTCACACATTCCTGCCGGGGATGCGCCTGAACCGGGGAATCTGCCTGCTCAAAAGCGCCCGCTATGACGAAGCGGAAATATTGCTGGTGGAAAGCCACCGTGCCCTGGAAGCGCTGCTGGGCAAAAACCACGGCCATACCCGGAAGGCCCTTGCCAGCCTGGACGAGCTGTATTCGGCCACCGGCAAAACTGCGCGCGCGGCGGCGCTGGATCCGGGTACGGAGGACTAGTTTGGGACGCCACCGGCCAAGGGTCTCTGACCAGAAATCTCCCCGGGAGCTGCCTAATCGTCAGCCTGCCGGACGTCCTGGTACAGCGCAACGCTGGCCAGAACCCAGTCCCGCTTGACGGTAGCCACCGAGATCCCCAGCGCCTGGGCGATCTCTTCGTTGCTCATGCCGCCGAAAACCCGGCATTCCACCACCCGACAGGACCTGGGGTGTTGTTCCTTGAGCGCTTCCATGGCGGTATGCAGCGCCATGAGTTCCTCAATGGTTCCATCGTCGGCCAGCATCTCGTCGTCCAGGGTCACAGGCCGGGCGCCGCCACCTCGCTTGGCGGCCCGGCGTTTCTCGGCGTAGTTGACCAGCACATGGCGCATGGCCTTGGCGGCCGTGGCAAAGAAATGGCTGCGCCCCTGCCATGAGGGATCGGCCTGCTGGGTCAGCTTGATGTAGGTTTCGTGGATCAGGGCGGTGGTGTTGAGGGTATCGTCTCCGCGCCAGCGGCGTCGGTTGGACCGGGCGATATTTTTCAGCTCCGGATATACCACGCTGTAGAGCTCTTTGCTGGCCAGTTCATCGCCGCGGCTTACCGCGTCCAGAAGTTTGGTAATGTCAGTGGTCGCAGTCAACGTAGGGCCTCCCACAACTAACGATGATCCAGGACAGCCGGCAATTCAATAGGCTTGCGTCTCGAATACGCGCCCATACCAGGCGGTGGATTCATCGGAACTGGTAACTTGAAGGTAGGCGGTGATTCCACCCATGTCATGTACTCCCTCTGGACGGGTCCCTGGCTGAATGGTGCCCGTAATGCCAGAATTGAGCTGGCCCTGAAAAGGAACAAGTCGTTCGGCTCGGCAATGGGGAGACTGCAAGCGTGAAAACAATGGCCAACATCGTTACGGGATTCGTGGCACTGAGCCATTTCGGCATCCTGGTCCTGGAGATGTTTTTCTGGGACCACCCCGTCGGGCGACGCATTTTTCAGATGAGCGAGGAAGTTTCAGCCGCCTCCGCAACCCTGGCCGCCAACCAGGGCCTTTACAATGGGTTCCTGGCCGTTGGTCTGGTCTGGGGCCTGGTTTCCGGGCGCCGGGATCTCAAGCTGTTTTTTCTCGGCTGCGTCGTGGTGGCCGGCATCTTCGGCGGCCTGACAGCCAAACCCAGCATCATGCTGACCCAGGGTCTGCCGGCACTGGTTGGACTGATCCTGGTGTTGCTGGCTGGGAAATCCGGGGCGGATCAAACAGAGTGAACGCGGATCGAAGCCGACCGCGCGAATTGTGACCATCAACAGAGGCGGGTAATCGTTGTGGCCAAGCATCACCTTCCAGCCGAAAGCCCACGGCTGAAGTTCTTCCTGGGCTTTGGCATGCTGATTTCACTGGTGTACTACTCAGCGCTCCGACAGCACCAGCCGGGTGTTTATGAGCTCGCTGCCGTGCTGGCCCTGACGCTTGCTGCGCTGATCTTCGACTACCGGAAAACCGGTCAATTCCTGAGTCTGATCAGGGAGAAAAAGATAAGTCACCGGTCCCATGAGTCTGCGATCCGGTCAGCGTTGGCAGGCACGCTGAAGTGCCCGTTGCTGCTCAAGCTTCTGGAAACAGAGCTTCTGACCTTGTACTACGCCTTCTTTGCCAAAGCCGAGCCCCCGGATACGGTCGGCGACAACACTGTCTTCGGCTACGAGCGATCAAGTAACGCAAACGATATGTTCCTGGTGGTTGCGGTAGCGCAACTGCCGCTGTTGCCTTTTATTCACTTTTTTGTCGAGCACCAGAAAGGGCCGGCTCCCGCATGGGTCATCACCCTGGTCACGCTGTGGTCGGTCATCTGGTACCTGGCGCAGGTCGAGGCCGTCAAACGTCTCCCTGTTGAGCTGGGCGATGAACATCTGGTCTACCGGTTCGGCCTGATCTGGAAAGCCGAGGTTCCCCTCAGCAAGATCAAGCTGGCACGTGCTTTTGGCGTTACCGAGGAGCCCGACGGGTCGGACCTGTTCTTCTCACCCATGGGTTCGAAGAGAAATGTCTACCTGGAATTCGAAACACCGGCAAAGTTTTGCGGACCGTACTGGATCCGGTCGCGTAAGCGAGGCGCGGTCATATCCATAGACGACCCGTTGCGCTTCCTGCGGCATCTGGCCGAAAAAGGCGTACCTGTCGAGTAAAGGCCGGCCGTTTGATTATTCAGAGCCAGCGGCCTCGATCGTCATCACCATAGGCAGGTGGTCCGACACGCCTTCACGGGCTTCCAGGTTGAATCGCTTGACGGTGCCGTCTTCGTTGAGCTGGTCAGGGTATCCATCAGCGATGTAGACCCCACCCGTTCGGATTCGCCATTGAGACTCTGTCCCTGTGGCAGGGGACCAGAAGATCATGTCAAGAAACGACCAGCTGTCTCCCGACGGCCAGTAGTTGGTGCCCCTGCACCCGTCGCAGTCCACCTCGTGGGCTACGGTCCAGAACGGGCGTGCCCGGTCGTCCAAGATGCTTGTGCCTGTCATTTCCCGAGCCGGAGTATTGAAGTCGCCGGCCGCGAAGACAAAATGATCAGGCGGAACCCTGGACCGCAGCGTGTTCAGATGATCGTAGGCAATCTCGCGCATTTCGATGGGGTGGAAGGGCGCCGGAAAATGCACGCTGAAGCCGGTCAGCAGGCCGCCGTCGGGAAGCTCGAAGGTCGCCTGGAGCACACCGCGGGTGTCGTTTGCCCGATCCGGGAATGCCGATGCATCGAAGGCATGCAGGATGGGATCAGAAACAAGCGGCAGGCGTGACAGGAAGGCAACGTCGATACCACGGATGTCCTGCCCTTCGATCAGGATGGCGTCACCGTAGCCGGCAGCCGGCAGGAACTCCCGTGACAGCCGGGCCAGGATGTCGACGTTCTCCACCTCCTGGAGTGCGATGATGTCCGGGCCCAACCCGTCATTGACCTGAAGAATGGCCCGCGCCAGCTGGCTGAGCTTGAACTCGACGGCGTCCTCGCTCCAGTCCAGTTCCAGGCAATCCCGGCGCCATCGCTCGACGTCGATGGTCTCGCACCTGGCGATATGCGCCGAATCGTCCTTGGCCGAACGCGGCAGGTAGGTGTGATCGTCCCTGCCATCGTCGTCCGTCGTGTCGAACAGGTTTTCAACGTTGAAGGTCATGATGGTGACCTCCTGCCTTTGGAAACCCGGTTCGTCCCTTTCCGGCTGTGACGCCGGGTCAGGACCACAGGCGGCCAGCGCAAGAAGCCCAATAAGGACGTAACTGTGGTCAGTCAGCCGTGATCTCATACTCGAACTCCTCGACCCACTCCCTGTATTCCTTGAAACCCCTGGGATTCCTGCGAATGTACTGCTTACTTTTCCGTTGCAGGACCTGTCCGCTGGCGCTGTTCCATGTGGCAGGTACTGCGGTGTTCACGTTTGCACCTTTCCAACTGGCATGCTGGATAGTAGAACGCTCGGCGCCATTGGGCCAGGACCAAATGGGGAAGGTTCTGTGTCCACGAGTCAAGCGGTCAACCGGAGTTCCAGGATGGCAAGGGTGATCATGAAAATGGCGGACAAAGTCCACAGCGTACCGAAAACGTAGGCCGTTGATTCCGACGCTGGCTGACCAATCGGCAGTCCTTTCCGCTTCAAAACTACGCGCGTGATGCTGAAGACTCCGGGAAAGTAGAGATACACGCCGCCACCAACCAGCGCCAGGACAGGCCAATAGTCGTGTCCCAACAGCATCAGGAACGCTGACGCCGGCAGCATCCATGTCAAGAGCACATCCATGATGCCCTGGGAGAACCGCTCAAACAGGTACATCGATTGATCGATGTCCTCCTCTGCTTCCCCTACCCCCAATTTGACCGCCACAGATGGGGCAAAAACCACCAGGGTCTGGCCCAGCCAGCAAATGAGTCCAAGTATGATCACCAGGACTCCAAGAACCGTAACTACCATAGATCACAGCCTGGTTGTTCGATATCAGAAAGGTGACACGAATGCACCAGTCGCTTCAATGGTCTCTGGACAGCAAGGTTCGCTTCGAGGTGGATTGAATGCTTTGCTGCCGATACACATTGTGTGAAGCTTGCCGACGACCATGAAGATTCAAATCCTCAGCGACTTACATCTGGAATTCAAAGGCGCCAGGCGGCCTGGGCTGCATCCCGATGCTGACGTTCTGGTATTGGCAGGGGACATTCATGTGGGTCGTACCGGTGCGCTCTGGGCGGATGTCAGCTTTGAGATTCCGTCGGTTTACGTGGCGGGTAATCATGAGTTCTATCGCGGCGACATCAAAAGAACCCTCGATGATCTCGGGAAGTTCCCATACTTCCTGGAAAATACCCACATAGAGATTGACGGCGTCACCTTCCTGGGATGCACACTCTGGACCGACTTTGAACTCGACGGCGATCCGGAACCGGCCATGGAGATTGCCGGACAGTTTATGAATGACTTTTCCGTGATTGCCCACGGTAACGAAGCGTTCACTCCCGCGATGTCTCGCGACCTGCACCAGCAGTCTGTGCAGTGGTTGACCGATCAGCTGTCGGCTGGGCCCGGCCCGTTTGTCGTCGTAACCCATCACGCCCCCTCGCGGCGGTCGATTTCCGAACGCCTCAAAGTGGAGCCGTACAGGCGGTTAAATCCCGCATTCGCTTCCAGCCTCGAACACCTGATGGATGAAAAGATCCCGCTGTGGATTCATGGACACATGCACAACTCGTCCCGATACCGCGTGGGCCCAACGGAAGTGATCTGTAACCCGCAGGGTTATCCCCATCAACTGAATCC
>JASJDM010000033.1 GCA_030065125.1 Lysobacterales bacterium | reverse complement strand
TTCCAGTACATTGAGGGCTTTTACAACCGTCAGCGACGTCATTCCTTCGCGGGATACAAAGCGCCGCTGGCCTTCGAGTTGGCCTATGGGGCTGACTCCTAACCAACTGTCCGTTTTACTGGGACCACATCAGTCTGACCCCGGGAAACCCATCGATGCAGTATGATTGACCTGAGGCAGGGACTTCCCATTTACGATGAATTTTTTCGCTGAGCTGAAGCGTCGCAACGTGTTCCGCATGGGGCTGCTGTACGTGGTCAGCTCCTGGCTTTTGCTTCAAACCGGCGACATTTTGTTCAACCTGATGGGTCTGCCGGATTGGTCGCTCAGGCTGCTGCTTGGCATTTTGGTGTTGGGCTTTCCCTTCGCATTGGTTGTTTCCTGGGTCTACGAGCTGACGCCAGAAGGGTTGCGCCGGGAAAGCGAGCTCGATGGACGGCAGAGTCCTGGCAACACCGCCCAATCCAGCCCGTGGCACCGGGATTTCGAGTTGGGCGATGCCCAGGTCAGCCCCAAGCTCAACCGTATTGCCCGGGACAACCGGGAAATCACTGTCAAACCCAAATCCATGGCGGTTCTGGTGTTGTTGGCAGATGCCCGGGGCGAGGTGCTGGCTCGCAACCACATCCTGGATGCGATCTGGCCCGCGATGGACGTCACAGACGACGTGCTGACCCAAAGTGTTGTTGAGCTGCGCAAGGCGTTTGACGACGACGCCAAAGATCCCCGTATCATCGAAACGGTTCCCCGGGTCGGATTCCGGCTGGTTCCGACCGCCGTGACGGAGCGAAAGACCGGACACAAGCTCTACCTGGCGGTGGGCGCCATGCTGGCGGTCAGCATTGGGCTCACCGTGTACGGACATATGAGTAAGACGGTCGGCCAGGTAGAACCGAATTTCACTGAAACTGACTCGAACGAAAACTCCACACCCGCCGTGGCAAGCACGCCCGATGCAAATTCTATTGCCGTGCTCCCCTTCCTGAACCTGAGCGCCGATCCTGAACAGGAGTATTTCTCCGATGGTCTGGCTGAATCCCTGCTGCATTTGCTGGCCCAGATCCGAGAGCTGCGCGTGGCAGCCAGAACATCGTCGTTTCGGTTCAAGGATCACTCAACAGAACTCGCAGAAATTGGCCGGCAGCTCAACGTGGCCAACGTGCTTGAAGGCAGTGTGCAGCGATCCGGCGACAAAATTCGCGTGACCGCCCAGTTGATCAGCGTGGCCGACGGTTTTCACCTTTGGTCTGGCACCTGGGATCGGGAGCTGGACGATGTTTTTGCGATCCAGGACGAAATTGCCGCCAGCGTCGCCGATGCCCTGAAGGTCACGCTGTTGGGCGAGGCCGAACCCCAGCAAGCTGCGCGGGACACGGACAGTCTTGTTGCCTATCAGGCCTACCTGAAGGGCCGCCGGCATTTAGCCGATGGATTTCCGGAGCGCGCCGAGCCGGAGTTCAGGAACGCTCTGGCGGCTGATCCGGATTATCTGCTGGCCCTGTTTTCCCTGGCCCAGGTTTACATTGCTCTGAAAGGGGACCAGATTTCTTACGCCGAGATGGCGGTTCAGTTACAGGAGATTGTCGATCGAATTCGTCAGGTCGAACCCGAGTCGCCCCAGGCCACCGCCATGACGGGCTGGATTGGCTGGGAATCATCGACCGACCGAGAGTCTGTGCTGGCGCCCTTCAGAAACGCATACGAGGCGGCACCCGAGGATGAGTTTGTGGCTCAGCAATACGCTGAGGTTCTCCTCACTTACGGTCTATGGGAGCGGTCCGTCACGGTGGGCAATCGCGCCCTTGAGCGGGACCCGCTATCGGTAGCGATTCATCTGCGCCTCGCAGTAGCCTACTGGGGCGTGCGGGAGTTCGAAAAATCTCTAGTGCACAGCGCAAAGCTGAGGACGCTGGCACCAGATAATCCATCCGGCGCCAGATGGCAGGCGATTGCATACGTCGGGACCGGTCAGTTTGCCAATGCGCTGGCCGCGTTCGCCGAGGCCAGGGAGCTGAATCCCAATTCTTACATCATTCGGTTCGGCGAGGTCATGCTCCTTTTTACCCTGGGTCAGAACGAGGCGGCCCGCGAGCGTATTGCGGCGGCCCGTGAGGTTGAAACCGAACCCTTCCTGCCCTTGATGGCTGAAGCCGCATTGCGCTACAGCGGAGGCGACTTGAAGGCGGCCGCCGACATCGTGTTATCCGCCGCTGACCAGGGAGTTGAGGTCAGTGATTCGGGATTCTTTGTTGCTTACGGCATTATGAGGGATTACGCCCTGCTGACTGGCGACTCGGCCGTATTGCTTGACGACATAGGAGACTGGATCGAGGTCGACTTTAGAAGCGGGAAACCCGGCTCGGGCCGATCCCTGCTACTGCAGCTGGGTGCTGCACCGATCATGCGTCAAGCCGGACTCCATGGTGAGATTGATGCACTGATTGAGGCTGTCGCCGAGACCGAATATGCCGACTGGTTCTATGCGCGGCTTGTCATCGCTATAGCCAGGGAGGACGCGGATGGCGCCATCCAGAACCTGGACAAAATGCTGCAGGAGGGGAGGGGTCGCGAAGACTGGATACTGCTGCGGTTGCGCAGCCTCGATTTTGTCCGTGACGATCCGCGCTTCCAGGCCCTGGTTGAACGGATTGACAATCACAACAAGCAGCAATGGGCCCTCTGGCTTGAAATGAATAGAGAAACCGGGGAAGCCGCACGATAAGTTTCACCGCAGTACGCGGCTTCAGCGACCCGCCATTCCAGCTCTGTGCACCAAAGGTGAACTCTCCGGAAGTCCCAAATCCAATCACGCAGTCACCTTCGTCAACGTTCTCCGGGCACATCGGCTTGCTTGTCGGTATTCTCAATAAAAACAGTTAGTTACTAGTCGGAAAGTCTTCCGTTCGGAACCACCTCGGCTACTGTTCGGCACCCGTTCGGGACGCCGCGGCGCCAATTCCGTATCTCTGTTCCAGCTTTTAAGGCGGAGCAGATTCAATGAACCCACTTGCAGCACCACTTTTTACCGTCGTGATGTCGCTGTCCGGCACATCATCAGGCGGCGACTTCGCAATCACCAGCAGCGTCATCGGCGCGGGCGGTGGCCCAAGCACGGGAGGCGAGTTTTCAATGCGCGCCACCATCGGCCAATTCCAAACCGGCGTTTCCAGCGGCGGCGACTTTCTACTAAGCGGCGGATTCTGGGCCGGCGGACAAACAGCACCGCAACAAGACCGGATCTTCGCCAATGACTTTGAGACGGAGTGATGACCATGAGAACTATTTTGTTGATCTTTTCTTTGATGGTGCCGATTTGGGGTGTGACAGAACCGTTGGAACCGGTGTTTACTTTTCAGGGTGTGTTGCAGCAATCGGGAGCTCCTGCCACTGGCGACTATGATTTTCAGTTTGATCTTTACGATGTAAACGCTGACGGGGTACCCATTGCCAGGACCTTGGAACTGGACGATGTGGCTGTGAGCGACGGGTTGTTTTCGGTAGAACTCGACTTCGGATATGGCCCGTTTGCCGGCGATCAACTGTGGATCGAAGTTGCCGTTCGGTCTGGTAATGACCGCGGCGCCTATCTGCGTTTGCTGCCCCGGCAAAAAATCACAGCCCAGCCTTATGCCATGCATGCTGAAATGGTCGCATTTGGGTCTGTCGGCGCTGCCGAGGTGGACGGGCAGGAGGTTCAACTTCGTGTCGCGGAGAGCTGCCCGTCGGGGTCACACATTTCCGCAATAGCAGCCAATGGCAATGTAACCTGTAACGCCGATGCCGATACGACCTATACCGCCGGCGATGGGTTGGCCCTGTCCGGCGTCACGTTTTCTGCGGACACTTCAGTCGTTCAGGCCAGGGTCTCCAGTTTCTGCGACCGCGGTTCTTACATTCGCGCAATCGCCGCAGACGGTGCTGTGACTTGCCAGGAAGACGCCAGGAATACCAGCGCATCGAACCTGACGACCGGGACTCTGAATACTGAAAGATATGACGCATACCAGGATCTGTCAGAAGCGGGACATCTCGATAACGACGCCGCCGAAGACTTGCTGACTCGAGAGCGTGCTGATCTCCGATATCGGACCGGGAGTGCTTCGGTTTCGGCAAACAGCTTTCTATCGGGCAACTGCAGCATCCAGAGACAAATCGATAGGGTGTCTTTCGGGGCCGGCGGTAACTGCATCGCTTATGCGCCGATCCAATTGCCCGACAAAGTTACGGTCACAGGACTGACCTGTGCGATCTGGGATACGAGCCTCCAATCCAACATGAAAGTTTCGCTGTTGAGAACTCGCGCGTTTGTCGACAGTCAATCGCTGGACACCGAAACGGTTGTGGACACACCGCCGCACCCGCCAACCCCAGGCTATGCACTGCTTACGTCGACGCTAGTCAATTTCGCGAAAGTCAGGAATTCCAGGAGCACCTATTCCCTGAAGGTGGAAACTGCGGGCCCAGCTGTTGGAACTTCGCTCGCGCTTCACGGCTGTTCAGTTTCCTACGAGCAATAGCAGCACAGGGTTCAGGTCTTGCATTGCAATACTAAGTGGTACCGCATTGAGTTTGATGTGGCATTGCAGGACCTCGTGATTCGCATTTCTTTCCGGAAGCCAACATCCTGTTGAGTTCTTTTCCACATGTTCTTCACCACCGAGAATGCACCGTATTGAAGGTCAACCGAAACTTCTGGATCCGACATGCCTACTGTGAACTGGTTTCTCGACCAAAAAGGCCGCAACGTCTTCAGCGTTCGTCAGGACGCACCTGTGTTAAAAGCCCTCGAACTGATGGCCGAAAAGGACTGCGGTGCCCTGGTGGTGCTCGATGATCAGGATCAGATCGCCGGCGTCATTTCCGAGCGGGATTACGCGCGGAAGATCATTCTTGAGCGCAAGGCCTCCATCGACACCCCGATATCCGAGATCATGACGGCGAAGGTGGTCACCGTGAGAGAGGAACACTCCCTTGATGCATGCCTGAGAATAATGGGCCAGCACAACATTCGACACCTGCCAGTGGTTCGAGGCCGAAAAGTGGTCGGCGTTCTTGGTATCGGCGAACTGGTGACTCAGAAGATGATCGTTAAGGAAAACGAGATCCGGGACCTGAAAACTTATATCAATGGTGCCTTCGCCTACCGTTGATTTAAGAATTGGGGTCAGACTCATTTGCCAGGATTAAACTGAGGTAACTCGGCCAGCTTGTTCTGATCGAAAGCTTGCTCCTGGAATAGCATGGGATAGAAAAAAGAACGTAGCTCGCCGTGGAAGGCGCGCACCCGGTTCTCATACTCGATGGCTGAACGCATGTCCGTTGCCGCCAGCTGCTGAAGTTGCCGCTCAAGTAACGCGGGTGGCGCGATAAGGGCAATCAGGCCTGCCAGGCGATCACGCTCCAGCCGTCCTTTCTGGTAAGCCACGGACAGATGTTCGGTCTTTTGATCGCCCACCTGTTGGAAAGCGTAATACCATGGCCAGTCGAATCCTTCTCCTGTTTGAGCGTAACCGGTCCATTCAGGGTGTCGCTCAACAAAGGGCGTCATGGTATCTCCCACAGGCAGGTCCCAGGCATCATTGACTGCCTCTCGTTGGGTCATCAGTATGTCAGCCCCGGAGGGAATCTGGACCAGGCGGTCAACAACGATGCGACTCCCCGTCGGCAGGATAGTGCCGAGCAGAATCCAACTGCCAACAAGTCCGGCAAGAATCACGGGTGCTGACCGCTCCCAACTCGCGAACGCGAGACAAACGACAGCCCAGAACACGACATAGGCACTTACTAATGCCATTGCACCAACCAGCGTCGATAGTGCGGTTCCGCTTAAAACACTTGCGATAGCCAGAGGCGCAAGGGCCGCAAACAACACACCTGCTGATCTCAACATCGCGCGCCATCGCCAGAGCGAACCGTCAGTGCCTGAGGTTGCGTTGAGTAAATCGAGACGTCCCGCCACCCGTTCACTCGCTTTTAAATCGTGAAGAAGAAAAATGAGAATCAAGGGCAGCACAAAGGCTGCGAAGAATGCGAAATCAAACCGGCCGATCAGCGCAAGTTCCGCGTTGCCTGCGTCGTGCTCGTAGATCTGACCCTCCAGTGCAAGCATCCGCAACCGGTGTTTCCAGGGTAGTGCCTCCCTTTGGCCGATGGCGGCGAACGCGAAGTCTGAGGGAGGATCATAAGTAAGATGAAAACTGTAATAGGCAGCACTACCCCAATCTGATTGCCTAGTGAGTTCAGCAGACCGATCCTGCTGGTCGGCGATGAGCAATCGGTCAATGGTTTTGTGCTGATGTCGAACCTCAGCTATTCCTGACCAAACTGCCAGGGTCGACAAACAAAGGACAACCAGAATCCAAACCCCGAAGACACGGTCGCGTGCCAAGAACCGGGTTTCACGCAAGATGGACGCCTTGGCGCTCACGGTTTCAGCCGCCCTCCGGTCCAGGTTAACAGCGCGAACAACACCGCCAGCCAAAACAGAAGCATCCCAATGGGGGTGCCAGCGCTGGCCAGTCGCGAGGAAGCGCTTGCTGTGTCAAATCGAAATTCATCCAGCAGCTGCCAGTTAGCGGCATCCACACGCGATCGATTGTAGGATTCCTCATCCCGGTTGCGATTGATGTCGTCGACGTAGGAAAGTTGTTCTGCGTGTACCTGGTTGATGTCCTGGACAAAGTCATACCTGAGTTCTTCAGCCTGCCTGAGAAATCGGTGGTAATGCTGCATGTCAGTACCCGATATGGCGCGAGACGCAGCGGCAACGGCGATCATGGGTGTCAGCCAGCCTTGCGCGGTCAATAGTTCTGTCTGCCGCAACTCACTTGCCATTCTTTTGTCCGCATACGCATTCATGGCCAGGGTCAGCTTTTCTTCCGCTTTCTGGGCAAGAAGGCCTCTGATGTTGATTTCCAGGTCCTCGAGCCTGTTCACACCGTACTGTTGAAACAGCTCCGCACTCAGTTGTTCAACTTGTGAGTTGCTCACGCTATGCCCATCACTTAGATCTTTCTGCTCTGTCAGCATGGCAAGTTCCATTTCGATCTTCCCGGCAAGCGGCGCAGTCACCGAGGCAACATTGACCGCAATAGAGGGAAGCACGAGCGTGACCATGAGCCAAAATGCGGCGAGTGCTGCGATGACCGACGAGCGTTTGCTGAAGGCAGAAGAGAGCAGTACGGTGATCCCGCCCCAGACCGACAGGTAAAGAAAATAGACGCCGACAAGTGCTGCCGCCGCCATCAGGCTTTCTCCGGTTGTCACGGCAAGCAA
This sequence comes from Lysobacterales bacterium, assembly GCA_030065125.1. GTDB lineage: Bacteria > Pseudomonadota > Gammaproteobacteria > Xanthomonadales > SZUA-38 > JASJDM01. The sequence goes on along the minus strand of JASJDM010000033.1, from coordinate 66,159 downwards.
GGCAATCACCCCTAAAGGCACCAGCAGCAGGAGTATGAACACGAGAAGTGCCAGTATCTTGCCGGCCATCAGTGATCGACCACTCACCCCTTGTGCCAGTAAAGACGGCAGCACTCGGGCCTCACGTTCGCGGACTACTGCACTATGCCCGAGCAAAATGAGAAGCAGGGGTGCGAAAACCTGATAGGTCAATGCGGGGGTGAGCCAGGACAAACCACCGGGATCACCACTGGCCGCGGATGCTGAGAAGGTGGCTGAGTTCTGACGATGCCCTTCCAGGAACATGGCCTGCCCGGTGACTGAATCAAGTCCGGGATCAAACGACGCCAGGGGTACCGGTGATCTGAACACATAATGTCCGTAGTGGACCATGCGGTGGGGGTTGCGATCAGGTTGAGCTACAAAAGTCTCTTCTGCTTCAGCCTGATGGTGATCGAGCTCAGCGGATGCTGCCTGCATCCGCAGTACCGTCACCCAACTGACTGAAACCAGCATGACGGCAAAAAGTGCAATGACAGCAAGTGCCAGTTTTGATCGAATCCAATAGCGCCATTCTTCGGCTGCAATGGTCAGTGCGGTCTTCATGCCACCTGCGGGTTTTTGGGATGTCGATCCGAGAATGCACGATGAACCGTCTCCGTCTGGATTCGCTCGCCATCAGCCGCGGTAAACTCGCCAACCAGTTTGCCGTCCTGCATCAGGCCAATCCTGTCGGCAACCTGGCAGGCGCCATAGACATCGTGGGTGACCATCAGCACCGTCTTACCGGACGACGCAAGGTCACGTACAAGATCATGAAACTCATCGATCGCAGCGGGATCCAACCCCGAGGTTGGTTCGTCAAGCAACAGGATTTCGGTATCCCGCAGAATGGCGAGCGAAATGGCCACCTTCTGTCGCATGCCTTTTGAGTATCCCGTAAGCTTGCGACCTCTTGATTCGAGATCCAGTGATACCCGATCAAGGGCAGCTTCCACCTTGGACCTGTCGTAGGGTGTCCCCGCAAGTTGCAGGAAATAGCGGAGATTCTCGTAGGCATCGAGATGCTCATAAAGCGATACCGATTCCGGGAGATAAGCGATGGCTTCGCGAACCTTCTTGAGATCAGACCCAACTTCTATGTCGTTGACGAAAATGCTGCCACCCGAGAGTGGCAGCAATCCGAGAAAACCCAACAACGTGGTGGATTTGCCAGCGCCATTGCCACCCAGCAGGGCGTAAACTTCGCCACTGGCCACGTCAAATGAGATTCCGCCCAGCACTTTTTTGCCTGAGCGGACAATCTCCAGCTGGTCAGCGCGCAGCTTGACTGCGTTGCTCATTGAGGACCCTTAGAATCGGAAGTTCGCAGACACCCGGTAACTTCTCGGTGTGCCCGGCTGAACCCAAACGTCTGCATAAGAATTGGTGTAATACTCTTCATCAAACAGGTTGTGTACCTCCAGGCGTATATCCAGCGAATCCGAGATCTCGTAGTCTCCAGCAATTCGAACCGTGGTGTAACTCGGCAGCCTGAAGGTGGGGTCGCCAAATTCACCGCTTCGGTCATCGACGTAGGTCAGGCCACCTATGAGCGTCAGGTCCCTGCCAGCCAGTTCGGTTTGTTGAGCGAGTTGCAGGCTGAACTGATTCTCCGCGACGTTCAGGAGGTCTGAACCGGCGGGAATAAAGCCAAAGGAAATGAAATCTGTGAAGTCATTTTCGGTTTGCGCATCGACATAGGCATACGACATCCATAGGCTCAGGCTGTCCGTAAGCTGACCGGTCAGGTCAAACTCGAAGCCCTGGCTGGATGCTTCGCCGATAGCGGTGGGTTCGAAATTGGCGTCAAAGGTCGCAATGTTGGAGTGCTCAAGATCGAAGATCGCAAGGTTTCCCACCAATGCGCCGTCGTTCAAGGCAAACTTGACGCCGACTTCCGTTGACTCCGCGATGTTGGGATCTAATCCGTTTTCATCGGTCGCGCCGGAAAGCGGGCGAAAGTTTTCGCCGTAGGCCGCATAAAATGACAGCGCGTCTGTGGCTTTGTAAACCAGGCCGAACTGTGGGCTGACCTGGGTCTCGGAATAGTTCGAAGTACGGTTGGATCGGCGGTTCACCAGCTCTTGCTCATAGTCATCAAAGCGGGCGCCTATTCGAATATCCAGTTTTTCCGTGACGCTGATTTGATCCTGGATGTAGAAGCCCACGGCCTCCTGGGTTTCAACCCTGTCGATTTGCGATGCCAGAGCCAGGGTTTCTGGTGGGTAGTTGCCATAGACCGGGTTGAAAATATTGATGCTCTGATCGGTTGATCGATCGCGGAAAGCGACCTGGTCATTTTTGAATTCGTCAACATCCACACCCACGATAACGCGATGGGTCAGATTGCCGGTTTCGAAAGCGCCGCTCAACTCGGCCCGAAACACCTGGTAGGTAGCATCGTAGTCACGATCGCGGCTGAAGCGACCGAAGTTTCCGTCCGCATCGGGGGCGCCGAAGCCGTTTTCGGACGCCAGCCCGTCTAGCGAGGTATCGCGGTAGTTGAATCCAAGCATCGCACTCCAATCGTCATTGAACGCATGCCGGAATTCCAACTGATGGCCGAGCACGTCGGTATCGATAGGGCCATAGCTGGGTTCGCCCAGGAATCGATCCTCGGGGATGAGGCCAAGTTCATCATTTATGGCAATCACGCCACGATCAAAAGGCGTTTCCTGATCGCTGTACTCAATTTCATAGGTCAGCTGGCTTCGATCACCGATACGCCATGCGAGCGAAGGGCTGAACAACAGCTTGTCTGTTTCTATCGTGTCCCTGAAGCTCTCCGCATCTTCATAGGCGCCTACCAGTCGTATGGCGACGTTGTCAGACAGGGGCGTGGTGTAGTCAAAGTCAATACGATTGGTACTCCAGCTCCCTGCTGAAATAAGGATCTCGCCGGCCGTCTCAAAAGTAGGCCGCTTCGTGACCAGGTTGACCGTGCCGCCGGGTTCGCCGCGCCCGAACAGAGCGGCCCTGGGACCTTTGAGCACCTCAACCGATTCAATGCCGGAAAGATCGCGAGCACCGCCAAAACCGCGGCCCGCATTAAAACCATTCACCAGGTAGTTACTCGGCAGGTTCTCATCACCCACAAAACCGCGAATAGCGAAGCTGTTCCAGAGACCACCGAAGTTGTTTTGCCTGGCAACGGAAGCGGATAAATCGAGCGCTTGCACCAGGTCGATGGCACCCGCGTTCTGCAGAGTTTCAGCATCAATTCTTAACTCAGCCTGCGGTGTTTCCAGGGCATCAAAGTCTCCCTGGTAGGCCTGTCGTGTTCCAAGGACCAGGATTTCGTCAATGGTCTCATCGGTTTCAGTCTGAGCATTCACTGGCGTGCTGCCCAATATTGCATTCGCAGTCAACAGCACAGTGAGAGTGGGCAAAGCAGCCCAGCGCCTGGCGGCGCGGCGCACTCGATTAACAGTCATGATGGTTCCTCGTACCTGAGTTTTTAAACACCGACGCCTGGCTGCCATGCAGGTCTGCACCACAGTGTCAGATCAACCACTGGTGGCCAAGTGTGAGCCAATTGAGATGTTATAACATATCATTATCGCGTCCGCATATTAACTTGGACAATCGTCAGGATTGAGAGCCAAGGCCAAATCTAAGAGCCAAATCTGGACAGGCATGATTTGGAAATCGCTCTACCGCTCTTATCGGCCTTGCCTCGTCACATTCGCGCTATTGAGAATCAAAGCTTCATAGCGAGACCTGCGCCCTCCGGTTTGACGCCGGGCGAACCTCGCGGGGATCATGGGCGAAACACACACGGGGCAGACTCATGCGGAGCTGGTTGATCACGGTTCTGGTGCTCGGATTTTTCGCCGTGCCAGTGCATGGCGAGGACGGACCTTTCCATACGGTGCAGGAAGTGTTTGCCTGTCTTGCGGACAGCGACACAGAACGAATGCGCAGTCTGGTGACGCCGGACTTCGAACTGCTGGAAGTGGGAGAGCTGTGGGACCTGGATATCACGCTGGAGGTGATGTCGACCCTGCCGCCAGGGGTGCACCGCCGCAACTACTTCGACGTCATCACCAGCGAGATTCGCGGCGACACAGCCTGGGTCAGCTACTGGAATCGCGCCACGTTCAACTCCGAGGAAGGTGAGGGCATGCGCGAATGGCTGGAAAGTGCCGTGCTGGTTCAAACCGGTGGTCGCTGGAAACTCCGCATGCTGCACTCGACCAGGTTGACCGAGGGCCAGATGCCGGAATCAGTCATGCTCAAGGAGTACGTCGAGGCGGACTGAGAAACGCCCGCCAGTGGCCATCTTTTATTGAGAGATGGGACGTTCGTGCGTACCGTGTGAGCCATACAAACTGAGAATTAGCATGATCCTTCGACGCCTCGCCGACGCCATTCGGCAACAAAACTGGTTCACCGTGTGCGTTGAGTTATTCATCGTCATTATTGGCGTGTTCATGGGTCTGCAGGCTCAAAACTGGAATCAGGCTCGAATTGAACGGAATACTGCTATTGGCTACCACGGTCAGCTCGTCGAAGAGCTCCGCAGGAATGCAGAAAACCTCGGCGCTCGTCGAGACTACTACCTGCAGTTAAGGGAACATGGGCAAGCCGCGCTTGATTCGCTACGGGCAGATCAAGCAACGCCAGGGGCAAAGTTTCTTATCGACTCATATAGAGCAACATTTCGATGGCCGGTGCAAATTGATCGCGCAGTTTATGACGAGGTATTGAGAGCCGGTGTGTTGAGTAAGATTTCGAACATCGATGCACGCAATCGTTTGACAAACTTCTACGTGACGTTCGAAGCAGTTCTTATCAACATAAAAGATGACCCTTCGTATCGGAATCTTGTGCGCTCGTACATGCCGGTCAGCGCACAGAGAGTCATTGAGTCCGACTGCCAGGAGATTGTTTCCACTGCGTCAAACGGAAAGATCTCCCTTTTCCTGCCGGAATGCGAACCTCAATGGGGTGATGCGCTTGTGAAATCTGCAGTTGAATCTTTGCTCGCCGCGCCTGGCTTGACCGAGACACTGAACCGGCGAATGAGCAATATCGATAGCAAGCTGATCATCGTGCAGCGAAACATGGACCGGTCCCGCGATCTTGCTGAGTACTTCGAGAGTACGGGGCCTTAGGTGACTTATAAGCATCTGACCGAATAATTGGCGCCACTCACTCGGAACGAAGCGTTTCGTCAGTCCGGCCGTCCCAATACAAACCAGTAATACCAATCACCTCACCGGTCTCATCACGATCAAAACGCATCCGAAACCAGTGGACGCCTTCGATGACAAAAACATCCTGATCCAGCGGCAGCAGTGGGCTTTCCGACGACGCACCTTCCCGGCGGTAGAGCAAGCGCAGGTTTTCTCTGCGGATGACTCGAGGGCCGAATGTGCCCACGTATTCATCGAGACCGTCGGCGGCCAGCTGGTAGTTCTTCCCGGCTGACTTCAGCCCATCCTTCAGCCAGGCCAGTCGTGGCGCGATGGCTTCGCTGCGTTCCCCATCCAGGGCAAGGGCGGCTTCGAAGTCGGCTACGGCGCCGGCATGATCCTTGGTACGGGTACGAATCTCGGCACGGCCCTCCAACCACTGCACGCCGCCGAAGCGCTCCACGCCCCAGTCCGCGACGCTGCCCGCGAGCGCCAGGTTGCCCCGCTCGACCAGGAACGATCCCACGCGCAGGGCTTCGTTACCGGCGACGTCTTCCGGCAGCTCGGCCAGGATCTTTTTGACGGATTCCAGCGCCTCGTCCTCCGAGGACTCGACCGCTACCTGGCGCAACGCCTTCCGCGCCTGATAACCCGGAGCATCCCATCGATAATAGTCCAGGTAACGAAGGGCCCAGAAGGTGTCATCGAACGCCAGTTCCAGCATGTCGTCGGCTATGGAGAGACCCAGGCTTGTATTCGAAAAATAGACCAGCGCTTCGCGCCGCTCGGGATAGGCCAGCACGAAGCAGCGAAAGTTGCCGTTGTCGCCCCAGTGCCAGATGGCGCCACCACCGTCGCCTTTCTGATATCCCCAGCCCAGCGTCCAGCCCAGGTGCTCCCAGGTGCTCTTGTCGCCCCAGCCACCGATGTCCGACTGCTGCGACACCATGGCCATGGCCAGGTCATCCGGCAGGCCCTCACCTTTCATCACCGCGATCAGGAACCGTCCATAGTCCCTTGCGGTGGTGTGCAGGCTGGCTGCCGCATTGGCCGACTCCGGTCGACCCTTCTCGGTCGATTGGCCGCCGAGATCATGCGGGCTTGCTGCTGTCTGTTCATAGGCCTCGGTCCAGACGAACGACGACGATGGCATCTCCAACGGTTCGAACACCTCTTCGCGGGCCAGTTGGTTCAGCAGTTTCCCGGTGCGTCGCTCAAGCATCGTGGCGAGATAGACGAAGCCTTCGCCGGAGTATCCCCAGGTACTGCCGGGATCGTTGTTCAAATTCAATGGCGTTCCGCCCCAGTTGGGCAGACCTGAGGTGTGGGTCAGCACCATCCGTGTGGTGATGTCGCGTGCGCGCGGATCATGGGCCAGGCGGTCATAGCCCTGCTTATCCCAGAGCGGCGCATCGAGATCGATCACGCCGCGTGCAGCCAGGCGCAAGGTCAGGTAGGCAACGACCGGTTTACTCAGTGACGCGGCCTCAAACACCGTGGACTCGGTCACCGGCTCTTCAGAGTTCACCTCCTTGACGCCAAGGGCGTAGCTCCATTCGATGTCGCCGTCATTGATGCGCACAACCGAGAGGCCAGGAATCTCAGCGTCTTCCATTAAGTCTGTGAGCGGTTTGAGCGGGGAAGTCTCATTGTCTGAGACCAGTGCTCCAGGCAAGGGATACAGCATCGCAAGACAGAGAATGAAGGTTCGATCCATGCGGGCAAGTCCTTATGAAGATTCAGGCGTCGGCAGGGAGTGTGCGCAGGCAAAGCCTCCACGACCCCTGTTTACATGTCAACGGCTGAGGTTGCTTCATGGTTACAAGGTAGTGAGGAATGCAGGCCCGATGACACGAACCGGACCACTTCAACCTGACCGTTGGGCCTGGAGTCAGTACAGAATCGGCGGGATGGCAAGACCTGGCTTTTTCAGCCACGCAAGTTCAGACTCGCTACATGAATCGGATCCTATCCCGGCACCAGACAAGGAAGGCATCAGCGTTGGGGTTGCCGCTATGGTTCCTGGTTGGGATCTGCTGCGCGCCGGTTCCCCTGTTCGGCGCCGGAGCCAGCGATATCTTCCGTTCCGGTTTCGACGCCCTTTCATCGGTTCGCTACACAGTCGTGGACTCCGATGCCTATGCACTATGGCATACCAACACTGCACGCCATCGCTCCGATGTTTTTGTAGAGTACGGCGGTGAGTTGTATTTCGCATACTATCGAAGCGACGAACAACTCATCATCGCTCGCTCTTCGGATACGATCGAGTGGGAGCTACTGGATACAGGATTGACGGCAAATGCCGAAGATCCGCACAACACGCCCAATATCGCGATAGACGGTAACGGCCTGATCCACGTCATCTGGGATGTTCACAGCAATTCACTTCGATACGCGACCGTTGGCCCGGGTGGCACCCATATCATCGACTTCCTTACCGGGAACAACGAATCTGCGGTCACCTACCCCAGCTTCTTTCGACTGAGCGACGGCGATCTGCTGCTGCTCTATCGATCCGGGTCCAGCGGCAACGGCGACGTGATCGTGAAGCGCTATGACACCGAGTCCGGGACCTGGGCCGACATGGCCAGTCCGGCCATTGCGGGCGAGGGAGACCGCAACCCGTATTGGCAAGCCTATCTGGCGCCCAACGATCAATTACACCTCAGCTGGACCTGGCGAGAACGACTGCCGTCAAACAGGGGGTTCGAGTCGAACCGCGATCTGTGTTTCTCCCGCTATTCAGCCAAGGAAAACCTGTGGTTCGACTCGACGGACAATGTAGCGGCACCGCCGGTATCTGCATCTGACTGTGACTTGATTGCGGCCGTGCCCGCGAACAGCACCCTGGCCAACAACACGGCAATCCTTGTAACGGCGGCTGGCGCCAACGTAACGGCAACCTTCTGGCGAACCGCGACGGACAACACCCCCCGGATTCATCTGGTTCACAATTCCCCCGATCGTCGCCAGTGGGTTGTCACGCCGTTGAACACTCGTCCTATGGTTACGGGGCTGGAGTCGGATGGTGCATCGCTGGCCAGACCGGCGTTGCTGGAAGTCAATGGGCAATGGGGTGTGTTTCAACGAGACTCGGTGGCGAGCAACCGGGCCTATCTCGACCTGATCGAACCGGATACCCTGTCGCGGACCAAGCGAGTCTATCTGTCCAGCGGCGACATGGGCCTGTGGGAACCGCACGTGACTCGATTCCAGGGAAAAATCGTGGTGCTCATGCAGCAGCAAAATTTCCGAATCGAAAAAGGCAGGAGCATTCAGGCCGCAACTCCGCTGGCATTGGCGGTTCTTCAGTGAGAGTGCTTGCAGCGCGCTGTAAGTGTTAACGCAATTTCCGGGGCTTGCGGTATCTGACCCTGACACGCCTCTGGCCAGGCGGCATGTCGCCCTTGGTCCCGGCGGAATATTCTCCCTATAATCCGGACTTCCTGCAGGCGTAATACCTCTGAGGCATTTTGATCTGGATGACGCTCTGGTTACCCACTGGACGCGCTGCCGCAACCGGCGGAAATCGAACTGTATATCTGCAATTAGTGGCGCTCGGGCTCTCGATCGCAATCGTCACACAGGCGACGGCTGCCGATAGTCGCACCTTCAGCATGGGTTTTACTCCCTGGCCATGGGCGCTCGATGCCGCTGCCGTGCAGGAAACCTATGATTTCATCAATGCCAACGCGGACATCATCGCTCACCATATCGAAGAGGGCGTACCCTGGACGGAGGCGCTGAAGGAAAGGCCATTTCACCCTGCAATGATGGCAGCGTGGGAAGGCCGCAAGCGCTCGACCAGTGCCAGGCTCAAGGTGTTCCTGTCCATTAGCCCCATCAATCAACTGCGTGATGGAATGGCCGATTATCGAGGTGCCGAATACCAGATGCCCATTCCGGCGGCGTTCAAAGGCAAGCGATTCAACCATCCAGACGTGAAAGCGGCCTATTTTCGATACGCCAGGAAAGCCGTGGAGTTTTTCGAGCCGGACTACCTCGCCATTGCAGTCGAAGTCAACGAATTGCTGGAAAACCGGCCTGCTGTCTGGGATGACTTTGCGGAGTTGTACCGCAGCACCTACCAGGAGTTGAAGCGGGAACATCCGAACCTGCCGATATTCTTTACTGTCTCGTTGCATAACCTGGTCAATCCGGCACGCGGCGACCCGGCCCACCGCTGGAAAAAAATCGAGGCTCTGTGGAGTCATTCAGACCTCGCCGGCATCAGTTTTTATCCGTTCCTGCAAAGGCCGTTGGATCTGAGCAGGGCAACGGCGGCTCTGGACGAGGTGAAAAGACGTACGGACAGGAAAATTGCCATTTCAGAATCGGGATACCCAGGCAAACCTGTTGCCGTCGATGCGTTGAGACAACTGCCCGCGACACCTGAAATACAAAAAAACGTGTATTACGCAATGCTATCCCAGGCCCTGGAAGACCAGTACGAGTTTTTCATCGTCTGGTGTTATCGCGACTACGATCAGCTATGGGCCGACATGAAGGATCAACTCCCCGAGTGGGGCGCAATGTGGCGGGACGTTGGCATCGTCGACGGTCACGGCAAGCCTCGGCCCGCCAGGGAAGTCTGGGACCTGTTCCGTTCGCTGCCGCTGGAGAAACGCTAGAGGCCAGATCTGGACAGCTCTCACCAGCGCCTGATGCGCCGACATTCAAAATCGGGGGCCAGGTCCTGCGATGACACATCGACGTTACCGCGGAAACTCGAATTCCAACGTGACCCAAATCCACCAGTTCTGGAGTTTTGCCGTATGATTCACAGAGACATTCCTGGCAGTCTATTGCCGCCCTTGATGAAGCGGTTAAAGGAGTTTCCGTGCAAAAAGCTATCCTTGTCTACGTGGCTGTCTCGTCCGTGATCTTTTTTGGTCTGCTGTTCGCAAACATCGCTGACCCGCGGATGAGCGATTCGCTGCTCCATTGGAACGAATCCACCTGGTACGAAAAAGCCATCAGCATCAACTTCGCCCTGTCCATAGTGGTTGCGGCCATTGCGCTGCATTTCCAGCCGGCCGAAGAAAACCGCCAGGGCTGGCTGTCCCGATTCCGTCACTGACCAGCCGCGTCACCTCCCGCAAATCTGTAGCTAAATCTGGACAGGCATGATTCGCATCATTCTCTTCAGCCTTCTCTGCCCTGGCTGGGCATTGGCGTGCACCTGCATGGCGTATTCGGACGATCCCGAGATTGCCGTCACCCAGGCGTTTTCCCAAGCACACGTGGTTTTTCTCGGTGAAGTCACCACGATCCGAAACAAAGGCAGCCTGTTTGTGAAAACGCGGCAGGTGAGTTTTTCCGTGAAGGAAACATGGAAGGGGACTGTCGGAGACGAAGCGATGGTGAACACCAATGACGGAGAAATCGCCTGCGGGTACCCCTTCCGCGCGCGGCGGACCTATCTGGTTTTCGCGCACCGGGGCGAGAGCCGAGATGTTTTGACTACGTCTTTGTGTGATCTGAACCGGATCCAATCCAAAGCCCGGAGCTTGATGCCGATTCTGGACCAACTGGAACAGTCGGCTTCAAAGTGATTCCGGGCAGAAATTTCTAATTTCTGGGGTCAGAGTCGCTACAAAGAGCAAATGAGGGTCAGGTCGTGCATTGCCACATTCGCGCCTTAACGGTGCGACTGACAGCTGGACAATTTGATGTTCAGCAACGAGTTTGGCGTCCGCCTATGACCTCGGAAAAGTCAGGCTAAAAAGCCCTAATCTTTGACGAGAATCTTCCGCGATTCGCCAGGCTTCGTAAACAGGTCGAATTCGCGAATTTCTTCAGGCCGGTCTGCAGCCTGGTCGGGCACCTCGGACGGGACGTGCATGCCAATGGCGTGATCAGGTTGAATTCGGCCGTTGAGCACTTCCCGCCCTTCTTCGGAGAGAAAGAACCAATAAGGTGGCATCGCCAGGTGCGTGCGTCTCTCCTGCCAATACCCGGAGGCGGTGTCATAGTGCTCATGACCGGTGTCCGCGTCGCCAAGATGCATCACGGTGGTTGTGCTGTCGAGCGTGACGCGGAATACGAGGTTTTCAACGTGTGAGTGCCGATTCGGCCAGCCCGCGTGTGGAACACGCGTGGCCTCGATCAAGAGCGAATCCAGCTCGATATCGACGGCCGCTTCGCCGTTTGCCAGGACAAGGCCATGAACGCGTTCGAGGACCCGGGCATCGCTGACCAGCTTGCGAATCGCCGAGGCTGCCTGCTCGGGGGCGAAGAGCCTGATTGTCGTCTGCGCGCGAAGCAGCGCCAGAACCATCTCTGGATCGACATGATCGCCGTGATAATGGCTGATGAAGACAGCATCGATTCCGTCCCACGGCTGGGCGCCGGCGATCAGGGCTGCCGCCATGTTCGTGGGCACGGGGTCGTAGATATCGAAGTGCGTCTTGAACAGCGGGTCGAAGAGTACCTTGGTACTGCCTCGCTCGATCATGACGCCCATGTTGGCTATATACCGGGCCTCAGATGTTTCGTCGTCAGCAATTGCGCAGCAGAAAGCACATAGCAAAAGCATGCAGAGGTAGTCACGTCTCAAAAGATGCTCCAGTCATATGGCGTCGCCCCAAGCGAGGTGCGGCTGCCATCACACAGCCTTTTCCGCATTCTGTCCAGGGATTTCTGAGGTCAGAGGTAAACCCCATGTTCCCGAAGTTCTTCTAACGCGTCATTTCAGGACCTGATCCTGCCAGGCGTGAAGCAATCGTTCTTCCCGCTGGCGACTGATGCCCCAACCGTTGTGAGGAAACTGCGTGTCTTTGAAGAACGCCGACCGGTACCAGTTCCACGCGGCTGCGACGGTTTCCTGATGCGGTCGAAAACGCATGCCGGCCTGTTGAGCCTTTTCTGAACTGATCCCAAAGAATCCGGGGTCCTCTTCCTTGGGTATCCACAGCGGCAGTTCGTTGAAGGCCCGTATGCCTTGTTGATAGATGAAATCCTTTTCTATCCAGGTGAGCGCAGCAGATGAATCGACGGCCGATTTGCAGGCGGCGAGGAATTCTCGGAAAGGCATGGGAGCCGACGCCATGTTGTAGATGCCGGCCAGCTTGCGTTCAATCGACTGAACCACCCATAAAGCAACGTCGCGCACGTCAACGAACTGTATTGGATCACCGCCATCACCCGGTGCAGCTACCTGGTTGTGCGCTGCAAAGCGGCGTAGCCAGTAGTGAAGGGTTGATCCGGGATCGCGCGGTCCGAAAATTGAGTGACATCGCGCAACTCCATAGCGATCGGCGTAAAGTTTTCCAATGATTGACTCCGCCCGGGATTTTTCGCCGCCATAGCCCGGATCGTTGCGGCGGACTTCAGCCGTCTCTTTCACTCCGGGGCGGCTGTAGTCGCGGTAAACGGCAATGCTCGAGATGAAATAATAAAAACTCACGCGATCGACCAGCAATTTTGCGGTTGATTCAACCAGGGCCGATTGTTCGGGCCATACGTCGACAACGGCATCCCAATGTCGCGTCCCGGAGAGGGCGCTCAGGTCTTCCCTTTTTGTACCTCGAAGACCACGCAGTTTTTCAGCGTTGGGGAAAAGCTCCGGTCGCGTAATGCCTCGGTTGAATAACGTGACACGATGGCCCCGGGACAACGCTGCGTCAACGATGGCGGGGCCAACAAAGTTAGTTCCACCCAGAACCAGCAACCGCAAAGGCTCAGGTCGAGCCTCCCTGCTAACGGCTCGTGAAGCGGGTGTAAGCGCCAGCGCACTGGCGGAGGCCAGGGAACTGGCCAGGAAAGTACGACGTCTCATTGCCACAAAGACCCATGTAGGAACACGAGTCACGAAAAATGTCACCAGGCCGAGCCGCGCTCAAATGGCTGTGACGTTCGGCGTGAATTGTGGGGCTAGCGGCCGGGATCTTCCAATCCACAAAATTCGCGGAGCGTTTTTCGAACCCGGGAGCCGTGCCGACGCGCAACTTGAATTTCCGATCCGTCAGAAAGCACGACCGAGAGCGTGCCGGAATCTGACTTCATGGCCCGTACCTGGTCGAGATTGATCAGCCTGGAACGACTCACCTGGAGAAACCTGTGCTGGACAAGGCGATGGAGGAGTTGTGTCAGGGTAATTCTCACCGGCCAGACTCCGTCTCTGGTGTGGAGGTCGACATAGTTGCCGGAGACTTCGCCCCAGAAGATCTCCTTGGGGTTTATCAAACGCGTCGTTTCGCCAATTCTTGCGGGCAGCGCTTCAGCTTTTGTCTCTCCTGAAGCTTGCGCGGGAGGCTGGGCAGACAACCGTTCCGCCACAAGAGTCAGTACGCCGAATGTCAGTATGTTGAGAGTCAGTTTCTTCGCATAAAGCGCGTAAAAAAAGCCAACCCACCCGGCGTCGGCCAGCGCATCGCTGCTGCCGCCGACAATCATCGTCAGCACGACGTGAATGCCGGCCGCAACGGGCGCGGAACCCATGTAAAGCAGGAATCTCCACCGGCTTTCCCAGCCGAGTCTCTTCAGGGCTCGCACCCCTGCAAATATTGCGAGCGCCAGCAACCCCCACAAATACCAGTCAGCCAGGCCCCAGAACACGGACAGGGACCAGGGAAGGTCGTAGTGCCATCGGAGTTGAAGTGAGAACAAACAGCCAATCGTGGTCCAGATAAGAAACCAGCGAAGGATCGCTATTTGTCTTCCAGCAGCCAGCATAGTCGTATCATTCATCGCCCGAAAGGAGCAGCCAGGCGGGAAGAAGCGGAGTGAGTATTGAATTTCGACGGTTTCAGTTTAGCAGGTGCAATCGATCTCTGGGGTCATGAGTCTCTGAGGTCAGGCTGACACATCAAAGTTACCGCGGAAACTCGAAATATGGCGATGCAACACCCCAATCCTCCCAGCCCAGGACGGGCGCGTCCGCGCAGCCGCCCGGCTTGAAGTCCATCAGACTCCAGATGGCGCAGCGTTACTGCGTTGCCTCAAAGCTCGCCGAAAACACGAGCTGATTGGTAAGGATATGAACCGTCCCCCCGGGACCGAGGTTGCGGCGGTCACCGACGATGACCTCAGGGAGGCTGAACCCCATGGCATTGGATTCGGCGCCGGCGTCGGTGGCATCCGGATCGTTGGTGGTTAAGGTCTCCAGTCGCGACCATTCGCCCTGGCCGTCGGACTGGAAGATATGACTGGTGCCGCCGTCTACTTTTTCGGTGATGCTCATGAGGTGCCTGTCCACGGCCACCTGACTGCCGAATTCGTCGGCAGTGCCTGCGGTGAAATTCGGTGAGAGCAGTTTAAAGGTTTCGTTGATTTCAAAATTGATATCGGTTGACCCATCCACCAGATAAACGGCGCCCTCGTTGGCAAAACTGCTGGCGGTCAGGTCATGAAACCGGGCTGCGACGGCAACTACGCCCTGGGAGATGGCAACGCTCTCACCGAAGCGGTCGCCGGTGACGCCATCGCTGGCCTTGATGCGTCGATTGACCGACCAGCTGAAGTTGCCGGCGCCGGTGTCGAAAAACCGCCGGGCCAGGTACGCCACACCTTCCGGGTGCGTACCCTGGGGTGCGCCGGCCACGATGAAGTCTTCGCTGATGTCCACCGCGGTTCCAAACTGGTCGGCGCCCATCAAATCGTCCGGCACCAGCTTTGCCGTTCCGGCCCAGGCCGAGCCGTCAGGCGCAGCCTGGTAGACGTACACGGCGCCCACTTCGCTGCCGACGCCTGTCAGGCCCTTCTTCCGAGCGCCCACGGCCAGTGTGTACACCGGGTCGCCGCTGAGAGTTTCACTGGGCACCGACAGGTCCAGTGCAACGGCATAACCAAAATCATCGCCGTTCAGTCCATCGCCGGCGGCCAGCGTGCTCTGGAACGTGAACTCGGTGTCGGGCGGCAGCCGGCGATACATGCGGACGTTACCCGAGCGCAGCGTGGCGCCGGTGCCCGTCAAGCTGCCCACCGCAATAAAATCCCCTTCGTTCAGGCCGGATTCGTCAACCACCACCGCGACCGAGAATCCAAATCTGGAGATGGGTAGTGGCCCCAGGATCTTCTGCAGCAAGGTCCAGCCTCCAGGTCCGCGCTCATACACGTAGGCAGCGCCAGCATCGCCACCGTTGGTTGCATCCAACGGCGCGCCCACGACGGCGATGCTGCCGTCAATGGCCACTGCAGCGCCATAGTCGTCGCCAAAGGTGACGTCACCCGTCAGGCGAACCTGGGCATGCATCGGCAGCGCGACAAGCCAAAGCGCTAGGGCCGGAGCTAAACGTTTCATCTACCGTTCCTGTGGTGGGTTATCGATACATGCGATTAAGCGGAGTCAACCACGCCACAAGATTTTGGGGCCAAAGACCACGCCATCGACGTAGAGAGCCCAGCGCTTAAGGACGGTCCGACCCCAGATCAAATCCTTCGACCGCCCAGCTATTTCCTCTCAAGCAAGCCTCAGTTCAGCAAAAGGTCCCGGACTTCGGACGAATTGGTCGCACTCCATTTGCGTCGGGTTCGAGGGCGGGAAGACTACTTTCCGAATTTCTGGCAAAACCGGAAAAGCGGCAAGACAGGATGCTCGCCGGCGTGCCACAACGAGAGGCTTCGAGGCGTGTGCGAGAAGCCCACGGTAAAAATGCGGAGCCTGTCTTCGCCAGGCATTCCCGCCACCGTCCAGTGCGCGTCCTGGTTACTGAAACGTCTGTATGCTACTCAAACCCATTGGCAAACAACTCATCCGGCAGCTGCGGTGTGCCGAATATGATCGATGGCGAGAACTCTGACGTATTGCCGTCGGCGTCAGTTGCGGTTGCTACAAGAAAGCCACCCGGAGTTTCATCCATAAACAAGATGTCAGTTGATTCTGAAAGCGACGGATCCGAAATGATCACATCGGGGCCAACCCGCTGCCTTCCCTGTTCCGGCGATGCGTTTTCGCCCAGGTAAAAGCGGACAGTAATCGGATAGGCACTGGATGTGGTGAGGCTGTTCGCCATATTGGCCTGTACCCGTAGTATCGTACCGGTGAAATCCGTGGCGACGACCCCGGGGTAGTTCTGTAACTGGTTCCCGCCTTCATCAGCATCACCGACATCATTGTCAGTGCGACCATCACCATCGAGATCGATTCCCAGTGCCTGATTGGCGAACATCTGGTTGTCGAAGATCTCGTTGCCATTGCTTCGTATAACGGATACGCCTGACTGCCCGTTGTTGGCGATAACATTTTTTTCAATGACGTTGCTGCCATCACCGGGGGTATCGCCGTATTCGATGTGGATACCATCACCGTCGTTGGGGTCGGCCACTGCCCCGCCGTTGTAGACGGGCTGGCCGATACGGTTATTGCTAAGGAGGTTTTCCTGCGAGAACGAGGCCAGGGTAATTCCGTGGCCGCCGTTACCCCCAATATCGTTGTTGTCAACCAGGCCTTGGCGCTGAGTCTGCAGGTACAGGCCATCATCACTGTTGTTTGAAACAATGTTGTTGATGATCTGGGTGCCGGTTTGGTTGACACCGAATATCCCGAAGTCATTGCTGACTATGAAATTCGAGTCGATCTGTGTGTCTTCAGCAATGTTGATGCCGATTCCTGACATGGAATTTTCAGTGATCTGATTGTTCGCGATGACGTTGCCGGATAGTCGCGTCGCCGACATGCTGCGCACGTCAACGCCAGTGCGATTCCCACCAATTTCGTTCCCCGCGCTGCTATCCATTCCGCCCACGATATTGCGATCGCCGTCAATTCGAATCCCGTCGCCACCGTTTACCAGCGCCTCACCAAGGCCCACACCGATAAGACTGCCCCGAATCTGATTGTCATCACCGTCAAAGTACAGGTTTGTGCTTGCATTGCCAGCGATAATATTCTGCGGGCCATCAAACACGTTATCGTTGCCTTGTATCTCGACGCCATAAGCTGTCGGTCCAATCGCGTTGGGAATAGCGACCAGGCCAGCCGCATCCACGCCGATGCGGTTGCCACCAAATACGCTACCGCTCGTGTTTCCGCGAAAGCCCCATTGCAGATTGCCCGATAACACGTTGCCACTGCCGGCGCCGCTGGGGTTGCCGATGACCAGATCATCGGCGTTGCCTCGGATCCCTTCTGAATTTCCCGCGACAGTGCCATCAGGAAGGACTCCCGACCAACAACCATAAACCTTACTGGCGGTCCCTTCGATCAGAATGCCCGGACCGAATACGTTGACGATCGCCAGGTTGGTAATGCTGGACAGGAAGCCACGGGTCGTGATTGCCAGGCCATGCGACCTCCCGGCAGATGCATAAAAACTGCCGTCGATGACCAGAACAGGCGGCTGCGGCTCTGCGCTGGTGAACGGAGGCGCGCCGGGCGCGGTATCTCCGTTTATGCTCAATCTCTCAGTAATAGGGGGCAGTGGTGTTACCGGTCGAAAGGTACCGGCAACCGAAAACTCAATGGTGTCGGCGCCAGTCAACGCATTCGACTCTTCAATCGCGCCGCGCAGCGTGCAGACCAGTTGAAAGTCTCCCAGGGATCCGACCAGGCTCTCACACTGGCCGTCGCCGGGAACATCGTCACTGTTGTCGAGAAGCGAATCGACGGTGAACGTTGCAGCTGTCGTGCTGCTGCTCAAGATCAATAGCAGTATGAGGCAGCAAGCCATCTTCCTGGAGACTGCGCAAGAATAAGCGCGAATGCGATCAAGCCTGTTCACGGTGACCGTCTTCGGGATTAACTTCATTGCAAACGGACCAACGACAGCCGAGTCCCAGCAAGACGGGCCACGCCGAGTGCATCTTCGATAGCATGCCTTTTGTTTCGCCAGCCACTCTTTCCGGGCAACTGTTTCGAATTCCATTTCCATCCCCCAGGTATTTCCGTATTGGTCATTAAACGTTAGCAGGCAAGCCAGCTAAAAAAAGGGTCGTCTGATGGTATTTGCACCTCGATTGCGTGAAATCCCTACAGCGCCGATCGGTCCGCCCTGATGCTCCGTTGGGCAGGCTACGGCGCGAGCTGCAGCGGCCAAGGAAGAGGTCGAGGGATGCCCGGTTCGGATCTCTCGGGATCTCCGGGCTGCAGAATCCGAGAATTCGTACGTCCTCAGCAGATGTATTCCGACACGGTCGTGCGAAATTTTGTTGTCGCCCGCAGGGGAATTGTGTCCTGGTCTTATTCTAGTCTTCGATTGACATGCGCTAGGGAGAGGCAAATGAAGAACGTGGCCCCGATAACGACCCCGATCTCCAGTTCAGTTTGCCAATGCAGGACCAGACCTCTTTTGGGTCATGTTCGAAATAGGGGCTATGCTGAAAAAAGACGTAGAGCGAAGGGCCATGCGAGGACTTTGTCTTTGGTTGTTGTGCAGCGTTGCTTCAGGCGTTGCTGGACAGGAAAAAATCGCGGAGATTCTGTGGGCAGATGGAATGGAAGGCGGCCTGCTGTCGGAACCTCCGGTCGACATTCGGGAGGTCAGCGAGATTCTGCCCTTG
Organism: Lysobacterales bacterium; assembly: GCA_030065125.1. Classification (GTDB taxonomy): domain Bacteria; phylum Pseudomonadota; class Gammaproteobacteria; order Xanthomonadales; family SZUA-38; genus JASJDM01. The sequence goes on along the minus strand of JASJDM010000033.1, from coordinate 47,557 downwards.
GGCGACGTGGATGGTGACAGCCATGTCATACCCGTCGATCACCTGTACGTTCGCCTGCCTTCCGGCCCGCCGATTTCCGTCAAGGCCATGGCCGCGGGGGAACTGGTGCTGGTCCTGGACAACTCCGGTGCGGGTGGCGGCGATTTTGAGATCTATCTTCGACACAGCGACCGGCTGACGACACAGTTCGACCATCTCGGCGCGTTGTCGGCAAAAATCGATGCCCACATCAACACGCTGCCCGACGGCTGGATTGACCTGGGTGACTCCAGGTTGCTTCTGCTGGGCGAAGTCGGGTCGCCGCCGCCTTTGCTGATTGCATCCGGCGAGACAGTCGGATCGACTCGGGGCAACGGACGGACGCTGGACGTGGGCGTGGTGGATTTTCAGCGCGACAATGGCCAACTCGGTCGAGGCGCCCGTCGAATACCCTCGGTGATGGATGTGCTGGGGCTGATCAATGCTGCACCGGTCAATCCGCCATTTAACGGGCATCGGGCCATCAACGGAGGCTGTTTCGCTGAACTGCTGCCGGATCATATTCGTCAGGACTGGATCAGTGCGATTCAGCGAATTCCCGAGGGGTGCGGTTCGCCCGGTCAGGATGTGGCAGGGGCGCTGCAAGGAGTTTGGTTTAACCCGGCCCTGGACAGCCTGCCCACCCCGCCGCCGGATACGGAAAACGCCGTGTTTGTGCTGGTGCCATTTAACGAGTCGCCGCTGACAAGTCTGCGCCTTGCATTCGGCAGCGATGATCCGCTGGCGCTGCTGGATCCCAATGGCCTTTTTCCAGCGTCGGCCTCTGCGTTTGGCGCGGTGGTCAACGCGTCGCCCGGGACGCTCGTCAACCCCGATCCGGCGCTGGTCACACCCGCTGCGGGTACGGTGTGTTACGACATGTTCGCTCCTGTTGGAGCGGGTTTCTTTAACCTGTTTTATCTCAGGCTGTCGGATCCCAACACCCTGGAGGTGGGCTGGGATCGGACGGAGCGGGCCGTGCCCGGCTGCGCTACAGAGTTGCCGGCGTTTCCGGGTTCATTCGAGGCAGTCTTTACGCGCTGAAGCTCCGGATCCCTGGGCGTTAATCCCAGTCTCACGAAATCTGGACAGGCATGATTTGGACTCTGTCTCTTCAGACTGACCCTTCTGAGTCCGGTTCGTGGACCAGCAGGTCGCCCGGCTGGCAGTGCAGGGTCGCGCAAATGGCCGACAGGGTGGAGAACCGTACCCCCTTCACCTTGCCATTCCTGAGCAGTGACAGGTTCTGCTCGGTGATGCCAACGGCCGCCGCAAGCTCCCGCCCGGTGACCTTGCGTTCAGCCATGATGACGTTGAGACGGACGCCGATCATGTTCAGACGAACTGCCGGTTTTCGGCATCGGCCTGGGTACCTTTGACCAGCAAATCAGCCAGCACCCACATGATGAGCCCGGCGACGATCAGCCCCAGTTCGTTGCTGCCGGCGGTTATCGACAGGGTCCGCTCGCCCGGCGGGTGATTAAACGACAGGATCAGGCTGGACAGCGCCAGGTGCACTGGACCGGCGACACCCTGCAGCATCAGCAGCACCGCGAAACGTCGCAGCCAGACACTGTTGTCGCCATCAAACCAGTTGCCTCGGGCAAAGCTGCTGAATGCCTTTCGCAGGTACCAGACCGCAGCCAGGCCGATCCCCAGGTATGCCACGGTAATAGTCCACAAGGCGTACCATTGGCCGTTGTCGACGGTGTGCCACTGGATGGGCAGCGCCAGGTTGCTTGCCGCCAGGGAGGCGAGGGTGCTGATGTTGATCAGCAGGTACAGCATCCCCAGCGGAAGCAGCACCAACCACGCTGTGCATACCCACGATACCAGGGCGGCCAGTTTCTTGGTCATGGTCAAACTCCAAAATTACTTGCTGTTTTAATATAATAGTTTATTGTTTTATTTTAATAAAGTAGTGATTGGAGGCAATTATGCGAATTTCAGCGGGATGGTCGGCACTGGTTCTGGTCGCGGTCCTGGTATGGACGGATCGGGTCGAGGCGCTAAATGTCAGCGACTTCATGGCGATCTGTGCCCAGGCCGGCGGCAAATGCGAGGAGGTGCCGATACTGCAGGCCTATATCGGTGGCGCGCTGGACCTGGTGGCCATGCTTCACGAAGAAACGGACTACGTGAAACCCATCTATTGTAAGGACACCAGGCTGCTGTTCGACGTGCCGGCCATCATCAAATTCATCCAGGACAACCAGGCAGGCAACGAGAAAAAGAACGCCATGATGCTGATGATCCGATTCCTGGAGAAATATGGCGGGTGTTGAATTTCAGGGGTCAGAGTAAAGGGACAGAGTAAATCCTGGATTTACTCTGTCCCTTTACTCTGACCCCACCCATTTCTCTGACGCCACCCAATTGGCTCGTCGGCAGACAGGTTACGGGGCTTCGAAGCTGTTTTCGAACATGACCAGGGCTGTACCTGGATTCTCGAACAGGAACAGTACGCCCCCGCCCGCCGGGTCGCCGACATTCACGCCGCCGTCGTCTACGGCAAAGGCATAGATCTGCAAGTCGTCCAGCAGCGCCTGGGAGTAAAACAGGGGAGCAGCGGGCTGGTTGACCGCAAGCCTGAGGGTCTTGTCATTATTGTTGACCACCGCGTCGGGCGGAATCGTGGCGTCTTCGCCTACCAGCACGCCATCGACGTAGAGCGCGACGGCGTCTCTGCGGCGCACCCCGACCAGGTGATGCCATTCCAGCAGATTGGCCTCCTGCGGGCTTTCCAGTCCGTACAGGCTTGTACCGACTTCGAGTCTGAAAACCGGCGCGTCGGACGACCGGCCGCTGCCAATGTTGAGCGCCCACTCGTTGTTCCCGGGAGAGGCGCCGGTACTCCATTTCGAGACGCCGTAAAGGTTATCAAAGCCGCCGGAGGTGACCTGCTTCAGGTACCAGTAGGACACGGTAAACTCGCGCCACCCGAAATCGAGCAGATCGTCATTCGGCACTTCAACGTAGTCGTCAACGCCGTCGAATTGCAGCGCCAGGCCGGCAACTCCGGTCTGCCAGGCCAGGTCATCCATATTCATCAGCACGCCGTCCAGGCCGTTGGGCGATGAGTCGCTGGCAACGGTCGACGGCGCGCCGTCGTCCAGCTTCAGGTGCAGGCGAAAGCTTGGCTCGGTGGCATATCCCGCGATACAAAATACCAGTGCCAGCGTCGGCACGAGGAACGATAAGAATCCCGTGCTCAGACGTGCTTGCGTTTCCATTTGTCATCTCCCGCCGTCGCCATGAATCGGCTGCGTGATCCCTGGTTGCTGATATGCGGGCGGGGGCAAGGTTTCAGAATCCGCGATTTCCGAGGGACTGCTGTTCTAGCCTGGATAGCGCCGATCGCTCCCCCCTGATTTTTGGTGGGGCAGGGGATGATGAATCTGTTTAATGCAATGGGCCGGAACATGCCCATCGCGGAAAAGCGACACGTCCATCCTGGGATCAGGCCGATTCACCTGCCCTTGGTCACGGCCCCCATAGCTGCTCGCACAGCTCGGCTGGGGCGAGCCGCTGTATCTCGAATCCGCCGATAGTGGCGCCGTCATCCAGGGAATAGTCCACCCGGCCGGAGGCGCAGTCGAAGAATTCGATGGTCAGGGTGCCGACGGATTGGGTGGACGTTGCCTGGGCGTTGTCGAAGGCGCCGCCGGATGTTTCAGACAGCACCAGTTGGGCCCGGTTACCGTTAATCCCTCCCTGGGCGGTCAGCCATCGCTGGCCATTGGCGCCCACTTTCCCCCCGTCGTCTGCATCATCGGCTGCATCAAAGGTGAACCAGGCGGCGAACAACTGGTTGAGGGCCGGCAGCACTTCGAGGACGATGCCCTGTCCTGATGTGGCCGGGTTGAACCAGGCGCCGCCGTGGCCGCCGTTGATGACAAAATCGCCGCCCTTGGGGGTGTACTGCCGATTGAGTGCCAGCCCGTCGAAGCGGTCCAGATTGGTGGCGCCACCGCCCACCACGTGAACCCGGTTGCCGACCCGGGCCGCGCCCATGAACGAAACGGGCTGGGGCATGTCGGCGCGCTCGGTCCAGGTGTCCAGGGCGGGATCGTATTGCAGCGTTCGGGAGGGAACCGCTGCGGTGGCCGCGCCGCCGAATACCAGCAGGGTGGCGCGGAAGGTCACCGCATCGATGCCGACGCGTCCGGTGGGCAGGGGCGCCGCGGTTCGCCACTGGTCGCTGGCGCTGGAGTATATGAACAGATCGGTCTGGGGAATCACGCCGTTGTTGAGGATATAGCCCCCAGTCAGATGGATCTCGCCATTGATGACGCTGCCGGTCAGCCCGGATCGCGGGGCCGGCATCGGTGTCGCCTCGGTCCAGGTATCGGTTGCAGGATCGTAGACCTGGTGCAGGGCCTGGGCTGTGTCGGTGGCGCCGCCCAGCACGTGGGCCCGTCCGTTCAGGGCCAGGGCTACCAGGGATCCTCGGGCGACGGGCATATCCGCGATGGCCGTCCACTGGTCGCTGGACGGATCGTATCGCCAGCTTGCCGCGGTCGGGCTGAACGGAAAGCCGGCCGTGCCGCGGTAACCTCCGAACACGTAAAGCAGACCGTCAATGGCGGTTGCGCTGGATCGCCACACCGGCGCGGGAAGATCGGCGGCGGCCCGCCAGGAGTCCGTCGCCGTGTCGTAGATTTCCAGCGCGCCGGTAATCTGGCCGTTGGAGGCGATGCCGCCCACCACGTAGATGTCATCGCCCATAGCCACGGTGGCGTTGTTGATCTCTTTGCGGGCCGTGGGCATGGCAGCGGAAGACGTGGTCCAATCATCGTCACTCCACACCGGTGTCGCCAGTGAGGAGGTCAGCAGGCAAACCGCCAGAACACATCGGATCATCGGATGGCCTCCGTCAGTGAGCTGCACAAAACGTCCGGCGCAATACGGCTCAAGTCGAAGCCGCCACTTGGGCCGTCGTCCAACGCGTAATTGAAACGGGCGGCCTCGCAGTCGCTGAACGACAGCGTCGCCGATCCCACCGGCACGGTGCTGACGGCGTCGCCCCGGTCAAACACGCCGTCACGGGTGGAAGACAGGGTCAGTTCGGCTGTTGCGTCGGCGTAGCTGCCCTGGGCGGTGAGCCACCGGTGTTCAGGAACCCCTACTTTGCCACCGGCGTCAGGTTCCGCGTAGGTAAACCAGGCCAGGAAAACTTCCTGGCGGGAGGGAATCACTTCCACCAGCAGGCCCTGGCCGGCGGTGGCAGGATTGAACCAGGCCCCGGTCAGGCCGGCGTTGATGGCAAAGGGAACGCCCAGGGGGCGGATGCGTACGGCGTTGGGTTTGGCCAGGCCACCCGCACCGACGGCAACCCGATCCTGCACAAACCGGCCGCTGGCGTCGTATTCCCGAACCGACGACGTGCCGCCGTTGCCGATCAGGAAATTGCCGTTATCCAGGAACTCGATGCCCTCGGGTTCGCTCAACCCCGTCACAAAGGTGGACAGGAACACACCATTGGCGTTGTACCGCTTGATGGCACGGCCGCTCCAGTCCATGACCAGCAGGTCACCGGAGTCTTCGAACCAGATGTTGGTGGGGCCCACCAGGTTGGTAGTCACAAACAGGCCCTGATTGACGCCATTGGTATCGAATTTGCGCACGTGCCGGGCGTCGAACGAAGCCACGTAGAGGTTGCCCTCGCTATCCCAGTCCATGCCAATGCTGTTGCTGACACCGACTGTGGTGAACTCGTCGACGAAATTCCCGTCCAGGTCATAACGCCAGACGCGCCCGTTGCCGGCCCACTGGAGCACATACAGCAGTTTGTCGGCGCCGATCTTGATCCGGGTGGGCTGACCGATTCCGGTGGCGAAGTTATCGATGAACGCACCCGTGGACGCATCATGCCGGGTAATCCGATTACTGCCCAGGCTGGAAACCAGCGCCACGCCCTGGTCTTCCAGGAACAGGATGTCCTGAGGCCGATTCAACCCGGAGCCCACGAACACCTCGGGGTTATTCCCGTTCATGTCGTACTTGAGGACCTGCCAGGGTGGTCCCCGGTCCGGCCCGACGTCAACGACATACAGCTCAAAATCCTGGGCCGCGGCGTGGAAGGCCATGAACCACAGAATGAGGGCAAATACCCCAGTGGCCACGACGCCGGCCTTGCCGGTGGAAGGGAATCCAATCATTGAAATGAACCTCGTATCCATTGTGATTACCGGCTGACCGGGATGCCCGCCTGATCCAGGCAAAGCGTGGGCGACACCAGGGGCGACAGCGCTATGGTGCCGCTGCGAGCCGGTGAATCCAGCTGGTAGCTCAATCGGGCCTGTTCGCAGGAATCGAAGGTGAGGGTGGCCGATCCCACGGTTACGGTGGCTGTCTCGGAAGCCTCGTCAAACAACCCGCCGGTAGTGGAGAATATTTGCAGGTCAGCCGCGGATTCCGCGTAACTTCCCTGCAGCGTGTACCAGCGGTGATCGTTGCCCATGCCCTTTCCCATGTCCTTTCCTGGAGGGTCACCGCGGAAGGTAAACCAGGCGGCGAAAAACGTCTGGGTGGACGGTACCACGTCGAACAGGAAGCCCTGGCCCGGATTGTCACTATCGAACCAGCCGCCGCTCATTCCCGGGTTGATGGCCTGTCCTTCGGACAACACGACGACGCGCAAGCGGTTAGGGGTCAGGGGGTAGGTGCCGGTGAGCCCGGTGCCCGAAAGGGATTCGGACTCGTTGATGTACAGCCGCCGGCCGTCGGCGCTGAGGTCGATGCCGTTGGGCATCTGGAAACTGGCCGTGGCCGGGTCTCCATCAGCGTGGCCCCGGGCTCCGGATCCGGCGAGGAGCCGGGTGGTGCCGTCGAGGCTAACCTCGTAGACCTGCCCCGACGCGTTGGAGACGGTATAGATCACCCCGTTGCCGAAGGTCACATGCCCGTGCCCGCCGCCACTGCGGAAGCTGCCTCCCGGGGTTCGGGCCAGCAGGGACACGTTGCCCTGGGTGTCGATCCTGGAAATGACGCCGTTGTCGAAGTTGACGGCATACAGGTTGTCGTCCGGGTCCGAGGTCAGGCCGTTGGGGCAGGACAGCGGCGGTCCCGATGCAAACACTGACACCTGGCGGTCCGGCGTTATGCGGTAAATCCGGTTTTCCCCGCAGGAGTTGGCATACAGATTGCCCTGGGAGTCAAAGGCCAGCCCGATCACGCCGCCGGAAATGCCGGAGGCATAGACCTCTGTACCGCCATCCGGCGCAACGCGGATCACCTGGGCGGTGCGGATGCTGGACTGGTACAGGTTGCCCTGGGCGTCAAACACGTTGCCCGACGCGCCGCTGAATCCGGTGGCGAATATGCTGATCTGGCCGTCCAGGGTGATGCGGGTCACGGTCGAGCCGGTGGAGTCGTTGAGTGTGGAGCCGTAGTTGCCCACGTAGATGTTGCCCTGGGGGCCCACCGACACGTCGCCGCTGGCATCAAAGCCGGTGGCCAGGGTTTCCACGCGAACCTGCGCGCCGCCGGAAAAAGCAGCGGTGGCCGCCAGCAGGAGCGCTGTGGTCCGAAGGATCTGTCGCATCTCAGTTCTCCGGCAGCGTGAAGGTTTTCTGGGCCTGGTCAAACACCACCGCGTCGGGAAACTGGGCCAGCAACTGGTTGCGCTCAGCGGCCAGGGAGCCGGAGCGGAAATGGGTAGCGACGACCTGGGACCCGGGAAAGAACTGGGTGACCAGGTCCCGGTTCCGGGCGCTGATCAGGGTGTTGAAAGTGGGCAGGATGAGGGCGTCCGGCGGCGCGCCGATGGCATCTATGATGGCCTGGAAATTGTCCGAGGCGTAGTCGATGTCTCCAGTGTGGAGAATCCGCTGGCCGCTGATCTCCACCAGGTAGGCGTAATTTTCGAGGTCGGAAAAATCGTTGCCGAACTGGTTGAAGTGGCGGGTGTTGATCACGGTCAGCATGAACTCGCCAGCCGGAACGCTGACGGCGTCGAACCGGGCGGGTGAGAGCTCGACGCGCCGGGCCGCGGCAAAGCTCCCTCGCGCCGAGTTGGGGACCAGGGCCAGGGCCTCGGGCTGGTTGCCCAGAAACCCATTGGCCTGACTGGAGACCAGGTGGTCGCCATGATTGTGGGTTGCGGCCATGACCAGGGCGCGATCATAGGGAGGATCGGCATTGCGCAGGGCGGTTTTCAGACTGGCGGGGGAATCGATCCAGCCGCTGAAGTTGGCGAAGGCATCGATGAGGATTCCTTCATCGCCGTCGTCAATGAAGACCCCTGCATTGCCCAGGTAGGTGACGGTGACGGTTTTGTCGGGCGGTGAAAGTGGTTCGCACAGCACGTCCGGGGCCAGGCGCTCCAGCGCGAAAGACCCGGAACGGCCGCCGCTGAACGCGTAGCTGAAATCGGCGTTGGTACAGGTGGAGAAGCTGATACTGGCGGTGCCGGTTTCTTCGGTGACGGTCTCCGAGGCCGCATTGAAAAAACCGCCACGGGTCTCGAACAGCGCAAGCTCAGCACCGCTGTCGTCGATACTGCGGTCGATTCTGCCTTGGGCGGTGTACCAGCGATGGGCATCTTCGCCGTCGGTGGCCACGGCCATGGGATCGTAGGTAAACCAGGCCAGGAAGAAAAAATCCTCGTCCACATCCACCAGTATGCCCTGGCCCGGCGTGGCGGGGTTGAACCACGCACCGTCCATTCCCTCATTGATCACCTGCTGTGCGGACGCGAGGGTGGCGATCCACATCAGGCCGCCGCCCAGGGTGGCTGTGAGTTTTGTCATGGCGTCGTCACTCCCCTAATGTTCATGCCGGCACCAGGGCCACGGGTGGGCCGGAACAGACTGCGGATCCAGAGACTTTCCGAGGGTAAACGGGTCCCGGTACTTGGCGTCCAGCGCTCCCAAGGCCTGCTGCAATCGACTCCTTGAATAGAAGCGCCCCCGGGTCATAACACCCAGGGGGCGCTTGAGGTGCTGCACGGATTCCAGAGGGTTGGCTTCCAACAGCAGCAGGTCTGCACGCTTGTTCACTTCAACCGTTCCCCAACCGGTATCTACCTCCAGGGACTGGGAGAGATAGGCCCCGGGGTTCCGGGAGGCTGCCGCGTAAGCGTCAAACGCAGACAATCCGATTTCGTCGTAAAGCCGCAGGTTTTCATGCACGCTGAAACCGGAGATCACGCCGATGTGGCCCGGCGAGTCAGTGCCCAGAATCAGCGGTACGCCGGCGTCGCTGAAGTAGCGCACCATCTTCTTGAAATAGGCAAGCCGGCCGTCGAGTTGCCCGGGTTGGGAACCCGCCGGCTGCAGCACACTGCTTTCGAAGAAATTCCGCCAGCCGTTTTCGGCAAAGCTGGTGGGCTGATAGAGGATGCCCTCGCGGCGGGAAAACGCCATGAAGGCCTCTTCGTTTCCCCCGTAGTTTGCGGCGAAGGACTCAGACGCCGTGAGGGTGTCGGTCAGGTAGGTCCCGTTTTCCAGCATCAGGGCCGCGGCCTGGGGCAGCAGATCGTCGTTGGGACTATTGGAAAACAGGGTGAAATAGACCTCCGCCACGTGGGCGACCATTCCCTGGCCGGACTCCAATGCCGTTCTCATGGTCATGGTTTTCGGCAAGTGGCCATTGACGGGCATGCCCAGCCGCCGGCCTTCCGCGATAAAGCGCTGCACCACGGCCGGACTCAGGGAGTTGTACAGTTTGATGAACTGGTAACCCGCGCGCTGGGCGTTCTCGGCATATCGGGTGGCCTCTGCCGGCGAGGAAACCGTTGCGCTGGCCGCCCGACCGTCGCCGGGTCCGTAGGCGGCGGCACCCGCGTAAACCGCCGGACCGATGAAGGTGCCGGCGCTGAACAGCGAATCGGTCCCTGGCAGGTTCTGAGTGCCTCCGTCGCCCATGTTCAGAACTGTGGTCACACCATTGGCGATGAACAGGGTGCCGGCTTCCCGCATAGGGGTGATGCCGCCGAAGCTGAAGTGGGTGTGCATGTCGTGGAGACCAGGACCTACATAAAGATCCCTGCCGTCGATTCGCACGGCCCCCTCGGGCACCGCTATGGCCCCGTAGTTGCCGACCTCAACGATTCGGCCGTCGCTGATCAGCAGCATCTGATGAGGTATGACCTCATCCGGTCCGGTCATCGGCACCACGCTGGTGTTGAGAATGGCGATGATTCGATCCGGCTCAACCTGGTCCGGCATGGGAATCAAGCCGGGCGCCGGCTCTGACAGCAATGACAGTGAGGTGTCCTGCCGGCGCCAGCTCCCGGCACTCGGGGCGTAGATCACGTCAATAGTGATCTGGCCGCCGGGCAATCCATCAACCACCTCGAGGTGATGACTGATGGACCCCGCCGGAAACGGTTCCAGGGGTCTGGGTTCGCAGCTCCGGCAATAGCCCCGATAGTTATGCACGGCGAGGTCCGCCGTCGCGCCGCCGGTGCCACTTCCCAGGGCCCAGCGCGCGGTGCCGGCCTCGTCGTAGTAGAACAGGACCTGGACCTCCACGCGGTCGGCGTCCGGGTCGGTGTCTGGGTCGGTGGTTGGGCCGGCAAAGTCCAGGCTGATGCCCCAGCCGGCGTCGGCCTCGCCGCCGTACCACAGGCCGGTGAAGTCCCTGTCCAGGTCCGACTGATTCAGCAGAGGCTGGACGCACCACTGGCCACTTGCTCCGTCCAGAGACCAGTTGAAACGGGCGCCGATGGGTTCGCCCTTGGAACGGGACGTGGGGCAGGCGCCGGCAAAATCCAGGCTGACCGATCCAGCAGTCCGAACGGATTGCTGGGGTGGAAGTCGGTCGGCCTGGTAGGAAAAGACATCCAGGGACCCGCTCAGGATTCCAGGCTCGTTTTCATCCAGTACACCCAGCAGCCATTCGGGATTGCCGTCTGAGTCGTAGGAGTAAAAGACCATCACCCAGCTCAGACCCACGGGTTGTAGATCGAAGCCGTGGCCGTCGTGCTCCGGGTCGTAGTAAAGGCCAGGTTGAATCGAGCGATCGTGTTGCGCGCTGAGGTGGGCGCCTGCTGCCTGGGGGAAGAGGACAGCCAGCAGCGCCAGGGTCAGGCACAAGCGAGTAAGGGACATGGTGTTCCAGAGTCAGCCAGAGACGTCGGAAACAGTGCCCGCCGGATCGGGGGCGAACAATGGACACCCCATCACCGATTTCTCTATTTTTTCTCTTCTTTTTTTACTTCAATCAGTTAGAGGCGATCTTCAGGACACTGGAGAACTGCGGCCGAGGAGACTGCAGCATCAGAATGTCGCCTTCAAAATTGTTGCGAATGGTCACGGCCACCTGGTGCTGGTGACTCATGGAAAGGTTGGCACCCGGAAGGAAATACCCCGTGTATGGCGCGCCGCGGTCGAGCTCAAGGTCCCCGTGATTGATCCGCACCAGGCGATTTCCTCCGCGAAACCGGCTGATAAACACAACGCCCTTGCTGTCCGCGGCCCAGTTGCCCCAGTCGCCGCCGCCCAGTTCGTCGGTGACGAGTGAATCCAGGCCGGTTTCCAGGTCATAAGTCCACAATCCGTCGGCGTCGTTTCGGGTGTAGTAGATGCGGGATCCATCCGGTGCCGGCCGCATGATCCGCAGGCCCGGGGCAGAAAGGGTGGTGATTTCATTGGTGTCCAGGTCCAGCCGATAGGGCGTCCATTGGGTGCCGCTGCGCGAGGAATAGAACACCCACCGGCCGGCGGCGCTGGGGGCCATCTCATGGGCGTCCGTGGCCACCAGCGGTTCAAAGGACCGGGCCCCAAGGTCGATCCGGTACAGGTCATGGTTGCCTTCTCGCAGGGCGGCGACCACCAGTTGCTCCTGCCCGATCCAGGTAGCGCTGTGCACGGTCAGGCCGACAAAATCCAAATGCCTGCCGGGACCCGTGGGCAGATCCCGGACCCACACCGATCCCGGCCGGGGCTGGTCGGCCAGCCAGGCGATACGCTGGCCGTCGGGGCGAATGACGGGATGGTATTCATCCATGGCGGTACTGGCGATTCGCATGGCGCCACCCGATGCAGGCTCATCGATCATCCAAAGATCAGAAACGGACCGGGTCGCGTCGAATGCCAGGTCATTGGAGACGGCGTCAACACTGATCTGGGTGTTGGTACCCGGAATCCTGGCCAGCAATGCGGGATCTGCGGATGCGTCGGCGGGCCAGCGCAGAAGATGGTAGGTGCCGTCTCCGCCATCCACCGAAAATACAATCATATCGTTGCCAAGCCAGGCCATCGCGCCGATGCGGGAATACACCGGGCTGGTCCGGGATTCGTCGATAAACACACGCTCACCGCCTTCGTGCAGGGATTCGATGGCAGCGATCCGGATTCCGTCGGGGGATTCGGCTGGGGCCGACAGGCTGCGTTGGTGGTCGCCGCCGTCGGCGAGCGCGACGCGTTTGCCCGTGCGGGTGTCGATAGCAACGGGAGTCGAGCGGCCGTGGTGGTGGCTGGCAACCAGGAGGTACTGCGCGTCTCTGGACCAGTTCAGTGAGCGACCGTTGATGCCGTCACAGTCAAAGCTTGACAGGCGGTCTCCAGACCGGCTGTCGAATACGTCAATGGCACAGCCGCCGTCCAGGTGCCTGAAAACCGCCACCTGTCCAAGCCGGTTGAACGCAGGATGGAAATTCCAACCCGAGTCGCTGCTGATCCGCCGGGATTCACCCGTGCCGCGGTCGTAAATGAACAAATCGGTGTGGTAGCTGTTGTCCGGGGCGACATAAGCCACGGACTGGCCATCGGGCGAATAGCTGGGGCCAGACTTCACCCCGGCTATGCGAACCAGCGGCAGCACGTGGACGGATTGTTCCACCAACGGCCGGGATTGCTCTACCCCTGGCCAACCGAAAATGCCGGCCACCGCCGCACAGGAAAAAAGCGCCGCGGGTATCCAGAGCCTCCGGCTCACCCGGGTCGCCGGCCGGGACATGGGTTGGGGTATCCGGGTCAGGCGATAGCCGAACTTGGGAATGGTCTCAATGATGCCCGGCGGCTCCGAACCGCAATCACCCAGGGCCTTGCGCAGTTTCCACACCGCGTTGCTCAAAAGATCGTCGGAACCGTCCGGTCCCCACACCCCACTCAACAGCTCCTCGCGCGATACGGCTTCCCCTGCCCGGGAAGCCAGCAGCTCTAGAACTTCGATTGCCTTGGGCTGCAGGCTGTGATCTTTGCCATCGCGCCGGATCAACCGGCGGTCCAGCCATACACTGGTGTGGCCAATTTGGAATGCCTTGTGACCCAGCGCATTCTGAGAGGGTTGAAACACCATGGAAACCCCCAGAAGTACGATACTTGTCGTGGAAGTGTTGCGATTATAGCGAATGCGCGGCAATAGGACACCGGAGGCGGCGGTACGGGATGACTGAACCCGAGCTTGCGCCCGTGGTTCAGTCCCATGGCGGCCGGCGAGGGCCCGGTTATCGCCGTTGTGCCCGCGACAAAAAGTTTTCGCGGTAACGCCGCGACAGCTTGACCTCCGATCCGTCCGCGAGCTGGATCACGCCATCGCCACTGTCCTCGGGCCGCATTGATACGACGTGGTCCAGATTGACGATATAGGAGCGGTGGACCCGCGCAAAGTTCTGAGGATTGAGGTTCTGCTCCAGTGCCGCCATGGTTTCACGAATTGGAAAGACGCGCCCGCGAGCATGCAGGTTCATGTAGTTGCCCGCAGCCTCGATCCACTCGATCTGATCGGATCTCAGCAGGAAATCCTTCCCCAGCTTGCGCACCAGGAAGCGTTCGGTGCGGGTTCCGTTATCGCCGACGGCGTCACCCGTGTCGGTGATCGGGCTGGCTTCGCTGATCAGGCGACTGGCCACAACCCGGTAAACGTAAATCGTCACGAGCACGCCCAGATAAGTGACGAAATCCTTGCGGTATTCGTACCACAGCTCTCCACCCCAATCGCCGAAGTCGTAGTTGCCGCCCATCAGGCGGTACACAAGTTCGCGCAGCAGCACCATGCCGACCACGTGGATCAGTGAAATGACGACCGTGAAGCCCAGGTGGGCAAGCAGGTGCCAACCGATGCGCACCGAGTCGAGTGAAAAACGCCGGTTAAACAGAATGATCAGCCCGACACACAACAGCATGGAGGCAGCGCTGCTCAGCTCCCAGCAGTAGGGTTCCCAGGACGGGATGGGAGTGCCACGGCGCGCGTACTCCTTGACCACGCTGTCTGCGTCAAGCAGCGCAGTAGAGATTTGCACAACCGGCCAGTAGGCCCATTCCACCAGGGCCTGGCGTCTACGGTAGACATCGGAGAGCCGGGACAACCAGGCTGGCTGTTCGCTGGGCGCTTTCATTTTGTCCTCATGGGCCCACCGCTTGTCACAGAATGTGGGCACTCCAACCCATGGGTGATGAATTGATTGCTTCAAGGGCAGAGACTGGTAGCACACTCAAATCGACCAGGGCCTGCCATGACCCAACGACGCTACGACCTCGATTGGCTAAGGATCTTCGCCTTTGCACTGCTGATTCTCTACCACATCGGCATGTTGTACGTGGAGGATTGGGGGTTTCATTTCAAGAGTGCCTACACCAGCGCCTTCCTCCAGAACCTGATGCTGTTGGTGAATCCCTGGCGCATGCCTCTGCTGTGGATGGTCTCCGGTATCGCTACGGCCTATGTCTTTGGCAAATGCGGCTGGCTGGAGACGCTCAAATCTCGCACGGTGCGCCTGCTGCTGCCCCTGGCTTTTGGCATTTGGGTCATTGTACCGCCACAACTCTGGGTCGAGATGAGCGCGAACGGCGATTTTGCCGGCAGTTACGGGACGTTCTATGGTCAATTCTTCGATCTGGACAACCCGGTTTTCGATGGCTACACGGCCGGTATCTGGCCCCATGTCGACGTCAACCACCTGTGGTACCTGCGGGAGCTCTGGACCTTCACGCTGTTGTTGCTGCTGGCCATGCCCCTGCTGAACCGCATACGCGACCAGCGATGGGTCAAGCGGCTGTGGATGCCGGCAGGTTCTGTTTCAGTCCTTTTTGGCCTGCCCCTGATCCTGGCTGTACTGGACCTGGCGTTTTTCCCGCGTGTGGGCGGGGACGGACACCGGGAAGCCGTGGGGCTGGCCTACTTCCTGATCGGTTATCTCATGACCTTCCAGCAGAGCGTATGGGACGCGCTGGCGCGATGGCGACGCTGGGCCTTAGGCGGCGCCCTGGTCACATATACCCTTTTCCTGGCCGGTTATCACCTGATCTGGCTGCCCTCCGGTGGTGACCTGTCAGACGCGCAGGGCATCACCCTTACAATCCTGACCCACAGCAATCGATGGCTCTGGCTGGCGGCGCTGTTCGGCTATGGGTTCACTTATCTCAATCGGCCGCACCCGTGGCTGCCCTACCTGACTGCTGGTGTCTACCCTTTCTACCTGGTCCACCAGACCTTCGTCATCGTGCTGGCATTCGCGCTCTCCGGATTGACGCTGGGTCCTGTGCTGGAGCCGCTACTGGTGGCCGCCGGGACCTTCGCCGGCTGTGCGCTGACTTACGAGCTTGCACGACGGGTGATGCCACTGCGACCGCTGTTCGGACTCAAGCTATGGCCGGATGAAGCGAGCGCTTCAAAGTCGCCAATGCTGAGGTATGCCACCATTGGAGCGGCGTCCCTCATCGTCATTCCGATCGGTCTGGAGATCCTGCTCTAGCCGCACATGGGTCGGTGGTACCCACCGGGCAAACACGGGACAGGCATTGATACTGGGTATTGGAACTGTGGGCATGAATTTGAGGCTTGACCCCGAATCTCCAGGCAAACCCAATCCTCCGGTCCCGGTTGCCCATTTCTGCGGTAGATTTAGCCCGCCCCGGCCCGGGGCGCAACCGCAAAACCCGCGTTTACAGAAATTTGCCCGATCATTCCTTTTTCTACCTTGGGGCGACCCGAATTTACACAGTGGCCGACTATCGTGAACGCTCACATCACACAGTGAGGTTCAGGCTCAATGAACGATTTCCCGGCGTTTTCTCTCCTCATTCTTTGCGGTGCCGGTTGGACCGGATCCGTCCTTTCGCAAACCGATGCGATATCGCAGACCGATGCCATCGAGGGCAATCTGTCATTTTCCAGTGACTACCTGTTCAGGGGCGTGTCCCGCACCGGAGGCGACACCGCCATGAGCGGCGGCATCAGCTACCTGTTCGGCAACGGCTTGTATGGCGGCTTGCAGGGCAGCAGCATCGACAGCGTCGTGCCCGGCGTCGTGGACAATGGCGAACTGGAGTTACAGTACACCATTGGCTACCGCAACAGATGGCATGCCGACTGGTCATGGTCTGCCAGCGTGGTGTATTACGACTATCCCGCCGGGGCATCTGGGGCCGACTATCCGGAACTGCAGCTGTCTGGGGCATATCGCGACTGGCTGACCGGCACCGTGGCGTACTCCCATGACGTACTGGACTCCGACGAGGTCGGTATCAGCTACGAACTGGGCGCGGATTATCCCCTGCCACGAGGATTTTCGATTCTGAGCACCATTGGTTACGTTGATCTCGGAGATCTATACCAGACAAGCTACCGATACGGTGCCATCGGCTTAGGAAAATCCTGGAAAAACATCGATTTCAGCATTTTGTACCACGATACTGAAAATGACGCCGAAGCCCTGTTCGGTGAACTGGCCGATGATGAGATCTTGATTCAGGTGGAGACTCGTTTTTGATGCGCCTCCCTGGCACTGTCCTCGAAATTTTCTTGGATAGGTTTCTTCATGCCGGGCTGCGGCGGCTCTTCCTTATGGAACGCTGACCAGGTCCGTCGCCACAGTGTCGGTATGGGTGACGCCGGCTGCCCGGGCCAGGGTCCCCACCGCCACCTTCACCACCTGGGTCATGAACTGGGTGTCCATCACGTCCAGCAGGTCCGTGGGTCGGTGGTAGTGGGGTGTCCGGAAGTTGGCGCCGTCGGTCAGGAACAGGGCGTCGACGCCGATATCCCAGAACGGCGCATGATCGCTGCGACGCAGGTTGGAATCACCGTCGTCTTCAACGGTGACAATTTTCAGTCCCGGCACGTGAGCGCGACCCACTTCGGCGAACAGGCCGGCCAGGGTGTTGTTGAACCTGGGGTAGACGTTGTAGATGGCCGTGTCTGCAAGGCTCAGGCCGGCACACTCCGGCTGGCCCCGGCAGGTGTAGCCAATCATTTCAAAATTGAGCATGCCCAGCACCGACTCCCCGGGTGGCAGGCTTGACGCATAGTGACGGCTGCCTCGCAGGCCCAACTCCTCCTTGTCGAAACCGATGAAGCGAATGGAATCCCGGGCATTGAATTGAGACAGCACGCGCATCGCCTCCAGCATGCCGGCTGTGCCTGAGGCGTTATCGTCGGCGCCCCGGGTGGTGCTCACGGTGTCGTAATGGCCGTCCAAAATGTAGTAGGCCTGGCTGCCGTTGCGGCCAGGCAGGATCCCGATCACGTTGATGCCGGTATCGCCCTGCCAGTTGAACGACTGCTGGGTCACCGCCAGTCCCCGCTCGACCATCTGCTGCCGCAGGTGGTTGCGGGTGGACTGCAGGTGGCCTGGGCCGGCGCTGAAGTGGCGACGGTCCTGTTGCATGAACGCCACGTCTTCCACCAGGCGGGTTTCGTCTACCAGGTTGACGATGTCGCCGATGCCGGCCACGTAGCGGTCGTCCGCGGTCAGCTCCAGGCGGAAACGCTCGCCCCCCAGATCAGCGAACCCCGGGTCCTGACGATACCGCCAGGCCAGATCCCGCGCGGTCCCGGGCCGTACCGGGTAGCCGGCGTCGCCGTCCAGATAGTCCGGGGGCACCTGGTGGGAGGCGCCGGATTCGCTAACCGCGTTAACCCGGATTTCCAGCACGTCATTCTCCGGGTCTTCCGCGGTGAATTGCACGCGCACGGTGTCGTCACCGGCGATGGTGGACAGAACGGACAGGCGGGGCGGCAGGTTGAACGCCTTGGCCGACGGCGGTGCCAATGTCTCACACAGGGTCGGCGGGGTGGCACGAATCAGCTCGTTGCGACCGCTCCTGCCATCGTTGAGGGTGTAATCCAGCGTGGCCTCGGTACAGCTGTGGAAAGTCAGGGTGAGGGTGCCGTCGGGGGTATTGGTCACCGCCTGGGGGTCGTCAAATACGCCGCCGGTGGTCAGCGTGATGTCCATCTGGGCCGTGCCGCCGGCGTAGCTGCCCTGGGCCGTCAGCCATTCGTGGCCGTCGGACCCGACCAGCGCATTACCGGAGGCGGGCTGGGTTCCGAAGGTGAACCAGGCCAATGCGATCTGGCTGGAATCCATGATCACGTCAAACATGAACCCCTGGCCGGCCGTGTCGGGGTCAAACCAGGCGCCGCTCAGACCCCCGTTAATGGGGAATTCTTCGGCTGCGGGCAGGTCGATGCGGCGAACCGGCAGGGTGGCGGCCGAAAAATCAGAACTGCCGATGACGTATAGGAACCGACCGTCCGGCGAATGCCCAATGCCATTGGGTCGGGAAATGGTGGCCTGCAGATTGGGACCATCGGATTCGCCATCGACGCCGGTCCCGGCATAGGGGGTCACGTTGCCGCTGGTGTCCACCTGATAAATCCGGTGCGCCAGGCGACCCGCGACATAATAAAAGCCGTCGACGAACACCACGTGCCCGTTGCCGCCCCCGGGGATGGTGGCAAAGGATGTGACCTGGCCATCCAGACCCACCCGCAGCATGCCGCCATTGACGTTGTTCACCACGTAAAGAGCGCCGTCATGACCCACGTCCAGCCCGTTGGGGCATCTGAGGCCGTTGCCGGCGGCGAGGGTGGTCAGTGAACCGTCCGCTTCCAGGCGCAGCACCGCATCGGCGCGGCACTGGGTCAGGTAAATGGTGTCGGCTGCATCCACCGCCACACCCACCGGTGCCGCCAGGGATGCGATGGTGGTGACGTTGCCGGCAGGGTCGATGCGGTACACGGCATTGGAATTGAAGCCGACCTGGATCAGGTTGCCCTGGGAATCCACGGCATTGCCTTCCAGGGCCCGACCCAGACCGGTGACGAAGGTGACCACGCTGCCGTCGGGACTGATGCGGTCGATGGAGTTGCCGTTGGCCTGGTTGGGTGGACCAAAATCGCTCAGGTAGATGGTGCCGTTGGCGGCGACGGCGATATCCCCGCTGGCCCGCACCTGGGCGACGGTGGTGACCTCGGCCCAGGCAGCCGGCAACAGCGTCACAGCGATCAGACCGAGTGCCTGAATCAGGCGTAAGCCAGTCATCGCTTTTCTCCCGTGGCGCCGCAGAACAGGTCCGGCGTCAGCCGAATCAGCTCCATGCTGCCGCTGGGACCCGCATCCAGGGCATAGGCGAAGCTGGCATCGGTGCAGGTACTGAAGCTGATGGTGACCTGCCCCACGGCCGTGGTGGTGGTCAGCGCGGCGTCGTCAAATATCCCGCCCTCGGTAAGAAACACTTCCACCGTGGCGGCCTCGCCGGAGAATGGGCCCTGGAACGTCAGCCAGCGGTGTTCATTTGCGCCCGGCGGCAGTGAAAAACCAAGATTGGTTTCGTAGGTGAACCAGGCCCCGAACAGCAGGTTGGCCTCCTTGCTGACGTCAAGGTACATGCCCTGGCCCGGCGTTGCCGGGTTGAACCAGGCCCCGGTCATGCCGTTGTTGATCTGGACCGGTTGGGATTGCGGGCCAAGATCGACCACGCGTACCAGGCTCGGGTTGAGCGGAAAGGTGGCGAAATTCAATGTGGTTCCGGCGGTGGACGAGGCTTCATTGACATACAGAAACCGGCCGTCGGCACTGAGGGAAATGCCGTTGGGGGAGGAAAAGCTGGCCTGGTCGCCGGGTCCGTCGTTGTGGCCGCGGCTGCCGTCTCCGGCCACCACGGTGAGAACGCCATCCAGGGTCAGCTCAAACACCTGGGCGCTGGCGTTGCTGACCAGGTACAGGCGGCCGTTGCCGAAAGTGATATGTCCGTTGCCACCGCTGGGCCGGAAGGAGCTGTTCGGAGTGGTAGCCAGCACGCTCTGGCTGCCGTCGGGCGTGATCCTGATGACGTTGCCGTTGTTGAAGTTGGCCGCGTACAGGTTGCCTTCGGGGTCCATGGTCAGTCCGTTGGGACAGCTCAGTGCTCCCCCGGAGGCAAACACCACGCCTGCGCCGTTATCGATTCGCGAGATGGAGTTGCCGCCGCAGTTGGCAACATAAACAGTCCCGTCGGCGGCGATGGCGATGCCCACGGGACTGGTAAAGCCGGTCTGCGCGATGGTGGTCACGGTGCCGTCCGGTGCAATGCGGTCCACGCGGTTGGCGGCGATATTGGCCTGAATCAGGTTGCCCTGGGCATCAAACTCGTTACCGGATGCCCCGCTCAGGCCGGTGGCAAACACGCTGACCTGCCCATCCGGGGTCACCCGGGAAACCGTGGTGCCGTTGGCGCTGTTGAGGAACTGACCGAAGTCGGCTACGTAGATATTGCCGTCGGGCCCGACGCTGAGGTCGCCACTGCCGTTCAGGGAATTGACCAGGGTGGTTACCGTTTGGGCCCCGGCTGCACCGTTGAGAAGGGCGGCCAGAACGGCGGGGCCGAACAAGAACAACAATCTGGACACGAGGGACTCCTGCCTGGGCGAAAGTCTCCAGACTCTACGAAATGTCCGGTAGATTGGGGTGAAAAATGTTGTCGATTTTCGTCAGGGTGCCGCCAAAAGCCTTAATGGCCGGCGATTTTCTGCCCGGTCGGGTGTTCCGGATGGAAGCACTGCTGCCACCGGTAGTCGCTGTTTTGGGCCAGACCCACGAACGCTTCGGCTGGAACCGTGCTCCGGCCGTTCCATACCGGGGACGTACGCCGGTAGATCAGCGTATCGTCCTGGCCCAGGGCCACACCAAGGATGGGGTCCAGGCCCGAGGCGAGCGTGAGCCGTTCCTGGAGCTGGCCCGTCACCCGATCGAGCTCCATCAGGCTGACCCCCGGGCCATTCCTTTCGGTGAACAGTAGCCGCTGGCCCTCGACATCCACTGTCCAACTATCGTACAGCGAAGACAGGCGCAGGACGGGTTCAACAGGTGCATCCACATCAGGCTTGGCCTTTCGCCAGATGTCACCACGATCGTCGGCCCACCAGAGACTGCCGTCGGCCGGGGCAGCAATGGTGATTCCCGTGTCGGCCGCAAGGGTCTCCGGCGCCCTGCCATCCATCCAGTGGGCCTTGAGCACTGCCCGTCGCCCCAGGGGCGAGGGCACGCCGTGCAGAGCATAAAATCCCTGACCCTCAGGCATCCAGGCCCCAAAGAAGACGGCGCCGTCACCGACGGCCAACTCGGACGTCGCCTGGGTTACCAGGTCGATGACGACCGGGCGGGTATTTTCATTCAGCGAATTCCGGGTGGACAGCACAATCCTGCGGCCATCAGGTGAAATCGCCGGTCGATAGATTTCCCGGGCGGTGAAAACAGGGCGGAAGGACCCAGAGGGTTCCAGCACGAACAGGTGAGCGCCCCCTGAGCTGGCCGTCACCACCGCCAGCTGGTCACCCTGGGCGGCCACTGCGATGGGTATTCCCGGTACCTCCAGGTTTTCCGGCGGGCGCTCATGGGTGAGCGAACTCAACTGCAGCAGGGGCTCGGCGCGGTAGTGATCCACCAGCAGCGTATCGGCAACGGTGCTGGACTGGATGTGGCGCGCCCGGCTTCCTGCCCGCAGGGTCAGGCCGGTGCTGGTATCCAGCAGCCAGAGGCTGAAGGGGTTGTTCTGGGCTGCCGCCGAGACCAGGTAATCCTGGCCCACCCACGCCAATCCCCAGATCTGGGTGGTGGGACAGACCAGAACCGGCCGAGCCGCTGCGTCCAGTACGTGGAGTTGGGCAGCGGCCATCATGGAGTCCTGCAACCTGAGAAAGGCCAGGCGGCCGTCAGAGGAATACCGCGGAAACGCATCAATTCCCGGCCGGCGCTCGGTAATGGCGCGGTTGTTCACGGGTTGATCGACTTCCACCCGCGCCAGCACGGCACTGTCGCCATCGCCGGCAGTCCGCGCCTGGTAGGTCAAAAACCGCCCGTCGGGGCTCCAGGCCAGCTGGCTGGGGACGATGGTCACCGGCGAGCTCACTACAAAACAGTCTTCGGCCAGAGTCCTGAGCCGGGCCTGGTCCACGTCGTAGATGCGAACACGGCATTGGCTTCCCCCATTGGGGTGTTCCAGGAACGCCAGGCTTTGATTGTCGGGCGACCAGACCGGGCTGGTTTCCAGGGCAACCGAGTTGGTGATCTGGCGCGCCTGGTCCGGTGGTTGGCCGGGGCCATGGGCCAGGGCGTTGGCAAAGTCCTCGAACGGTCCCGGCCAGATGTACAGATCCACCTGGTTTCGGTCTTCGTATACGGCGGCGACCCGCTGGCGATCCCCGGACACAACCGGCGCCGGTCCGCGCCAATCCCCGGATTGTTGCGGCAGCAGGGGCAAGGTCCCCAACCACAGCATCAGGACCGCGGCCGCGCCGGCAGCGGCAGCCAGGGCCGGCCTGCGGAAACGGGCGTAAACCCCGGCGCCCTGGGCGGTCTGAACCAGGCGATAACCCCGTCGCGGCACGGTCTGGATATACTCCGGCCGCTTGGGGTTGTCTCCCAGCGCCTTTCGCAGCTCCCAGATCGCGCCCCGCAGGCCGTGGTCACCCACCGCAAAGTTATCGTCCCACACGCGCTCGATGATGCTGTTGCGGCTGACGCAGTCCGTTCCGGCTTCCATCAGCAGGCCCAGCACCTGCATGGCGCGCGGCGACACACGCTCGGCGTGACCATTGTGTCGCAGCTCGTTGGTGCGGGGCAGGACTATGAACTTGCCCAGGCGATAACGGGGTCCGCTAACGGATCTCAAGGCGTCTCTCCAACCGGTGATGGTCCCCTGATTGTAGTTCAGCGGCGGGATACGATTCCTGCTCAGACTGGAATTCGGAGCCGCGGCCTCGAACGATCCAGGGCCGCGGGGGCTGCACGGTGCCGTTGTTCGACGCCGTCCGTGACCCAATCCGAGACCCGGATCAAAGCTCACTTCTCCCGCAGAAACCCTGAATGACGAAAACGAAGGCGTCGCTCAGGATCCACCTGAGTCCTGAATCCGGATACCGAACGCCACCACGAAGCCCGGGCGCTGAAAAAATTTTCCCTTTCTTCTGCGGTCAAAGGAAGCGGTTCGCACTCCATGCAAGTGAACTGAGCAGTCACCACTAACGCCGCGGAGTTGTCCGTAGCCAGCGACTGCCTATCCTGCGCGGAGTCGATTCCTGGGTCAGAAGTCTCGTCGACGGATTCCTGGCCAAATGCGGTGTCCTTCCGCAGATGGACCCATTTATGCGCATGCGGTCGGAACCGCAAGATTCATATTCGGAGATTTCCGAACTGACGCTGGTTGGCAGACTGGATGCAGGGTCTGGCAGCGGGCAAAAGGCCCTTGCCGTCATCAGCGCTGGCCGATCTCGCGGAACGGAAATATATGGACGCCTCCAGGTCAAGGCCTGCGGTTCGATGGAGAGAGGTCATCGGAAATCTATTCGGCTTCTGAGTCGGGGCGATGTTTGGCCCCGCGCCATGATGAGATTCGACGCTCGCCACCTATACGGGCAAACCGCCTCGTCGGAATCAGACCGAACCCTTTTGCCGGCTTACCCGTATACCCCCCGATAAGCAGTCATTGGAGGGACACCCATGGCCGGGGTTCGAAGGGTTTCGATTTTGCTGTTCCTGATGGGGTCACACGCAGCGCAGGCAGGGGCGCCGCCGTGTGAGCGTATTTTTGCCGGCGGCTTTGAAGACGCTCCGGCGCCCACCGGGCTGGTTGCCGACGCCGGCCCGGATCAGACCATCACACCCGGCGCGGCGGCGGCGCTGGACGGCAGCGCCAGTTCCGACGGCAACTTCTGCTGGGCCCTGATCGCCCGACCCGCAGGCAGCAGCGCGGAGCTGACCGATGCCCGGTCGGCAACGCCCACCCTGCTCACCGACCTGGCCGGCGACTACCGGGTTTCCCTGCAGGTGACAGACTCTGCTGCAATCAGCGCGTCCGACGAGGTGCTGATCAGCTCCAGCCGTATCGGCCAGGACGTGGGCGCCGGCGGCGGCGTGGTGATCAGTCCCGACGGTCTGGTCACCCTGGATATTCCGCCCGGCGCGCTCAGCCAGACCACGCGCATCACCATCCGCAAGCTGATGCCGCAGGACCTGGATGCCGACCTGGCCGCCGCCGGGCCGCTGGCCAGCTATGAATTCGGCCCCGATGGATTGCAGTTTTCCCAGCCGGTTGGCTTTACCGCGGAGATCGATTCCCAGATCCCTGGCGCACCGCCTGCGACCATGACGCCGGCGACCCTCGTCACCCAGGCTGAGGGCCCGGCGGAAGTGCTGAACAACGTGGCCAACCAGATGGGCTCTGGTCGGATGACCATCAGCGGCGAGCTGACGCATTTTTCCCGCTTTGCGCTGCTGCCCTTCAGCCGGGTGGTGATCACACCCGACCAGCGGCTGTTCGGGCTGGTGGGAGGGCCGGTCACCGGCCGCTACCGCGTGAGCATTCAGAGCACTGAGCTGTCACCGATTTCAGTCAGCACCCAGACCGCGCAACCGCCTCTGCTGCTTCCTGCATCGTCACTGGATCCGCTGCTCGACAACCTGGCTCACAGCACTCCGATCGACCTGAAATTCCCCACCCAGAACCATGCCGTTGGCGAATTCTCCGCCCAGTGCCGGCGTGCCGGCGTGGGTGAGGTCCGCGTGTCGCTGACGGTGAGCGGCGCACTGCTGGTGTCCCTGCCGGGCCTCCTGAACCTGGGCCCAACGCCGGTCACCGTCGGCATCCCCGTGCGCTGTTTTGCGCCGCTGGTACTGGCATTGCCGGTGGCGCGGGACGACGCCGTTCAGCCACCGGCGTTCCCCGCCGCGCGAATGGTGGCTGTGCTGGCCAACGACACCACCACCGGCATCGACCTGGCCACGCTGCGGGTGGAACGCGCGCCGCTCAGCGGCAGCACCCAGGTCAATCCCGACGGCACGATCACCTACACGCCGTCCCGCCCGGTGTTTTTCGATCGCTTCGATTATTCCTTCCGCACCACTGGCGGGATCCGGTCCAATACCGCCACGGTCTTCCTGAGCGCCTCGGCCACCCCCAACAATCCGCCACAGGCCACGCCGGACCAAGCCGATACGGTGACCGATCAGCCCGTGACCCTATCGATCCTGGCAAACGACAGCGACAGCGACGGCACCCTGGATCCCGCCAGCGTGGCCCTGAACCTGGCCGGCACCCTGGGCCAGGTGGTCTTGAACCCGGACGGCAGTGTCACCTACACGCCGCCCCCCCTGTTCACCGGCACCGACGGCTTTCAGTACCGGGTGGACGACGACGACGGCGCCACCTCAAACTCGGTCCCCGTCACAGTATCCGTCAACCCCGAGGGCCTGCCGCCCCGGGCGACAGCCGATCAGTTCAACCTGTTGGCCGACACCCCGGAAGACCTGTCTGTGCTGGCCAACGACAGCGGCGACTTCAGCGTGGCGTCGCTGGCCATCGTGCAGCCGCCCAACTTTGGCACGGCGGAGATCCGCCTGACCCAGACCGGCACCACCCAGAAGGGATCAGCCTCAGCCCCGGGCAGCATTGACGCGTTTGTGCGCTATACGCCGAACGCCGGTTACCTGGGCAACGATTTTTTTGTGTATTCCATCACCGACCCCGACGGCAACCAGCTCAGCCAGGCCAACGTGTCGCTTTCCATCGCGCCGGCCAACAACCAGCCGCCGGTGGCCAGCGACGATGCGGCCAGCACCTTGCCCAATCAGCCGGTGACGGTTTTTGTAACTGCCAACGACTTTGACCCGGACAGTCTGCTGGACGTGAATAGCATCCAGGTGCTGGACGCGCCGGCCAACGGCAGTGTGTTTCCGGCCGGCGCCGGTGCGTTCCAATACCTGCCCGGCCCCGGTTTCGTCGGGATCGACACGTTCACATACGACGTAGCAGATGCCTTCGGCGCCCGCTCCAACGTCGCCACGGTATCGATTGCAGTGGCGCCGCCGCAGAACCTGCCACCGACCGCCCAGGACGACGGCTTCACCCTGGCAATCGACAGTGAAGCCATTTCCTTCAACGTCATCGACAATGACAGCGACCCGGACAGCAATCTGGATCCGGCCAGCGTTGCCGTGGTGCGCCCGCCGGCCTCCGGCGGCACGGCTATCGCCAACGTCGACGGCAGCATCAGCGTGCAGCTCGACCCTGGCTTTGCCGGCAGCTTCGACTTCGATTACACCATCAGGGACGAGCTGGGGGCGGAATCCAATGCAGCCACCGTCACCCTGGAGGTCCGTCAGTTCCTGGGCGCCGACCTGGACCCCACCGACAACGTGTCCGCAGCCCAGGTCACCTTTATCAGCTTTTTCGGCAATGGCGTCCGCGACCTGGGTGACGGTTCCGCGGCAGGCGTGTCCCATAACTCCGGCCTTCCCGACAACCTGGTGCCCATCGCCGACTACACCCACCTGTTCAAAATCGTCAATTCAGATCCCGGCGTGGACACCACTTTCGATTTCTTCACCGACCAGCAGAGCTTTTCGGCGACCTATGACGACAGCAATCCGGATTTCGCCCGCTACTTTTTCGACAACCTGCAACCCGGGCCCACCTTCGACGATGTGAGCGGCAGCGTGTTGGAGGTCAGCGGGATGAATCTGGGCTCGCGCACCATAGCGGTTCCTGAGCCACTGCGCGATGCCGGTGGCCAGGTCATCAACCGATTTGGCGAATTCAACGGTCTGGCCACGCCGGTGATCATTCCCACCAGTTCAGGCGCCACCCACCTGCTGGTGCGGATCGTCGGCCGGACTTCGATTCCGGGTGTGGTCGGCGTGGTGGCTCGCATACCGCTGAGCGGGATTCCGCTGAACGGCGACGGCCACCACGAGCGTCCGATGCTGGACGCAACCGCCCGGGCCACCCTGGCCGCGCTGAGCTTCAAGGCCACCGGCCAGGTGCTGGTCATCCTTTACAATCAGTCGGACTCCAGCGAGTTTTTCACCTTTCCGGGCGCCCGTACGGTGCCGCTGGCCGCGGGGCGTGGCTACTCCGTGCCACCCGACCAGCTCAATGCGCGGCCCGACCAGTGCGCCAAATTCCGCCGCAATACCCTCTGCCAGGGAGGGCCCAAGCTGCGCATCCTGGCCACCAACCGCAACGGCAACCTGGAGATGTTCGATCCGGAGAACGGCAACTTCCTCGGACGACTGGTGGGCGAGAACGCGCCAAACTTCGCCGTGGAAGGCAGCGCCAACCGCACCATCCAGGATCGCAACAATTGCCTGCTGATGATCGACACCGGCAACATCGAGTCCGGATTTGTGCACCGCTACGACACCGACGGCTCCCTGCTGGACGGACGCTTTATCAGCATTCCTCGCCCCAACGGCGCCGGCACCCAGCCGGTTTCCCAGGTGGTCGGCATCGGCCAACGTGATGGCGAGGTGCTGGTGGTGGTCAGCGGTCTGGGAGAGATCCGTCGGTACGACCCCGACAACGGCAGCCTGTTGGGCACTATCGCCAGCGATCTGATCCGGCCCGACGCCGTCTACGTAGACGTGGACGGCGACCTGCTGGTCACCGAGCAGGGCCCCACGGGCACCCAGGATCAGGTGTACCGTTACCCGGCCGATGGATCGGCCCGGGAACTGGTCATCGACGGCATGTTGGACCTCATCGGGCTGGGCACGCCCTACCAGATTTCCCGTCTGCAGGACGGCACCCTGGGGCTGGCCAACTTTGGCGGGAATGCCATTCGCATATTCCAGGAGGGCTTCAACCTGATTGACAACCTGGTCATCGGCAACAACCCGTCAGGCGACCCTTACCTGCCACGCGGCGTGTGGCCGCTGAACAACGGCGCCTTTCTCATCTCAGCCAATAACGGCGGCGGGGTCTCGGTGTTCGATCCCTTCGGCCTGGCCGGCGGCGGCGTGCAGGTGCAGTCCACGGGCAGTACCTTTGCCAAGTTCGGCACCGCCTGCATGCCGTGAGCGCGCTGCCTCTGTGCTATGTTGACGCCACTGAAAAGGCGGGCTGGTCGAAGACCGTGGAAGAGTTCGATTACGGCAACGACGCCACCGACGCCGTGCTGGTTCAGGGCCTTGTCCGACGCTCGAGCCAGGCGCTGGAGCTGCTGTACGACCGCCACAGCGGCCGCATGCTGGCCGCTGCCGTACGTCTGCTGGGCAACCGTCGGGACGCCGAGGACCTGGTGCACGACGTGTTCCTGGAATGCTGGCAGCGGGCGGACCAGTTTGATGAAGGCCGTGGCAGCGTTGTGACCTGGATGCTCACGCGACTGCACTCGCGCGGCATCGACCGACTGCGCTCGCTGCAGGTGGCCCGGAAACACGCGCTGGCCGCACCGCCACCGATCGGCCACCCGTCTCCCGCGGCAGCGCCCGCTGCCGGCGCCTCCCCCTTTCGCCAGGCTCTGGCCGGGCTGAGCGAAGTCCAGCGCACGGTCCTGGAGCTCTGCTACTATCGGGGCATGACCTGTTCCGAGATCGCCCGCTTCTGCGACCTGCCGCTGGGGACCGTAAAATCCCGGCTGGCGGCCGGCCTGTCGGCCCTGCGGCAGCGGATGGAACGCCCCGATGACTGATCGCCGGAACAAGCATTCGGCCGAGCAGATTGAGGCCCTGCTGCAGGGTACATCCCAGGGCGACGCCGACCCGCGGCTGCGCGACGCCGTCCGGCAACTGGATGCCGGCCTGGCCGAACCGGGATCCTCCGCGCTGCGTGACCGGTTGCTGGCAAGCTGCCAAACCGGTGACCTGACGGCTTACACCTCGAGGGCGGCGCATTTCCTGGATGTGACGGAAGACCACGCCCGGGACATTCTGGCGCGATGCCGCCAGGACCCCACCGACTGGCCACAGCACCCGGTCGACGGACTGGCCCTGATACCGCTGGAGCTGGGTCCCCGACATGAGTCGGCGCGCGGGATGGTGCTGCACCTGGCGCCCGGCGCCAGAATCCCCGAGCACGCCCACCGCGGAGACGAATGGGGCCTGATCCTGTCGGGCGCCCTGGCGGATAATCTTGAGGACGACAAAGGACCGGGAGACCTGGTCTATCGAACTCCCGAAATGGTCCACCGCGTGTGGAATCCCGGCTCGGTGCCGGCGCTGGTGCTGAACGTGATCCACGGCGGCTACGACTGGTTGCCTGGCTAAAGCGGCCCGCCCCGGGGTGCCCCCTGGGGACGCCTGATGCCGCTCGGCGCAACAATCTCTACCCGGATCCCGGGCCGGCTATTGCATTGCCACATTTCACGGAACTGTATTTCCATGTGTCATTTCAAGTCCTGACCTCTGAGAACTCAGCCACCTGATCAGTTTAATTCAGCCACTGCGCGTCTGGTCACCACGGCACAGCCGCCATTGCGACTGCGCCCGGCCGCGATCCGGCTGGAATGCACTACACTGTTGGACGACACCGGTACGAGACACAATCGACATGACACGCAATTCCCTGTTCGCCTGCGCGTTCCTGATCTGGACTGTTTCACTGCCTGCAACCGCCGCCGAATCGGGGGGTGGGCAAGAGCCGGCGGGCAATTCGCCGGTGCAATGCCGGGCCGATTTTCCTGCACCAGCGACCGGACGCTGTGAGATCCAGTCAGGCAGTGCCTTCGTTTTGATCCAGGCCGACGTGCTGGCGTCCGAGGGTCCCCTGGTCAACGCGGAAGTGCTGATCGACGACACCGGCACCATCGCCTGTGCCACATGCGACTGCTCGACGTCCACCGGATATGCACAAGCCACCCGGTTGACCTGTCCGAACACGACGGTTTCCCCGGGACTGGTCGACTCCGGCATCGCCCTGCGTTTTTCGGACAATCCCCCGGCAGATCATGGCAGCGAACGCTACCAGCACCGCCACGATTGGCGAACCGGCGCAAGTGGCGGCACCGCGATTAACACCCAGCCGGACCCGAGTGACGTCGACTGGGGTGAATTTCGGTCTGTGGTGGCTGGCGTAACGACCCTGATCAGCGAAGACAGTGTTCCGGGATTGGCTCGCAACCAGGGCACGAGTCCGGATGGTCTGGGAACCCCGGATGTGGATCGCGACACCTTCCCGCTGGGCGATGCCGATGGCAGCAGTCAGACATCAGGCTGTAATGGGTACGCGGGTCTTCCTACGCCGGCAGCAGGGGAGATTTACCACCCGTTGATCGCCGAGGGTATCGACGACCGCGCATTCAATGAATTCACCTGCCTTTCCGATGTCGACGGCTCTGCCGGTGGCGTCGACGTCATTCCGGGCGCACTGGTGCGTATGGGCATTGCCCTGGACGGCCAGGGTGTCGGGGAAATGCTGGTGGGCGGCGCCAGCCTGGCCTGGAGCCCGCGCAGCGACCTCAGCCTGTATGGCGTCACAGCACCAGTGACGGCACTGACCGCCGCAGGCGCCAACGTGGTTCTCAGCTCCAACTGGAATCCCACGGGTTCGAGCAACGTGCTGGAAGAACTGCGCTGCGCGGCAGAGTACAACGCCGGCTATCTCGATGGCGCCCTCACCGATCGAACGTTGTTCAACATGGTGACCGCCAATGCCGCAGCGGCCATCGGTCGCTCGGGCATGCTGGGCTCGCTGGAGGCCGGGGCACTGGCCGACCTGGCGCTGTTTGATTCCAGTGTCGCTACCGGATACCGGGCGGTACTGGAAGCGACCGAGGCGGATGTTGTGCTGGTGCTCAGGGGCGGCATGCCGCTGGTGGGTGAAGTCGAACTGATGCAGGCTCTGGGCGCCGAAGCACCGGACTGCGAGGACACCGTGGTGTGCCTGCAGAACCGCCGGATCTGCGCGGTCCGGGAGACGGGAAGCCCCTTGCCGGCCCAGGACCTGACGCCACTGGCCTACTGTGGCATCAGTGCCCGCAGCTGCATGCCGTCGCGGTCAAGTACGCCACCCCTGTTTACCGGCATCAGCAGCCCGGACGACAATGACGGCGACGGTATCACCAACGGTGACGACAACTGCCCGGATGTGTTCAATCCCGCTCTGCCGCGTGGCGACGGCACCCAGGATGATGAGGATCAGGATGGCCTGGGTGATGCCTGCGACCCGACACCGATCCCCACCGGCGTGTTTGAGATCTTCACCAACAGCTTTGAGGATGCATTCAGTGTGGGCGGCACGGCTTCCGGGGTTCCACCCACGGGGATCACGCTGGAACTGAACGGCGCCGTACCGCTCAACCTGAACGCCGACGGCGGGTTTGTTTTTGACCGCCTGCTGGAAAACGGGTCGGATTACCAGATAACGCTGGTGGACGCGCCGGGTGGTTTTGACTGCTCGCTCGCCAATACCGTTGGGGTTGTGGCCGGCACCAACGTCAGCGACGTCAGCGTCAGCTGCGTCCCGGAGTTTTCCACGGTCTACCAGGTCAAACTCCGCCAGGTGGAGGGCGAAGTCACGCTGCAGAACGTGCTGGTGGCCGCCTGCATCGACGGGCTCGGCTATACCGTGCAGACGGTTTCCGGGGATGCTGACTACCTGGGCCTGGAGAACTCGGGTGTATTCGTGTTTGACGCCGGCACCAGCTGCGGCGTCTCTGTCACCCCCGGCGATCGGGTCGATTTCCTGCCGGCCACCGTCGGCGAGTTCATGGGTCAAACCCAGCTGCAGGCGCCCAACGTCGTCATTCGTTCCCAGGGCAACCCGCTGCCGATACCGGCAGTGCTGACCGTATCCCAGGCCACCAGCCAGGCGCCCAATGAATATGAAGCCATCCTGGCGCGGGTAGAAGATGTAGGGGTGACCAACGACAGTCCACCGGGAGCCGGGGATTTTGTTGTCGACAATGTGCTCACCATCGAAGATCGGATTTACCAGGTCTCGCCATTTCCTGCCAATGGCACGCAATACGCGTCCATTTCAGGCTTGCTGGTGTTGCGATCTGGCGAACAGAGACTGTTGCCCCGGGGGCCCGCGGACTTTGAGGCCGCCCTGGGCGTGGCGTCCCTGGGCCCCGACGGATTTGTCCGGGTTGGCCAGAGCGGCGTGGTCACGATTCCGACCCCGGCGACCCTGACGCTGCAGTTCACACCGAGCGAGAACACCTTTGTGCCGATCACGTCGTCCGACGAATCCAGCCTGGCGGTGGTGGGCGGCGGTGTCACGGTGCCAGCCGGCAGCGACTCCGCCCTGGTATTGGTGGACGGATTGACCCAGGATCCGTCCGTAACGCTGACCGCCAGTCTGGCGGGTACCCAGGCCCAGGCCAACGTGCGCGTGCTGGGCGCCGGCGAGCAACCCCAGCTGACGACCCTGGACCCGGCAACGGCCGAAATCTCCACCGCCCAGACGCTGACTATGACCGTAAGCCTGAACATTCCAGCGCCTGCGGGAGGATCCGTGGTCAGCCTGTCCACCAGCCCCGGCGTGGCCGGCTCGGTCCCAGCGTCGGTGACCGTCCAGGCGGACCAGCTCAGCACGACCTTTGACTTCAGCGCGACCGCAATCCCAGGCATCGAGCAGGTCACCGCTGGAGTCAACGCCAGTGAGGTCAGCGCCAACGTTACGGTCACCGCACCACCCGTGCTGGTCATCAATGAGGTGGACTACGACCAGCCGGGACCTGACACCATGGAGTTCGTGGAAATCTACAACCCCGGCGGGAGCGCCTACGACCTGGCCGGTGTCCGCCTGATCCTGGCCAACGGCTCCTCGGGGCTGACCTATCAGGACATCGATCTGTCGTCACTCGGCTCGCTGGCACCCGGACAGTTCCTGGTGGTGGGATCCGCCCAGGTGCTGGCCTCGGTACCCGGCACCGCATTGACCCTGCAGTACGACAGCTCTATTCAAAACGGCTCGCCGGACGGCATTGCGCTGATCCAGGGCAGTGACATCCTGGACCGGCTGTCCTATGAAGGTGAGTTTTTCGCCGACATCCCAGGTTTGGGCTCAGTCAACCTGGTTGAAGGCACTGCTGCTTCCGCCCAGGATAGCAACAGCGAGGTGGGCTCAATGTCGCGGCTCCCCGACGGGGCAGATTCGGACAACGCAAACGATGATTGGTTTTTCGTGACCGTCCCGACACCGGGAGAAGCCAACCAGTAAGGGCCAGATCTGAAAGCAGACCTCAACCCAACCGAAGCTGCCGGCGCAGCAGGGGCAACAGGTCGTTAAGCCGATGCCGGCTGACTGGCACCTCCAGTCCGCCGCCAAGGACCAGTCGAACGTTGCGCTGGTGTCGCCTGATGGATTGGACGTGGGTCAAATTGACTACGTGTGAACGGTGCACCTGCGCGAAGCTGGACGGCAGCAGCGTCAGTACGTCGCGCAAGGGCATCGCCAGATCTCGTTTTTTGTATTCCTCGCCGTGCCGGTAATGAACATAGCAGTAGTGATCGTCTACGGTGACGTTTCGAATGCAGCGGGCCTCGAGGACAAAGTCCAGCTTTCCCGACCGAAAGCGAATGGGCTCAACCGCGCCGTCGGTTATCGGACTGCCCGCCTCCAGCAAGGCATTCAATTGACGCACCTTGACCAGCTCTGATCGTAGAGACTCCGACAGAAATGGCTGCACGAAGAAATAGGTCACCAGCCCCCAAATCGGGAGCAACTGCAAAAAGCTGATGGGCTCAGCATGGACGCTGGCCGCGTTGTCCGTCATCCAGAAGACCACGTTATCAAGCGGCAGAAAAAAGTATCCCGTGAGGAAGGCGGCCAGGGACGCCAGCCAGACGTGCCAGACCAGAAGTCGGTCGAATGCCCGGCGGACCGCATACAGCGCGGCACAGGCAAGGGCGACGACCACCGTGTAAGCCCCGCCGATCGACAGGCCGTGGGACAGTACCTGCAGCGCGGTAGCGGAGCCGGGGAGAACAAGATGAACCAGCGCAGAGCCGGCGGAGACAAGAAGAAACACCGTGCCGAACAAACGCAGGTACTGCGGCGCGCCCACTACCCACGGCAGCGTGGAATCCAGATAGTTGCGCAGGCTCTCCATCATCGGGATTCAATCATACCTGCCCATTCGCGAATTAAATGAACCATTCACGATTTTCTTCTTGTGAAACAGATCGTTGGGGCGTTTGATGGAGGTGGAAACAGGAGGATAGCCCATGACCGGCGTATCTGGCCAACGAGCGGTAAAGACATCAGCCTGGATGCTTTACACGCTGATTGTTCTCGAAATCCTGTTCATGGTGTCGCCGTTTGCCGCGTACTACTACTCCATCTACGCGACGCCGCTCAACCTCCTGCAGGACTCTCCGGCCACCGCCTGGCTGACGATGTATCTGCTGCCGCATTTCACCTACAGCAGCAGCTGGCTCGCCAACACCTTAATTCTCGTCAGCTGGCCCCTGATTCTGGTCGGCATTGCCGTATTCCTGGTCGGCTTTGCCCAGATTTATTGGGCCAAATTCACGGGCAAAGGCGCCGTAGCGGTGGGCCTGTACCGGCATATCCGGCACCCGCAGTATGTTGCCCTTGCCATCATCGGGCTCGGCACGTCGCTTTACTGGTCCCGGTTCATCGTTGTGATCGCCTTTGTCACCATGCTTTGTATCTACGTCTATCTGGCCCGCGTCGAAGAACGAATCTGCCTGGAAAAGTTTGGAGAATCCTACCGCATGTACATGAAGCGGACAGGCATGTTTCTGCCGCGCCGCTGGGAGAACCGCTTGCCCAGGCTGGGTCGCCGCTTGCCCCGAAAACCTTGGTTGAAAGGCGTGTCGCTATTGGCAGTCTATTTCCTGGTGCTGGCAATGACCCTGGGTGCGGCCTTATGGCTGCGGGGCCATGTGATCGACAGTCTGCAGATTGCGGATGGACCTGAGCGCGTCACCGTATTCCTCGCGCCGGTCAATCGGCAAACCCGGCAGGTCGTGTCAAACGCGGTTAACCGCAACGAGCTGCCCGGTGCCATTGCCTACGTTGCGCCGTCATCCTGGGATATTCCCGAGCTTGGACTTACCGGAACCGTTATGAAAGAGGAAAGGGCACACCTGAGCGAACTGCTGCACCCAACGAGTCACGGCAATCGGCTCAGCTTCGCCGAGACCGGGTTCACCGTGCTGCTGGCTGAGGCTTTTGTAGCCGGAGCGGAAGTGAAGGGCATCCGTCGATTCACGCGGGCGATTGGCATCCGACCCATCGAATTCATCCAGCTCGACGGCAAAACGGGTGAAATCGTCGAGCGCCGCCCGGCCGAAGAAGGCTACTGGGCCGGTATTCCAGTGCCCACGTTCTAAGCATGGCCTACTATTCCATCCGGCTGAGTTCCCAGAGGACCAGAGTAAGGGGACAGGCAACCATTGCGAGAAGTCAGATGCCGGTTCTGATCGTTACTTGTGTCATGGAAGGCCTCCGCCCTTCAGTGCAAAAAATTTCTGAGGTCAGAGCCCGGATTCGAACCCGTCAGAAAAGACTAATTCCTCTTCCGTTGTCAGATAAAGTTCAAATTTCTCGTTGATATCCTGGTCGGCGATATATACCACTGCACGATTGTCATCACTGATTTTGATACCGGAGCTGTCGACATTGCCTCCCGCAGTCAGGGTGCCGTTGAGTTTATGACTGGGTCCGCCAAAGATATTCACCAGATAGAGCTCAAATACCTCATCCGTATCCTGGTCGGCTCGGTAGACGACTCCGAGGTTGTTTTGAGCGAGTCTGAATGCCCCCACGTCGCCTCCGCTCACCAGAGTTGGGTTGAGGTCTATAGAGGGGCCCCCGGTGATGGGGACACTGTAGATTTCGATGACATCATCCTGGTCCTGATCGGCGATATAAACGACGCCCAGCTCATTTTTGGTGAGTTCGAAATCAATGACATTGCCTCCACTGACCAGCGGGTCATTCAGCTTGACTCGGGAACCCGTGTAAATCGATGCAGCAAATAGCTCGTCGACTTCTTCGAAGTCTTGATCGCCACTGTACAATAGGACACTCCCCCCTCTGAATGACCAACAGCAAAGCCAGCGGCCAGGTACCAGTGGTGCATTGAGTTTGATGACTGTACCGCCTGCCATGGGGACACTGTAAAATTCGCGTCTTCCAGCAAAGTCCTGTTCTGCCCTGTACACGACTCGAGTGCCGTCAGCAGATATGCCAACAATAGTGTAATAGTTTGTGTCCTCTACCGAGGTCCCATCGATTTTCGTAGAGGTGCCTCCGATCACGGGAACTCTGTAGAGTTCCAGGTCGTTTTCATTCTCAAATTCACCGACAAAAACGACCGTCTGGCTGTCTGAACTGATCTTATAACTACTTACGGATTGCCAATCAGAAGTGCGCGTGGGGCTCAACTGGATAGGTCCCCCGACGCCAGTGATCAAAACGCTGTAGAGATCACCGTCTGAACTATCCGCACCGACTCTATAGACGACGCCAAGGGAGTTGGGCGTAATGGTGAAATATTCAACATCTCTATCGATATCCAGTGCAGGGTTGAGTTGTACAGGGTTCCCGCCAGTGATCCAGTTGCTGAAAAGCTCCCAGACTTCATCTTGACTCTGATCAGCCCGGTATACGACCCCCAGGCCATTCGGTGTGACTTCGTAATTAGCCACATTGCCTCCTGGCACCAGATCATCATTCAGACGAACTTGTGTGCCACCCTGGATCGGCACACTGAATAACTCAAAAACTTCGTCCTGGTTCTGATCAGCTCGATAAACGACATACTGGCTGTCGTCAGAGATCTTAAAGGATTCAACGTTGCCTCCGTTAACCAGCGCGGCATTGAGTTTGATGGGATCACCACCGCTGAGTCTGGCGCTATACAATTCGATCTGTTCGTCGGTCTCTCGATCTCCCATAAACACGACATAATGGCTATCGGGGGAGAAGTGAACACGGCTAAAGTTGAATGACTCGGGACGACCGATATCTCCAAACGCCGGCGTCACCCCGCTGATCTTGCGGTTGACAAAGACCTGGCCTTCGGCGGTCATTACCGGGCTCAAGAGCACCAAGAATGCCAGCAAAACCCTGCGGGTCAGAAGGTTGATCTGAATCGGAGAAAAATCCCGTGGGCAGTTCATGATGCACCTCCAAGTATCAGTTGCTCTTCCCCTCGCTCTGCGGACCAAGTGGATGTGCTTGTAGAAAATTCGTCCGGTCTTCTGCGGTCAAAGGAAGCAGTTCGTACTCCATGTACGTTAACGGAGGAGTCACCACAAACGCCGCGGAGTTGTCCGTAGCCAGCTACTGCCTATCCAGCGCGGGGTCGATTCCTGAGTCGGAAATCTGGTCAACGGATTCCTGACCAAATCCGGTGTCCTTTCACAAATGGACCCGTTTACGGGCATGCGGTCGGAACCGTAAGATTCAAATTGGGAATTTCCCGCATTGACGCTGATTGGCAGACTGGAGATGGGGTCCGGCAGCGGACAAAAGGCCCCTGCCGTCATCAGCGCTGTCCGACCTCGCAGAATGGAACCAAAATGGGACAGGCATGAATCGTGTCCGGAATTGACCCCAATTCATGCCTGTCCAGCAACCCTGTTTTCTGAGCCCGGCAATATGCGAAAAATTTCGGATCTGATTTTTCTCTGCCTGATCACTTTGGCAGCGGCATGTTTGATTGTATTGGTCGGGTTTTTCCTTGGGCACCGCAATCTGGCCTTTGCCTTTCTTGCCAATTGGACGGTGATGACCTGGGGCGCGCTGGTCGCTGGCACTGTGGGATATCGATTGCCGTTGCCCCCAGGCTACTTCCGCATCAGACCGTTTGAGGCGAGCGGCCGCTTCTACAGGCGCCTCGGCGTCCGCAGCTTCAGATGGCTGCTTGTCCGCAGTCCTCTCTCGTCGTTAAATGCCACCGTTCGGTACTCAGGTGCGCGGTCGTCTCTCAATTCCCTGGAGCAAAAGATGCGCGACTCGGAGTCCAGCCACCTGCTGATACTCGCTGTCATGATTGGCATCACTTTGGGTGCCGCGGTCATGGGTTGGTGGGATCTGGTTGTCTGGCTGACGGTGTTCAACTTCTTGATGAATGGCTACCCGATTGTGCTCCAGCGCTACAACCGCGCGCGCATCGCTGCGATCAAGTCCAGGGACAGAATCTGCAGAGGTCACAGTGAAGGGACACAGCGGGACTGAGCGCTTCAGGAAGCAGGTACACAGGATTCGCAATTGATCCGCGTGTCGCTTTCCTTACTCTGTCCCTTTACTCTGACCCCAAAGATTGACCGGAAACATTGGACGCTCAAGCATGGAAAACAAAAAGCTGGCCCAGGCACTGAAAACGGCCGAAGAGCGGGCGGATCAGCGTGACCGGGAGGGTGTCGAAGACATACTGCTGCCGATGTTGAGTGAACCGGCTGCCGCGGCAGTGTACGCCCGGGCGCTGCTCAAGACCGGGGCGGATCCAGAGACTTTTTTGCGGGCCTACCAGCATGCCGCCGACCTGGATGAGGCGGAGTCCCAGGTGGTGCTGAGCCTCTATGAACTGTACGGGCTTCACGGCGAAACGGATGTCGCCGGAGGTTTGCAGCGGCTGGGTCAAACCGATGAGGGCGACGTCAGCAATGCTTTTGATGTCATCGCGTCTGCGAGGCCGACACTTAGCGTCCATGCCGGGCGCGACGTGGATCAGTGGATCGCCACAACGGATCGCCTTGGTC
Organism: Lysobacterales bacterium; assembly: GCA_030065125.1. Taxonomy (GTDB): domain Bacteria; phylum Pseudomonadota; class Gammaproteobacteria; order Xanthomonadales; family SZUA-38; genus JASJDM01. Next base: position 8,928 of record JASJDM010000033.1, on the reverse strand, counting down.
AACGGTTGCCCCACTTTGCCGTGGCCTGCCTGTCATTGATCAACACCCTGGCCTGGCCTGTTCGCCAGCTCCCCAAACTGGTGCAGCGGGTGATGCATCCGGGACTGGAGTTTGGTCAGTGCTGCCTTTGGGGTGTACCCCTCGGCGGACCCCGCGATCTGGGTCAGGCCACGGCCAGCGTGATACGTCAGCACGATGAGTTCAAGGGCATGCCGTATTCCGGCGCCTGGGGCATCGCGGACCGGCAAAAAAAAGACCTGGGGTTTGTGGGCCACGACGGGACTAAAATCGACGCCCTCTGTGTTCGACAGCCCCTCGAGAGCCTGAACGATCTACCGCGACACTTGGAAGACTGGCTGTCGGAATTGCCCTGTGAGCCTGATGCACTGCGTTTTTCTCAGTGGCAGGACTACGGGAATTATCGCTACTGCAGAGGCGGGGCATTCACGGACGAACTGGGCCTGGCTATCGACCTGATGGCCCAGGACCCGGTCGAAGACGGGGCTGTTGAACTGACCCGCAGCCTGTATCTCCTCGACCCCCATTCCAGCCAGGAGCCCGCCGGTGAGGCCCGGGAGGCCGCCGCGTCCGGGCGGCCGCTGGCCCAGGTCAGCCTGGATGACGAGGCTGTCGACGTTTTGAAGCAGCAGCGGGAGGAAGCTATTGCCAAGCGCAAACGTGTCATCAATAATCTGTCCAGTGCCTGTGTCCGGGCTGGGTTCCAGTCCGCCGTGGAGCTACTGGAAAAAATCCGCCCCGAAGACGAAACCCAATGCAACAGGATTGGCGACCGTCTCATTCCCCTGGTGACCACCGACGCCAACACGCTGACGGTTCCCTGCGAAGACTGGTTCGTAGACGAGGATCCTGCGGACAGTTACGCAGGGTTTGTGGAAATGATGGCGGAAATCACCGGCGGTGAGCTGGACATATCGTCGCTGCGGTTTGAACTGGATCAGGACAAGGGGCGCGAAACCGTGCGATTTGTGCTCGACGGCACCGCGGTCGAATTGACAGGGATGCGGGATTCTGACGCCATCAGCAACGAGTTTCTGCATGGCTTCCTGGCACTCTGTAACCAGGGCAGCCGCCAGCGTTTTGTCTGTCGCCAGAACGGCGAGATGCTGGAAGTGTTCTATTTGCCAGCCGATCTTGCCAAGGTCCTGATCGAAGACTTCTATGAGTTTTTTGGCTGAACGTGCAAACGGGGCCTGCACTGGCCCTCCACACGAGGTTGCCATCTGGACGAGCCAACGCCGGAGCAGGCCCTATTCGAAACCGCTGGCAAATACCGCATCGGGCAGGTATTCGATGGCGCCGGCATCACAGACCGCGGTGCCGTCGCCGTCGCCGTCAAAGGGACGCGCGCGGCCTCTCGCGTCGGTGGAACTGCAGTTGGCGGACAGTGCGAGCTCCAGTGCCGGCGAGTCGGCCAGGGGCGACCGCCCGACCTGGCCACGCCCCAGCGACGTGAGTGGGGCCAGTCGCGGATCGTCGGTGACGGCGTCCGACGCAAGGGCCGACAGGCAGTCGGTGTCGGTTCCCAGTACGGATCCACCCAGACTGACCGCTGTTCCACCGGCGCAGCTGATCTGAGAACTGCTGCCGTTGCCGCTCAACACGGTGTTGGCCAGTTCAAGCACGTCTGTTTCCACCACAACGGCAGCGGCCCCCTGGATCGTGTTGCCAGCCAGGGTGACGTGGGTCAGGCGGGTATCCGCGGGTTCAAAGTCGGAAGTGGTCTGGACCAGAATTGCCCCCGCGCTGTTGTTGTCCACAATGCTCACGTTTTCCAGGGTGACTGAGGAACTGTCGTTGACGATCAGGTGGCCGCCGCTGGTGGTGATGTTGTTGACGATGGCGCTGTTGCGGATTTCCATGTCGGACAGAAGCAGGCTGGCGACCCCGAACAGGCCGATGTTTTCCCGAATGATTACATTGTCCATCACTACCGACGCAAAGTCCGCCAACAGCACGCCGAAGTCTTCGCTGCCTTCCAGGGTAATGTCTCGAACCTCCATTGTGCCGCTGGCGTTCAGCATGAAGTCACCGCCGCCGCCGTAAAGACTGGTGCGGGCAGGGGACACGCCGCGAATGACCACTTTGTCGGTCACGCCCAGTCCGCGCTTCTGCTGGGTATCCTCGTAGGTCAGAACGTAGTTACCGTCGCTGAGCTGGACCGTTTTGGGATTGGGATCGTCGTTATAGAACTGATTGATTTCCTCCATCGCTGCCCGGAGGCTGCAGGCACCGGTTTCGGCGGTTGCGCATACGCCGTCGATGGCGGCATCGGGCAGATCCCGGGGTTCTGTGATCAGGAAGTCCGCCGGTGGAACGATGGTGACGGTTTTGTTCAGCGTGTTTTCCGGATTGGCATCGGGCTCGGTCGCTGAAATCTCAAGGTTGAACTGCATCTGGTTGCCTTCTCCAATGCCTGGATCGGTCTGGACCATGACCTGGGCGCTGTAGCTCTGGTCGGGACCCAGGGACGACCGCGTGCAGCTGACGGTCTGGTCGGTGAAACTGCAGGAGCCCTGTCCGCCAGGGAAGTCCGGCGTCACCGAGAGCACCCTGGCCCCGTTGAGATCGTGCTCCAGATCCACGTTGGTGGCGGTCAATCCCGGTCCGCTTTCCGGCGCCACATTCTTTGCCTCGATGCGGTAAGTGAACGTGGTCGGCAACACCATGGGATCTGCGATATCCGTGGTGGCCATGGCGTCCACCATGGGGACCACGTCCACGTCGCGGCTCAGACAGGTTTCCAGGGATGTGGCCGTGGGGGCCTTGTTGCCGCCGGATTCGATCACGTTGTCGGTGATGCACACGGTCAACTCGTAGGTGCCGACGTTGTCGTAAACGTGGGCCAGCACCACCTGGCCGGACTGGCCATCTCCCTCGGACAGCAGGGGGCCGCTCAATGACCCGTCGGGCAGTACCTCACCCTCGGACTCCACGGTCCCATCACCCCAGTCCACGGTGACCAGATGCCGGTCCACCGGATCGGCGTCGGTGAATTCGGCGTCAATCTGGGCCTGGTAGCCGCGGGCCAGATTCGGCAGCGGGTTCAGCACGATCTCCGGGGCATCGTTGACGGGCTGCACGTCGATGGCGAACAGCTCGGGTTCAGAGTACTCCCGGCCGTCGTAGACGCGAAACAGGACCTGGTCCGATCCGCTGTAATCCGCATCCGGTGTGTACACCCAGGTGTTGCCCTGCATGGCCACGGACCCAAACAGGGGTTGTCCCAGCACTTCGAAGCTCAGGGTGTCGATGGGTCCGTCCGGGTCGTAGCCGTCCAGGGCCAATGCGGTGGGGGTATCTTCGGTTACCGACTGGCGGCGGTCCCGGTAGGCGACCGGGCGGCGGAATTGCCGGCTGACGTCGATCTGAATCAGCCCCGGCGTACTCTCGGCCAGGCCATCATCAGCGGTGAACTCGATGGTGTCTGTACCCTGGTAGCCCCATCGGGACAGGTACTTGATGCTGGCCCGATTGGCGTCCAGGGGCGAAATGACGGAGGTCTGGAACACGTGTACCAGGTCAAAATCCGGATCAACGGTGTAAAGCCGATGTTCATTGACGAACAGGGAAAACGCGCCGCCGAAGTCTCCCAGCACGAAGCAGCGCTCCTCGGTCGGGCAGTCGGGATAGGCGATTCCGGCAAAAATTCCGGCGTCGGTGAATCGCTGAACGTTGCTGCCGCCCACGTAGAGATTGTCCAATGGGTCTATCGCCAGGGCGACACCCAGGTCGCGGCCCGGCGTGTTGTCACCAAACGGCGGCAACTCGAAATCACAGGTGGCGTTGGTGCAGCTGAAGCCGCGGGACCGGCCGTTGGCCACGTCGCAGCCCGGGCCTGCGTTGCAGGCGCCCATCCACCCGATCTCTTCGCCGAGAGTGATGTTGCCGTCCTCGTCGATGGTGTAGGGCTCGAATTTGTAGATGGGGCCCGCCCGGCCATAGGCGTTCAGGTACAAAAAGTTGCCGGAGTCCATGGCAATGTCGGTGTGGAAGTCGGCGCCGGGCAGCGGGACCAGCTGCGCGATTTCATTGTCCCGGGTCACTGCCCGTGTTTCGCGCAGGTCGTGGACCCGGATCTCATCCCGGCCGCCGATATGAAACAGGATGCCGTCGCTGGTGAGAATTCCTTTCCACGATTCGTTATAGCCGAACTGTATGGGAATCTGCTCCAGGATTGACAGCTGGTTCAGGTCGATGAGCAGGAAGTTGTGATTGGGAAACTCGTCGGTGGCATACAGCAGCGTTCCGGCCAGTTCGTCGATGGAGAGGGTGCCGCCAAAGTAATGTCCCCCCAGCGGCGGCAGGTCGATGCTGTCGACGTGGCTGCCGTCCGGGGCCAGTTTGTGAATCCGGTATGCCGGCCAGCGGTTGAACAGCGTGCTTTCGCAGTCCGGAAACTGCATGTTGGGCTGAGGCAGCTCAGAGGCCACATCCAGCACATACATGAAGCCTTCCCCGGTGGTGGCAATGGCGTGGGGCCAGGCCAGCCTGTTGGAGGGCCGGTTCGGCTGACAGCGGTACAGTTCGCCCGGGGGTGCTGAGCCCACCGGCTGGCGGTAGTCCTCGACGAAAAAGGGCAGCAGCGGTGAAATCAGGCTGCCGTGATCCGGATCCCGGGTGACGCGGAAGTTGAGCGGGTCACCGTCCAGGTCTGAGGCTTCCAGGATGATTTCCGTGATGTCCTCGGTCAGGGCGTCCAGGTTCCGGCTGAGGGCTATGGGCGTGCGGTTGCTGCCGGGAGTCTTGACCTGGACGGTCTGGACTTCCGTGGTGGTGTTGCCCGAGGCATCGGTGGCGGTCCAGGAGATACGGGTCAGTCCGACCGGAAACTGCAGCTGGCCGCCGCCCAGATCACTGACGCCGGGCTGTTCAAGGGCATCGTGACTCACCGCCGGCGCGTCATCGACGAAATCGAACACGTCCGCCTGACCCAGCACCACCGGCGCGGGCCCCGGAGACTCCACCACCTCATTGTCGGGAATCCGCAGCACCGGAGGCACCGTGTCCACCACGTTTATCAGCAACACAGCAGACCCTGTGTTGGAATCGCCGGCAGCGTTGGGTCCCGGGTCTTCGGCGGTGATAGTCAGCGGCGTCTGCTGGCCCACCGGAAAAAACTTTCTGTCAAAAGAAATTTCCAGCGGATTGTCGCAGGCATCGGTGGCCTCGTATTCGCTGTCAATGCGGTCCTGGTAGAAAAAGCGGGTGGCGCCCCCGAAGGCGTTGGCCTCCAGGGTGATTTCCGGCTGGTTCAGGGTCACCACCGGAGGCACCAGGTCCAGGACGTTCAGAAGCTGCTTCTCGTCGTGAAACACGCCATGCCGCCGCCCGTCAACCACCTGGTCCGCCGCGATGAGCCCGGCCTCGATCCCTACGTCGATGATGACCTCAATGGCCTTTTCCCAGCGGGTTCCGGCCGGGACGCCGGGCACATAGACAAAGATGTAGTCGATGATGGATATGAGCGTGTGTCCACGCCAGGTGATTTCGTGGCGGCCAACCGGAAAGCGGACGGACTCCCCGGAGTCCTGTCCCGTATGAGTGATCAGTTCGATCTCTACTTCGCTGTTCATGTGATTGGGTCGAACCGAACCCAGCTCTCCCCACCGTGTGGCCCCGGTGGTGGGGACCCAGAAGATATGGTTCATCCGCTGGGGGGTGCGCGATCCGACCCGCTGGTCCACGAAGCAGGCGCCCTCGGGATCAATGGATCTTGCCGGTGGCACACTGATCTCGGCACCGCAATACTTGAGAAGCAGGTTGAGACCGTAGGCCGCCACACTGGGACCAAAATCAAACGGTGGCGGAATGACGAATGCTGACGACCAGTTGGTAAAAAAACTGATTCCAATGGGTGTGAAGCATTCCAGATTGTCCTGGTTGGTGCCCTTTTGCGCGATGGCAGCGGAATCGAAGGTGAGGGAGCTGCCCTTGCCGGCGGCCCGGACGGTCACCTCGTCAGCCAGCGCCGAGCACCAGATGACCAGCAGCAATACAGCTTGAACAACCCCTCTCATGCCTCGCCCCCGAGTGATTCCACTCGTATCAGACTAGGTCAAGTCATGGGATTCGTCTAATTGGAAATCTAGATCTCTGGGGTCAGAGTAAAGGGACAGAGTAAAAGGACAGCAATTCGCGGCGATTTCTCACTGGTGGGGGAGGGAGATGCGGTATGTGCGTGATGAGGAGTGATTCAGAATGAAGTCAATCCACGCAAGTTCGGAAAACGCCGATGTCAAGACGAGCGCGATTCTGTCCGGCGGGTTTACCGGTCCATTTGATCCAGCGGGGCAACAACCGGCAACCCATATTCAATTGTGACGCTGATCTAGCCGCATACGCTAACTGGCTGGCGGAGGGCGCTGAGCGATTTGGCGTGTCGGTTCATGGGTGGGTATTTATGACCAATCATGTGCACCTGCTGGCCACGCCTGCCCATGACAATAGCCTCTCGCGACTGATGCAGTTCCTCGGTCGTCTCTATGTCCGCCGTTTCAACTACATGTACAAGCGCACCGGGACTCTGTTTGAGGGGCGCTTTAAGACCTGTATCGTACAGGACGATCGATACCTGTTGACCTGCCTTCGATACATCGAGCTGAATCCACTTAGGGCGGGCATGGTCAAAGACCCCGGCGACTATGTATGGTCGAGCTTTCGGGCACACGCATTCGGAGTGTGCCCTCGGCTATGGGCACCTCATGGCCTCTACAAAACTCTGGGAAAAAACGAATGGCAGCGCCAACAAGCATGGCGGGACCTGGTTAGCCAGACCCTGGACGTCGAGGTACTCGCCACGATTAGGCACTGCGTGAACACCGGAGTGGTGCTTGGAACAGAGTCCTTCAGGGAGAAGGTTCAAAGGCTACGGAACTAGTCCGGTGAAGACTTTACTTACTCTGTCCCTTTACTCTGACCCCAGAATTTGAGGCCCGTTATTGCGCCGTTTCGGCTGCCTCATGCCATTCCCGCGCTCGCCGACGTGCTTCCCGCATGGCCTCGGGGGTCATCTCTTCAGTGAGTTGCCTCCGCAGGTCCCGCGCATCGGGGAAACCGCCATTAGCCGCCAGGTGGGTCCATTTGTACGCCTCAACCAAGTCCAGGTGTCCACCCACGCCCCTCGCGTAGGCGAGACCGACCTGGTATTGCGCCTCGGCCAGGCCCTGTTTTGCCGCCTCGAAAAACCAGTTGGCGGCCGCCAGTGCGTCCTTCTGCACGCCGGAGCCCTCCTGGTAGGCAAGGCCCATGAGAAGCTGGGCCTCGGCATCGCCGGCCAGCCCAGCCAGCCTGTACCACTTCATGGCTTCAACGTTGTTTTTTTCAACGCCTTCGCCCCGAATATACAGCTTCGCCAGATTTTTCTGGGAGACGACATGACCCTGTTCGGCTGCAGCTTTTGCCCAATAAGCAGCCTTGGTCTGGTCCTCCTCCACGCCGCGCCCGTGGTCATAGAAAACAGCCAGCCAGCTTTGGGCTTCCGCCAGGCCCTGCTCTGCCGCCTTCCGAATCCACTGCGCCGCCTGTTGGTCATTTTGGGCAACTCCCTGGCCGTTCATGTATAGATTCCCAATATTCAGCTGACCCAGCGGCTCATCCCGGTCCGCGGCAAGCTTGAACCACTCGTAGGCTTTCTCATAGTCCACTGGCACGCCATGGCCCCTTCGATGCAGTGCGCCTAGGTTGACCGCCGCGAGACCATCGCCGGCCTCGCTTGCCTGCAGGAACCAGCGCATGGCCATGGCGTAGTCCTGGGGCACAATTTGTCCGTCGCGATACAACACGCCGAGGTTGAACTGTGCCCTGGGGTCCCCGTTGCTGGCGGCCACGCTATACCAGCGAAGCGCTGCCTCGTCGTCAGCCCCAACACCAATACCTTTGAGATAGCAGAAGGCCAACTGAGTCTGGGCCTGCGGGTGGCCCTGGTCAGCCGCCTTGCGAAGCCATTCAAAGGCTCGACGTGGGTCGTCCGCATTTTCCTGGGTTTCAATCAGGTGGATGGCCAGCCGGTACTGAGCCTGCGCGTCACCGGCCTGGGCTTGAACCTCCCAGCGATCTGCATCGATTTCCGCGGACTGGGTTTCCGCACAGCCCAACAGGCCGCAGAGCGCCGCCAACAGAACACCACATAGGGCTCTGGTTCTCACTGGTTTTCCGTCCATCGCCATCCCATGGGTTTTTCAAACCGTAGTACGCAAAGCAGGCAGCAAACGGGCCATGACCCCAATCGGAATCCGCTGACCTGTTTTGTATCAGGGTATACCAAGCCCCTTAGGACTCCAGGGCCAGATCTGAGGCTAAAACTGGCTAAATCTGGACAGGCATCATTTGGACTCTGACCCAACGTCAGCCACCCGCCAAACATGGCTTCAGGTTGATGTCGCAGAGGCAGCATGGTCAGAGGTTTGGTGACATTCATGGGTCGAGTTTCCGCGGTCGCGGAAGTGGTCAGTAATTTGGTGACCGAAGCGTGCCAGGGCTGTGTCCAGCGTCGCTGAAAAGCATTCAATTCAACAAGTTACACTATCCGTTGTTGGATCATCCGGGAATCTTCCGAGTTTCGTCCTGACTCTTTTCTTTCCGGTGGCTAAGTTTCATGCATCGTCAATGCTTGAGACTGAACATGAATATCATTCCTCTGGTGCTGGTAGCGGTGTCGCTCAGTGGTCAACAGCCGGATTACATGTTTTCCGGGTCTTTCGAAACGCCGGTCAACCGGGTGGTTGCCCAGTCGGAGAGCGTGTTGCTGACCCAGGCCGGCGACTCATATCAGTTGACCGCCGAGGTGGTGGACACGGACGGCTTGCCCGTCGGAACTGCGGTGTCGTGGGTCAGCAGTGATCCTTCAGCGGTATCGGTGGATGCCCAGGGCAGGGTTACTGCGCTGACGGATCTTGGGTCGGCAGTCAT
>JASJDM010000032.1 GCA_030065125.1 Lysobacterales bacterium | reverse complement strand
ACAGCTGGCGCGGGGCGGTCGGCTGCAGATGATGCGGGTCCGCGGTCGCGACCAGATGATCCGCGACGTGCCGCGCCGGAAGTTCGACGTGGAATGGGTGGACATTGAAAAGCCCGAGATGGGCCACGTCAACGACGAACACCAGGACAGTTCGGGTGTGGTCAGCCAGGGGCTGGCCGGCGGTGCCACAGCGTTCTCGAGGCTGGAAGGATGCTGGCTGGAGGACGGCATGGTGGCCTTTACCTCCACCAATGGCGGCAACGCCGGGCGCGGCCAGGTATTCCGCATGATCCCGTCGGAACAGACGGTGGAGATGATCTACGAGGCGCCCAGCGCCCACTTACTGGACCATCCGGACAACGTGACCATCGCGCCGGGAGGCATCGTGGTGATCTGCGAAGACGGAAGCCGCTACGGGCAGATGATCACGGCCCTGAAACCGGACGGGCAACTGGTTGGTATCGCCCAGAACAACGTGGACCTGGCCGGTCAGCACAATGGATTTGCCGGTGATTTCAGGGAAAGCGAGTGGTGCGGCGCCTGTTTCTCCCCCGACGGTGAGTGGCTCTTTGCCAACATCCAGAAACCCGGCATCACGGTGGCCATTACCGGCCCCTGGGAATCGCTGTTCGCCTGAAGGGCCGCCACCCATGAGTGGCGATTGGTCAGCGACGAGCGACGGCCTTGACGGGAAATGCGGATCAGCAGCCGTCGATCACGATCTGACGCCCTCCGGCCTTGCGCGCCTCGTACATGGCGTTGGTGGCGTTTGCGATCAGGTTGTCGGGATTGGAATCCGGCCTCGACCGCGCCACGCCCACGCTGAGAGACACCGGATAGTTCGGGTTATTGCCCAGGATTTCGTTGACCCGGTCAAAGGCAGTCTTGGCGGCCTGTTCGTCGACGCCCCAAAGCCCAACCAGAAATTCGTTGTTGCCATAGCTGGCCACCCAGTCCGAGCGCCGCAGGCTCTCCACGATCACCTTCGACACCGTCTTGACGATGGTGTCTACGGAATCGTGGCCAAACTGATTCGCCAGCCACTGCATGTTGTCCACTTCTACCAGGCCGACGCACACCGGCCGGTCGTCGCGCTGAGACCGAAGGATGTCCGACCCCAGTCGGCGGATGGCGGAGCGCTGGTTGATCAGACCCGTGAGCGGGTCGGTGGTATGGTCGAACTCCCGGCGACGAATGTTTTCGTGCAGCATGACCATGCCCTTGCGTGCGCTGGCTGCCAGCCGGGCCGGCAGTTCATTGCCCGTGACCTCCAACTCGGGTACCTGGCGAGTATCCGCAAACTTTTCCATGGCCTGGACCGTTCGCTCCACGGGCGACAGCAGTGAACGAATCAGCACCCGGGCCAGGAATGCTCCCGCGAAAGCAGCCCCTAAGGTCCCGGCAGCGAGCGGAATCGGCTGGACCGAGAGGAACGCCATGACAATGGCTGCCGACACAGGCAGTGCCATGGCCGTCGCAGCCACCAGGACAAAACGGGTTGCGTAGCGGTCAGACATGCCACAGGAGAATTATCAGGTGAATCGGATCAGCCAAGCCAAACCCTCGTTCGCTTCTGCGGCATTTTAACCGGAGCCGGGGGATCCTGCAGTCTTGGCCTTTACCAGCGCCTGCACCACGGGCAGATCGGCCGCGGGCATTGGCAGAGCGCCCAGGGCAGCAGCCTCTACCCACTGCGTGGCCTGGCCTTCCAGAGAGCGGGGCGAACCCCGGACACTGCGCATCTCGAACACCTCCAGGTCGATGATGCGGTCACCATAGTCGTGGGTCACCCGGGTTAGAGGTTTCGCATCCAGCACCTCGACGCCCAGCTCTTCGCGCCACTCCCGCGCCAGTGCATCTACTGAGCCTTCCCCGGGGTCCACCTTGCCGCCCGGAAACTCCCACAATCCGCCCTGGTGCGTATCGACGTGGCGCAGCTGCACCAGCACACGGTCACGGGAGTCCCTCAGGACGCCCGCGACAACGTGGATTTTGGGTGGGGCCTTTGGCTTCAGTGGCTGATCAGCCGCTGGAAATCAGGTGATGCGCCCGTGGCATTGCTTGTACTTCTTGCCGGATCCGCAGGGACAGGGTTCGTTACGCCCGACTTTTCGTCCATCGCGAACGAAGGGCTGAGCCGGCTGAGGCGCCGACGGCCCGGTACCCGGAGGTGCTCCCGGTGCAGCCCCCGGAGCGCCACCGGGCATACCCTGCGGTGGCGGTGCCGCCGGCGCGGCAGCTGAAGGGTGCTGGAAGCTCATTTCGCCACTGGAGCGGCGCTGCTCGTCCACCGCCGCTACGTCTTCCGGCGCCTGGACCTTGACCCGGGTCAGGATTTTGACCACTTCCTGCTTGATCCGGTCCAGCAGCTCCGTGAACAGCTCGAAGGATTCGCGTTTGTATTCCTGCTTGGGTTGCTTCTGGGCATAGCCTCGAAGATGAATGCCCTGGCGCAGGTAATCCATGTTGGCCAGGTGATCTTTCCACAGCTGGTCCAACACGTGGAGCATTACGGCCTTTTCGAAATTGCGCATGACCTCGGGGCCGGTTTGCTCTTCCTTGGCGGCAAAGAAATCATCCACGGCGGCGTGGATCTTGTTACGTAGACCTTCCTCTTCCAGGTCATCGTCCTCGTCCAGCCACTGCTGGATTTCCAGCTTGATGCCGTACTCGCCCTCCAGAGCACGCTCCAGGCCGCTGACGTCCCACTGCTCGTCAATGCTGCCCGGCGCGATGTACTGATTGATGGTGTCGTCGAAAACATCACGGCGAATGTCGGCCACGGTTTCACCGATTTCGTCAGCCTCCATCAGGTCGTTGCGCTGGGCATAGATCACCTTGCGCTGGTCGTTGGCCACGTCGTCGAAATCCAGCAGGTGCTTGCGGATGTCGAAGTTGTGGGCCTCCACCTTGCGCTGGGCGTTTTCAATGGCGCGGGTCACCCATGGATGCTCGATGGCCTCGTCTTCCTGCATGCCGAATCGCTGCATCAGCGCGGTCACGCGGTCCGAAGCAAAAATCCGCATCAGGTTGTCTTCCAGGGACAGGTAGAACCGACTGGATCCCGGGTCGCCCTGGCGGCCGGAGCGTCCGCGCAGCTGGTTGTCGATGCGGCGTGATTCATGCCGCTCGGTGCCAATGATGTGCAGGCCGCCTGCGTCGATCACCGTGTTGTGGCGCTGCTGCCACTCACTGCGGGCGGACTCTTTCTGGCTTTCGGGGACTTCCTCGCCCAGTTCGGCCAGTTCTGCGTCAAGGTTGCCGCCGAGTACGATGTCGGTGCCCCGGCCCGCCATGTTGGTGGCGATGGTCACGGCGCCGGGCTGGCCGGCCTGGGCGACGATCTGGGCCTCGCGCTCGTGCTGCTTGGCGTTGAGGACCTCGTGGGTGATCTTCTGTTTCTGCAGAAATTTCGAGATCGCCTCGGAGGTTTCGATGGATGTAGTACCCACCAGGACCGGCTGTCCGCGCTCCCGGCAGTCCTGGATATCTTCCAGGATGGCTTCGAACTTGGCCTGGGAATTCAGGAACACCAGGTCACCACGGTCGTCACGGATCATGGCCTGGTGGGTGGGGATCACCACCACTTCCAGCCCGTAGATCTGCTGGAACTCGAAAGCCTCGGTATCGGCGGTGCCGGTCATACCGGACAATTTGTCGTACAAACGGAAGTAATTCTGGAAGGTAATGGACGCCAGGGTCTGGTTTTCCCGCTGGATGGGCACCCCCTCCTTGGCTTCCACCGCCTGGTGCAGACCTTCCGACCAGCGCCGGCCGGCCAGGGTGCGCCCGGTAAACTCGTCCACGATAACCACCTCGCCGTCCTTGACGATGTAGTCCACGTCTTTCTGGTACAGGGCATTGGCGCGGATGGCCGCGTTCAGGTGATGCACCAGTGCCAGGTGCTGGGGGTCATACAGCGACTCACCTTCCTGGATCAGGCCGTTCTTGACGCACAGCGCCTCGACATTCTCCATGCCCTCTTCGGTCAGGTAGATCTGCTTGGATTTCTCGTCCACGGAGTAATCGCCGGGGCCGTCTTCCTCTTCCTGGCGGGCCAGGCTTGGTACCAGGCGATTGACCTGAACATACATCTGCGGCGAGTCCTCGGTTGGACCCGAGATAATCAGCGGCGTCCTCGCCTCGTCGATCAGGATGGAATCCACCTCGTCCACAATGGCAAAAAATTGGCCCGGCTGGACCCGGTCTTCGCCGGAAAACGCCATATTGTCGCGCAGGTAGTCGAAGCCGAATTCGTTGTTGGTGCCGTAGGTGATATCTGAGGCGTAGGCTGCACGCTTGGCCGCCGGCGCCATGCCGGGGACGGATACGCCCACAGTCATCCCCAGGGCCTCGTAAACCGGCCCCATCCAGGCGGCGTCCCGGCGCGCCAGGTAGTCGTTGACGGTCACGATATGAACGCCGTTGCCGGTCAGCGCGTTGAGGTAGGCCGGCAGGGTCGCCACCAGGGTCTTGCCTTCGCCGGTGCGCATCTCCGCAATCTTGCCGTGATGCAGCACCATGCCGCCGATCATCTGGACGTCAAAATGACGCAGCCCAAGGGTTCGCTTGGACGCTTCGCGCACGGCGGCAAAGGCTTCGGGCAGCAAATCGTCTACGCCGGCCCCGTCCTGCACCCGCTGTTTGAATTCTTCGGTTTTGGCCTTCAGCTCTTCGTCTGAAAGCGCCTCGAACTGGACCTCCAGCTCGTTGATGCGGTCCACCGATTTCTGCAGTTTGCGCAACAGCCGCTCGTTGCGGCTTCCGAATACCTTGGTGAATACTTTATTGAGCATCAGTCTGCTGCTTTATCTGTCCCGATTATGGGGCATCGGTCGTGGAATTATGGTGATTACCGACCAGCACCGCGCCCCGCTGTAAAAGTGGGGCCGATCATCGTGGATGCAAGGGCGCCGGATGCTACGCCCCCCTGGGGGTTCCCGTTGCCAGGCCGCTCAGCGCATGGCGTGGGCGACGCCGGTGGGGTCGATTCGCCGGCCGTTCAGAAATACCTCGAAGTGGACATGGGCGCCGGTTGCACGGCCGCTGGAGCCCATGATGGCGACGGCATCACCCGCCTTGACCCGTTCACCCACGTTGACCAGATTCTTCTGGTTGTGGCCATAGCGGGTTCGGTAGCCATTGCCGTGGTCAATCTCCACCGTAAGTCCGTAATCCGGCTGCTTGCCGGACCAGGTCACCACACCGCCGGCCACGGCCAGCACCTCGGCGTTCAGGGGACCCGCAATATCGATGCCGGCGTGATGGGAAACGTTGCCGGTGAAGGGGTCTACCCGCTTGCCGTAAAGGGATGACACCCAGCCGTTCTCGATGGGTATCCCTGCCGGCTGCAGGCCTTTTTCCAACTCACGGTCAGCGATCAGGCGTTCCAGAACCCGGATCTGGCGGGATTGCTCGGCCAGCCGGCTCTCAAACCGGTCCAGCTCATCGTTCAGATCCACCAGGCCTCCGCCAGCCGCATAGGTGATCTCAGGTGCCTGCCCGGGTCCGCCCACCGGTGGTGCGGCGGAGAAATCGAATTCGCCATCGTCCAGCTGGCCCAGCTGAGTCAGACGATCACCCACGGCCTCGATGCGCATAGATCTGGCCTGCAGTTCACCCAGCTTGAGGGAAAGCGCCAGCAGGTGGTCCTCACCGTGATCCCGAATCTCGGCAAGCTCCGTCTGCTGCTGGCTGATCATCTCGGACAGGGCCGCAAGGTCGGCTACCGCCTGGCGGTCGGTCACACTGAAGGCTTGCCCCATCCAGAAGCCCAGCATGCCGATGGCCAGCACCGCGGCGCCGGCGGCCACAGCGATGCGGCGCAGTCGCCCGGCGCCGAGATTCAAGCGGATTGGTGCTCCTCCGCCTTTCTTGAATACAATGATATTCATAACTATGGCTCAATCTAGAAAACGGGCCCCGCGTCGCGGCGGCTCGCCCAAAAAACTTGGCCGGATCATGGCTGAATCGGATCCCCTCAAGGCGTTGAAGGACCACGGCCGGGCCACTCAGGCAATCAAAGCGGCCTTGTGGCCACACTTGCCCCACACCGCGCGGCAACACTGTGACCTCGCCAATTTTCGGGATTCCACCCTGTTCCTGGTGACGGACTCCCCGGTGTGGGCGGCCCGTCTCCGGCACATGAGCCGCCAGATTCTACATGCAGCCCGCCAGCGCTGCAAAATCCCCGCAACACGGATCAAGGTCCGGATTTCCCCGATTCTCGACCGGGAAGTTGCCCGTCGACAGCCCCGAGAGCTGCCCGAGGGCGTCAGAAGACACTTCTCCCAGGTGGCGGAAACGGTGGATGACCCTGAACTGGCCGCTGTTTTCAGACGGATGTCTGAAAAGCCCTGACCGCCTCGGCGGTCAGTTCAGACGGCGCTTGCCGGGTCAGATCGCCTGGGCGGGGTGGACGTAGGAAATGGGTGCGGTGGCGACGTCGTCGAACGTCACCTCTTCCCACGCGTCCTCCTGGTCCAGCAGCACCCGCAGCAGGGTGTTGTTGAGGGCATGGCCCGATTTGTGGCCGTAAAACGACCCAATCAGGCTGTGTCCCAGCAGGTACAGGTCGCCAATGGCGTCCAGGATCTTGTGCTTGACGAACTCGTCCTCATAGCGGAGACCGTCTTCGTTCAGGATGCGGTAGTCGTCCAGCACGATGGCGTTGTCCATGCTGCCGCCCAGAACCAGGTTCTGATCGCGCAGCATCTCGATGTCGCGCATGAAGCCGAAAGTCCTTGCCCGCGCCACTTCCTTTACGAAAGAGGTGGTGGAGAAGTCAATTTCGGCCTGGTGAGAGTGGGTTCGAAAGACCGGATGGTCAAAATCGATCGAGAAGCGGACCTTGAATCCGTTGTAGGGCTCGAATCGGGCAACCTTGTCGTCGGACTCGACCTGGACGGGCTTCTTGATGCGGATGAACTTCTTGGGAGCGTTCTGCTCTTCGATGCCCGCTGACTGGATCAGGAACACGAAGGGTCCGGCGCTGCCGTCCATAATGGGAACTTCCGAGGCACTGAGGTCGACATAGGCATTGTCGATGCCCAGGCCGGCCATGGCGGACAGCAGATGCTCCACGGTTGAAATGCGGGCCTCGCCTTTGCCCAGGGACGTCGACAGGCTGGTATCGCCAACGTTCTTGGGGCATGCCGGTATTTCCACTACCGGATCGAGGTCGACACGACGAAAAATAATCCCTGAGTTCGCCGGTGCAGGACGCAGCGTCAGATAGACTTTCTGGCCTGTGTGAATACCTACGCCAGTGGCGCGAATCACATTTTTTAGAGTGCGCTGTTTTATCATTATGCTTTTGCCGCCGGCTGGCGACTCATACGGGCGTTTAAAAACCGGGCGATACTATCACACCCCTACCGGCGTATGAAAGCACTTTGACGCCCAAAAAACAACAGGCTGTTGTTTTTTCACAACAGCCGGAATCCGGCTTCCGGCCCTGCCAGGACAGGACCGTAAAGTGGAAGCCGGACTCGCCGGGGCCGAGAAGCCATTGGAGCCCCAGGCGAGCCGGACTTCCGGGCAGCTTGTTACTCACCGTCACCCACCACAGTCGAACCCTGCAGCAGGCGGCAAGCCGGCGCGGCAGCACGTCACGATTCAGGGGGTCCGCGGCCAGTCGCCGCGAGGCACAACCCTCCAACGAGCGGTACCCGGACCAAACCTGACGGGACCTGAAACGCACGTTCGCCGCTACCGCTGTATCAGTCAGCCTGCCGCCGCAGAAACGCCGGGATGTCCAGGTATCCCAGGTGCTCCTCGGTGGTGGGCGGCTGATCCGTATCGGCGGGTTTCCTGGCCACGATTTCCTCGGCCATGTCTTCCAGGCTTTCAGCGCTTTCGTAATCCGCCTGGCCGGTGGTGGCGTTACGCACGATCTGCATGGCCGGCTGGACCTCGCCCGGGGCGCGGTTAAGCCCGGTGGCCACCACGGTGACCCGCAGTTCGTCCTGCAGGTTCGGATCGATAACGGTACCTACCACTATGGTGGCGTCATCGGATGCAAATTCGCTGACGGTGCGGCCGACTTCCTCGAACTCGCGCATGGACAGGTCCAGACCCGCCGTCACGTTGACCAGGACGCCACAGGCGCCGGACAGGTTGACGTCTTCCAGCAGCGGGCTGCCGATGGCTGCTTCCGCCGCCACGATGGCGCGATCGTCGCCACGGGCCACGCCGGTACCCATCATGGCCATACCCATCTCGGACATCACGGTGCGTACGTCGGCGAAGTCGACGTTGATCAGACCCGGTCGTGTTATCAGTTCAGCAATGCCCTGCACGGCACCCAGCAGCACGTCGTTGGCGGCCTTGAAGGCGTTGAGCAGGGTGACGTCGCCGCCCAGGACGGTCAGCAGTTTTTCGTTGGGAATCGTAATCAGCGAATCCACATGACGGCCCAGCTCGGTGATGCCGTGGTCGGCAACACTGCTGCGGTGTTTGCCCTCGAACGGGAACGGCCGGGTTACCACGGCCACCGTCAGGATACCCATTTCCTTGGCCAGCTGGGCCACCACCGGCGCTGCCCCCGTGCCGGTACCGCCGCCCATGCCAGCGGTAATGAACACCATGTCAGCGCCTTCCAGCACTTCGGTGATCCGCTCGCGGTCCTCCAGCGCGGACTGGCGCCCGATCTCGGGATTGGCGCCGGCACCCAGGCCCTTGGTGACGTTGGCCCCCATCTGCAGCGTGGTTTCCGCGTTGCAGCTCTTCAGCGCCTGGGCGTCGGTGTTGGCACAGATGAAATCGACACCGTCGATATCCGCTTCCACCATCTGGGCGACGGCGTTGCCACCGCCGCCGCCAACGCCGATCACCTTGATGACCGCGCTCTGGTTGTATGACTCCATCAATTCGAACATGGCTTCTCTCCTCTCACGTCCTCTCGTTTTTCACACTCAAATAATTGCCATTCGGCAAAACTAAAACTCACCCCGGAACCAGCTCTTGACCCGGTCCCACGTACTGTCGCCGGCGGTTCCGTAGCCACCGGTCGGAATATGGTCGCTGCGCGCGCCGTAAAGAATCAGGCCAACGCCGGTGGCGTGCACCTGGTTGTTGACCACGTCCGACAGGCCGCTCACGTACTGCGGCGTGCCGATGCGTACCGGCATGTGGAACACTTCCTCGGCCAGGTCGGCCACGCCTTCCATCTTGGACGCCCCGCCAGTGAGCACCACGCCGGCCGCCACCAGGTCTTCGAACCCGCTGCGGCGCAGCTCCGCCTGGACCAGGTTGAACAGCTCCTCGTAGCGGGGCTCAACCACCTCGGCCAGGGTCTGGCGCGCCAGGCGGCGGGACGGACGGTCGCCGACGCTGGGCACCTGGATGGTTTCATCCGCCGAGGCCAGCTGGCGCAGCGCGCAGGCATACTTGATCTTGATCTCCTCGGCGTGCTGGGTGGGCGTGCGCAGGGCCACCGCGATATCGTTGGTGACCTGGTCACCGGCGATGGGAATAACCGAGGTATGGCGGATGGCACCGTGGGTAAACACCGCGATGTCGGTCGTACCGGCACCGATGTCCACCAGGCAGATCCCCAGGTCCTTCTCGTCCTCGGTCAACACCGCGTAGCCCGAGGCCAGCTGCTGCAGGATCAGATCATCCACCTGAAGCCCGCAGCGGGCCACGCACTTCGATACGTTCTGGCTGGCCGCGGCCGAGCCGGTGACCACGTGCACCCGGGCTTCCAGCCTGACGCCGGACATGCCAATGGGATGCCGGATGCCTTCCTGGCCATCGATGATGTAATCCTGGGGCAACACGTGCAGCACCCGCTGGTCCGCCGGCACCGCAACCGCCCGGGCCGCGTCCAGCACCCGCTCCACGTCTCCTTCGGTGACCTCGCTGTCGCGGATGGCCACGATACCGTGGGAGTTCAGGCTGGAAATGTGGCTGCCGGCGATGCTGCAGAATACCGAACGGATCTCGCATCCCGCCATCAGCTCTGCTTCTTCCACAGCCCGCTGAATGGACTGGACGGTGGATTCGATGTCCACCACCACGCCGCGCTTGATGCCCCGGGAAGCGTGGCTGCCAAGGCCAACGATATCCACCTCGCCGGAACTGTCCACTTCGGCCACTATGGCCACCACCTTGGAGGTGCCAATATCCAGGCCCACCACCAGCGGCTTTTCAGGACGACTGCCCATCAGCCCTCACCTCCCGATGCCTCAGCCAGAACCGGCTCGGAATCACGCCAGCGCACCGCCAGGCCATTGGTATACCGCAGATCGATGCTCTCCAGCTGGCGTCCGGGATCGGTCACCAGCTGGCTCAAAACCTTCATCAGACGATCCAGCCGCGCCTGGGGATCCCGGCTCCCGACCAGCAGGCTCACCCCGCCGGTCAGGGTGGCGTGCCAGGCGCCGCGATCGGTCAGGGTCATGGACAGGACGTCAAGGCCGGTGCCGCTGAGGCGGGACTGCAGCTCGTCGAAAAACCCAACCACCCTGACCGCGGCGTCGTCGGGGCCGCGCAGGCGGGGCAGGCCCTCAATGCGCTCCGCCCCGGTCACCGAGAACACCTCGCCCAGGGCGCTGACCAGCTCGCCGTTATTCCACTGGGCCAGGGGCTCATGTTCCAGCACGCGGACCACGACCCGGTCCGGCCATTGGCGGCGCACGCCGGCCTGGCGTACCCACGGCAGTGCCTCCACGCTGTAGCGCACCCGGTCCAGGTCCACCGCCAGGAAACCACCGCCAACGGCGGGCGCCGCAGCAGCCCGGATCTGCTCTGCGCTGACCCGCTCGAACGGGCCCGAAACCTGGATCCACTCGATGGGCCAGTGGCTGGCCAGAACCGCGCTGCGCGCACCGACAAACGCGGCCACCAGCAGCACCGAAACCGCGCAGATCCAGGTTATGGTGACCACGTCCCGGCTCGCCACCGCCTTCATGGGCTTACCTCGTCAAAACTGGTCTCCAGGATCTGCCAGACCAGGGATCCAAAATCGATGCCAGCCGCCGCGGCCGCCTTGGGCACCAAGCTGTGGCTGGTCATGCCCGGAGACGTGTTGGCCTCCAGCAGATAGACCGTACCCGATTCGTCCCGCATGAAATCCACCCTGCCCCATCCCTGGCAGTTCAGCAGCGCAAAGGCGTCCAGCGCCGTCTGTTTGAGGGCCTGTTCTTCGGCTTCGTCCAGGCCGCAGGGACACAGGTAGCGAGTGTCGTCGCTGACGTACTTGGCTTCATAGTCGTAGAACTCCCGGTCGGTTTCGATCCGGATAGCCGGCAGTGCGGAACCACCCAGGATGGAGACCGTCAGTTCGCTGCCGGCGATGAAGCGTTCCAGCATGACCCGGCGCTCGTGGGCAAAAGCCTGCTCCAGTGCCGCGGCAAAGTCCGCCGGATCAGCCACCATGCTGATGCCGACGCTTGATCCCTCGGAGACCGGCTTGACCACCAGCGGGAACCCGATGTCCTGCGCCGACGGCAAGGCATCCTGCCCCGGCGTCACTTCGGCGTGCCGGGCCGTGGACAGACCGGCGTCGCGCCACACCCGCTTGCTCAGGGACTTGTCCATGGCCAGGGCAGAGCCCAGCAGGCCGGTTCCGGTGTAGGGCACACCGAGACAGTCCAGGGCTCCCTGCAGGCGGCCGTCCTCGCCGCCCCGGCCATGCAGGATATTGAATACCCGGTCCACCTCGCCGTCCTGAATACAGCTCAGCAGCGGGCTGATGCCGTCTACGGCAAAAGCGTTGACTTCCCGGGCCTGCAGCGCCTCGAGCACCGCTGCGCCGCTTTGCAGCGACACCTCTCGCTCAGAGCCTTCGCCGCCCATCACCACCGCCACCCGGCCAAAGTCTGTCGCCCGCTCAATTCGCACCGGCCACCTCCCCGGGGGAAGCCCCGGCCGACTCGGCGAAACCGTTCGCATACAGAGCCGCCGCCACCGAGCCGATGTCACCGGCGCCCAGCAGCAACACCAGGTCACCGTCCCGCATCACCCCGGGCAGCACCGCGGGGATATCCTGGGCCCGGGAGACGAACACCGGGTCTACCTGGCCCCGGGCGCGAATGGCCCGGGACAGCCCCCGGCCGTCAGCCCCGGCGAGTGCAGGTTCACCTGCGGCGTACACCTCGGCCAGCACCAGGGCATCCACGCCGGACAGAACCTGGGCGAAATCGTCCATCAGGTCCCGTGTGCGGGAGTACCGATGGGGCTGGAACACGGCAACCAGCCGTCGGTCGGGCCAGCCTTCCCGGGCGGCTTCCAGGGTTGCCGCCAGCTCGGTGGGATGGTGGCCGTAGTCATCCACGAACAGCGCACGGCCGCCCGGGAACGCCAGCTCACCGTGAACGTTGAATCGCCTTCCGATGCCCTGGAAGCTGGAGAGCGCCCGCTGCACAGCAGCTTCGTCCACCCCCAGCTCCCAGGCTACGGCCATGGCAGCCAGTGCGTTCAGCACGTTGTGCCGCCCGGGCAGGCTCAGCTCAATTTCCAGCGGGCCTTCGCGCTTGGGGATGTGCGCGTCAAATCGCATGACCGACCCGCTCTGCCGCAGATTGTCCGCCCAGAAATCGGCGTCCGGGCTCAGACCGTAGGTCACTACGCTGCGCGTCACCTCTGGAATCAGGCCTTCAACCACCGGATTGTCCAGACACAAAATGGCCATGCCGTAAAACGGCAGGTGGTGCAGAAACTCCAGGAACGACGCCCGCAGGCGTTCGAAATCATGGTCGTAGTGCTCCAGGTGATCGTTGTCGATGTTGGTCACCACCGCGATGGTGGGCTGCAGCAGCAGGAAAGAACCATCACTCTCATCGGCTTCGGCCACCAGGTAGCTGCCTTCCCCAAGCCTTGCGCTGCTGCCCAGGGAGTTGAGCAGGCCGCCAATCACAAAGGTCGGGTCCATTTCCCCTTCGGCCAGCACGCTGGCGATCAGGCTGGTGGTGGTGGTCTTGCCGTGAGTTCCGGCCACCGCAATACCGTGGCGCAGCCGCATCAGTTCACCCAGCATCTCGGCTCGCGGAACAATGGGGATGCGCAGTTCTCTGGCTTGGACCAGTTCCGGGTTTTCCGGATCGATGGCGCTGGAGCAGACCACCACGTTGGCCTGGGCCACGTTGTTGGCATGGTGTCCGATGAACACCTCGGCACCGAGCCGCTGCAAACGGCTGACGGCCGGTGACTCGCTGATGTCCGATCCGGTCACCCGGTAGCCCAGGTTCAGCATGACTTCGGCGATGCCGGACATGCCCGCCCCGCCCACGCCGACGAAATGCACATTGCGGAAGCGGCGCATGGGATCGGGATCGAATCGGTGGGGCTGAACTCTCATGCCGCCATCTCCAGGCAGACGTCGGCCACCCGCCGCGCTGCGTCCTTCTGGCCCAACTTGCGGGCGCGGGCCGCCATCCGGGCAAGCAGCTCGCGGTCATCACACAGGGCGGTCAGGCGGCGAGCCAGCGCCTTGGCATTCAGCTCCCGCTCCTGGAACATCTCCGCGGCGCCGGCTGACACCAGGAAACCGGCATTGTGGGTCTGGTGGTCGTCCACGGCGAAGGGAAACGGGACCATGATCGACGCCACCCCGGCGGCCATCAGCTCAGCCACGGTCAGGGCGCCGGCCCGGCACACCACCAGGTCGGCCCAGCGATAGGCATCGGACATATCTTCAATGAAAGGCACCAGCTCCGCCTGGACTTCGCCGGCGGCATAGGCGGCCTGACCGGCCTGCAGGTGTTTTTCCCCGAGCTGGTGGATCACCTGGGGCCTGCGTTCCGGATCCATCTGGGCCAGGGCCTCGGGCAGCAGGCGGTTGAGCGACATGGCGCCCTGGCTGCCGCCCAGCACCAGCAGGTGGACCGGGCCACGGCGATCGGCCAGCCGCTGCTCGGGCGCCGGCAGTTCGGCAATGTCGGCCCGCACCGGATTGCCGACGTATTCCCCGATACCCGGAAAAGCCCCGGGGAATCCCGCCAGCACCCGGCGGGCCAGACGGGCCAGGATTCGATTGGTCAGCCCGGGGATGCTGTTCTGTTCGTGAACCACCAGCGGCTTGCGCAGCAGCCAGGCTGCGAGCCCCCCCGGGCCAGCGGCAAAGCCGCCCATGCTCAGCACGCTGCGCGGGTTGTGGCGGCGCAGCACGGCGATGGCCTGGAACAGCGCCCGCATCAGCCGGAACGGGGCCAGCAGCTTGCGGCCCAGGGACGTGCCACGCAGGCCGGAAATGGACAACCGCTCCAGGGTAATCCCGCGGTCCGGCACCAGCCGGTTTTCCAGACCTGCCCTGGAACCCAGCCAGATCACCGGCACGTCCTGGCGACGCAGCCATTCAGCCACGGCCAGTCCGGGGAAAATGTGGCCGCCGGTGCCACCCGCCATGATCAGTACCGGGCGATTCATGCGGTCGCCCCCCGGGCTTTGCCGGCGGCCGGTTTGCGCGCCGGCTTGCGGGCAGGTTTGCGGGCCGGCTTGCGGACCGGCTGGCGGGCCGATGGCCTCTCGGCGCTCTTGCCCGCCGGAAGCTGCTCATTTTCGTGGGCCACCCGCAGCAGCAGGCTGATCAGCACGCAGGACATCATGGCGCTGCTGCCGCCGGAGCTGATCAACGGCAGGGTCAGGCCCTTGGTGGGCAGCACGCCAAAGTTGACTCCTACGCTGATGATCACCTGCAGGCCCAGCAGGACACTCAGACCAAAGGCCAGGAACCCGGAAAAGTGATGGCGCAGCTGCAGCGCCCGCAAGGCGATCAGCAGGCCCCGCCCGACCAGCAATGCAAACAGGGTCAGCAACACCAGCACACCCAGCAGGCCCAGTTCTTCGGCCAGTACCGCCAGGATGAAGTCCGTGTGGGCTTCCGGCAGGTAAAACAGCTTCTGGATGCTGCCGCCCAGGCCTACGCCCAGCCATTCACCGCGGCCGATGGCTATCAGGGCCTGGGTCAGCTGGAACCCACCGTCAAACGGGTCTGCCCAGGGATCCAGGAAGGTCTTCAGGCGCTGGGCCCGGTAGGACTCGGAAAACGCAGCCCAGATCATCAGCGGCAGCGCCATGATGCCTACCGCCGCCAGGTCACGGAATCTCGCGCCACCCTGCCAGACCATGGCCACGGTCATCCCGAGAATCAACACCGCACCGCCGAAATCCGGCTGGGCCAGCAGCAGCAGGGCAATCATGCCGGCCACCGCCAGGGGCTTCAGTGTACCCATGAAATTCTGCTGCACGGCGGCCGACTGCCGCACCAGGTACCCAGCCAGGTAGACCGCGGTCATCAGCTTCACCGCCTCCACCACCTGGAAGTTCAGTATGCCCGTGCGGATCCAGCGGGTGCTGCCGTTGACGGTCACGCCGAAGCCCGGGACAAACACCAGCATCAGCAAGGGGAGGCACAGCAGCATCAGAAACGGGCTGGCCCGCTCCAGATTGTCCATGGGGATCCGCAGGCAGATGGCACCCAGGCCCACGCCCAGCCCTAATGCAATGGCGTGCTTGATGACGTAATGCAGCGGGTGCATCCCAGCGTTTTCTGCGATGGCCAGGGACGCCGACGCGACCATCACCAGGCCCACCATCGCCAGCGCCAGGGCGGTGCCTGTGATCCAGGGATCCAGAACCAGGGGCTGACGGCTCAGGGTCTTGCGTGATTTTCTGCGTGCCTGTGCCACGGTTACCTGACCTTCAGCGTGGCCAGCCCAACCAGGACCAGCACGACCGAGATAATCCAGAAGCGGACGATGACCCGGGGTTCGGGCCATCCCTTCAGCTCGAAGTGATGATGGATCGGCGCCATCCGGAAGATACGGCGGCCGGTCAGCTTGAACGACGCCACCTGCAGAATGACCGACACCGTTTCCATCACAAACACGCCACCCATGATGAAAAACACCAGTTCCTGGCGGACGATAACGGCAATGCAACCCAGCGCGGCCCCCACCGCCAGTGCACCGATGTCCCCCATGAAGACCTGGGCGGGATAGGTGTTGAACCACAGGAACCCCAGGCCGGCACCGGCCAGGGCACCGCAGAATATTGCCAGCTCCCCGGCGCCGGGCACATAGGGTATGCCCAGATAGCCGGAAAACACCGAGTGGCCAGAAGCGTAGGCAAATACGCCCAGCGCCGCCGCAACCAGCACCGTGGGCATGATGGCCAGGCCATCGAGTCCGTCGGTCAGATTGACTGCATTGCTGGCGCCGACGATGACAAAGTAGGTCAGCACCACGAAAAAGCCGCCCAGCGGAATGGCCACGTTCTTGAAGAACGGAACGATCAGGTCCGTCATCACCGCCTGGTCCGCCACCATGTACAGATACACCGCGGCGGCCAGGGCCACGATGGACTGCAGCAGGTATTTCCAGCGCGCGGCCAGCCCGGCGCTGTCCTTCAATACCAGCTTGCGGTAGTCGTCCAGCCAGCCAATGCCGCCGAAGGCCAGGGTGACCAGCACCGTGACCCACACGTAGCGGTTGCTCAGATCGGCCCACAGCAGGGTTCCCAGGGTCACCGCCACCAGGATCAGGGCACCCCCCATGGTGGGTGTACCCGCCTTTACCAGGTGGCTCTGGGGGCCGTCATCACGAATCTGCTGACCAATCTGATACTGGGACAGGCGCCGGATCATCCAGGGACCTACCAGCAGGGACACCGCCAGGGCGGTCAACGCGCTGAGGATAGTGCGGAAGGTCAGGTACTGGAAAACGTTGAATGCCGTTTCCAGGCTCTGCAGGTATTCAGCCAGCCACAGCAGCACCTTAGCGGTCCTCCCCCGGCAACAGGGATTCCAGGGCCGCCACGACGTTCTCCATGGCCATTCCCCGGGATCCCTTGATCAGACAGACCACGCCGGGATGTATAGCCCCGGCCAGGGCCGCCGCCAGCGTCTCGGCGCTGTCGAAATGCTCGGCGTTGTCGCCAAAAGCCAAAGCGGCGTGGTGGCTGCGCGGACCCAGGCAGAACAGCCTGGAAACGCCCATGCGGTGAGCCTCGGAGCCGGCCTGAAAATGCAGTGCGTCGGCATCCTCACCCAGCTCTTTCATGTCACCCAGCACCAGCCATTTTTCTCCCGGCATCGACGCCAGCACGCGAATGCCGGCGGACAGGGATGCGGGATTGGCGTTGTAGGTATCCTCCAGCAGGCGCCAGCCGCCCGGCATGGTCCTGGGGAGAAGGCGGCCCGCGATAGGCCGAAACGCTTTCAATCCCGCGACGATTTCTTCCAGCGGACGATCCAATGCAACAGCGCAGGCCGCGGCCGCCACGGCGTTGCGGACATTGTGCTCGCCGAAACAGCTGAGGCTGGCGGTGGCGCCGCCGGCGGGTGTCATCAACTCCAGTTCCATGCCGTCGTCGGTCGAGTGCCAGCGGGCGCTCACGTCAGCCGGGTTGTCCAGCCCGAAGGTGAGAATTCTTGAGCCGCCGGCCAGTCCCCGCCACAGCGAGCAATGATCGTCGTCCGCATTAATTACCGCCGTACCTGAATCCGGCAATGCGGCAAACAGCTCGCCCTTGGTGCGGGCCACGCCGGCCACGCTGCCCATGCCTTCCAGGTGAGCCGGGCCGGCGTTGTTGACGATTCCCACCTCGGGCTCAGCGATCCGCGCCAGGTAGTCAATGTCTCCCGGCGCAGCAGCGCCCATTTCGATAACCGCAAACTGGTGCTCGGATGACAGCTTGAACAGGGTCAGGGGCAGACCGATTTCGTTATTGTAGTTACCCGGGGTCACCAGGCAGGTGGCGCCGCGCTCAAGGATGCCATGCAGCATGGTCTTGACCGTGGTTTTACCGTTGCTGCCGGTAATCCCAATCACCCGGCAGTCATGCCGGCGGCGCCAGTCCCGTGCCAGGGCTCCCATGGCCGCCTGGGTATCGCCACAGCGCAGCTGGGTCAGACCACACTCAACCCACTGCTGCACCAGCGCACCCGCGGCACCACGATTCTCGGCTTCCGGCAGAAAGGCGTGCCCGTCAAAGTGCTCGCCGCCCAGGGCAACGAAAAGCTGCCGGGGCTCAAGCGTACGGGTATCCGTGGACACACCCTCAAAACGGCTGTCCCCCGCCTGGGACCCGACGCGCAGCTCCGCTGACAGCACGTTGGCCGCCTGCTGCAGGTCCATGGCGATCACGTGTTGTCCTCCAGCACCTGGCGTACCTGGTCGGTATCGCTGAAAGGGCGTCGTTCGCCGTTCACTTCCTGGTAGGCCTCGTGACCCTTGCCGGCAATCAGCACCACGTCCCGGGCGCCGGCCAGCTGGATGGCAGTGGCAATGGCCAGGGCCCGGTCGCGAATCACCTGAGCCTGGTCCGGTCGAATCAGTCCCGAGAGGATGTCGGAGATGATGACGTTGCCGTCCTCACTGCGGGGATTGTCGTCGGTGACGATCACCGAGTCCGCCAGGCGCTCGGCGATGCCGCCCATCTGAGAGCGTTTGCCCGCGTCGCGATCGCCGCCGCAGCCGAATACGCAGATCACCCGGCCATCGGCGTGACGACGCACGGCCTGCAGAGCGTTGCCCAGGGCATCGGGCGTATGGGCATAGTCCACCACCACCAGGGCCTGACCGGTACCGCCCATGGCATTCATGCGGCCAGGTGGTGGGGTCAGACGTGACAGGTGGTTGACCACCCGCGACAGCGGCCAGCCCAGTGCCAGCAGGGTGGCGCCCACGGCCAGGAGGTTGTAGACGTTGAACTGGCCGATGAGCGGGCTCACCACACGACCCTGGTCGCCGCCGAATCCCAGTCGGAAGACCAGCCCATCCAGGCTGTATTCAATGTCGTCAGCCCGAACGTCTCCGCCACGCAGTCCGTAGCGAATGATTCGGGTATTGGCTGCCACGGCTTTCTCCATCATGGGGCAGCCGTCATCGTCGCCGTTCAAAATGGCAAATCGGAGCGTGTCTGCGGCAAATAGTCTGGCCTTGGCCCCGGCATAAGAGGCCATTGACCCGTGGTAGTCCAGATGATCGCGACTCAGGTTGGTGAATGCAGCCAGTTCGAATTCGACACCACCGACGCGATGCTGATCCAGGGCATGGGAAGACACCTCCATGGCGATCAGCTCCGCGCCTTCGTCGCGCAGCCTGGCCAGATTGCGCTGGAGGCTGGCGGCATCAGGGGTGGTGTGGGTGGCTTCCTGCCAGGTGTCCGGCCGGTCGACCACGCCGCTGCCCAGGGTCCCCACGGTGCCGCAGCGGCGGCCGGCGTCAGCCTGGGCCCGGCCGAAAAACTCCACGTAGGAGGTTTTGCCGTTGGTGCCGGTGACACCCACCACCTGCATGTCGCGGGAGGGGTGGCGATAAAAGCGACTGGCAATCTCTCCCAGGTTCTCGGCCAGGAACGGAACCCCGCACTGGGGTACCGGCAGCGCATTCGCGCTCTCGCCCGGTGCGCCCGGACAGTCTTCCCAGACCACGGCAGCGCAGCCCCGGGCTACGGCTTCCGATGCAAACTCCAGCCCGTGATGCCGGCTGCCGGAGAGCGCGATGAACAGGTCCCCCTGTCCGATCCGCGAGGAGTCCACGCCAATGCCGGCCACCACCAGTTCCGGCTCCGGCGGCTCGCCAAAGCCGTCCAGCAGCTGACCCAGGGACATGCGGTAGTCGTTCACCGGCTGCCGCCTCCCGCCAGGTACTGGGACCGAAGGTCCATCAGGTCATCCGGCGGCAGGTCCATCAGCCGCAGGGAGGCATCCATGATGGCGCGAAATGCCGGAGCCGCGATCTGACCGCCATAGTATTCCTCAGTGGCCGGATCATTGACCGATACCACCACTACGACCCGGGGGTCGCTGGCCGGCGCGACACCGGCAAAGGTGGCCACGTAGCGGTTGTTGTAGCCGGCGTTGCTCGCCTTTCTGGAAGTACCGGTTTTGCCGGCAATGCGGTAGTTGGCCAGGGCTGCCCGGTGGCCGGTTCCGTCGGGCGCCGTAACCTGCTCCAGCATGCCGACCATCTGGGCCGCCAGGGCCGGATCCAAAACGGCGTTGTCAGGATTGGCAGCGCCTTTGACAAAGGTTGGCGCGCGGATGCGTCCACCGTTGGCGATGACGGCGTAGGCCTGGGCAAGCTGCAGCGGCGTGGTGGACATACCATATCCGCGGGACACGGCCGACCGCTCAACTTCCCGCCACCGGCTGTGGTCAGGCAGCATGCCGGGGGATTCGCCGGGGAAACCGGATCCGGTCACTTCGCCGAACCCGAAGCGCCGGTACACGTCCCACAGGTGCTGGGCATCCATGGAAAGCGCCAGCTTGCTGGCCCCGACGTTGCTGGACTGGACCAGGATCCCGGCCATGTCCAGGGTACCGAAATCCCGGGCGTCACGAATGGTGAAAGTGCCCACCTGGTGCATACCCGGGGACGTCTCGACCATGCTGGCGGGGGTAAACTGCCCGCTTTCCAGGGCCGCGGCGACGGTGAATGGTTTGATGACCGAACCGGGCTCAAAGAAATCAGTGACCGCGCGGTTGCGCATGGACTCGTAGCGCGAGGAGCGCTGGTTCGGGTTATAGGATGGCTGGTTCACCATGGCCAGCACTTCGCCGTTGGTGACGTCCAGCACCACCGCCGAACCGGACTGGGCCTGGAACTCCATCACCGCGCCCTTCAGCGTGCGGTAGGCCAGGTATTGCAGGCGCCGGTCGATGCTGGTGACCAGGTCGCGGCCGGGATGCGGCTCATCCACCATCTCCACGTTCTCAATCACGCGCCCATGCAGATCCTTGATGACCCGCTTGGAACCCGCGGCGCCCTGCAGCCATTCATCAAAGCTCAGCTCCAGTCCCTCCTGGCCCTGATCGTCGATATTGGTGAAACCCAGGACATGGGCGGTGACCTCGCCTGTGGGGTAGAAGCGACGGTACTCCCGCTGCAGCTCTACGCCCGGCAGCTCCAGCGCGGATACCTGGGCAGCCAGGGCTGGCGACACCCGGCGCTTGATGTAGACAAACTCCCGTTCAGATCGCTGGCCCAGCTTCTGCAGCAGCGCGTCGCCGTCCAGCTCCAGCAGTCGGGCCAGCTCGTGAATCCGCTCCGGCGCCTTAAGCAGCTCCCGCGGATTGCACCAGATAGACTCCACCGGCGTGCTGATCGCCAGCGGTTCACCGTTGCGATCCAGGATCATTCCGCGGCTGGCGGGAATCGGCACCTGGCGAACATGGCGGACGTCACCCTGATGCTGGTAGAAATCCTTGCGCAGCACCTGCAGGTCAATAGCCCGGGCCACCAGCAGGGCCAGGCACAGGCCGAGAAACATCAGCGTGCCGTAAAAGCGGCCGCGGGAGATCTCGATGCCGGGTTTGCTGCGCTTGTTCATCGGACGATGACCATGACCTGGCTGGGTTCCTTGCTGACCAGCCCCAGCTCGACCCGGGCTTTTTCCTCGACCCGGCCGGACTGGGCCCAGGTGGCCTGCTCCAGCTGCAGCCGGCCCCACTCTATGTTCAGGGCATCCCGGGTCTCCTCCAGCTTCTGCAGTTCCACGAAGGTCTGCCGGCCCTGGTGCCGGGTGAAGACGGTGGCCACGCCGGAGGCCAGCACCGCCGCGATCAGCAGTGTGAGCCTTATCCGGCGCATTTTTCGGCCACTCTCATTACAGCGCTGCGCGCGCGGGGGTTGACGTTGATCTCCTGTTCGCTGGCCTTGACCACTTTGCCCAGGGCCCGCAGCCGCGGCCTGGCCTCGGGACCCGGGGGCAGACGGCGGGAACCCGGCGCACCGGATTGGCCGCGGATGAAACGCTTCACCAGCCGGTCCTCCAGGGAATGGAAACTGATGACCACCAGTCTCCCGCCCGGCTTCAGGCACTCCAGGGCTGCGTCCAGGCCGGACTGTAGATCGTCCAGCTCACGGTTTATATGGATGCGGATGGCCTGGAAGGTGCGGGTGGCCGGATCTTTGCCGGCCTCCCGGGTAGGAATCGCCGCCGCCACCAGCTGGGCCAGCTGCTGGGTGGTTTCAATGGCACCCTGCTGGCGCGCACTGACGATGGCCCGGGCGATGCGGCGGGCGAAACGTTCTTCTCCCAGGGTGCGGATGACCTGGGCCAGCTCGTCTTCACCGGCGACGGCAATCCACTCCGCCGCGCTGTGCCCGCTGTCGGGGTCCATGCGCATGTCCAGCGGACCGTCGCGCAGGAAGCTGAAACCCCGCGCGGCTTCGTCCAGCTGGGGAGAGGACACACCCAGGTCCATCAGGACGCCATCCAGCCGCGACTCCATGCCGCACTGGGCCAGGGCTGTCTCCAGGTCGGCAAAACTGCCGCGCCAGATCTGGAAGCGGGGATCATTGGAAAATCTCTCAGCGGCGACCCGCACCGCCTGGGGGTCCTTGTCGATGGCCAGCAGCCGGCCGGCCGGAGACAGGCGTTGCAGCAGGGCACCACTGTGCCCGCCGCGACCAAAGGTCGCGTCGCAATAATGGCCGTCAGCCGGACCCATAAGTGCATCCAGCGCGGCGTCCAGCAGCACCGGCTGATGCGCGTCAGCGGTCATGGGCGAGAGTCCATCCAGATACGAAGAGGGGCCAACGCTTCCGCCGGAAAAACTCCCCAGCGGCAGACATGGCCCACCCGTGCATTCGCCTGCAAGTTGCAGCACCTTTTTCTCTCCCCCTCCCGGGGGTCATGGGTCGCCGGGTCCGCTCCCTGCGGATGCCGCGCCCTAAATCACCAACTTCGAAATCTCCTCTGTTGGTTCTGTCAGGGGTTGTTCGAACCGAGTTCGATTCAGGACTTCTTCGTTCCAGATCTCGAACTTCTGACCCAATCCCATCAAGGTCACCTTTTTTTCCAGCCCGGCCACCTGGCGCAAACTGGCCGGCAGCAATATCCGACCGTTTGCGTCCGGCTCCACTGGTCCCGCACTCCCCACCAGGCGTCTTTGCAGAGCACGATGACCCGGATCAAATGAGCTCAATGCCATCACCTGATCTCGCACCTGCTCCCAAACCGGTTGCGGATAAAGCCACAGAGAATCGTTATCAAAAGCGTTGTAAGTCACCACAAGACGGTCGTCGCACTCGCTCGCGATCTGCTCGCGATAGCGCGTCGGGATCGCCATTCGACCCTTGGCGTCGAGATTGATTGCCGTCTCACCAAAAAACACAAATTTCCCACTTTTTCCCACATTTTCCCAGTAAATTGCACCTTAGGGGCAATAGGCAGTAGTGTCAAGACAATCAATGGGTTGGATTCGTTAAGAATGAGTTAAGGGTGGGCTCCGTGGCTCCGTGGCTCCGTGGCTCCGTGACTCCGTGACTCCGTGACTCCGTGACTCCGTGACTCCGTGACTCCGTGACTCCGTGACTCCGTGACTCCGTGACTCCGTGACCAGATGATCAAGCGAATAAGGGATTGGAGTCATCAATCATAGGCACCATTTGGCACAGGGATGTGCCAACGGCCGAAGGCCGCGAGTGAATTGGAAACCGCGTTTTCAATTCACGCCCGCAAGTCGCACAGGGATGTGCGATCTTGCGGAAACAATCATGTCATGAAGTCCTTCAGCCAGCGGCGTGCGCGCTCCCAGTCGCGTTCCACGGTCCTGGGGGAGATTTCCAGAGCTTCCGCCGTTTCGGGAATGGTCAGGCCGCTGTAGAAACGACACTCCACCACGTCCACCAGGCGGGGTTCTTCTTTACCCAGTTGGATCAGCCCCTCTTCCAACGCCATGACCATTTGCGACTTTTCCCCCGCGGGCAGCTCCAGCCCGTCCAGGGGTACCGCCGCCTGTCCTGCCCCCCGCTTGCCCGTCAGCTTGGCCCGCACGGTGTCAACAGCAATCTGGCGCATGGCCTTTGCCGCCACCCGCAGAAAATGGGCCCGGTCGTTCCAGGCCGGGCCGGTGCGCTCGGTAAGCTTGAGATAAGCCTCGTTGACCAGGGAGGTGACAGAGAGGGTCTGTCCGGGTCGAGATGAGGCAATGCGATGCCCCGCCAACCGCCGCAGGTCGTCATAAACCAGGCGGTAGACCTCTTCCCGAACGACAGGGTCACTTCGGCTGCGTTGAAGCATGGCAGTGATTTGAGGGTTGGGTTGAGGCATGGAGCAAAGGATCGCCGACTCGATTGCCGCACTCCATTCTAACGGGTTATCCAGTCGGGGTAACTCGTCCGCCGTGCCCGCGTGCGGCTGCCCGCCGTGACGAGATCTTTATCATTTTCTCGTTCCTGGTGTCAGGCAATCGATCCAGGAGGTATATCGATGGCACGTCGAAAAAAGATGATCTACAGAAATATCGCTGCGCTTGGACTGGTGCTGGCGACCACAGCCACGGCCCAGATTGTCGGCGCGCCGCAAATCCACTGGATCGGGCCCGAGGGCAATTGCGACTTTCCATCCATTCAGGCCGCACTGGACGAGATATTCGACTGCCCGCTCGGTGTCTTTTGCCCACCCGTTCGAAACGAGCTGCGGCTGTCCAACAACTACGCCCATTCGGGCCAGATCGTGGTCAATCGCTCATTCGACATTCGCGGTGGGTATGTCGAGTGCGAGGGGGCTCAATTTGGCGTGAATACAAACCTGGACGCTCCGCGCGCGCAGCCTCTGATAGTAGTCCAGCCGGGCAGCAGTTCCATCGACAATGAGTTTCGATCCGTATCCCTGACCGGCGGTGCTTCCGTGGTCGATCGCGGCGGCGTCATCCGAATGGACAGCGGTGATGCCAGGCTGACGCTGCGGGATACACTGGTCAGACGCGGTAACGCGGTCAGGGGTGGCGGTATTTTCCTCAACGGGGACGGCAATGTGCTGGTGTTGCAGGACACCCGGGTCCTCAATCACGTCGCCATGAGCGGCGGAGGAATTTTCTGCGCTGCCGGCGGCGTCATCGATTTTCACAGCGGAGCAGTGGAATCCAACTCGGCCGAGCTCAGTGGCGGAGGCATCTACCTTGAATCGGAATGCCGCCTGCTTGGCACTACGCCCGGAGTCGTGCGCCGTATTCAAGACAATAGCATTTCGGATTCTCAGCTGGGCCAGGGGGCCGGGGTTTACGCGCTGGATTCCACCATCGAAATGGGTGCGCTTCTGAGTCGTACAATCTTCCAGGAGAACAAGATCGCCTTTCTCCCGCTGCATCACTACGACCGGCCCGGCCAGAACCGCGGTGGCGCAGTTCACCTGCAGTCGTCGGAAGCCAGCTTTTACAACACCTGGTTTCGCGGCAACGAAGCTGCTGACGGTGGCGCGATATCTGCGGTCGGCGATAGCGTATTGCTGGTTGACCGGTACAGCGGTCCCTGCGATGCCAGCGACGAGGGCAACGCGCCGGATTGTTCGCTGTTTGAGTTCAATCGAGTGCGGGGCGGTGAAGACGATGACGGCGAGGAAGGCGGTGACGGGGCCGTATTGTTCACCGCCTCGGCAAGCGGCTCGTTTCCCACGACAACCATCAATCGAACGACCATTCGCACCAATTTTGCCGGCTGCTTTGAAATCAATCCTCCGGTTTTTTCCGGCGAGTGTGATCTGGATATCGATCTTTCCGGGCCGCGGTTCACTTCCCAGTCCATCATTTCCCGGGTTTCAGCCCTGTCTGGAAACCTGCTCTACGGCAACGACATCGGAGATGACGGAGGATGTGGGGGGGCTGGCTGCACCAAGGAAGGCTTTTATGTGTTCACCGCAGGGGAATTTGCCGAAAACACGCTGGCGGAAAACCACGATGCCGATGAGATCTTTTATCGCGCCCCGGATCGCCTGATCAACAACCTGATCTGGGATTTTGAGCCCGACAGGGGGGTCAGGGAAGACGATGAGAAAATGATCGGAGTCTCAAGCTGCAACGTCTCCAACTTTGCCGAGGAATTTGACGAACTGGCGGACTCAGTACCCGTGGCAGGCGTCAACGCTGAGCCGTTTTTTGTCAACCCGGATCTGGGGTCAAGCCCCAACGAAAGTTTCCAGGTCCAGTCGGTCAACTCGCCCGCAATCGACCGCTGCGACGACCAGGGGGGACGACTCGAGCTGAGTTACGACATTCTCGGCAACCCCCGGGCAGTGGATATTGGCGGCATTGGCAACGGTCCGGGACCCAGGGACGCCGGCGCGTTCGAGTTTGTCCAGGACGGGACGATCAACGACACCTCCGACCTTGATCTGTCCATCGTATCGGACCTGCCCAGGCGCGCAGAAATTGACCAGCCACACGGATTCATCATTCGGGTAACCAACACCGGACGCAATCCGGTGGCCGCGATGTCGGTATATGTCGCCCTGAATTTCATTGGCACCATGGAGTCACTGCGCGGCGTCAACACCTTCGATGCCAATGGCAACCTGGTAGAGACCTGGGATTGTGATCGGTTCAGCCGACGCTGCAGCTATCTGTCCGCTGATCTGGGCGTGGGCAGCACGGCTCCCGAAATCGTTGCAGAAATGTCGTTCAACAGCGCGGGCCTCAAAACCGTCAAAGCCGAGGTCAGACTGGAGGACAGCTCGCTGACCGAGGTCAACCCGTCCAATGACCAGTCGACGGACACCGTGACCGTTGGCCCCGGCGCCGACGTTTCCGTCGACCTGGTGTCGGACTTTCCCGGCGTGGCAGACCTCAACCAGCCGCACCTGTTGTTCTTTCTCCTTGGCAACCGTGGCCCCGAAGCGGCCGAAGACCTGCAGCTTCATCTCACGGCGCCCGGGGCCCTGATCGAGTTTTCGCCGGCTTCTGGCTGGACCTGCGACAACAATGCCAGGATGTGCACGCGGTCCGGCCCGATGCAGCCTGACGCCCGGGAGGAATTCACTGCAGAGGTTCGCTACGACGAACCCGGCGCAAAGCTTGTCGAGGCGGAGGTCATGCGGGTGGGCGGCCTTGGGGACCCCGACCAGACCAATAACGTCGATACGGGCGTTGTCACGGTCAATTCGCCGCCGCCGGACGCGCTGTTCGCAGACAGCTTCGAGCGAGTCCAGTAGGCCTGGCGTAGAATCGAACCGTCCGGCAGCAGGAGGGACTGCGGTGGATGAAGACAACGGCAAGACCGGTGCGCCGCGCCGGTCCTTTGATCCAGATAAGGTGGAAGACTTTCTTGGCACCGGCGGCGGGCTCCTTGGCGAGCTCTCCCGCCATGCCGGCATTGAACAGGACCAGGCCGAAAACTGCCGATGGATTGGCAAACAGGTCGGCCCTTTCAGGATCACCCGATACCTGGACCGGGGCGGCATGGCCCTGGTGTTCCTGGGACAGCGCTGTGATGGAACGTTCGAACAGTCCGTCGCCATCAAGCTGCTGAGCAGCCCCGGAGGCACCGGGCTGGCGGAGCGCTTCTCCCGGGAGCGGCATTTCCTGGCCCGCCTCAAACATCCCGGCATCGCCCACATCGTCGACGCCGGCGTAGTGACCGGCCAGCCCTGGATTGCGATGGAACTGGTGGAGGGGGTTCCCATCGACCAGTATTGCGATGAACATCAGCTCGACCTGGTGGCGCGCATCCGGCTGTTCGTTCGCGCCGCTCGGGCCGTCCAGCACGCTCACAGCCGGCTGGTCATTCATCGTGACCTCAAACCCTCAAACATCCTTGTTGAGACCGACGGCCGGCCCAAGCTGCTGGATTTCGGAATCGCCAAGGCCCTGCAGGGTGACGCTCCGGAGCTGACCGGCCAGGCGCTGCTGCTCACCCCTTTGTACGCCAGCCCCGAGCAGGTACTGGGCGACCCGGTGGGAGTGGCTTCGGACATCTACCAGCTTGGCCTTCTTCTGTACAAACTGCTCACCGGTTGCGACGCCCAGGCCATGGACCAGGCCTCCATCGAGCAGATCCGCAACGTGGTCGTGGAAGCCGAGCCGCTCAGCCCCAGCACCCTGGTGAACACCACGGGACGCCAGGACGCACGGCGCCTGGAACAGATTGCCCAGAGCCGATCGACTTCATCGTCCCGGCTGGCGCGCAAGCTGGCCGGAGACCTGGACGCGGTAGTTATGCAGGCCCTGGAGAAAGAACCGGACCATCGCTTTGTCTCGGTGGACCAATTCGTTGACGACCTGGAGAACTACTGCGCCGGCCGCCCGGTGCGGGCGAGACCGGCCACACCATGGTACCGGGCACGCAAGTTTGCCCAGCGTCACCGGGGTGGTGTGGCGGCGGCGGCCCTGACCCTGACTGTGCTGCTTGTATCGGCAATCTCATTGGGGCTGTCATGGCGTACTACCATCCGGGCCCAGCAACAGGCTCTGGAGGAGGCCGCAGGCGCCCGCCAGGTGGGAGATTTTCTGAGTACCCTGCTGGCGGAAGCCAACCCCACCGTATCCGGAGGGGAGGAGCTGACGGTACGGGAGTTGCTGGATGCCGGCGCCAGCCGCCTGGATGCCCTGAGCGACCAGCCCCGGGTACAGGCCCGCCTGCTGGAGGTGGTGGCATCCGCCTACGAGTCGCTCGCATTGCCGGACCAGGCGGAACCTCTGGCGCGACAGGCGCTGGACCTGCGCAGCGCCCAGTCCGACCCTTCCGCGCTGGTTGAACCCCTGGCCGTCCTGGCCATGGTCAACCTACAGCAGGGTGAACTGGACCGGGCTCTGGACTTCGGGCAACAGGCGGTTCAGGTCTCCGGCTCCTCTGGGGTGGACCCGGTTATCCGGTCCATGGCCCACCAGGCGCTGGCGGGTGTGCTGTTCCAGCATGGTGAGTACGAGGAACAAAGAATCCAACTGCTAGCCGGTCTGCAGGCGCTGGACCCGGTGGATGGCGTGGAGGGCCAGAGGCGCCGGGCCCATCTGCTGATGCGGCTGGGCAGCAACAGTCGTCAAACCGGCGCTTACCAGCAGGCTCTGAAGGAATTTGAATCGGCCCTGGTGCTGCTGGGTGACGCGTTGGATCAGCGGGTGTCCCGCATGTTCACCCTGCGGGAACTGGGCACGCTGCACTCCAACCTGGGAGACGAAGACCGTGCCGTTGACTTGCTGCAGCGATCTCTGGGTCTGGCACGTCGGATCTACGGCGACGACAGCGCCAATATACTGGGCGGCCTGGTGCTGCTGGGCCGCTCCCTGGGTAACGTCAACCGAACTGAGGAAGCTGCCGCTCTGTTTGATGAAGCCCTGGCAGTCGCTGAAGGCACCATCGGCAAAGAGCACGGCAACTATGCCCGCATTCTTCACGATTACGCAGAAATTCTCAGGCGCGTCGGTCGGTTTAACCAGGTCCGGGAGATGCGGGCGGAAGCGACCCGGGTCGCTCGGAGCTATTTCGGAAATGAACACTCTACCGCTGTCAATCTGCGCAAGGCCGAGGCATTCCTGGCGCTGGATGAAGGTCGCTATCCCGCTGCCGTGGAATCCCTGGGGGCTGTGCTGCCCGCCGTAAGCGCGAGTTTCGGTGAGCAGCACATGATTACGTTCGAAACCGCGGCGGGACATGCTGAGGCGTTGCTGGAGTCAGGCAGGCTGGCAGAGGCCAAAGCGGCCATGCTGAGTCTACAGCAACAGGGACTGCAAATTGCCGAAGGCCGATTCCCGGGTTACCAGCGTAACCTCAGTCAGCTGGCGCGGGTGCACCTCATCGCCGGCGAACTGGAGGGCGCAGTCGAGTTCGCTGACGAAGCTGTGTCCCGGCGCACGGCGACGGCAGGTGATACGGGGCTGCCCATGGTGAAGCCTCTGGCCAACCGGGCGCTGATCAGGCTTGCCGGCCGCGACCCCCGTGCCCAGGACGACCTGGACCAGGTCGAATCCCTGCTGCGCCTGGTGTCCTCTCCCTCCACCGTACCTATGAACTGGTTTCTGAGCGACACAGCCTTGACTCTGGCGCTGGCGGGCCGGCCTGATGCCGCCCGGGATTTGTGTGAAAAAGGTCTTTTGGAACTTGAGTCCGCACTGACAACCGGACAGCCGATCCTAGCTTACGCGCGAGCCTCCTGCGCCGAGGTGGCGATTCGCGGCGGCGCTCCAGATCAGGCCCGCGACCTGCTCGGGGCAGCGGTTCCGGTCATTGCAGACACCCTGGGTGAGGATCACTGGCGAGCACTCTGGGCTGCAGCACGGTTGGCAGCGCTGAAGCAGCAACCGGAGGTGCACTACGCCGCCCTTGCCCGGCTGAAGTCGGTCCTGGGAGAAGACAATCCGTTGCTGGCTCTCCTGCTGAACTGACGATTGGTTCATCCATCAGGAGCGCGCTCCCCAATCCTGAACGCGGTCTGGCGGGAGGGCTTCGGGTAGGACGATGGATCCTGAATCTCTCTACTATTCGTCATCCTGAACAAAAACTCCGTCATCCTGAACAAAAACTCCGTCATCCTGAACTCGATTCAGGATCCATCTGAGTGTGGGGTCTGTATCGCTTCGATTTAGGGATTCATTTGATCAGGGGCTTCGTTTTTGCCCTTGAACGCGTTCCGGCTGGAGGGATTCGCCTGGGACGATGGATCCTGAATCGCTCTACTATTCGTCGTCCTGAACTCGATTCAGGATCCACCTGAGTGTGGGGTCTGTATCGCTTCGATTTAGGGATTTGTTTGATCAGGGGCTTCGTTCTTGACCTTGAACGTGTTCTGGCTTGAGAGCTTCGGGAATGACGATGGATCTTGAATCTCTCTACTATTCGTCATCCTGAACTTGATCCCGGATCAGGTCCGGGATGACACATTGAGGTGCCCTTCGGGCTGTTGTTTCAATTCAGGATCCATCCGAATGTGAAGTCAGTATTCCCTTCGATTTAGGGATTTGTTTGATCAGGGGCTTCGTTCTAATCCTTGAACACGTTCCAGGTGGGCGGATTCGGGAATGACGATGGATCCTGAATCTAGTTCAGGATGACGGTTTTAATGAGTGAGGCCGCCTGGCGGCGGCCTCACGGATAGTTATAAGTCAGCGCGTAAGCCGGGTTCTGTCTTGGACAGTCATTCATCTGGGACCTGTGTCGCCACGGGCCTCTAGCAGCCTACCCGGAAGCAGCGCGGGCCGCGCCTCAGCTTCCCTATTTGGCCTTGCTCCAGGTGGGGTTTACCCTGCCACCGCGTGTTACCACCGGCGCGGTGCGCTCTTACCGCACCTTTTCACCCTTACCCGGCCGAGACCGGGCGGTATATTTTCTGTGGCACTTTCCGTGGGCTCGCGCCCCCCAGGCGTTACCTGGCACCCTGCCCTTTGGAGCCCGGACTTTCCTCCAGGCGGATTTCCGCCCAGCGACTGTCTGGCTGACTTGTACTCCAACATGCCGGGTCACCCGGTGTTTTTCAAGGCCTCGGCACGATCGAAGCAATCCCGGCGACGGTGGCCCGTGACCCGGGCAGCCACCCGAGCCGCGGCGCTGGGAGGCAGTTCATCCAGCAGGGCCCGCAGCAGATCGTCCAGATCCACAGCGGATTGATCCGCCTGGACCGTACTCCCCTGCACCACCAGCACAAATTCCCCTTTGCGCGGAACCTCGCCGTCAGCAACCGCCCTGGCCAGTGCCCCCAGGCCGGCATTGCGGTACTGCTCGTATTGTTTGGTCATCTCCCGGCCGAGGAACGCCGGCCGCTCCGGCCCGAAGATCTCGGCACAGTCCGAAAGCATCTCGCCCACCCGGTGGCTGGCCTCGTAAAACACCAGGGTCGCCGACTCCCGGGCAAGTTTTGACAGCGCCTCGCGGCGCGCCCTGGGTTTTGCAGGGAGAAAACCGCAGAACAGGAATCGATCGCTGGGCAATCCGGCCACGCTGATGGCCGCAGCCATGGCGCTGGGACCAGGCACCGGAATCACCTCGATCCCGGCCTGCCGGGCCGCTGCCACCAGGCGGAAGCCCGGATCACTGATCAGCGGCGTGCCAGCGTCGCTCACCAGCACCAGGTTCTGGCCTGCGGCCAGCCGCTCCAGGGTAGACTCCAGCCGCTGGGCCTCGTTGTGGTCGTGCAGGCTGGTCAGGCAACCCTGAATTCCCAGGTGGCCCAGCAGGCGCACCGTTCTCCGGGTATCTTCGGCCAGGATGCCATCGCATTCAGCCAGCACCTGCCGCAGCCGCTCGCTGGCGTCATCCAGGTTTCCGATGGGCGTCGCGGCTACATACAATGTTCCCGGCATCTTCAGAATTCTGCCACTTGAAATTCAATGTTGGTACTTTACTCTGATTGCCATGTTCACCCCACGCATCCGCCCGCGGCGCGCTCAAGGCCAACCCGCGTCCACATCCACCCTGGTGCTGCTCCTGTTGCCGGCACTGGTTCTTTTGGGCTGCGCCGGCGCGCCGACCCTGCGGCCCGGCGATCGCGTCGACGGGAACGACGCCGAAGCCTATTACCAGCGTGGCGATTTTGACCGCGCGGAACGGGCATTTGCCCGCCTGGCAGAAAGCGATCCGGCGCGGCAAGACAGCTGGACTCTGCGGGCAGCCGACGCCGCCTGGCTGGCGGGCCGCACCGGCCGCAGCATGGATCGCCTGGACGCCGTGGCGCGCAACCGGCTGACTCCGGACCAACAGCGCCTGGCCGATCTGCTGTCGGTATTGACCGGACTGCTGCAGCCCCGATCCCCCCGCCTGGCGCTGGAAATACTGCGCCCGCCGGCGGGCGGGTGGCCCGAGTTGTACCAACCGGACGTGCTCCGATTGCGGGCCCGGGCCTATGCCGACGCTGGCGATCCGTATCAAAGTGCCCGACAGCTGGTGGCCCTGGCCCCATGGATGATGGATCGCCAGGGCGCCGTCAGCAACCGCCAGGCTATCCTGGAAACCCTGAGCGCACTGAGCTCGGACCAGGCGCTGGCCTACCTGGACCGGCACTACCCTGCTGACGAGATGTACGGCTGGCTGGCCCTGGTGGCGGACGTCAAGTCCACCCTGGTGGCCAACGGCAGCGTGGCCGAAGCGGTGGCTGGATGGCGGCTGCGTTTTCCCTATCATCCGGCCGCCCGGGATCCGTTCGATTCCCTGCTGAAGCCGTCGGGCATCGATATCGGGCAACCCGACCAGATCGCCGTCCTGCTGCCCTTCTCCGGCCGCTTTCCCCGCTCAGCCCGGGCGGTACGTGACGGCATTACCAGCGCCTACCTGACTGACCCCGACCGGCGGGCTGAGCTGCGCTTCTACGACTCCGGTGACTCACCTGAACAGGCCCTGGCCATGTACCGCCGTGCTGTGGCCAACGGCGCGGAACTGGTGATCGGGCCGCTGCAGCGGGATGCGGTGACTGCGCTGATGCTGCAGGCCGACGGCTCGGTGCCGATCCTGGCATTGAACTACCAGGAGGGAGACGCGCCGACGGCGCCGGGAAACCTGCAGTTCGGCCTGCTGCCGGAACAGGAGGCCGAAGCGGTAGCGGACCGCATGCTGCGGGACGGTATCCTGCGAGCCGCAGTGCTGGCCCCCATTGACCCCTGGGGGGCCCGGTTGACCGATGCTTTTATAGAGCGCTACACCGACCTGGGCGGTGCAGTACTGGATATCCAGCGCTACGCGCCTCGGCAGCAGGACCATTCCCTGATCGTGAAACAGATGGTGGGGGTGACGGACAGCGAAGTGCGGCGGCGGCGGCTGTCAGGGCTGCTGGGGGAACAGCTGTCTTTCGAAGCCCAGCCCCGACACGACCTGGACGGCGTGTTCCTGGCGGCGCGACCCCAGGACGCCCGCCTGATCAAACCCCAGATGGCCTTTTACAACGCCAGCGCCATCCCCGTGTACGCCACCTCCCACGCTTATGACGGCCGCAGCGACCCCAGCGTCAACCGGGACCTCAACGGCGTCATCTTTTGTGATGCGCCCTACCTGCTGCGCAGCCGGGAGGTCCAGC
Source organism: Lysobacterales bacterium (assembly GCA_030065125.1). GTDB lineage: Bacteria > Pseudomonadota > Gammaproteobacteria > Xanthomonadales > SZUA-38 > JASJDM01. The sequence goes on along the minus strand of JASJDM010000032.1, from coordinate 39,852 downwards.
CCGACATGACCGCGGCAGCGGAATCGTTCGAAAGCGTTGACGGCCCCATGGCCCGCCTGTTTGCCGTGGGCATGGACGCCTACCGGATCCTGCCTTACCTCAACTGGCTGGGCTCCCTGGGCGCGGATTACTTTCCGGGTGCTACCGGCAACCTGAGCCTGGACTACGGCGGCCGTATCAGGCGTGACCTGCACTGCGCCCAGTTCCAGCGGGGCCGCGCGGTCTATCTGCCTCCAGCCGAACTGGACCTGGCGGAGCGCTGATGCGAATCGGCCCATGGCGCATCCATCGAGGTCAGGTCAGCGAACAACAATCCCTGGACTTTCTGCGCCGTCAGGGGCTGCGCCCGGTTACCCGCAACTATCGCTGTGCAGCGGGAGAGATTGACCTGATCATGCTGGATGCCTCCTGCCTGGTATTCGTCGAAATACGTTTTCGCACCCCCGGCCGGTACGGCGATGGACTGGCCAGTGTGAACCGCGCCAAGCAGAAACGACTGTGCCGGGCGGCCCGCCATTTCCTGGCCCGCCACCCGGAATACGGCAGTCACCCGTCCCGTTTCGATGTCGTCGCGGTCCGCGAGCAACAGGGAAAGCCCGAGTTCAACTGGGTACGAGGTGCCTTTTATGCCGAGGGCCACTGAGCTGACCCGTTTCACCACCCTTTTGAACGGTGCCGCGGGTGCTGCTTCGGTGGTAATGGCCGCGCTGCTGCTGCAGGGTTGCGCCGCCGCCGTTGTTGGCGGCGTTGCGGTGGGCACCGCGGCCCATGACCGGCGCGGCGTCGGCACGGTGGTGGACGACCGGCGCATCACTCTCAGTGCCACCCGATCCCTGCGGCACGACGATGGGCCAGCCAGGGGAAATCACATCAAGGTCACTACCTACCGGGGAACGGTCCTTCTAACCGGCGAGGCCCGGGAGACCACGGATCGCCAGGAGGCGGCGTCTCTGGTCTCCGAGGTCGAGGGCGTACAGCGGGTGGTCAACGAAATCGCCGTGACCCGGCCCAGCGGGTTTTTCCGCCGCACCGGCGACGCCCTGCTGACCGCCCGGGTCAAGTCCTCGCTGCTGAAAATCGACCTGCCGGACTTTGATCCGACCCGGGTCAAGGTGGTCAGCGTCCGCCGTAATGTCTACCTGATGGGCTGGGTCAGCCGGGCCGAGGCCGAGGCGGCGGCGGACCGGGCCAGCATGGTGCGGGGGGTGGACCAGGTGGTGAAGGTGTTCGAATACATCGATTGAATTTCAGCTTTTCGGGGCGAAGTGATCGTAGCCACCGGCCACCAACACCCGATTCCGGCCATCCATCCACACCAGCTCTGTGCCATCGGTGATCTCCCCAACCTCCACCCAGGCCATTGACGCTCCATCAAGAGCCTGCGTCACATCCGCCCTGCGGTCGGGCGGAAAGGTAAAACACAGCTCGTAATCATCGCCGCCGTTGGCGGCCAGGCTGACCTGCAGCTCCCGTTCCAGGGGCATCAGCCCCGGGGCCAGGGGCAGCCGGTCGAGCTGCACCCGGGCACCGACCCCGGACGCAGACTGCAGGTGAGCCAGATCCCCGGACAGGCCATCCGATAAATCGATACAGGCGGTGGCCAGGCCAGCCAGGGCCAGACCCGCCTCCACCCTGGGCTTGGGCCGTTGCAGTCGCCGCAGGTTTTTAAGGTGGAACATTCCCGGATTGCCACCCGTGAAGCCATGCACCAGCTCGTGCAGGGCAAGGGCCGCACCACCCAGTTCGCCAGTGACCGCGATAAGATCGCCGGGACACGCGCCGCCGCGGGTCAGCGCCGCACCCGGTGCCACTTCTCCCAGGGCCACCACCGTGACCGACAACGGCCCGCGGGTCATGTCGCCACCCACCAGCGACACCCCCAGGGGGTCGGCCAGCTCTTTCCATCCGCCGGCAAAGCGGTCCAGCCACCGGGCATCAGCCTCAGGCAGGGACAGGGTCAGCAGAGCCCAGCGCGGCGTGGCAGCCATGGCGGCCAGGTCGCTGAGGTTGACGGCCAGGGCTTTGTAGCCCAGATCCTCCGGTGCGGTGGATTCGGGAAAATGCACGCCGACATTCAGGGTGTCGGCGCAGATCACCAGCTGTTGGCCAGGGGACGGCGACAGCAGGGCCGCATCGTCGCCGATGCCCAGGACGGTACTTCCCAGGGCGCCGTGGGTGTCTGTGCCGGGCTCACGCTGCAGGTGGGCCAGGCGGCGGATCAGGTCGAACTCACCGATCTGCCTGAACCTCGATCTTGCGCCATTCGGCAGCGCAGCGGTCCAGCACCCCGTTGACAAAAACCGGGGTCTGGTCCGAGCCGAAATGCTTGGCCAGCTCAACCGCCTGGTCCAGTACCGCCCGGTAGGGCACCTCGATGTGGTACAGCAGCTCGCAGGCCGCCAGCCGCAGCACCGAGACCTCCATGGCGTCCAACTGCTCCAGCGGGCGGTCCAGGTGCTGTTGCAGCTGAGGGTCGATGTCGCCGGCTCGGTCGATTGTTTCGGTGACCAGTTGCTCGAAGTAGTCGGTATCGACCCGCTTCATGTCCTGCTCCTGGTGAAACTGGTCAACAATGGCAGCCGCGTCCTGTCCGGTCAGGGTCCACTGGTAGATGGCCTGCAGCGCGCGGCGCCGGGCCCGGACTTTTTCGGCAAATGCACCCCCCGGCCTGCGTGCCCCGGGTTTTCTGCCGCCCGCGCTCAATCCGTGGTCCGCGAAGTCAGGGCCGACAGCACCCCCATCATTTCCAGGGCAGCCAGGGTCGACTCCCGGCCCTTGTTCTTCTCGCCCTCGCCGGAGCGGGCGAACGCCTGTTCGGCGTTGTCGGTCGTCAGCACACCGAACACCACGGGTATCGACGCATCCAGCGCCACCGCACCCAGCCCGCGGGTACAGGCGTCGGACACATAGTCGAAATGCGGGGTTTCGCCCCGGATCACACAGCCGAGGGCGATGATGGCGGCGTACTGCCCGCTGGCATTCAGCAGCCGCGCTGCCTGAGGCAGTTCGAAGGCGCCCGGCACTCGAACCAGGTCGATACTGCCGTTCTGGACGCCGTATTCCGTGAGGGTGTCGCAGGCACCCTGGACCAGCCCGTCCATCACCGGCTGGTTAAAGCGGCTGGCCAGGACGGCAATCCGCAGCTGCGGGTCCGACACCTTTTGCGGCTGGGCTTCGATCAGGTTCATGCTGCTCACAGCGAGTCGCTGAGCGCCTGGGCAGGCTCGACGTACTCAACGACTTCGAGCCCAAACCCGCCCAGGGCATGAAAGCGCTTGGGCGCGCTCAGCACGCGCATCTTGCCGACGCCAAGATCCGCCAGGATCTGGGCGCCGATGCCGTAGGTCCACAGCTCGTCACTGGTGGACGGCACGGGCGGCGTGGTCTCCCGCTTGATGAACCGTTCAATCTGTTCGCTGGGTTCCTCGTCGCCCAGCACCACCAGCACACCGGTTTCGGCCGCGGCAATCTCCGCCAGCGCCACCTGCAGGGGCATGCCCAGCTCGGGTTCGGTGACCTGCAGCAGGTCGCCCAGGGTGTCCTTCAGGTGGACCCGGATCATGGCGGGCTCATCCGCCCTGGGGGTCCCGCGCACCAGGGCGAGGTGCAGCCGTTTTTGCATGACGTCCCGGAACGCCACCAGGTTGAACGGGCCGAATTCAGTTTCCACCATCCGCTCCGCCACGCGGCTGACGGTCTTTTCGTTCTGCATGCGGTAACGGATCAGGTCCGCGATGGTACCGATCTTGAGATGGTGCTCCCGGGCGAAAGCTTCCAGCTGCTGTTCCCGGGCCATGGACCCGTCCTCGTTGAGGATTTCCACCAGCACGCCCGCCGGCTCGACCCCCGCGAGATGCGCCAGGTCCACTGCGGCCTCAGTGTGGCCGGCACGGGTCAGTACGCCGCCAGGGCGGGCCATCAGAGGGAACACGTGCCCCGGCTGGGTCAGGTCCCGGGAAGCCGCATCCGGCCGCACCGCGGTGCGGATGGTATGGGCCCGGTCATAGGCGGAAATCCCGGTGGTGACCCCCTCGGCCGCCTCGATGGATACGGTGAAGTTGGTGGAAAAACGCGTCTGGTTGGCGTTGACCATCAACGGCAGGCTGAGCTGCTGGCAGCGCTCCCGGGTCAGCGCCAGGCAGATGAGTCCCCGGGCATAGCGGGCCATGAAATTGATATCTTCCGGCCGCACCAGCGATCCGGCCATGATCAGGTCACCCTCGTTTTCCCGATCCTGGTCGTCCAGCACCACCACCATCTTGCCGTCGGCGACGTCCTGGACCAGTTCTTCAATGGTATTCATTCTTTGTTCTCCTGCCCGGCTCCGGCAGTTTCCTGCCAGCGTGCCGCATAGCGGGCCATGATGTCCACTTCCAGGTTGACAGGGTCGCCGGCCGCCAGCGCCCCCAGCGTGGTCATTTCCAGGGTGTGAGGAATCAGGTTGACGTCAAACTCGATGCCCGATACGCCGTTGACCGTCAGGCTGACGCCATCCACCGCAATGGAGCCCTTGGTGGCGATCAGTCGGGACAGGGTCGGCGTGGCCCGGAACACCATGCGCCAGCTGCGGGCGTCTTCGCTGCGGCTCACCAGGGCACCCATATCGTCCACGTGGCCGGTCACCAGGTGGCCACCCAACCGCTCGCCCGCCGCAAGGGATTTTTCCAGGTTAACCCGGCCGCCCTGCCCCAGCCGGGACAGAGTGGTCAGCGCCAGGGTTTCCCGGGACACGTCCGCGGCGAACACGCCGCCGTCCATGGCCGTGACCGTGAGACAAACGCCCGATACCGCGATGCTGTCCCCCAGGGAAACGTCATCCAGGTAGCCATCCCCGGTGTCAATCCAGAACGTCCGGTCGCCGCCGGTTTCTTCCACCGAACGAACCCGCCCGATGTTATTGATGATGCCTGTGAACATTGGATTATCCTGAATCGGTCTGGTCCGCGACCGGCCGCAGGCGCAACCGCAAATCGCTTCCTACCCTTCGCTGCTCGACCCACTGTAGATTGATCCGCTGGTCCATGGATTCAAGAGCCGGTATGCCAAACAGCCCCCGGCTGCTGGCGCCCAGCACCAGGGGAGCCATGTAGAGCAGCAGTTCGTCCACCAGGCCCTGGATCAGCAAATGCCCGGCGAGAGTTTCCCCGGCTTCAACCTGGATCTCATTGATTTCACGCCGGGCCAGTTCGGCCATCAGCCAGTGCAGATCTATACCGCCAGCGCCGGCCGGGGCCGGCAGGGGCGTAATGACGGCCCGTCGGTCGGCCTTGTCATTGGCCCAGGCCGGAACCGGATGCGACTGCATTCCTACCCAGAAAACCTCGTCGACCTGGGACAGCAGCCTGGCCCGGGGCGGCAGGCGCCAGCGGCTGTCCAGCACCACGCAACGATTGGTCCGCTGCACGCCTGGCAGCCGCACCGACAGCCGGGGGTCATCCGCCAGCACGGTGCCAACGCCGGTCATGATGGCGCTGGCCTGGCCCCGCCAGTGCTGCACGTCGCGCCTTGCGTCCTCGCCGGTAATCCACTTGCTGTCGCCGCTTTCCAGCGCCGTGGCGCCGTCCAGCGACGCCGCCAGCTTGACGCGCAGCCAGGGCCGACCCCGCTGCAGGCGGCTGAAAAACCCCTGGTTCAGCACACGGGCCTGGTTTTCCAGCAGTCCGCAAGCCACTTCAATCCCCTTTTGCCGCAGCCGCGCCAGACCCTGTCCGGCCACCGACGGGTATGGATCCTCCGTCGCCGCAACCACCCGGCTGACGCCCGCCCCAATCAGCGCGTCGGCGCATGGTGGCGTCCGCCCGTGGTGGGCGCAGGGCTCCAGGGTGACGTAGGCAGTTGCACCCCGGGCCCCGGAACCGGCGCGGTCCACGGCCATGACCTCCGCATGGGATTCGCCGGCCCTCTCGTGCCAGCCTTCGCTGACCACCTCGCCACCGCGAACCAGCACGCAGCCGACCCGTGGGTTGGGATGGGTGGTATACAGCCCCTTACGCGCCAGTTGCAGCGCCCGCTGCATATACTGAAGGTCTTCGGGGATCATGCCGGGAAATCTGAGGCCGGGCGGAGCGGGACCGGATCAGTCCGAATCATCACCGTGTCCCAGCAGGGACAGCTGGCGCGAATCGATACCTCCGGGGGCGGCCCGTTCCAGCCGCTCGATGACTTCGCGAAAGGCCTGCACGTCTTCGAAGCGGCGGTAGACCGACGCGAATCGCACGTAGGCAACCTGGTCCAGCTGGGACAGCTCTTCCATGACGTGTTCACCAATGGCCCGGGACTGGACCTCCGAGGCGTCCAGGTTGCGCAGGGCCCGCAGGATCCGCTGTATGGCCTCTTCCACCTGCTCGGTGCTGACCGGGCGCTTTTCCAGCGCCCGCACCATGCCGGCACGCAGCTTGTCAGCGTCGAACGGCTCCCGGGTTCCGTCACCCTTAATGACGTTGGGCAGCTTCAGCTCAGGGCTTTCAAAGGTATTGAAGCGGGCGCCGCACTCCGTACACTCCCGACGCCGGCGGATTCCGAAGCCTTCCCCCCGCAGGCGCGAGTCGATGACCCGGGTGTCTCTGGCCTGGCAGAACGGGCAGTGCATGGGATGAAACTGCGCGCGGCCTCAGCCGGTTGCGGTCCGGACATCCTCGCTGCCACTGGCGGCCGGGCGGTACACCGGCAGCCGCCGGCACTGGGCCAGGATCTTTTCGCGAACGCTGCTGATCACCGACGCGTCGTTGATGTTGTCCAGCACGTCGCACATCAGGTGCCCCAGCTCACGGGTGTCGGCTTCGTTGTAGCCCCGGGTGGTAATAGCCGGAGTGCCAACTCGCAGACCGCTGGTCACGAATGGCGAGCGGGGGTCATTGGGCACGGCGTTCTTGTTCACCGTGATGTTGGCCTGGCCCAGGGCGGCTTCCGCGTCCTTACCGGTGATGTCCTGCTCGATCAGGCTGATCAGGAACAGGTGGTTCTCAGTTCCGCCCGACACCACGGTATAGCCGCGCTCAATGATCGCAGCGGCCAGGGCCTTGGCATTGGCCACCGTCTGCTTCTGGTAATCCACAAACGTCGGTTCCAGGGCCTCCTTGAACGCCACCGCCTTGGCGGCGATGACGTGCATCAGCGGACCGCCCTGGGTTCCCGGAAACACCAGTGAGTTCAGCTTCTTGGTGATTTCCTCATTCTCCCGGGCCAGGATCAGGCCTCCGCGCGGGCCGCGCAGGGTCTTGTGGGTGGTGGTGGTAACCACGTCAGCGCAGGGGATGGGGCTGGGATAGACCCCGGCCGCCACCAGCCCGGCGATGTGGGCGATGTCGCACACCAGGTAGGCATCCACGCTGTCCGCGATCTCGCGCATGCGCTGCCAGTCCACCACCTGGGAGTATGCGGAAAATCCGCCAATCAGCATTTTCGGCTGGTGTTCCCGGGCCAGTTCAGCCATGCGGTCGTAGTCGATCAGGCCGGTGTCAGCATTGAGCCCGTACTGTACGGCGTCGAAGATTTTGCCGGAAAAATTGACCTTGGAGCCGTGGGTCAGGTGTCCGCCGTCAGCCAGGCTCATGCCCAGGATGTGATCGCCGGGCTTCAGCAGCGCCAGGTACACCGCTGCATTGGCCTGGGAGCCCGAGTGGGGCTGCACATTGGCGTAGTCCGCCCCGAACAGCTGTTTGGCCCGTTCAATGGCCAGTGCCTCGGCCACGTCCACGTGCTCGCAGCCGCCGTAGTAGCGCTTCCCGGGATAACCCTCGGCGTACTTGTTGGTCATGACCGAGCCCTGGGCCTGCATCACCCGGGGGCTGGCGTAATTCTCCGAGGCAATCAGCTCGACGTGGTCTTCCTGACGCTGTTCCTCGCTGGCCAGGGCCGCCGCCAGCTCGGGGTCGAATCCTTCGATACTCATTTTGGGGTCAAACATGGCTTCTCTCTTTTGACTGGGCGGACGCGGCCTTCCTGTCCGGTCCGGCTCGGGGCGCTGCCCCGTTTACTCGTCCGGCAATTTTAACCTGTTTCCTGCTCTGAACTGCACCTGTGTCGGCATAGGGGTTAACCGTCGGTCACGCTGCGGTATTGAATCCGGTGGGGCTGTTCAGCGGCTTCACCCAGCCGGCGCAGGGCGTCCGCATGGTATTCCTCGAAATTCCCCTCGAACCAGGTCACCTGGCTGTCCCCTTCAAAGGCCAGCACGTGGGTGGCGATGCGGTCCAGGAACCAGCGGTCGTGGGAGATCACCAGTACGCAGCCCGGGAAATTCAGCAGCGCCTCTTCCAGGGCCCGCAGGGTCTCCACGTCCAGGTCGTTGGTCGGCTCGTCCAGCAGCAGCACGTTGCCGCCGCTCCTCAGCAGCTTGGCCAGGTGAACCCGGTTGCGCTCACCGCCGGACAGAAGGCGTACCAGCTTCTGCTGGTCAGGGCCCTTGAAATTGAACCGGCCCACGTAGCCCCGGGAGGCGGTTTCATAGCGGCCGACCTCGATGACGTCCTGGCCGTCGGAGATCTCGTCCCACACAGACTTGTCACCGTCCAGGGTATCCCTGGACTGGTCCACGTAGGCCAGCTCCACGGATTCGCCGACATTGATGGATCCTTCGTCCGGGCTTTCCTGGCCGGCGATCATGCGAAACAAGGTGGATTTGCCGGCGCCGTTGGCGCCGATAATGCCAACGATGGCGCCCCGGGGGACCTTGAAATTCAAATCGTTGAACAGCAGCTTGTCGCCAAAACCCTTGCGCAGGTTACTGGCCTCGATCACCAGGTCGCCCAGCCGGGGGCCCGGCGGGATATAGATTTCCTGGGTTTCATTGCGCTGCTGGAATTCCTGGGAGGACAGCTCCTCGAACCGGGCCAGCCGCGCCTTGCTCTTGGCCCGCCGGCCCTTTGGATTGCTGCGCACCCAATCCAGTTCGGCGGCGATGCTGCGCTCCCTGGCTTTCTGCCGGGCCGCTTCCTGTTTCAGGCGCTCGTCCTTCTGCTCCAGCCAGGAGGAGTAGTTCCCTTTCCAGGGAATGCCGTGACCGCGGTCCAGCTCCAGGATCCACTCGGCCACGTTGTCCAGGAAATAACGGTCGTGGGTAATGGCCACCACTGTGCCCTTGAACTCGGCCAGGAATTTCTCAAGCCAGGACACCGACTCGGCATCCAGGTGGTTGGTGGGCTCATCCAGCAGCAGCATGTCCGGGTTGGACAGCAGCAGGCGGCACAGGGCCACCCGCCGGCGCTCACCGCCGGACAGCTGGGTTACCGGCTGATCCCAGGGCGGCAGCCGCAGGGCATCGGCCGCCATCTCCAGGGTGCGGTCCAGCTCCCAGCCGTTGGCCGACTCGATGGCGTCCTGCAGCTCGCCCTGCTCGGCCATGAGGTCGTTCATCTCGTCGTCGCTCATGGGCTCGGCAAACTTTTCACTGATCTCGTCAAACCGGGTCAGCAGCGCCTTGATTTCCGAGACCCCCTGCTCCACGTTGCCGCGAACGTCCAGCTCCTCGTCCAGCCGGGGCTCCTGCTCCAGGTAGCCGATGCGGATTCCAGGCTGGGGCCGCGCTTCGCCTTCGAACTCCTTTTCCACGCCGGCCATGATACGCAGCACGGTGGATTTGCCGGCGCCGTTCAGGCCCAGTACACCGATCTTGGCGCCAGGAAAAAAGGACAGCGAGATGTTCTTGATGATTTCGCGATTGGGGGGAACGATCTTGCTCACCCCGATCATGGTGTAGATGTATTGGGCCATGTTTCAGTAGAAGGGTCTCAGTACTCTCAGTAGAAAGTCAGGTCTCGTTGTTTGTCGATGCGCAGCCAGGTTTCCGGGTCCGGCCGGAAACGCCGGGGCTGGTAGCCGAAATCCCTGGCGGCGGCGCTGTAGTCAAACACCAGGTCCTGGTTCATCCGGTCGATCATGGCCGGGTTGACGTCGCGCCAGCGTTCAAAATTCTTGAGGATTGGCAGCGCTGCCTTGGCCAGGACCATGGGCACAGGGAGGAAATGGGGTTTGATGTCCAGAGATTCAAAGATCCGCCGCACCATTTCCCGATAGCTGATGGTGGAACCTCCGGCGACCTCGTAACAACCCTGGGCCTCCGTGCCGTAGTGCATCAGCGACAGCGCGGTTTCGGCCAGGTCTTTGGCGTGAACCGGCTGGCGAAGTCCGCGGCCTGAGCCGGCCAGCGGCATGAAGCGGCTCTGCTGCAGCCACATGGCCAGGCGGGTCAGCGACCGGTCCAGCCCGGCACCGTAGATGATGGTGGGCCGCAGCACGGTCCAGATGGCACCGGTGGCTTCGGCCAGTTCCTGTACGCGCTGTTCGCCCTTGGCCAGCTCCGCCGCCACCGCGCGTTCCGCGGGATCCGGCGAATCCGCCTTGGTCAGGCGGCTGGTTGAGCTGAACGCCACCACCCGCTTGACGTTGGACAGCCGGCGCCACAGCCGTGGAAACTCCCGCAGCGGGCCCATATAGATCACCCCGTCTACATCTTCGATAGGCGCCGACGCCTGGGCCATGTCACCCCGCCGCCAGTCCAGCTGGGGGTTGGAGGGCATCCACGGCGGACGGGGCTGCCGCGCCAGGGCGATCACCGAACCGCTTTGCCGCAGCAGGCTGGGAACGATGAAGGCGCCGATCTGGTTGGTGGCGCCCGCGACCAGGATCCGGGGCGTCACCGTGACTCCCGCCATTGTCGCCAGACCAGGGCCGGAACCAGCAGCAGGTAGCGTGCCCAGATTGCCAGGGGCCAGAACCAGCGCAGCCAGGGCGGCACATCGGCGGCCAGGTGCCTGCGGTAATAGCGCACCATGCCGGCGTGTTTGTGCCTCTCGGTGCGCAGCCGCAGGCCCCGATGAGACGCGCCGCCCTGGTGCACAGCCCGGATCCGGGGCAGGTAGAGGATCTTCCAGCCCGCCAGGCGCGCCCGGGCAAACAGATCCAGGTCTTCGCAGTGCAGGAAATAGCCCTCGTCGAATCCACCGATCTCCCGGAAGCAGGCTTCCCGCACCAGCATCACGGCGCCGGACACAGCCTCCACGGCGGTGGGCTCGCTGGGAGCGGGTCCCCGGGGGTTGATGCCCCGGGTTCCTTCCAGGCCCAGGGCTGAACCCGAGGCACCCAGCAAGGTCGGCGCCCGACGACGGCTGCCGCGCTGCTCCAGCCCGTCAGGCCCCACCACGCAGACCCCGGCAATGCCGGCCTCGGGATGCTGTTCCAGGGCATCTTCCATGGCGCCCACGGTGTCCTCTTCAACCTGGCAATCGGGATTGACGAACAGCAGGTAGGAAGACGACGCGTCTTCCGCACCCTGGTTACAGGCCACGGAAAAGCCACGGTTCTCGGTGTTTCGGATCAGCTGTACTGGGCCACCAGGTTCAAGCCACTGCCCGATCGAGGCCAGGCTGTCGTCTGCCGAGTGGTTGTCCACCACGCGGATGGACACCGGCCGGCAGCTCTGGCGCAGGGCCTGCACGCAACGACGCAGCCACTGCCCGCCGTTGAAGTTGACCACGATGGCCAGGGTCGCCGGCGCGGGGCCGGCGTTGCTGGGCGCCAGGGTGGAACTCATAGACGCAGCAGTTCTTCCGTCTGCCCCTGGCACTGGGACCACAGGCGAGGCCAGAGCTCCAGGTCTTCTGCATATGCCGTCAGGCTGGACGCCAGCAGTTCCGCACAGGCCAGGTCGTCAGTGTCTGCCGGCCAGTCGCGCAGCCGGGGCGCCCCGGGGCTGGTGAGGGCCTTGCCGTTCTCGGTAATCCAGGCAGTAGCGTCGTCCGCCCACTGCTGCGGTACGTCCTTCAGGCTGGTTAAGCGGGTCTGGGCCTGTTGGACAATGTGCGATCGCATGAAGGCCAGGAACTCCCGCAGCACGGACAGCCTCCGCTGGGGACTGGCACCGGCCAGATCGCGAAACAGGAATGCCAGTGCCTGGATGCGCTCGGACGCCTCTTCGGCCTCGAATCGGTCCAACCGCGACAGGGCATACTCGCCGGCAAAGCGCGACATCCACGGCAGGTAGGCGTGGGCGTAAGGACTTTCGCTTCCGGTTTCCGGCCGCTCGTGGCGAAGCATGACAGGCCAGTTGACGCAGATGGATTGAGGGTAGAGAAAGCGCAGCCAGGCGGCAAAGGTGAAATCTTCGCCGCGCCCGGTGGGCACGGTACAGGGCAGCAGTTCGGAATTGTCGATGCCCACCGGCGTGAAATTGCTCAGGCGCGTCAGCTGGGCCTGGTCATAGCCATGGGCCAGCACCGGCCGGTGCATGAGCGACAGATAACGTTTCGGCTCCGAGTAAATTGATCGGGTGTATTCCTGGGGCATCAGGTAAAACCACAGGGTGGTATCCATGCGCCAGTCGCCCCAGGCGCCGCCGGCGGTGGTCTTGATGGCGTTGCCACCGAGCAGAGACCGGATTTTGCGGTAGTCATATCCCCGCAGGGTGGCGGCATCAGCGGACAGGCCCAGCGACGGGTCAAACAGAACCCCGGCGGCTCGCCCACAGGAGGCGATATGCAGCTCCAGCGGGTCCCGGTCCACCGCCTGCAGCTGCTCGCCCAGCCGGTCGATCTCGGGCTCGAAGGTCATGGGGACAAACTCGGGTTCACTCAGTCCCAGGGTCTTTTGCGACTCTGGCCGCTGGCGGGCATCCAGCTGGTAGTCATCGTCCAGCATCAGCAGGCGGTGGCCGGCCGTCAGCAGCAGGGCCGCGTTCCATGGCGCGCCGCAGGTCACCTGGTCCGGATCGTCCAGCCCGAGAATCCGTTGCACCGGCCCCGCACCACCAGCGTCGCCGATTCCCTTGACCAGTCGGTCCGCCAGGCGCGACCGCCACGCCCGGTCCAGGTGGTGACAGTTCCCCTGCAGTGCGGCCAGGCTGTCGGCATTGGCGCGGACCACGTCCGGTTGCCGGGAGTCATCCAGCACGACGGTTCTGAGGCCCCGCCCGTAACGGTCTTCATAACGCTGCAGGCTGTCAGCCAGGCGCTTCAACTCCGCCGGTCGATTACAGGTTCGCACCACCAGCGCGGCAGGTGCTTCAGCCTCCACCCCACTGTCGGCACGCAGCTGCGCCGCCATCTGGTCCGCGCTCACCATCAGGTTTCGCTGGATCAGGAAGTTAAGCACCTTTTCGATGGCATGGCTCTTACCTCTGAGTGCCGGCAGCTTCTCCTCGATGAGACGGGTATGCTGGGCCAGTGGCAGGAACTGACGGCTGGCGTCCATGGCCGTCAGAACGTCCAGGGTCATGACGTGCACTTCGCCGGTATCGGGCTCCTGGAACACACATTCCTGATTCGACAGGGGCGCCACCAGGCCGTCAATGCTGGCATACAGGGGGCCTTCGTCAGCCTTGGTCGCACCACCGACAACGGTGGTTCCAAAATCTAATTCAAATTCCATAATCAGCGGCTTTTAGACTGTTCCAGTTCCTGCCTGAGCTGTTCAATTTCCCGGTCACGCTGCTGCAGGATTTCCCCGGCGCTCATGTTCTTCCGGATTTCGTGGTAGTAGTGCTGGTAGACGCTTTCCGCCTGGTCCATGAATAACTGCAAAGACGGCGGTGACGGCAGCAGCTCGGAGCGGGCCGCACAAATTGCAATGAAATACATGGGCGCCGCCGACGGCGCCGGACCTGACTGGCATTGGCCGTCCTCGAGGGTCATTACCTGGGCGTCTCCAGCGGGGCCGTCCAGGGACCAGATACAGGAATGAAACATCAGTTTCTGTCCCAGCAGCCGAACGGCCGGGAACTGCTCAGCCAGCAGCTCCATCAACTCATCGCGGTACAGCTCGCGCACGTGAAACTCGTTCTGATAACCGACCTGGTCCGAGTAAACGGCCCGGTCCGGTGAGGAGATGACCAACAGGCCGTCTGGTCGCAGCACCCGGCGGAATTCCGCCAGCATTTCCCGCTGCTGGGAGAGGTGCTCCAGGGTTTCAAAGGAAACCACCCGGTCGAAGCTGGCATCGTCCCAGGGAATGTCCGCTGCCGAACCCACGGCAAACTCGAGATTGTCACGGGCGTAACGACGGCGGGCATGGTCCACGGCTTCCGGGCTGATGTCCACACCGCTGACGTGGGCGGCGTGGTCCGCCAGCAGGTCGCTGCCGTAACCTTCGCCGCAGGCCAGGTCCAGAACCCGGGCACCGGAAACCAGTCCCGCTGCAAACGCATAACGGTGCCAGTGTTCATACCAGATCTCGCGCACGCACTCGGGGGTGAAGCGCTCGCCGGTAAATGCCAATGTGGTTTCGCTGTCAGACATGCCGTTCGTTTTCTCGCTGCCCCCAGGGTTTGGGGCTGGGCAGCAACCAGCCATTATCCGGGATTTTGCCCCTCACCGCATGGTTGGCGGGCCAGAATATTTTCGCGCAGCTGCCGGATGGGATCGCGTCGGATGAAATCCGCCACCAGGGCCTGGTATTCCGGGTAGCGTTCCAGCAGCTTTGCCATGTTTTCTCCACCGGGGGCGAGCCCCTTGGGCAGGAACGATTGCCCACCCAGGTGCACGACGTAGGCGTCGTCGCATAAGACGTTACGGAACCCGGCCTGGCTGGCGCGCATGCAGAAATCATTCTCCTCGCCATATCCGGCACCGTATCGCTCGGCGTCAAACAGTCCCAACTGGTCCAGGCAGCGGCGCCGGACCAGCATGCAGAACCCCACGGCCGTGGGCAGGTCCGGGTAGCTGCGGCTGGCGGCGAGGCGAATAGTGGCCGCGACTCGTTCAGGGTCCCTGGGTACCGGGTTGTTGACGCAAAATTCCGGGAAGGAGCAGATCTCGGCATTGTTGGAAAAGGGCGTCACCGTCGCGATGCGGGGATCGCTGGCGGCACATCGCTGCATGGCTTCGAGCCAGCCCCGGGTGGTGATGGTGTCGCTGTTGAGGAGGATGACATCAAACCGGCTGCGCCGCATGGCACCATTCACCGTCTGCACAAATCCCAGGTTCTGCGGTTGGCGCACCGTTCGAACGCCGGACCGTGTGCTGGCGAATTCCTCGATCAAAGGCCACACCCGGGCGTCCGTTGAGGCGTCGTCGATGATCTCAATGGACTGGTTTACAGGAACCGTCCGAGACAGAGAGCCCAGGCACTCCCGCAGGCTCTCAAAGGCGTCATGCACCGGAACAACGATGTCAACCACTGGCTGAATCACCCCACTCCCGGGGCAGACGCACGCTGCCGAACTCCCGGGCCTCGCCGGTGACCCGCAGCAGCACTCGTTCCGGCTCTCCGCAGCGCTGCCCCTGTCGGTCCTGGGGTTCTGCCTGGATCAGGTACTGGCCGGGTAACAGAGGCACCCGGGACCAGGACACCGGCTCTCCCGGCGCCAGCGACAACTCGGTCACCGGTGATCCATCAGCCCGGTTCAGCTGAAGACGGACCCGGTCGACACTGCCGCCGTTCCTGGACACCGCCTGGAACTGCAGATCTCCGCCGTGGGCAATCTCGGGCCACGGGCCTGCCCGGTCGGCTCCGTTGACGGTAAGCTCGATCACGCGCTTTGCGGTGCCGTCCAGGTTGCCGTCACCGCGCAGCTTGTGGTCGTGGTAGGCCAGGTAAGCCTGGGACACGCGGAACACGTCACCGGCCTCCCGCACTGCACCCTGGTGCAGCCACAGCGCCCGGTGACACAGCTTCTGTACATGGTAGATGCTGTGGGAAACCAGCAGCAGGGTGCCGCCACCCGCCAGGTAATCCTGCAGCCAGCGGATACACTTTTTCTGGAAAGACTCGTCTCCCACGGCCAGGACCTCGTCGCTGATCAACAGGTCCGGCGACAGGACGGTCATCAGGGCAAAGCCAAGCCGCACGACCATGCCCGAGGAATAGTGCTTGAGCGGGCGGTCGATATCCGCCTCCAGCCCCGCGAAGACCACCATTTCCGGTACCAGTCGCTCGATATCACCGGACGGGACCCCGGCCAGCCCCGCAGCGGTGTGGAGATTCTGGCGGCCGGTGAAATCAGGATGAAATCCGGCACCAAGTTCCAGCAGGGCGGACACCCGGCCGTGGACCTGCAGCTCGCCGGCGCTGGGCCGCAGGACTCCCGAGATGATCTTCAGCAGCGTTGATTTTCCAGCGCCGTTTTCTCCCAGGATGGCCACCGCTTCGCCGCGATCCACCCTGAGGTCGACGCCGCGAAGGGCCTGGAATCCTCCCGCCGGAGCCACCCCGCGAAGCGCGCGCAGCAGACCGGTAAAGCCGGCTCGGCCGCGACCGCCGGGATACCGTTTGTGAATTCCGGTAGCCTGCACCAGCGGCTGATCTGTCACAGGAAATCCTCGAAACGTGGGCTGAGGCGTTTGAAGAATGCATATCCCAGGCCGAGCATGATCAGAACGGCCAGAGGCATCACCCAGTCCTGCAGGCCCCAGTGCCACTGCCCCCCCAGCAGGCCGTCACGCAGCCGGTCGACGAAGTAGCTGAACGGATTAAGGCTCAGCCAGCCACGGTAGGCCGTGGGGACCATTTCCAGTGAGTACAGAATGGGTGTGGCGAAAAAACCCAGCATCAGCAGCGGCGTGAGGGCATGGGACAGGTCCCGCATGAATACCTGCACAGCAGCGCAGAAAAGCGCCAGAGCCAGGGTGAGCAGGTAGATCTGCAGCAGCACCCAGACAGAAACCAGCAGTCCCAGAAGGTGGATGTGGACGCCCAGCAGCGCCATCACCAGCAGCACCGCCACATAGCCGGCCAGGGCCAGGCAGAATGCGGCGGTCACATTGGAGAGCACCAGGACGGCGTGGGGCACGGCCACCTTGCCGATCAGGGCCTGGTTTTCGGTGATGGCGGTGGTACCGCGGGTCAGTCCGTCCGAAAACGCCGTCCATGGCCACAGTGCAACGGCCAGGAAGGGCACAAACCCGGTGGTCTCTGCATCCGGTATGCGGATCTGCAGGATGCGCGTGAATACGAAGGCATAAATGGCCAGCTGGGCCAGCGGAATAACGACGACCCAGGCGAACCCGCCAATGCTGGACAGGTAGCGCTCACGAATCTCGCGCAGCGTTAATATTTTCAGTAGCTGGTAGTTGGCCATCACCGGCGATGACATAGCGGGTCCGCAGCGACGCAATGGCCTCGGGATTGGCCTTCATGGGCAGCTGCTCGAACCGGTTGATGTGATTCTGCCACAGCTTGCCCCGGGTCTGGTCATTCAGCTTAGTGACGATCTCCTCACGAACCTGCTCGAAAGGCCTGACAGCGCCCCGCTTACGGTCCACCAGCTGGGCAAAGTGAAAGGCCTGGGAACTTTCGATCAACGCCGTCAGTTCACCGGTGGTCGTGAGCCTGTAGGACGCAACAGAAACCCGGGCCTGCTCTTCCCCCTCGATCAGCCGCAGGCGGTGGACTTCTGCAGCGGGATTGGTGACCAGGGTCTGCATGCCCAGGGGCCGGGCGGCAATGTCCCGGAATCCCTCAGCCAGGGCCCGGCTCGCCTCTCGATCCTCGGACATGGCAACCCGAACGTAGTCGATCCAGATTTCGTCGGGGGCGCGGTATTCATCACGATTGGTCAGATAGCGCTCCCGGGCCAGGCCGGAAAAGTCGGTTGTGATGTTCTGTTCCAGGTAAGCTTCCCGGTAAGCCGACACCAGGCTTTCCTCGAAGGTGAGCTCCACCTGCTGGCTGAACAGCGGCTGGCTGGAGAGTCCGTTTTCTATCGCGAGATTATGCAGCGCCTCGACCGGGTTTTCGTAGCGCGCCAGGATGCCACTCTTGGTCTGCTCTCTGAGTTTTCCTTGCAGGCGTCCGGTGATGACAGCTCGCACGGACTCGAAAGGGCGCAGCGTGGCCGGATGGCGTTCATGCAGGGTGATGATGTGGTAGCCATACCTGCTTTTTACCGGTTCGGTGAGCTCACCAGGCTGCTGCAGCTCAAAGGCTGCCTTTTCAAACGCCGGCACCATCTGGCCAGGAACCACCCGGTCATAACGTCCACCGTTGTTGGCTGCCGCTGGGTCCTCCGAGAAACGTTCAACCGCATCTGCGAAGGTGGATTCTCCCGCCGTCAGCTGACCGTAGATGTCCTGGGACAGCTCGAGGGCCTCCTGGGCCGGCCGCAGGTCAGTCTTGACCAGAATGTGTGAAACAGACACCGACTCGGGAATCCGGTAGCTGTCCAGGTTCTGCTGGTAGTGATCCCGCGCAGCCTGCTCCAGGTCTGGCATTTCCTGGGCCGTCAGGGCTTCGAGTTGGAGCCGCGCCAGTACCTTGCGGGTCGCTTCGGAACGGATCGCGTCGATATCCAACCCATACCTGCGGTGCTGCTGGAGAACCTCCGCCGCCATTGCCCGCCGCACCACCATGGTTTTGAGCAGCGCCCCGATGCGCTCGGGGTGATTGAAGTGCCCACCGCGGATGTTTTCCGGAAGCTGGGAGGCCATGGCGTCCACGTCCGCGATATGGACCGAGGCATTGCCCAGCCGAACCAGTTCCGTGTCAGGCGTGTATTCCTCGGCGCTGCCAATCACGGACCAGAGCAACCCGGAACACAGGGCGAATAGTGTCTTTTTCATGGTATTCAGGGAGATTCGATGAACCGCCATTATAGACAAACGTCCAGCGCGGTTAGTTCTCCGCGCTGGACGTTTTAACGTCGATTTGTGTTGGGGTCAGTTAAGAACCCGCGGCTGGGCAAAGAAGGAACAGGTGCTCCGCGTACAGGAGTTCGAGCCGTTCGCAGTGGTATGCCGGACGTTCAGGTAGTAAATCCCGCCCTGATTCAGATCACAGGCCAGCGGGTCGCTGCCGATAATGGTGACCATGGTCCCACCGGTGGCGCCCGAATCCACTTTACAGAGGCTGTCGGTGTAGCCGACACCGCCAAAGTCACCCGGACAGCGGCTGATGGTGACCTGGGTTGCCGGCGCCGAGATGGCGGATTCAGCCCATTGGATCTGCCAGACCTTGCCGGGAGCGAGATTGGCGTTAAACGGCAACGCCACGTACTGGTTCGCCGGAATAAACACGTCAGCGTTGTCGAAGGAACCGGGCCACACGCCCCAGACTTCCTCGTAGTTGACTTTGGGTTTACCGTCGGGAGGATTCGACGTGAAGTCCTTGACGATATCAAAAGGAATATGTCGTCCGGATGGAACGCCACCACACTCCGGCGGAGGATCGGGGAATCCGTCTCCGCTGCCCGTGGATCCCTCAACCGTTACCGCAACCGGTGGCGCAGAGCCACCCGAGTTCTGGCATGACAGGCCAAAGGTCGTGCTGCTGGTCAGCGTGTAAGTACCCTGCTGCCCGGCAGCGATGGAGTCGTCGGCGACAGAATCATCAACATCGCTGATCCACCCGGCGGTTCCACCGGTGGCGGTGCAATCCGTCACGCCCGATACGTAGCCGGCCGTGACCTGCCAGGTGACGGTAACCGTGTCGCCGGAGGTAATTTCTGTGGGATCCACAGACAGCGTGACGTCAATGGTGCCGCCGCTGCCGAAACACTCCGGCGGGTTGCTTTCGTCCACTGAAATAGTGAGATCGCCACTGACGGGGTCGATGTCAACGCTGCCGATGGGCGCGAAACTGCACAGGGTTTCGCTGCCGTCCTGGGACTGCACAACAATCTCCTGGGCAGCGACGCTCGAAAACACGCCAAGCATCCCGATAAGGGACAGCGTACTGAATCCTATATATTTTATTTTCATGGATTGATCACAGTTGAATGATTCGGGGTCGATAGAGCTGCAAGGATGTCAGGGCATCCATTAAGCGGCGGTAAAGTCCATGTTAACGAAAGATTAGCGCACAACTCCGGCCGCGACAGAAAAATTTCGATGACAAACAAAAAAGAGGGGGCCAGTGGCCCCCTCTCTTACGTAGCGTCGAATCGACCGGTCAGGAACCGACGATGCTCTTGCTGTAACGATGGCCGAAAAGACCAGCGTAGTTGGAGAGCACGTTGTTGCCATCGCCGTCCACCAGAGTGGAGTTGTTGACAACCTGGATCGCAAAACCGGTGACCGGCAGACCGCTGTAGACGTCGCCGTCGGAGCTGGTCAGGGTGTGCTCAGGAGCCGTCACGTTGGCCGTGAAGTCGATGAAGGCCCAGCCATTCTCGAAGGTATCACCAGTGACCGTGCCCAGCGAGATGTTGCTGGCGGTCGGAGAACCGAGAATGTCAGACGCGCCACCCTCTTGACCGAAGGTGATGACCTGGGCTTCGTAGCACAGCACCGGTACGTTCAGGATCGGCGTCGGAGACGGCGAGAAGTCCACCGAACCGGGCGCCACGCCAGGATCACGCTCTTCACGATTGTAGAAGCCGAGACCGATGGGCTCACAGGAAGCGCCGTCGTCAAACACAGCATCGTCGAACGGAGCCGTGAAGGGCAGACGTGCCGGATCCTGGTTCACGTAGAAGTTCTTGGTCGGGAAGGTGGCTACCCACTCGGTAGCACCGTTGACCACGCTGTCTACGGCATACTCGTTGAAGATCTGGTCGTGCATGTACACGGCGCTGACGGCGTCAACACGGTTGGCAACCAGCCAGTCCGAGGTCACAACAGTACCCTGGTTGAACACGATGCTCTGCACGGTCAGGGCAGAACCGGTGTCAGCCTGATTCAGAGACGGCTGAACGCTGCCCGGCTCGTTGTGCAGGGTCGACAGCGGGTCCAACGGATCGTAGAAAGCGGCGATCGCGTCAGCGTTGTAGGAAGCCTGGTAGCCACCCAGCACGTTGATGATGCTGGCGGCGCCGAACAGGCCACCGTCCGGAGCGCGAACGTCGGTTTCTGCACCTCGGGAGCCGGCGGCGTTCCACACGCCGCCCGGAACCCAGGCAGCGACCAGAGCGGCACAATCGTCGGGCACGTCGATGGGATCGGAGATCTGGTGGTTTGCGGCATCTTCGAGACCGGTGTCGTCACCGTCAACGGTCTCATCCACAACACCCATCTCGATCATTTCGAAGTGACCTTCACGGGTCCGCTCCAGAGAGGTGTCGATGTCGTCAATGTTGGCTTCGAACAGGGTGCCAAACAGCAGGTTCCGGAAGGGAACGGCCGGCAGGCCGGTGCTGGTGGTCACGCCGCTCTGGGCAAATGACGGAACGGTACAGCTGGTGTCGGCGGTAGCAACAGCGGCGGCGCCGGTGTCGTCACCTTCCAGATCCAGCACAACGCCGGTCCACACGTCGTAGGGCGACAGGTACAGGTTGAAGTCAAGGACCTCTCGGCTGTTCTTGCCGTCCAGGAAGCGGACTTTGACCGCTTTGACGGTGTTGGTGGTGTTAACAACTGACAGCAGGGTCTGGTTGCCGTTGTTAACGGTATAGTAAGGATAGATCAGGACTTCGCCCAACCCATCTGGATTCAGATTTACAGCATTGGCAATGCCTGCGAGGCCGGCGACTCCGCCGATCCCAGCCAGCACGGCGCTAGTTAAGGTATTTCTTTTCATCACAACACTCCATTAAACAAAGCACAGGACAGCTTTGATTTTTTGCTCAACATAGGGGAATCAGCAAAATCGATATCCCCCAGATCATGCTTACTTTAAGGCAAGAGCGCCGCCATGGTACGACAAACACCGCAGCGACGCAATCCCCGAAATCACAATATAAACACTAGCGTTCGGGCACGAAAAACCAGCCTTTTTCCGTGCGAATCCAGTCCTCCCAGACGATCTGCCGGGACTCGAACGGATTCTCCCTGGAGATTCCCGAAACCCCGGTCGTAATGCGGAATCCCACCGAAATCCCGACGGTACACACCTCGTCATCACAGTCCTTTGTCTGGTGGATCAATGCATCGGTCAGTGCCAGGGTGCGGCGCGACATGGTGGCGACAAACTGTTCCTCGCTGACGGCTTCCCGGTAACCGGGGGAATAATAGACATAGGCGCCGGCGTAGTCCCCGACAACAATGGCGTCCCACTTGGCTTTGGCCCGATCTTCGGGGCTCTGGGGGCCCTGGGGCGTCACCGCACAGCCGGAAGCGGCCAGAACCATCAAACCGAGCAATAACTTCTTGTATTTCTTTACTTTAGTCATCAATCACGTGTTCCAGGAATTTTAATGCCAGTTTTCAGCAGATCCAGATCCAGCGGCTCCAGCCCCTGCATTTTTTCTCGGTACTCACGGCTGACTTCCCTCGCCTCCTCCGTATTGCTCACCACCGTGGGCGTAATCATCACCAGCAGCTCGGTGCGAAGCACCGAATAACCTTCGTTACCGAACAGTCCGCCCAGCAGAGGCAGGCGGGACAGGCCCGGAATACCGGAATTCGATTTTTCGGTGCGGGAATCGATCAGGCCGCCCAGAACGATGGTTTCACCGCTCTGCACCGCAATTTCGGTGTCCAGCCGGCGCTGGTTCACTGACACGTTGCCATTGGCGTCGGCCACACCGATGGGCTGGCTGACCTCCTGGCGCACCTCCATAAACACCATACCGCCGGGATTCACCCGCGGGACGACGTTCAAGGTGGTACCCGTGTCCCGGAACTGCACCCGGGTGGTGGCCAGGTCGTTGCCGGCACCGGTGTTGAACACCGGCGAGTTCACCGGGATCTGGGTACCGACGTTGATGTTGGCCTCGCGGTTGTTGAGCACCATCATGGATGGGGCGGCAATGGCGCGCACGTCACTCTGGTCCTCCAGCAGGTTGATAAAGGCGGCGATGTCGCCGCCGGCCAGGCGGAAGGTGAATCCCGTGCCGCCATCCAACTGCCCGAAGCGATCGGGGCTTCTTTCCCCGCCACTGCCGAAAAGGCCTTTCAGGCCATCAGGGTCAACCGGATCGCCAATCCCAGGAGCACTGTCCACGGCGGATTCAAAAAACCACTGGACACCGTACTGGAGCTTGTCGGTAAGGGTCACTTCCATAACCTTGACCTCGATCAGCACCTGCAGTGGCTCGATGTCCAGCCGCTTAATGGCCCCAAGAACCGCGTCGTACTGCTGGGGGGTGGCCCGCACCAGCAGCGAGTTCTGCTCTTCCACGGCGGTGATTCGAATTTCCTCGCCATCCACCAGGGCCACACCTCCGTCGCCGCTGCGGGCGCCGCCCCGGGCCGGCTGCTGCGACTGACTCTGCTGGCGCTGCTGCTGCGCATCGCGACGGGCGTCGTTCATGGAGGTGATTTCGCCGGTCTGCAACCCCGGTGCGAACGGATCCGAGGTGGAGGTGCGCCGGCTGGAAGAGCCGCCGCCGCCGCCGAACACGTCATTCAGCGTGTCGGACAGGTCGGTGGCCTTGACGTTTTTCACCTTGTAAACGTACAGGCGCTGGCCGGAGCCCTCGCCGCCGCGGTCCAGGCGGTCAATCCACTCCGCCGCTTTTTCCAGGTATTCCACCTGGGGGGTGATGACGATGATGGCATTGAGGCGCTCCACCGACATAAACCGGAACATGCCGGCCAGGGGCGTACCCGCACCCTCGCCGAACACGGCCTCCAGCTCTTTGACCACGGTATCGGCCTCCACCCGCTCGATGGGATACATGCCCACTGACATGCCGGCCAGCCAGTCCACGTCGAATATGGCGATGGTACGCAGGTAATTCTCCAGCTGCTGGCGGGTACCGGCCAGCACCATCAGATTGCGGGCGTTGTCTACACTGACGAATGCCGCGTCCCGGGCGTACGGCTGCAGCAGTTTCTGCATCTCGGTAGGGGCTATGTACTTCAGCGGAATCACCCGGACCTCATATCCCCGCTGCCCGGCGGTGGGCGCCGTGGTGGGGGTCAGCTGTCCGGGAATCACCTGACCCAGGGGCATCACGTGGTAGCGGCCGTCAAAAAATGCCAGCGCTGCGTTGTTCCAGGACAGCAGCATTTCCAGCACCGCAATGGCCTGGTCACGATAGATGGGCTCGGAGGTGGAAAAGGTGACCGTGCCCGAAACGCCGGGTGCAATCACGTAGTTTTCCTCCAGCAGGTCACCCAGGATGGCTTTGATCACCTCCTGGATAGGCTGGCCTTCGAAATTGAATACCACTTCGCCTTCCTCGGCAGGCCGCTGGGGGCGTTGACCGGCCAGTTCGCGGTCGAAGAATTCGCCGCTGCCCGCCAGCACCTCACCGCGGCCGGCGGCCTGCTCACCCTCGGCCTGTTCGGCCATCACGGAGACCTCCGATGGCTCGGTGGCGGACTGGGCCGACGGTGTCACGGCCGCGCGCTCGGCCGGCTGGGACAGGGGTTCCCGGCTGGCGCAGCCAGCCGACAGCGTGATCACCGCACAAAGCAGGACCAGCCCCGCACCGGACCCGGCCCGATGCCGGTTTGGCGCGGATGGGTTAATCGTCATTATCGTCATCCTGTTCTTGTTCTGCCCGCCGCCTGGCGGCTTCCTCACGCAGCTGGGCGCGGCGCTCGGCCACCCGACGGCGGATTTCCTCCGCCCGGGCGGCACGGTCCTGGTCGGACGCGGTTTTATTGGTGTTGCCAGCCGTGGTGGTCTTGTTGCCGGCGCTGCCTCCGGATGGCTTGCTGGTGTTGGCCCGCGGCCGGGGCTTGGCCGGCGCGCCGCCTTTCAGGGCCTGGGTGAAAGTTGCCAGCTCCGCTTCGGCCGGTCCTTCGCCGCCGCCCTCGAACACCAGCTTGCGGGGCTCGATGGTGGCCAGGGTCCAGTTGGCCTGGGCACCATCCAGGTTCATCCCCTCCTGCAGGCGCAGGCTTTCCTTGGTCTCGTTGTTGGTGACCATGGCCAGCTTTTTCTCAGGGGTGATGATGATGCCGGTGACGGTGACGTTGAGCTCCACCGGCTCGGGGCCGCCGGTACCGTCGCCGCCCTCTTCGTCCTCACCACCCACTGTTTCCTCGACCACCGGCTTGCGGTCGTCGTTGAACAGCGGGCGGTCCTTGATTTCCTGGTAGCTCTCGATGGGGGGCAGATTGAAATCCCCGTCACCCAGGGGACCACCGGCCAGCTGGGATTCCCGTTCGATGGGCGGCAGCGGATCGATGCCCTGCCCCACCCCGCTGAACAGCAGCCCGGCCACGCCTGCCAGCACCACGCAGGCGCCCACCAGGCCCAGGAACAGCAGCTGGGACGGCTTCATTCGCCGCCTCCCGTGGCTGCCCTGCTGGCTCTGTCCATGCTGCTCATCGGTCTGTCCCTTATCCGCGGTTGTCCGCTACCTGCTGTCGACCACAGGTCACGTCGCCGGTTCCCCGCAGGTAGCCCGACAGGTCGAAACGCACGTCGAGAATCCGCTGCTGAACGGTCTCCCGACCCTGCCGGCGCCGGGTAATCTGCCGGTAAATGCTCAGGTTGTCCACGAATATGTACGGCGTGCCGGTTTCAAGGTAATACATGACCTCGGTCAGATCGTCCACCTCGCAGCGCAGACGCACCTTGTTGGTCACGCGTTCGAAGCATTCCTGCTCGCGCACCCGCATGTTCTGGTTGCTGATGACCTGGCAGTTTTCTTCGTTGCCGTGGGCCCGGATC
Organism: Lysobacterales bacterium; assembly: GCA_030065125.1. GTDB lineage: Bacteria > Pseudomonadota > Gammaproteobacteria > Xanthomonadales > SZUA-38 > JASJDM01. Next base: position 14,478 of record JASJDM010000032.1, on the reverse strand, counting down.
AGCTCCTTCAGGCGGTTGGTCAGCTCCGCCGAACCCAGGCTTACGTTCTCGGCCTTGAGGAAGTAGTCGTTGTCGGTCTCGAATGCCTCCACCGCCTCGATCTGGGCTTCCAGGCCGGCTCGCTGGGCCACCAGGCCCTGGAAGCGGGCATCGTTGGTGCGCAGCTGCTCAATCTGTTCATTCAGGTCACCGTGGCGATCGAAGAACCAGCGGAAGCCCATCCAGTACACCAGGATCAGGGCCACCACCAGCAGCAGATAAGCCAGGGGCTTCTGGCGCTCTTTATCCGGTAGCAGCTGGGCCATCGTCTCCAGTTCCCTGATCCGATCCGTCCGCGGTGTCGGATTGATTGTCGGTGCCGTTGCACAGCATGTTCATTTCCACGGTGAAGCGTTCCTTGCCGGTGCGGGAATCCGGCGTAAAGGCGCCCTTGGGCAGAGCGTTGCCCAGGCAGTTCGCGTCCTGCAGCAGCTCGATGATGGCAGCCGCGTCGGGCGCCTGACCGGTCAACTGGACCTTGTCCTTGGTGATCTGGAATCGCTGCACCCAGACATCGTCGGGCAGCACCCGGGTCACCTCCTTGAGCACGTTGATGGCCACCGGGTGTTCGCTCTTCTTGCGTGACAGGAACAGCGCCGCCGAGCGGGCTTCGGACAGCTGATCCCGCAGCTTGGCCACCTGCTGGGCCTGGGCCCGGGAGCGGTTGCTCTCCTCGGCAAAAGTCTCCGCCGCCTTTTCCCGGGCAGCCAGGGATTGCCACATCACCAGGTACAGCAGCAGCACCGCCAGCGCCGCCAGCATCAGGTTGATCACCAGGGAGCGGCGGCTGCGGGGCGCCCGCAGCCGGGTCGGCAACAGGTTGAGCCCGAGCACCGCCAGCACGCCGTCATTGCGCTCCCGGCAGATATCGATACCGTCCAGCTGCAGACCCCGGTCCGTGGCGATTTTCACTACCCGGTCCACCAGCTTCTGGGGTGCCGCCACCAGCTCGACGCCAAGCTGCCGGGTCTCCGGCCGGCGCTCCACGATGCGGTAATCGAACGCCGCCTGCTCGGCGGTGAACGGCGTATGCCGGTCCATTTCGAACTGCAGCACCTGGCGCAGGTTGTCTTCGGCGGCGGCCGGCATGGAAATGGTGCGGACCAGCACGTTGGCATGGTCGATCAGGAACCAGCTGGGCGGGCGGCCTTCCTCGAACCGGGCCAAAGCGGACATCACCACCTGGCGGCCGATATCTTCCTCGTCACCCACCCGGAACCGTCCCAGCTTTTCCCCGCCGTTGCCGTCACGCCACAGCAGGACTTCGTCGTCGGCCATGCGCGCCAGCAGGCGCTCTTCCCGATGCTCAAAGAATTTTCGAATGCGGGGCGGCAGGCCTTCAACCAGCTGATCCCGCCACCACTGCAGAAACGTCAGGCCGCCCGAAACGGTGCGGCTGGTTTTCAGCTTCTGCAGGCTTTGTGCGGCAATGCTCGTCATATCAACTCAAGCTGTGGCGGCCGCTGGGCCGCCCTCAGGAATCTTTCCATCGAATGATCCGGAACGGCCGGCCCTGAAGCGCGCCGCCCGGTCGGACCGTAGCTTCCAGCACGGACCAGGCACCGTTGGGCAGTGTCGCCTTGGACCGGATGCTGTAGGTAAAACTTCCCGCCCGGGCCACGGCTTCGGTGCCGTCGGGCAGTACCGGCAATGGGACACCATATTCCTCAATCTGTTCCCGTTGCTGGATGTAATCGTCCGCCAGCTCCGGGCTCATCCCTTCAAAGGTCATCAGGACCTCCCGCGGTGCGAACGCGGCATCCGGCCGGGCGCGCCCGGTGTACACGGTGATGGCCGGTTCGACCTGAACGAACAGTTCGTAGCTCATACCCATCACCTGCTGCAGTTCGGTGACTGTGTCAAACAGCGCATCCTTGGCGCCGTACGGATACTCTGCGGCCTCGTAGTCGTCGTCCTCGGCGCCGTTCAGGCGCACCAGATCATCGGGGTCACGCCAGTCCAGGATGGCGTCCACCAGCAGGTCCCGCTCGGTTTCTTCCACGCCAACCGAGTCGAACAGCGCCCCCAGGACAAACTCGTCGGCCACGTTGATGTCGATTTTACCGGTTTCGTCGGTCACCTGAACCTCCACGGCTGCATCTCCGAAAGTCACCGTGTAGGTGCGACCGTCTGCAAACCAGCGCGACTCGATATCCGGATTGCGCAGCTCGAACACCGCCCGATGCAGTCCGGCCTCGGCGGCATAGGTGGCCCGGGTCGTATCAAACAGGTGCCGGGCCTGGAGGTTTTCGGTTCGCGCCACGATGGCAAAGCTGCCCACAACGATAGCCAGCAGCACGCTCAGCCACATCACGACCACCAGGGCCACGCCGGCCTGTTGCCCGGGCCATTTCATGGGCCGATTCATGGCCCATCCGTGCGGTCACGGCGGCCGGGGCGATTCCGGTTGCCGTCATTACCGTCCCGGTTTCCATCGTTGGGCTGGGTGCGGTTTGGCCGGGGCACGTTGCGCTGGTTGGGCACCACCAGTGACGAACGCGTACGTCGCACCGCGGTGCCGTCGATCAGCGGGGCCACGTCCAGGATGGGCCAGGTCATGCGGGTAGAGGCCTCCATTTCCAGGTCTACCCGCACCATCAGCGGCGTCACCGCCGGATCTTCCCACTCGTCCAGCCACTCCGTGGGTTCACCCTCGTCGTCCACGGTCAGGTATTCGAAGCGGCCGTCGTCAATCCCGTCCAGCAGCACGATGGGGGGCTTCTCGCCATCCTCCAGCGCATCCCCTTCCTCGAAACTTCCCAGCATGCGGTGGGCAAACAGCAGTTCCATACCGTTGCTGCCCCGGCGCAGGGCAAACACCTGTTCGTGGGGTCCTCCCTGGCTCAGGTAACCCGGCATCGGCGCGACGAAACGCATGCGGTCATCCTCACCCTCGAACAGCACCATCTCCATGGTGTCTTCCTCACCCTCTTCGCTCTTCAGGGCCAGCGGCAGGGTGCGGCTGATCTGGTTACGCAGGAACTGCTGGACAATGCGCAGCCGGTTGATGCGGTCCACCTGCTCCTCACCGCGACTCACCGCCCGGGTACCGGTCCGCAGGCCCTGGTAGGCCAGGGACATGACAATGGCCATCAGCGTCACCGCCAGCAGCAGCTCGATCAGCGTGAAGCCGCCCTGCCGGGCTGCCGGTCGCTTCGGCTGTTGGTAGGGTGCGGGCATCAGGACCGCTCCGGCGCCGCCGAGCGCAGGGTCTTGAAGACCGCCTGGCGGGGCTGGTCTTCACCCCACAGTACCCGCAGTTCGACGTAGTACAGGACCACCGGAATCTCGTCGAAGGACGCGCCCACCGATTCGCTGGAGTCGTAAGGAACGATGTCCAGCTCCCAGGAATACTCGTCGTTGAAGTCCCCTCGCCACTGGCCTTCCTCGATTGGGGGATCGATGCCCACAGCATCCATACGGGACTGGGCCCAAAGTGCGGCCTGGCTGAATTCTTCCGAGCGGCCGATATTGCGCATGGACGCCGACATGATCTGCAGGGTGGTGGCAAACAGAAGGGCGAACACCACGAAGGCCGCCATGACCTCGAGCAGGGTGAAGCCGGACTGGCGGTTGGGCGCGTTCACGGCTTCGGAGCCTGCTGCAAGATGAAGTTTTTATCCAGGATCCGACCGGTACACGGATGTACCGGCATTTTCGATAACTGACCGTCAACGACAATATGAGCCAACTGGAAATCGCAATTGTCAGTTGGCGTCGTTGAACCCATCATGGATGATTTTTTCAACATCACTCAGGAGTCCGCCCCGGTTTCCAGGGCAATTTCCCCGGTCAGCCACCCCACGCTGATCAGCCAGCTGCGCTCGCCGGCGGTCAGGGTGATCTGGGCACCGGTGGAACTGCCGTCGGGGAAAAAGCGCACCTTGCCCACGGAACGATCCAGGTCGAAAGCCGCGGTCCGGATAGTGACGTCGACGCCGTCGGGCAGCTCGACCGCTTTTTGCTCCGGCGCCCGGAAGGTTTTCTTTTCCACGTCCACGTTCAGGGTCCGCTCTTCCCGGGCGACAATGGCCTGGCCCCGGGTGTAGCGCAGCGCCGTCACCAGGTCCTTACCGGCCTGGCGTACCTTGACGCCGTCAAGGCTGCGATACACCGAGGTTCCAACCATTCCCACCAGCAGGGCGATCAGGGACACCACCACCAGCACTTCGATCAGGCTGAAACCCTGGCTGGGCCGGATCATGGGCGGGCGGCGAGGCATGGGTCAGGCCTTAATCCCAGCTGTTGATGTCGCTGGCGACACCTTCGCCGCCGGGGGAGCCGTCTTCGCCGTAGGAGATGAGGTCGTAGGGACCTTTTTCTCCGGGGCGCCGGTATACCCACTCGTTGTCCCAGGGGTCTTTCAGGCTGGACTGCTTGACGTAGGGCCCGCCCCAGAACTCCGCGCTGCCCGGCTGTTCCACCAGCTCGGTCAGCGACTCGGGCAGGCGCCCCACGTCCAGGGCGAAGGCGTCGATGTTCTGCTGCAGCAGGGCGATCTGAGACTTGGCCGCCTTGTGGCGGGCGCCGGTCAGGCGGCCCCAGACGTTGGGTAGAACCAGGCTGGCCAGCAGGCCGAGGATCACCAGCACCACCAGCAGTTCCAGCAGGCTGAAGCCGCGCTGACGGCGGGCTCGATTTGGCATCTTGGTTTTCATGTTAAACCTCTCGTTTATTTTGATTCCGGTGGGTCACACCAGTTCGGTCACCTGCAGGATGGGCAGCATGACCGCGATAATGATCATGGCAATCAGGGCCGCCAGCACCAGGGTCAGGGCCGGCACAAGCAGCGCCATCATCCGGTCCACGGTGGTCTTGACTTCCACGTCGTAGGCATCAGCCACGTCGTTCAGCATGGTGTCCAGCCGACCCGTTTCTTCCCCCACGCTGATCATCTGCAGCGCCAGCTTGGGAAACAGCTCGGTGGCAGCCAGGGCGTGGGCCAGTGAATCCCCGGTTTTGACCTCTTTGGCGGCAGCCTCGACACCCTCGGCCATGACCGTGTTACTGAGCACACTCTTGCCGATGGACAGCGAGGTCAGCAGCGGCACGCCATTGGAAAGCAGCGTGCCCACGGTCCGGGCCAGGCGCGCCATTTCAATCCTGGACACCAGCGAGCCGGTCACCCGTGACCGCAGCAGCCGGGCATCCCAGCGCAGGCGCGACTCGGCCTGGGCCATCTGCTGGCGGAAGTAGGCAAATATCCCGAAGAATCCTATGGCCAGCGCCCACCAGTAGCCCTGCAGGATGCGACCTACCAGCAGCACCAGCTCGGTGATCAGGGGCAGCCCTTCGCCCAGTTCCTCGAAGATCGGCGTGAACTGGGGCACCACGTAGGCCAGCAGCACCATTAGCGAACCAATGGCCAGAACCACCAGCAGGGCCGGATAGATCAGGGCCGAGATGACGCTGTCGCGCAGCTCCTTGGAGCGTTTCATGTAGTCCGCCAGGCGCGCCAGGGTAGATTCCAGGGTGCCGCCTGCCTCGCCGCCGCGCACCATGTTGATGTACATGCGCGGGAAAACGCCGTGCTGACTTTCCAGCGCGTCGGACAGGGATGAGCCACCCCGAACCTGGTCGCGGATGGCCTTGATCAGCTTCTGCAGGGGCTCGGACTCCGCCAGGTCCTCCAGGATCTGCAGGGCGCGATCCAGTGGCAGTCCGGCGCCCAGCAGGGTGGCCAGCTGCTGGGTCAACAGTCCGGTATCGCGCTGGGAAACCCGGCGGCCGCCGGACAGAAAGTCCAGCATGGAACCCGCGGCGCCCTGACCGGACTCCTCTGCGGAAATGGGAACATTGCCGTCGGCCTGCAGCCGGGACACCACCTCCTGGGTGGACACGGCTTCCATCTGGCCCTGCATGATGTCCCCGCTGGGGGTAACGGCTTTGTAGCGGAATGTCGGCATGCTGTGGTTCCGCGGGTGCTTCAGTTGTCCTGGGTGACCCGCATGACCTCTTCCACGGTAGTGAGGCCGTCGATGCACTTGCTGAGGCCATCCTCGTACATGGTGCGCATGCCTTCGCTGCGGGCAAGGTCGTGTATTTCGCCGGCGTCAGCCCGCCGCATCACCAGCCGACGGATCGGGTCACTCATTTCCAGGAATTCCAGAATGGATGAACGCCCCAGATAGCCGGTGGCGGTGCGATCCGACGGCACGGGTCGGTACAGGTGGATGGGCCGCTCGTCGGTATATTTTTCCAGGCCCAGTTCTTTAACCACCTCTGGCAGCGCCCGGAAACGCTCCTTGGATTCGTCGTCAAGCCGCCGCACCAGGCGCTGGGCGAGGATGCCGTTGACCGTGGAGACCAGCAGGTAGTCGTCAACGCCCATGTCCAGCAGGCGGGTTACGCCGCCGGCCGCATCGTTGGTGTGAATGGTGGAAAGCACCAGGTGCCCCGTGAGGGCTGACTGGATGGCGATCTTGGCGGTCTCCAGGTCACGCATTTCCCCAATCATGATCACGTCGGGATCCTGCCGCACGATGGAGCGCAGGGCGTTGGCGAAATCCAGCCCGATGCTGGGCTTGACCTGGATCTGGTTGACCCCCTCGATCTGGTATTCCACCGGGTCTTCCACGGTGATGATCTTGCGCTCGGGGGTGTTGATCTTGGACAGGGCCGTATACAGCGTGGTGGTCTTACCACTGCCGGTGGGGCCGGTGACCAGGATGATACCGTGGGGCTGATCCAGCACCATGTTGAAGCGGTCCAGTACTCCGCCGCGAAATCCAAGCTTCTCGAAATCCAGCACCACGCTCTGGCGGTCCAGGATACGCATGACCACACTTTCCCCGTGGGCGGTGGGCACGGTGGATACACGCAGGTCCAGTTCCTTGCCCTGCACCCGCAGCATGATACGTCCGTCCTGGGGCAGCCTGCGCTCGGCAATATTGAGCTTGGCCATGATCTTGACCCGGCTGATAACAGCAGCGGTGGAACTGGCCGGCGGCGCCTCGGTTTCCTGCAGCACACCGTCAATCCTGTAACGCACTTTGAGCCGGCTCTCGAAGGGTTCAATGTGAATATCCGAGGCGCGGGATTCAACCGCCCGCTGCATGATGAGGTTGACCAGGCGGATGACCGGCGCCTCCGAGGCCAGGTCACGCAGGTGCTCGACGTCATCTTCACCGGCTGCGGCTTCGTCGGTCAGATTCTCCACAATCTGGCCCATGGCCGAGCGGCCGCCGCCGAAGTACCGCTCGATGGCGTCGTCGATTTCAGACTCGATGCCCACGTTGACCACCACGTCCTTGTCCACCGCCATGGAGACAGCACGCCGGGAGTAACGGTCACGGGGATTGGACATGACCACGCGCACGCTGTCCTTGTCCTCGTCCACCGGCACCAGGTGGTGCTCGCGCATGAACCGCATGGGCAGTTCGATACTGGGCGTGACCTCGGGATAATCCTTGCCCGCGACCAGCGGCAGCTTCAGCAGGCTGGCCGTAGCCTCAGCCACGTCCCTCTCGGACACCAGCCCCAATCGGATCATCAGGCTGACAAAGCTGACGTCACTTTCCTCGGCCAGCCGTTCCGCCTTGCTGAGGTCGTCTTCCCGCAGTCGGCCTTCCGCCACCAGCCGGTCGCACAGTTCGCGTTCGAACTTCCCGATGGGTCCGGATTGCTCCAGCTGCTCCGGCGGTTCCGGCAGTTCCTGGCCAACTTGTTGGCTCACTTCCCCATGGTGTTCCGGGGACGACTCTTGCCGCGGTTCTGGTTGTTGCGCAGATTCCATAGCAGTTACCGGGCCAGTATCACTGGCAGTCGATTATTCTGAATCGCGGGTGCGAAACCCGGGTGGTTGGCGCTCTGCCCTTCCCGGCAGCCGCGATATCCGCCCGGCTCTTCCCTTTCCCGTGCTTTCCTGGGTCCTCAGTCTAACTGACCACCAATGCCGCGTGGAGTTTCCGGGCGATTTTCCGAAGTCGCGATCAGCCGCCGCGATCGCCTTCAAAGTGCCAGGCCGGCACCAGCCCTTCGATAAACCGGCGGTTCATCAGTATCCAAAGCGCAACGGGGACCACGCCGGGCAGAATCAGGTATCCGAACTGATACCCCAGGGCAATCAGGTCCGGGGATATGCCGAGGGCTTCCAGGGTGGCGCGCCCTTCTTCCCCCAGTTGGAAATACAGGGTCTGGAAGATTTCAAATACGGTCCCCCAGGCCTGAACCAGCGCCACCGCCAGGTAGCCGGCCACCAGCTGCAGCGCCCGCTGGAGCAGCGGCTGCGGCGTGGAGATGGCCAGGCCGGCCAGCAGCGGGAAGCCATACCCGTAAATCATTGGGTTGACCGGGATGGCCGCCACCGGCCGCCCCTGGCCGATGCGCGACATTTCCGGCGGCAGCTCGATGAAAACCTCGATTTCCAGCTGATAACCCGTGCGCAGCACGTCGTTGAAACTGTCCGGTGCCCACAGGTTCAGGATCCACTGCACCAGCCATTCAACCGGCGCCACGAATACGCCGGACCACAGAAACCAGACAAAAAACGACAGCGGCAGCCAGAGAATGGCCGACAGCATGAATCGCTTGAGGGAATAATCGTCAGGATGGGCGCTCATGGGCCGTCCTCTACCCAGCAGCGGGCATTACGGAACATCCTCATCCAGGGGCTGTACTCGGACCAGTCCGGCGGAGCCCACGACAGCTGGACGCTGCGGAATACCCGCTCCGGGTGGGGCATCATGATGGTCACCCTGCCGTCCGCATTGCACACGCCGGTGATGCCATCCAGGGAGCCGTTGGGATTGTGCGGGTACCGTTCGGTCGGCTCACCGCGGTTGTCGACAAATCTGAGCGCCAGGCGACGCTCCAGGGGCGCGGCCGCACCTTCGAACCGCACCCGCCCTTCACCATGAGCCACGGCCACGGGTATGCGGGAGCCAGTCATTCCGGTCAGCAGTATCGACGGCGAGTCGGTGACTTCCACCAGGCTGAGCCTGGCCTCGAACTGTTCTGATCGGTTGCGAACGAAAGTCGGCCAGCCTTCCGCGCCGGGAATCAGTCGGGCCAGTCCGGCCAGCATCTGGCAACCATTACACACGCCGAGGGCGAACCGGTCCCGGGCAGCCAGGAATTCTTCGAACTGGCTGCGCAGTTCGTCCCGGAACAGGATGGCCCGGGACCAGCCCTGGCCGGCGCCGAGCACGTCGCCGTAGGAAAACCCACCACAGGCCACCAGGCCGCGAAAATTCGAAAGGTGATGCCGGCCGGCAATCAGGTCCGACATATGCACATCCACGGATTCGAAGCCGGCCAGGTGAAAGGCAGCCGCCATCTCGGTATGGCCGTTGACTCCCTGCTCTCGCAGGATGGCCACCGGCGGCGAGGCACCCACACCCACCAGCGGTGCGGCAATGTCGTGGTCCGCGTCGAAGCTGATCCGGGGTGACAGGCCGGGGTCGTCGGACGCGTGGGTCTCATGTTCCTGTCGTGCGCAATCCGGGTGGTCGCGCATGGACTGCATGGCAAAACTGGTCTCGGCCCAACGCCGCTGAAACTGGCCGCGTTCACCCTGGAGCAGGGTTTCCTCCTGGCGCTGGAAGTTGATCGGGCCGTCGGCAGCGGGGGCCCCGATCAGGTGCACCAGCTCCCCCAGACCTGCCTGGCGGAACTGTTCCATCACCGGATCCAGCTGATCTGCCGCAACCTGGATCACTGCCCCCAGCTCTTCGTTGAACAGCCACGACAGGACATCAACCTCCTCGGGAACCTGAATGTTCAGGCCGACACGTCCCGCGAAAGCCATTTCCAGCAGGGTGGCCAGCAGTCCGCCGTCGGACCGGTCGTGGTAGGCCAGGATCAGTTCGTCTGCGGTCAGCCGCGCCATGCACCGGAAAAACCCGACCAGCCTCTGGGGCTGGTCCAGGTCCGGCACCTGGCCCAGCTCGCGTCCATACACCTGGGCCAGGGCGGAGCCGCCCAGGCGGCTGCGACCATCTCCAAGGTCGATCAGCAGCAGGCAGCTGTCCTGATCCTGCAGCTGCGGGGTCACTGCCCGGCGAACGTCGGGAACCGGGGCAAATGCCGACACGATCAGCGACAGCGGTGCCGTCATCCGGCGGTCCTGGCCATCCTGCCGCCACACCGTCTGCATGGACAATGAGTCCTTGCCCACCGGGATACACAGTCCCAGCTCGGGGCAGAGTTCCTGCCCCACGGCCTTGACCGTGTCGAACAGGGCCGCGTCCTCGCCCGGGGCGCCGGCCGCCGCCATCCAGTTGGCGGAAAGCTTGATGTCGGACAGGCGCGCCACCCCGGCACCCGCCATGTTGGTGACCGCTTCACCGACGGCCATGCGACCTGATGCCGGCGCGTCGGTCACTGCCAGGGGCGTGCGCTCTCCCACCGCCATGGCCTCGCCGTGATAGCCGCGAAAGTCGTTCATGGTCACCGCCGCGTCGGCCACCGGCACCTGCCAGGGACCCACCATCTGGTCACGGTGAACCAGGCCACCCACCGTGCGGTCGCCAATGGTGATCAGAAAATTCTTGGATGCCACCGCCGGCAGCGCCAGCACCCGGGACACGGCTTCATCCAGCTGAATGTCCTGCCAGTCATCGGCGGCTGCCTGCGACGGGCTGCGCCTGGCGACCCGATGCATGGCCGGTGTGTTGCCAAACAGTACTGACATGGGCAGGTCCACCGGCCTGTCGCTGAAGTGGCGGTCAGCCAGCTGCAGGTGCGGGTCTTCGGTGGCCTCACCCACCACGGCCACCGGGCACCGCTCCCGGCGGCACAGCGACAGGAAGTCTTCCAGGCGGTCAGCCTGGACTCCCAGCACGTAACGTTCCTGGGCTTCGTTGCACCAGATCTGCATGGGGGACATGCCCGGGTCTGCGTTGCCCACCTCGCGCAACTCCAGCGCACCGCCCCGCTCGCTGTCGTGCAGCAGTTCGGGTATGGCATTGGACAGCCCGCCCGCTCCCACGTCGTGAATCGACACGATGGGGTTGTTGACCCCCTGAGCCCAGCAACGGTCCACCACTTCCTGGCAGCGCCGCTGCATCTCGGGGTTGTCGCGCTGCACCGAGGCAAAGTCCAGGTCCTCGGCGCTGGAGCCGCTGGTCATGGAAGAGGCTGCACCACCACCCAGGCCAATCAGCATGGCGGGGCCGCCCAGGACGATGATGGGGTCACCGGGATTGAGCTGGTTCTTGGCCGTGGCGCGCGAACGGATGTTGCCCATGCCGCCGGCCAGCATGATGGGCTTGTGATATCCGCGCAGCAGGCGCTCTCCCCGGGGGCCCTGGCCACAGTCCTGTTCAAAGGTACGGAAATATCCCGACAGGGCGGGTCTTCCGAACTCGTTGTTGAACGCCGCGGCTCCGATGGGGCCTTCCAGCATGATGTCCAGGGCGGATGCCAGCCGCCCCGGCCGGCCGTGATCCGCCTCCCAGGGATGCTCAAAACCCGGAATCCTCAGGTTGGACACGGAAAATCCGGTGAGGCCGGCCTTGGGTTTTCCACCGCGACCGGTGGCAGTCTCGTCGCGAATCTCACCGCCCGACCCGGTCGATGCGCCGGGATAGGGTGAAATTGCGGTCGGGTGGTTGTGGGTTTCCACCTTGATCATGATGTGGGCGTGCTCGAGGCTCTCGTGGTAGATGCCTGTTTGCGGGTTCACCATGAAGCGGTTGGATTCGAAGCCGTCGATGATGGCAGCGTTGTCGGCGTACGCGGTGATCACACCCTCTGGATGGCGCTCGTGAGTGTGCCGGATCATCTGGAACAGGCTCTTGTCGCGATCCTCCTGATCCAGGGTCCAGCGAGCGTTGAAGATTTTGTGCCGGCAGTGCTCGGAGTTGGCCTGAGCGAACATCATCAGCTCGGCGTCGGTGGGATCACGGCCAAGCTGGGTGAAAGCGCCGGCCAGGTAGTCCATCTCGTCAGCGGACAGGGCCAGCCCAAGCTCGCCGTTGGCCTGCTGCAGCGCTTCCAGCCCGGCCGCCAGCACCGGCACCCGGGCAAGCGGTGCGGGCTCCCCCTGCTCAAACAGCGCGTCCAGCTGCCCCGGCCGGCGCGACACCGATTCCGTCATGCGGTCATTCAGTCCCAGGCCCGTCGCCTGATCATCGGCCAGGGCCTGTTCAAAACGGTAGCGCCGACCATGCTCAACCCGGCGGCACAGCTTAAGGCCGCAGCGATGGGCAATATCCGTAGCCTTGGAGGCCCAGGGAGAAATGGTTCCGAAGCGGGGGGTAACGTAGACATCCCGCGGATCCAGCTGCTCGGCCGGGATCTCCTGATGGCTGCCCAGCAGGCGGGTCAGCCGCTCCCAGTCCCCCGGCACTATCGGGTCGTCAAGCTGGACCACAAACACCTGCCGGCAGTCACTGACCGTCAGCCCCTGATTCAGCAGCCGACGGTTAATCTTCTCGATTCGAAATTCCGACAGGGCGGGCGCACCAAGCAGGCAGCGTACCGTCATTGATTATGGACCACGATGTTCGTTGGGTAAGCGCGATGGATCATACCAGCACTTACCCTGCCCGGTACCACTTTTTTGGGCCGGGCACCGGGGTTCGGAACTACTCGATGTTGTTGAGCTGTCCCAGCAGTGCTGCGGGCGGCACGTAGCCCGGAATCAGGGTGCCGTTGGACGAAACCAGGGCTGGCGTCCCAGTGACACCCAGCTGTCGCCCGAGCTCGTAGTGGGCCTCGACGGGGTTGGTGCACTGTTTGGGTTCGACTTCCTGACCGGCTTTGGCCGCGGTCATGGCCGAGTTCTGGTCGTCGGCGCACCAGACCGAGACGGCTTTCTGGAAGGACGCTGAGCCGACGCCGGCGCGGGGGAAGAACAGGTAGTTCACCTCGATGCCCAGTTCGTTGTACTGACCCATCTGTTCGTGCAGTCGCCGACAGTAGCCGCAGTCAATGTCGGTAAACACAGTGATCTGGTGCCTGGTTTCGGTGGTGGCCTTGAAGGAAATGAGTTCCGCCCCCGGCAGCTCGCCGAGTTTCTCCTTGCGCACCGCGCCGCGGCTGAGCTCAGAGAGATTGCGACCGTTCTGAACGTCAATCACGGTACCGTCGATGAGGTAGCGCCCGTCCTCGGACACGTAGAGCAATTGGGCACCCAGCAGGACCTCGGCAAACCCTTCAAAGGGTGCCGGCTTCACCTCGTCGATGGTCACGTTGGGGGCGAGGCTTTTGATGGCTTTGCGCACGGCTTCGAACTCGTCGGCCTGGCTGGCGCCGGCCAGCAACACGCATAGGGCCATCCACAGGATCTTTTTCACGATTTGTCCTCTTGATTCGTCCACTCGCTGATGCTCCATTAGACCGGGGCACCGGCGATTAATTTCACCCGGAACCAGTCCGAGGCTAAACCGCCAATTGTAACCGAGGCGTCAACGCGGGGCATCCGGCGCTCGCGCCCCGGTGACCTGTGGCGCCAATCTGCCGCCGGAAGGCGGTGTTTCGGCTCAGCCTCGCGGATGATGCTCGCGGTGCAGGGACTTGAGGCTCTCCCGCGCCACGTGGGTATAAATCTGAGTGGTGGACAGGTCGGAGTGGCCCAGCAGGAGTTGCACCACTCGAAGATCAGCACCGTGATTGAGCAGGTGGGTGGCAAAAGAGTGACGCAGCGCGTGGGGGGAAATTGAGGTATCGATGCCCGCCTGCAGGGCGTAGCGTTTGACCAGGTACCAGAATGCCTGACGGGTCATTCCACTGCCCCGGCGGGTCACGAACAATTCGTCGCACATCCGCTGGCCCAGCAGTTCGGGCCGCGCCTGGTCCAGATACCGTCGCATCCAGACCAGGGCCTCTTCACCGATGGGCACCAGTCGTTCCTTACTGCCCTTGCCGAAGGCGGCCAGCACGCCCTGGCGCATGTTGAGCTGGTCACTGCGCAGGCCTACCAGTTCCGACACCCGCAAGCCAGTGGCATACATCAGCTCCAGCATGGCGCGGTCGCGCAACCCCAGTGGCTGATCCAGGTCCGGTGCCTGCAGCAGCGCCTCGACTTCTGACTCGCTGATGGTCTTGGGCAAGCGGCGGCCCTGACGCGGGTTATCCACCCGGTCGGTGGGATCGTCCCGGCGCATCCCCCGCCGCAGCAAGTCACCAAAAAATCCACGCAGGCAGGACAACAGCCGCGCATTGGAGGGGGCCGAGAACCCGAGCCGGGTGCGCCGACCCAGGTATTCCAGCACATCCGCCCGCTGGGCTTCCGCCAGCGCCTGCCCCGAACCCCGCAGGTACAGGGCAAAGCCGCTCAGGTCGAAGCGGTAGCTGTCCAGGGAGTTGTCCGCCAGCCCCTGCTCCGCCCAGACGCGGTCGAGGAAAGATTCGATAAGTGTTTGGTCGGCCGCGGGAAGTTCGGTGCTCATGGAGCGAGGGAACGCGCGCTGCGGGCGCTGGGGAACGGCCGCTCCGCGGCCTGGTGAACGGGATTTCTGGGGTCAGAGTAAAGGGACAGAGTAAAGCCGGCTT
>JASJDM010000031.1 GCA_030065125.1 Lysobacterales bacterium | reverse complement strand
TCTCTTCCTCGTATTCCCGCAGCTTGGCCAGGGTCAGCTTGAACAGGTTGGTGTTCAGGCCGCCGCACAGGCCGCGGTCGGTTGACACCAGGATGAAACCCACGCTGTTGATCTCGTCCCGGGTCTGCATGAACGGGTGGGTGTACTCCGGGTTGGCCTTGGCGATGTGGCCTGCCACCTGCCGCATCATGCGGGTATAGGGCCGGGTGCGGGCCATCTGGTCCTGGGCTTTGCGGATCTTGGACGCGGACACCATCTCCAGCGCCTTGGTCACCTTCTTGGTGTTGTTGACGCTCTTGATCTTGCCGCGTATTTCTCTTGCGCCGGACATATCTCTTTAGCCGTCCTTATTTCCTGAAGTCCGTTCCTTACCAGGAACCGGTTTCGCGGTAGTTCTCCACGCAGGCCTTGAACTCGGCCTCGATCTCGTCGTTCCACGCGCCGGTCTCGTTGACCTTGCTGACCAGGTCCGCGTAGCTGGACTTCATGTGCTCGTGCAGGCCCTGCTCGAAGCTGAGGATCTGGTCCATGGCCAGGTCGTCCAGGAAGCCCTCGTTGACCGCGTACAGGGACATGGCCATTTCGGCCACGCTCAGCGGGCTGTACTGGGGCTGCTTCATCAGCTCGGTGACCCGCTGACCACGCTCCAGCTGGCGCCGGGTGGTCTCGTCCAGGTCCGAGGCGAACTGGGCAAACGCCGCCAACTCGCGGAACTGGGCCAGGGCCAGGCGGACACCGCCGCCGAGTTTCTTGATGATCTTGGTCTGGGCTGAACCACCCACCCGGGAGACCGACAGACCCGCGTTGATTGCGGGGCGGATACCGGCGTTGAACAGGTCGGTTTCCAGGAAGATCTGGCCGTCGGTGATGGAGATCACGTTGGTGGGTACGAAGGCCGACACGTCACCCGCCTGGGTTTCAATGATCGGCAGTGCCGTCAGGGAACCGGTCTGGCCCTTGACCTCACCGTTGGTCACTTTTTCAACGTACTCTTCGTTGACCCGGGCGGCGCGCTCCAGCAGGCGGGAGTGCAGGTAGAACACGTCACCGGGGTAGGCTTCCCGGCCGGGCGGACGACGCAGCAGCAGGGACACCTGGCGATAGGCCCAGGCCTGTTTGGTCAGGTCGTCGTAAATGATCAGGGCATCCTCGCCGCGATCGCGGAAGTACTCACCCATGGCGCAACCGGCGTAGGCGGAAACGTACTGCATGGCCGCTGAGTCTGAAGCGGTGGCCGCGACGATGACCGTGTGCTCCAGAGCTCCGTGTTCCGCCAGCTTGGCCACCACGGACGCAACCGATGAGCGCTTCTGGCCGATGGCGACATAGATACACTTAATGCCGGTGCCGACCTGGTTGATGATGGTGTCGATGGCCACCGCCGTCTTACCGGTCTGGCGGTCTCCGATGATGAGCTCCCGCTGACCCCGGCCCACCGGCACCATGGAGTCGATGGACTTCAGACCGGTTTGCACCGGCTGGTCAACGGATTTCCGGGAAATCACACCCGGGGCAACTTTTTCCACCGGAGAGAAGTGCTTGGCGTCGATGGGGGCGCCGCCGTCGATGGCGTTACCCAGGGCGTCAACAACCCGGCCCAGCAATTCTTCACCCACCGGAACCTCGAGAATCCGGCCCGTGGTTCGAACCTTGTCGCCTTCGGAGATGTGCTCGTAATCGCCCAGGATCACCGCACCCACCGAGTCGCGCTCCAGGTTCAGCGCCAGCCCAAAGGTCTGCTCGGGAAATTCGATCATCTCCCCCTGCATCACGTCGGCCAGGCCGTGGATGCGGGCAATACCGTCGGACAGGGACACCACAGTGCCCTCGTTGCGGGCTTCGGATTCAACCTGAAACTTCTCGATGCGCTGTTTGATCAGCTCGGAAATTTCAGATGGGTTCAGTTGCGTTTGCATTTGAGTTTCCTCTAACCGGCCCCGCGGGGCCGACGATGTTCATAACCTTTTAACTAAGTACTTGGTTCTATGCGCAGGCTCAGCCCTTGAGGCTCTCAGCCATCAGGCCCAGGCGTCGCCGCAGCGATCCGTCGATGATCATGTCGCCAGCCTGGATAATCGCGCCACCCAGCACCGTGGGATCTATCTCGCAGGCCAGTTCGATGCTGCGGCCAAATCGCTTGCTGAGGCTGGCGCTGAGCCGGGACTGGTAGTCGTCTGACAGCTCGGTGGCCGAGCGCACGGTCACCGCCATGGTCTGTTCAGCGTCAGCTTTCAGCTTGTCGAAGATGCGGGCGATTTCCGGCAGCACCGGCAGGCGGTCGTAGTGCACCAGCACGTTGACCAGGTTGCTGAATCCATCGGGACCACCGTCAGCCGGCAGAAACAGCTCTACCAGGCCTTCGTTATCCACGTTGGGATCAGCAATCAGCCGCTGCACGGTTTTATTGTCCGCGGCGGCCGAAGCCAGCTCCAGTGCGGCGGACCAGGGGCCAAGCGCCCCGGCATCGCGCGCGACGGCGAATGCCGCCTTGGCGTAGGGCCGGGCCAGCGTGATGACATCACTCATGGCCTAGATCTCCGCTGCCAGCTTGTCCAGCAGGTCCCGGTGAGCGGTGGCGTCGATCTCGCGCTGCAGCAGCTGCTCCGCGCCGGTCACTGCCAGGGCAGCAACCTTGGAAGACAGCTCTTCGCGTGCACGATTCACTTCCTGCTCAATATCGGTCTGGGCAGCTGCCACCTGGCGCTCCCGCTCCTGACCCGCATCCGACTTAGCGGTCTCCATGATCTGCGCTGCTCGCCGGTTGGCCTGCTCTACGATTTCGCCAGCCTGCTTGCGGGCGTCATCCACCAGCTGTTCTGCCTCACCTTTGGCGTCCGCCAGTTTCTGGTTGGCTTCTTCAGCGGCGGCGATGCCGTCAGCGATGTTCTTGCGGCGGGTTTCCAGGGCGGTGATCAGGGGAGGCCAGACATATTTCATGCAGAACCAGACGAACACGAACATCGCGATGGTCTGGCCCAGCAGGGTCATATTTAGATTCACTGTCTCTCTCCTCCAGCATCCCTGCGGGGGATTCGCCCCGCAAAGTTACTGAAATCCAGCCCGGGTTACCCGGCGATCTGGCCGATGAACGGGTTGGCGAAGGTGAAGTACAGCGCGATACCCACGCCGATCATGGCAACCGCGTCAAGCAGGCCGATTGCCAGGAAGAACTTACCTTGCAGCATCGGAGCCAGTTCAGGCTGACGAGCGGTACCTTCCAGCAGGCGGCCACCCAGGATGCCCACACCGATACCCACACCCAGGGCCCCCAGGCCAATCAGCAGTGCCACGGCGATGGCGGTCATTCCGACTACAAATTCCATTGGTTACTCCAGTTACGGTTTCTTTGGTCTAGTTAAAAATCGAATCTAGTGATGCTCGTGAGCCATGCTCAGATACACCACCGTCAACATCATGAAAATATAAGCCTGCAGCGTGATCACCAGCAGGTGGAACACGGCCCAGCCGAAGTGCAGCGGCAATTGCCACAGACCCAACAGGGCGATCAGGATGAAAATCAGTTCCCCGGCGTAGAGGTTGCCGAACAGTCGCAGGCCCAGCGATATGGGCTTGGCCAGCAGCGCCACGCCTTCCAGGATCAGATTGATGGGCGCGAACACCACTTTCAGCAACGGACTGCGCGCCGAGAACGGCATACCGGTCAATTCGCCCACAAAACCGCCCACGCCTTTGATCTTGATGCTGTAGAACAGGATCAGGCCGAATACGCCAAGGGCCATGCCCATGGTGGCGTTGACGTCAGCAGTGGGCACCACTTTCATGTATTCGATGCCCATCACATAGGCGGTCATCGGAATCCAGTCCACCGGCACCAGGTCCATGAGATTCTGGAAGAAGATCCATACAAACAGGGTCAGGGCCAGGGGCGCCACCAGCTTGCTGGTGCCGTGGAAGGTCTCCTTGACGCTGTTGTCGACGAACTCGACGATCCACTCGATAAAGTTCTGCATGCCGTCCGGCACGCCGGCCTCGGCCCGCCTGGCCACACTCCGGAAGATAAAGGCGAAGATCAGGCCCAGGAACAGGGACCAGAACATGGTGTCCACGTGGATGGCCATGAAGCCCATTGCCGCGGCTTCCTCGGCGCCGTGGGCAAAGCCCCAGGTGCCGTCAGGGTGACGCCCAAAAGTCAGATGTTGCAGGTGGTGAATGATGTATTCACCGGAGGTCTGCTGTCCCGCTTCCTTTGCCATGATTGGGTTCTTGTAGGCTCTGTTGTTTGTCCAATTTTCGCGTTAGCAGTGCTAACCCGACCAAATTCGCAATCATTGTGGGGATAAAGCCTGCGAACAGGTATCCCGCGTGTTCCTTCGGCACCCAGGCAAAGGCCAGGGCGAACAGCGCCGCTGTCAGGAACAGTTTGCTGAGCTCGGCACCGAGAAGCCCGGCCATGGTGACCGGCTTGACGCCCCGTCGGGAAACCCCGAAAAACTTTCCGATCACGTACATGTGCGGAAGCCAGGCGACCAGCCCGCCGATCGCTGCCGCCATCGCGGGCCAGCGTCCGAAAGTCAGCATGGTGAGACCGAGGATCACAATGACCGCCAGAGAGCCGAGGCTGATCCTGTATGCGCTCGCCGCAGCCTGCAAAACGGGCGTATCCAAGGGGCCTCCGGTCTGGTGCAGCCCGGGCAGGTATGCCGGGCCGCCGGCTCAACGGCCGGCAAGTCTAACATGCCGGCTCATCCTTGACCACCGGCGGTATAGTCGGGGCGCGTGAACGCCTTCACAAGTGAATGACGCATGAAATCTGCGCTCCTTGGGTGACTGCAGCTCAGCTGTCGCCCGGCCGGCCGGTACTTGGTCAGTACGGTGGGGTGAGGTCACTCAAATCCGTCGAACCACAGCAGCTCGCCGTCGATACAGGCCGAGGGCACGCCGGCCTGGGTTACCGAGATGGCGTCCAGGTAGAAGCCCTCCATTTCCATGCCGGGATCTGACGAGAAACGCCAGCGGAAGCGGACGGTTTCGCCGGCCAGGCTGCTGAGGTCGCTCTGGAAGGACTGGAAGGCGCCGCCGCTGTCGCCACTGAAGGCACCCTGGGTGGCCGGGTAGCCGCAGGCATTGACCGGCCCGGAACCGGTTGGCTCGGTCTGGCTGAAATCCCCCGGGTAGCCGCCGTTGGGGGGCAGGTCGGTCCAGCTCCGGCCGCCGTCGGTGGACACCTCGACCACCACGCCATCCCAGCCGGACTCCAGCTCGAAACGCGCCTGGTAGCTCAACACCGCTCCGGCCTGCAGCGGCATGTCCGGGGTCGAGATGGCCGCACAGGTGTCCGGCTGATAACTGAGGCCGTCCTCGGCCTGGCGATAGCTGCGGGCACCCTCTGCCGCGTGGCTGGCTGTCAGGCGCCAGGGAAACTCGGGCACCATCGTGGCCAGGGATTCGCCGCCGTCCTGGAACGTCCCCGGCGCGACGACCGGCCCCACCGCCGCGAACAACACGGGGTGGGTGGGCGCCGCCCGGTTGCCTCGACTGTCCACCGCCACCGAGCGATAGTAATGGGTGACGCCGGACGCCGCCTGGAGATCCGTGTAAGAGGCCGAGGGCAGGCCGTCGGCAATCCGCGTGCCGCTGTCCGGCGCAAAGAATGGATCGGTTGAGCGGTGCAGCTCATAGCCCAGTCCGGCATCCGGGCACTGGGCCGCCGCTTCGGGCCAGCTCACCCGGGTGGCGCAGAAACTGCCCAGGGGCTGAGACTGGCTGCTGCCGCCGAGCCCCTGGGGGGTCAGGGTGCAGGGCGCCTGGGACACCACGTCCCGGCACACGCTGGCCGGTCCCTCACCGCAGGCGTCCACCCCGCGCACCTGGTAGGCGTACTGGAAGCCACCCTGGGTGGTGGTGTCATCAAACTGTCCGGTGGCAGTGACACCCACAAATCCCGGCGCGCCGGCCAGGCCGGCGCAGCTGCCGGGGGCGCGGTACACCTGGTAAGCCCCCGGCGCGCCGCTGACCGACAGCTGTACCTCGGCCGGGTCCGCTACCAGGGAGAAGTCCGGCGCATCGACCACCGCCGAGTCGCACTGCCCCGAAGACACCACCAGGGCATAACCCTGGCGCAGAGACTCCGGCAGGCCCGTGCCCGGCACCGTGCCGGCGTCCACCCGCACCGTGTAGACGCCCGCCTGGGCGGATTCGAATCGCACCTGCTCCACCGGGTTCAGCTGGTCCGGCGATCCGCCGGTGCTGCTCACGCCGCCGCTGAACCGGTTGCCCAGGTAAGTTCCGTCCGGAGCCGTGACGCTGAGATCCAGGTCATTCACCAGCGCCTCGGGGGCGGCGAGCAGGGGCGCCGGGTCGTACCACACCAGGGTGGCCCGGAACTCGCCCCCGGCCGGTACCTGCAGCTGGAACTCGTGAAACTCACCCTGGCGGAGACCCGCATCGTTGGCCAGGCTCCACACCCGCAGCTGGCGGTCGTCGCCCGCGAAGTAAAGGTTGTTGTCCAGCCACACCCGGCCCCAGCCCCGGTCGAATCCTGGCGTGTCGGCAAAGGTCAGGGTGCCGTTGAGCAGCACCGCCTTCAGCAGCGGGCCGGAAGTCCGCAGGGCATCGTCGGGATTGGCCACGCCGGTGGGATAGAAGCCGTCATCAAAGTACTGGCTGACCAGGGCCGCCGCTCCCGCCACCGCCGGCGCGGCCATGGAGGTGCCGGAGAACAGGCCGGTGATGCCCGGGCTGGGCACGCTGTCCTCGTCGTTACCCCGGGCCGAGCTGATCAGCGATCCCGGCGCTGCCAGGTCGGGCTTGATGCGCCCGTCCGACGTGGGGCCCAGGGAAGAAAAACCCGCCGGCACGGTGCTGTTGCCGTGCAGCAGGGCACCCACGGTGAGGGGATGCTTGGCATGGCCGGGATGGCTGATGCCGCCGCTACCCTCGTTGCCGGCGGCAAACACCAGCAGCATGTCTTCGTTGCGCCACAGGAATTCATCCAGGGCGGCCTCCCGGGCCTGGTACTGGCCGACGTAGCGGGATCCGTAACTGTTGGAGTGAATCCGCACGCCGGCAGCAAGGGCCTGGGACCACATGGGCACCCCGCCCGCGCCGGACAGGCAGCCCGAACTGTCGTTGCCCAGATCCTGGAACAGGATCCGGGCCTGGGGTGCCATGCCGTCGCCCGGATCATAATTGGCCGCATCGGGCCGGGACGGCGTGCCGCCGTCGCCGGCGGCGGTGCCGGTGACGTGGGTGCCGTGAAAGGAAGTGAACTGGACACCGCCGTCGCAGTTCTCATTGTCGTCGTAGGCCGACGCCCCGGGCATGACCCAGTATCCCGCCACCTTGCGCCCGGCATGCCAGGGTCCCGGAATGGGCGGCGTGGTGTCCGCCGCGTCGGTGATCTCGGTATTCACGCTGACGCCGTTGTGCAGCTGTCGGAACCATCCTTCATTGCGGTCCAGGCCGGAATCTGCGATGCCGACGACCTGGCCGGTTCCCAGGATGTCCTGGTCCCAGATGGGCGTGGCTGTGGGTGGCGGGCCGCCGGAGGGCGCGTTGGCCTGGATCGGTCCCACGGAATCCTGGTTGAGCCAGACCATGGGCCAGTGCCGCTGCAGCCGGGTCACCCGGTTGCTGCGGCCCAGACGATCGGTCAAGGCGGCGGCCCGATCGGCATCGATCCGGACGATAATCCGGTCCGGCGGCCCGGGCGCTATCCGCAGCACTTCAGCGGCGGGCTCCAGCCTGGCCAGCGTGGCAACGACGCCGGCGGCATCCTCGCCCCGGGCCAGCACGATTTCCAGCGCCACCGGCCCGGCGGCCTTTTCCTGCAGGCGCTGGTCCAGCTCCGGCGACAGTTTCGACTTCCCGGCATAGGGGGCCACCGGCAGACCGGCCAGCTGCTGGCGTCGCGCCCGCACCAGGTGACCCCGGCTGCCAGCCCAGCCCAGCACCTGGACGTCAGGGGGCAGGTCTACGCCGGCCGGGACCAGCCACAGGCGGTTTTCTTCGGCCTGCCCGGGCCGGGCCAGGACCAATGCCAACAGCAGCATCCATTGGGCGATTCTCAGCAGCATCCCGTGAATATAGCAGGGGCTCGTGGGTGAGGACGGGCGGCGTGACAATCGGCGGTAAGTCCCAGACGAACCCGATGGAATCAAACCGACCCGGACGCGGTCTGATCCAGTGTTATGCGGATGGTTCTGATCATCGTGCTGAGCCTGGGTGTCCTGGCGGGCGTCGCCTGGTGGTGGCGCCAGGCGCCGTTGGAAACACCCGCGCCGGTCGCGGCGGGGGATGTCAGCGAGCCCGTCACTTCCCCCAGGACGCCAAAGCAGCCGCCGGAACCCCGCCGCAGGAGAATGGCAGTCAGTCCGACTGACAGCCCCGTCGACGCAGCCGACAAAGCGGCCGAGGCCATGCCGGCCGCCGATATCCCTCCACCCTGGCCGGATTCCGAGTTCACCCAGGAAGAGTACGAAACCACCAAGATCCCGATTTTCCGGGCGGTCCAGGCCCTGTCCCGGGACTGGACGGTGGAAACCTACGCCCGCTACGACCGGGACCGGGAGACGGTCTCCGGGCGGGACGCCTACACCGTGTATGCCTATTTGCGCAGCTGTGTGGATCAGCCCCGGGATGCCCAGTCACTGGCGGCCCGGGAAGAATCCATGGGCAGCGACGAACGGTTGGCCCGGCGGCGCGGCCCCGAGGGCGTGGAGCGGGCCATCGCACAGATCCGCCGGGGGCTGGTGCGTTGCGAAGGTTTGCCGGACGACGACGCCCTGGTGCCGCTCATGGTGGACTGGCTGACCCAGGCCGCCCTGCGCGGATTTCCCCAGGCCCAGCACGCCTACCACCACAGCGTGCCGTGGCTGCTCAACCGGAAACTGTGGGGACCTTACAAGTACCCCGAGCGGGTCCATGAATACCGCCGGCTTGCACCGATGATGCTGGAAGCGGCGCTGCAAAGCGGACACGCCGATTCCTTTGCCGAATACAGCGCCGCCCTGCGCGAGGGGATCATTTTTGACGAAGACGTGCAGGCAGCCTACGCCTACGCGTACGCCGCCAGCCTGGCTTCAAACGGCACCCATCGTGAGTCCGAGGGCAACATGGCGTTCCTGCAGCATGAGCTGACTCCCGAGCAGGTGCGGGACGCACGGGAAATGGGCCGTGAGCTCTGCGCCACCCTGTGCCGGACGCCATGAAAAAGCTCGCCCTGCCACTGACATTGCTGGTCGCTGCCGCTGCCGCCTGGATGGCGCTGACGCCGGCATCGCAGAACCTCCCAGAACCCACACCCGGTGCCCAGGAGCCGGCGTCCCCTGGGCTGGCTGAATCGGCCCCGGAGGAGGGTCCGGAAAATCCGACGGTTCCACAGGCGACATCCGCGGAGCAGTCCACCCAACCCATCACCGTTGAACCCGCCGGGCGGCCCTCCCGGGGACAACCCGCCAAGGTGGTACCGCCGGAAAACCCCGCACTCAAAACCCCCGACATCGGCCCGATCATGAACTTTGATCGCTACGCTGATGTGATAGCCGACGCCGACTCGGTTTCCGGCCAGGACGCATTCGTGGCCTACGAATACGTCCGCTCCTGTATCGGGGCCCCGGTCACCGAACAGGATTACGAAACCCGCCTGGAGCAGTACACCACGGCTTTCGAGCGCCGCGGCCGGTCGCTGGGGAGACGCTACGACAGGGTCATGGAGCGCACCGAGCAACTGTACCTGCGCTGCGAGGGGCTGGGTGAGGAAGACCTGATACAGCTGGCGGCCGAGTGGCTGCAACTGGCCGCTGACCTGGACTACCTGCCGGCCCAGGTCAGGTTTTACCTCCTGCTGCCTCAGTTGCTCAACGAAGAGCGCAGCCGCGTGTTCAAGGAGCCGGTGTACCTGGAGATTCACCGGGAGAAATCCGCCGACTACCTGGAGCGCGCCATTCGAACCGGCCACCCCGAAGCGTTCACCGCCATGGCCGGCGCGCTGCAGGATGGCGTGATCTACCAGCAGGACTCCATGGCCGCTGTGGCCTACATGGGCGCAGCCGCCCTGGCCCGGGGTGAGGATGTCGACGAAGCCGTTCGAGAGTCCGGGGTTGCGCTGGACCTGACCGTGGCAGACCGTGCCCTGGCCCGGAGCTGGGCCAGGACCTTATGCCGGCAGTACTGCCAGTGGCAGGACGAGGCGGAGCCTATTCCCCCGTCGGGGTAGCGAAGAACTGCGCGGACTCGTCGATGTTCTCAATCATGCGCTCCTGGATTCGCAGCAGGAAGCTGACGTCCACCGCGTCCACGTCACCGCCCAGGGCCATGTCCACGTTGGTGCGGAACTGGCGCCACGTTCCAGTCGTCGCCTCGACGCTGGCAGCCAGGTCAGCGCCCGCGTCCCGGCCCATTTGCATCAGGGTGCGTTCAAAACCGTTGCGGGCCAGGGTCAGGGATTCCTCGTGATCCCCCTCCTGCAGACCCAGTACGATGAACAGCACGTCCTTGGTCATGGTTTCGGAAAGGGTGTATTGCTGCCTGATCAGCTCCGTTCCCGCAGCCACGCACTCCGCCGGACAGGCGGCCTGGTAGAGTTTGAACAGCCCATCCAGGGACTCGATCAACTGCGCACTCATGTCATCCACAAAATGAACCAGGAACGGATCCCGCAGCCGCTCCGGCGGCGGTAACAGATCCTTGGCCCGGCGCACCTGGACCGAGTTGAAGGTGTAAACCCGCTTCAGGTCTTTCCACACCCCTTCAACCTCTGACAGGGCGTCGCGGACCTCTTTGTTGGGCGGCTTGGCGACACCGGAAATCGGGCTGCCCCTGCGCAGCAGGGTCATGACCTGATCAAACTCCTGCACCGTGGCCAGCAGGGGCTCCTTGCTCGCCTGGTAGTTGATCCGGAACTGGTAGATCAGGAATTCCTTGTCCGCCCGGGCCGCCAGTGCCGGCAGCCGGCCGGCATAAGACAGCGTGGTGAATCCCACCTTGTCGCCGCCGCTCTGGGCCAGAACAGGCGCGGACAACAGGGCCAGAATGCCGGCCAGCGCCAGCCAAAAGGGTTGAAAAAGCTTCGACTGATTCATCGAACGACCTCCTTTTGCCTCGCGAATAGCATAGCGGATGGCAAACGGGGCCGCATCAGGGTTTACCCCGGCAGGGTAGATGCTAGTGAGATTGAAGTCACCGGTAGAGAACAGCACCCGAACTACACATAGGCCCGTCATCTAAATCAGATGTCACTGAACCTTGTAGCGGACGATGCAACCCGTCAGGGAAACGTTGGAGCCCACCGGAGCTACCGTACCAAAGCCGGCTTCCAGGTAGTAGCCCGTAGTGCTGTTGTCGACGATGATGCCACCCAGGTCGCGGGTCAGCAGTTGGTCGTTGGGGCTGTCTATCGAATCGGAGGAAGGGCTGCAGGCGGTGCCGGTGCCACTGAGCAACATGTCGCAGAACGAAACGTTGATCAATGCGCCGGGAGATGAATCATTGTCGTACACGTGACAGCTGAGGGAGTTGACACTGACACCGTCTGGGAGGGATATCGCTGCAATGGCCTTGCAGTTGACACCGGTTCCGGCGACGAAGTAGATACCATAGGGATTACGGTCAGCTATGCAGAACGTTCCCTGCCTGTCGAACGCATTGCCGGGTACCGTCAGCGCGCCGCTTCTGCCCTGAAAGTGCTGGTCGAGCTGCCATCGCTGCAACAGGTCATTACCATCGTTGTTATCCAGGCGATTAGATGCCAGCAGGTCGTCATAAGCATCGTAGCGATCGGTGTCCAGAATGCCCTGATCCAGAACGGCCGCGTTGGTGTTGATGGTATCGGCATCTGGCTGGCAGTCTACTTCCCCACCGGGGCCAATCGCTCGAAGATAGTGATCGGCAGGACAGGAGTCCGAAACCCGAATCTGCACCTCGGTGTAATCGACCTCCGCTGCCCCTACCGAACCCATGGCGACCAACTCGGCCTGCAGCGCGTAAGGAACCGCGGTGATCTTCTGGCGCGGCAGCAGGTCCACAAAAACCCCGCTGCTGGCGCCTTCGCGAACGGCGATGGCCAGCCACACCTCGTTGCCGGTGAAAGGCCCGGCACCGAAGTCCAGTTCAACGGTGAATACGCCCGCAGCCACGGCAACGTCATCCAGAATGAGCGGGCCTCCAATCAACAGGCCGCCTGCGTCAAACAGCTCGAAATGAAAGTCATATGGACCCTCTGCCACGGTCCCGCCGTGTTTCAGTTCCCCCTGATACGTGAAGGCGGTTCCCACGGGCTGCGCACCCGCCAACATCAGCCACAGTCCCGCTGCGATGCCGATAACTGCTCGGAGCCGTGTTTCGAACCCCATTGTTGCGTTCCTCAGACCCTAGGCATTAGGTGGCGCTGCCATAGCGGTATTGCCATAGGGAATGACCGAGGTGCGCTCCGGCCGGCGGATCTGAAGCGACGGTCGGCTTGGACCCAGAGCGTACGCTCAAGCTGTAGTATGTTGGCGACGGCTAGTGGCCCAAATCAGATCTTCTCCACAAGTACTAACAGACAAGACCCAGGATGAAACTTGCAACCGGCGTGTTCGATGTGTGGACTTTTCGACGTGATTCGGATGCAACTCGGTATTTGCTTCTTTACACGTCACAGACCAAAGCGGACCGGCACTTCAACGGTGGGAGGTTTTGGCAGATACCAAGCAATTTCGTCCGGCAAGACGAACCAATAGAAAACGCAATTATTCGTCGCTTGGGCGAATTGGGACTGACGGCGGCTGCGATCTGGGCCGGTGAACACGCCTACATCATTTACAATCGCCGTTTTC
This sequence comes from Lysobacterales bacterium, assembly GCA_030065125.1. Classification (GTDB taxonomy): domain Bacteria; phylum Pseudomonadota; class Gammaproteobacteria; order Xanthomonadales; family SZUA-38; genus JASJDM01. The sequence goes on along the minus strand of JASJDM010000031.1, from coordinate 62,175 downwards.
GGGAAATGCAGGTGATCGGCGTTTACGCTGCTGAAGTCAGTTCAACAGGAATTCACCTTGAGCCGGAGGAGCACTCCGACTACGGCTGGTACACGATGGAGGAGTGCCTTGATCGGGTCCACTATCGGGGACTCAAGGAAGGTCTGCAGTCCGTTCATGATTTTGTCACCGGGATACCGGAGCCCGCGGAAGAACTGTGTTTGTACCGTATTCCGGAGTGAAGTTGAGATGACAGAAACCTCCGCCCGGCCGAATGGGTAGTCGACTGACGAGCCATTGCGACCTGTCGAATTTTCTTGAATGCTGTTCCATTAGCTAGCGCAGATTCTCCAAGTTAGACAGCCAATGGCCCACAAGACTGAAACGTGTGCATTCGTGTTTGACGGGGATGGAGTTTCAATCGACCCGTGCGGCTTCGCGAATGCATTGAGTGTCAAATACGGAATTTCTCGGGATGAGACACGAGAATTTTTTGCGGGCCCGTTTAAGCAGTGTTTGACCGGCAATGCGAACCTGTCTGATTCAGTGAAGCCATACCTCGAGCGGTGGCAATGGCCGGACACAGTGCAAGCATTCATTGACTTGTGGATGGAGTCGGACAATCAACCGAATGCGAAGGTTCTGAGGCATATTCAAGGCTTGAGCAAGGGAGGCGCCAACTGCTATCTCGCCTCCAATCAGGAACAGGTTCGAGCCAACTACATTCGTGACTGTATGGGCTTTGGGTCCATGTTTGAGCGCCTGTTTTTCTCTTGCGATTTAGGATACGCCAAGCCCGACAGGCAGTTCTTCGACCGGGTTGCGGCTGCGATCGAATGTGAGCCGCATCAGATACACTTCTGGGACGACTCCGACTCCTGCGTACAGGCTGCCAGAAACGCTGGATGGAATGCCCACCGGTACGAAAATATTGAGTCGTTGCAGCGCATTTTGTAGGCGATATTCGAGCGCCCGGTCCAGCCGAAAACAGACCCCGACGTCACGCAGCAGATGTTTCCGCGGTAACTCTTTTTCAGCCGCCACGGCTGCCAACTTGCTGCTCCATGCCGAATTCCGCGATGGGCTGACCGATATCGCGAATCGGCCTGTCAGCCTCCCAGGATAGTCCGCGGGGCGGGCCGCCATCGTCACCGGCGCCCCGGACCAGTCCGCGCAGGTGGACGACTTGGCGGTCGGTGCGGCCCTTGGCAAGCGGGCTGGATGGAGTTCTGCTGAATAGGCAAAGCATGGTTGGCCGTCAGATCCTAGATGTTCCGGATTCACAGCAGGCTCTCCGGGGACGCTGACGCGCCAATTCCAGCGCCGTTGCCCCGCTTCATTTGCCCACGGGGAGCGTCCAGGGATATCCGTTCGCAGATTCGAATCGGGCTCATGGTCAGCAGCTCCATGTGCCGGGTCTCATATCCTCGCCAGTAGCGTCGCGCCTTTTCCGTCATGGCCGCCACCGTATCCCCTGGCTTGATCACCGCCAGGTCCATGCTGGCCTGAAAAACGGGCACATCATCGACCAGCTCCACCCGGTACACGTACTCATGATTTCGCACCGGGGCCTCCCGCTCCAACAGCTGTTGCGCAGCTGGCAGCGAGGGACACAGGAACAGGCTGGCCAGGCGGCTGGGGCGCAAGGGTGACTGCGTCAGCCTGACCGCCTCAAAGATGTACTCCCGCAGGGCCAGCGGCAGACGCGCGGCGCCCATGGAGTTGGACTCGCCTACCACGCAGCTGGACATGACCCGGCCCCAGTGCCCCGGGCTGACCGTGGATCCAAGAAAGTAATCGTGGGCCGACAACCAGAAGAGTTCGTCCATGTAATCTTCTCCTCCAAAAAGGGCGGGGCCGGCCCAGCTGTGGCCTGGGCCGGCCCCGAAAGCGGGTCAGGGATCAACCCGGAGAAAGCTTGTGGTGGCCGCTTCCATCCAGCGGCTAACCCGGTCGACAGCCCGGTCATGGGCGGAACCGATGGCATCGCTGGCTGACTGGATAGCCGGAAAAATTCCGGAGTCTTCGCCGATGCGTGAGGTGGCGTCGACAACGCCGGCCCAGGTGTCGTAGAGGTCCTGGCCGAGGTTCCGCGTGTTGGTGTTTACACTAACGCCTCTCGAGGTGCTCACCTGGACGTCCGCTCCGTCTGAGCAATGGCACTGATTTCCATTGCCACCAGATACCAGAGAAATTTGTTGGGGGTTGAGTTCATTCATGTCTTCAATTCCTTTTGCATGTTGCTTAAAAGTCGTCCTGGACGACGTCCGATCGCGGGTAAACGCAACGGGTACCCGAATATCCCGCCACCGGTACCGGCAATGTGACCGGGGGCTGGATTACGGCTTCGGGCCTTGGGTCCGGAAGCGTGGTATCCGGTACTTCGTATACATTGTCAGGATCGAGCCAGCCTCCAGAGACCTGTCGAACTTGATGGGGTTTAAGCGTTTTCATCGTTTCCTCCTTGATGAGATGAAGTGAACAGCCGACCTCCATGTCTGACGCGGCATCCCTGCCACTGCTGTTCAAAATGAAACGCGCCCCCAGCGCTATTTATCGATCATCACATTGGGGCCTGAGAAGGGCAGGAGCAGCCAGGCAAACCAGGCAAAAGCCGAGAATCAGAAGGTAATACCAAAGGTGGGTCATTGGGGCGAAAGGAACTGTATCTACCTTGAGGCAATTAACGATCACTTCCGAAAACACAGCGTTATTGGCGATATGTAGTGCTATTGGAATCCAGAGCGTTCGATAGTAAACGCGAGCAACACCCTCCAGCAGACCCGTTGCAGCGCGGGTGGGCACCTGGACGAATTGGTGGGCGAACCCAAAGACAATGGAGCTGAGGATCACAGCGATCGTATTTCCGAATCTTACCGCGAGCCAGGAGAGGACAAATCCCCGGTAAAGAATCTCCTCCTGAATAGGGGCAAGAATTCCTGTGCTGAGATAGAAAACAGCGTGTTTCCAATGAGCGATAATTCCGACCGGGCAGGCTTGGCCCGGAACCCCTTCGGAGTTGTAGCTCTGGGCGTCAACGACATGGAAGCCAAGGCGTTGGAGCGTATAGATCTGGATGCCAATTACGGCAACGTAGAGTCCGGGCTTTGCCGGAAAGAGAGCAAGTACGCCCAAAGACTTGATGTCCTTCGGGCGGCCAAAAAAGGCACCCCAGGAAAGGCCAATGTCTCTCAAAATCACCGTTGCGCAGACCAGAAATAGTGTGAACGGAATCGGGTATAGCACCATGGAGTTGACGAACAGACTCCATTGTGGAGTCGAGGCATACTCCATAAGTAACGCTTCCAGCACCTTTGGGACCAGAAACAAGAACACGCAATGCCAAACCCGGATCCTTCGAAACCCCTCGTGCCAATCCATCAACCTCCCTCCAGCTGAATGACCCGGTCGGCAGCCCGGATTGTCTCGGGCCGGTGAGCCACCAGGACCCGGGTGGTTTTCAGGTAGCGCAGCGTCTGGGCAATACGTTTTTCGGTGCGCACATCCAGGTGGCTGGAGGACTCATCCAGGAACAGGATGCGGGGGCGTCGATACAGAGCCCGGGCCAGCAGGATACGCTGGACCTGGCCGCCGGACAGGGAGCTGCCCAGGTCCCCCACCCGGGTCTGGTATCCCATGGGCATGGTGTCGATTTCGCTGCTGATTTCAGCCAGCCTGGCGCAGGCGGATACGCGGCGGTTGTCCGGGCTGGGGTCGAAGAATGAAATGTTTTCAGCCAGGGTGCCGGACACCAGTCGATCGTTTTGCAAAACCCCACCGGTCTGGGCCCGGTAGCTCACCCGATCCAGCCGGGACAGCGGCCGTCCGTCCACCAGCAGCTGGCCCCGGGTCGGGTCCAGCAGCCCCATCATCAGCTTGAGCAGGGTGCTTTTGCCGCACCCCGACGGACCGGTGAGCACCACGCACTCTCCTGCTTCAATCACCAGGTGGGTATCGCGCAGTATCCAGGGATCAAAGTCGGAATACCGGTACCACAGATCCCGGGATTCCAGGCGCCCCGCGACCGAACAGGCACCGGAGGGCGTGGGCCGGTCCTCTTTTGGGGTTTCCGGTTCGGCCAGCACAATGTCGGCCAGTCGATCAAGATGAATCCTCGCCATGCGAAACTGGAACACCTTGTCGATAAGCGCCGCGGCACGGCCGGAGAACTGTCCCTTGTAGGCCATGAACGCCATCAACATACCCACGGTGAACTGCTGATCGAGCACTCGCAGGGCACCGAGGTAGATAACCGCGATGCCCTCCGCGCCGAAAAGCACCTGTGACAGCAGGGATTGACCCAGCCCCAACCTTCCCACCCGAATCCCCGCGTTCACTTTCTCCGCCAGCCGGTTTTGCCACAGGCTCTCCCGCTTCTGTTCGCCGGACAGCGCTTTGATGGTGGAAATGGCGCGCAGGGACTCGATGAAGTGGGTGTTTTCCCGGGCGCCCTTGACCAGCGCATCCTGGGACGCATCGCGCATGGGCTGATGCATCAGCGCCCGTGTCAGCGCGTACATCAGCGTGACAGCCAGAACCAGGCCGGTCAGCCCGGGGCTGTACAGCAGCATCACCACCAGCGTAGTGCTGACCATGACGCCGTCCACTACCGCTTCCACGGCGGTGGTGGTGGTCAGGTTTTGGACGGCGCCTATGGAGCCAAACCTGGACACCACGTCACCCACATGGCGCTTCTCGAAATAGGCCGACGGCAGCGACAGCAGGTGGTGGAACAATCGCCCCACCCACTCGAAGCCCAGCCGGCTGCCCAGGATCAGGATGACCCATGATCGGAGCGCGGACACGCCGACATTGACCAGCGCGACCAGGCCGAACCCCAGGGCCAGCACCAGCAAAAGATCGCGATCACTGGAAACCACGACCTCGTCGATCACCAGCTGTGAATAGAACGGTGCCAGCAGAGCCAGCACCTGAATGGTCAGGGACAACACCAGCACCTGGGCCAGGCTGGACTTCAGGCCCCGCGCGCCTTGCAGGAAGACCCCAAGCCCGAGGCGCTGCTCAGGCTGGCGGACTTCAAACTCCGGCGCCGGCTTCAGCTCCAGGGCGACACCGGTAAAGCTTCGCCCCACCTCGGAGGCCGACAGCCGTCGAAGCCCCACCGCGGGGTCTATGATGGCAATGCGGTCGCCACGCACCGACTCAAGCACCACGAAATGATTGAAATCCCAGTGCAGGACGCAGGGGCAGTCCAGCTCACCCAGCTCGTCCAATTCCAGCTGCAGCGCCCGGGCAGAGAGTTTCAGCTGCCGCGCCATACCCATCAGCTGCTCAAGGCTCGCGCCTTTGACGGAAACCGAGAGCGTGCGGCGCAGGGAGGCCAGGCCGACCCGATTGCCGAAACGAGAGGCAATCATGGCCAGGCAGGCGAGTCCACATTCCGAGGCTTCAGCCTGCAGTACCACGGGAGTCCTGCGCCGCTTAACCAGTGACAGCTCCAGGCTCATCCGTTCCCGGACCTCCGCCTGGCTGCGATCAGCGGCTCGAACAACCACTCCACCACCCGGCGACGATCCAGCACGATGTCGGCGGCCAGTCTCATTTCCGGGCGCAACGACAGCTGCTCGCCTTTGGCCCCCAGGTAGGGCCGGTCGATACGGGCGGTGACCAGGTAAGAGGGCTCCGCCAATTGCGCTGCTGGCGGAAGTTGAGAAGCCGCCATTACGGTTGACGAAATCTCACTGATTCGAGCCCGCTGCATGCCGTACTTCTGATACGGAAAAGCATCAAGCCTGATCTGGACCACCTGCCCCGGCCGCAGAAACCCGGCTGAGCGTGTCGGCACCAGCAGCCTCGCCACCAGCGGCGCAGCGGCAGGAACAATAGAGGCCAGCGGCTGAGCTGCACTGGTGCGCTGACCGGGTGAGAGCGAAATGGCAGTGACGCGGCCGGAGCGCGGCGCGCGAATTGAAACCCCGCTGCTCAGCTCGCCTCTCAACAGTTCCTGGTTGAGCTGGCTCAGCCGGGACCTTAGCCGGGACTCGGTCTGGGAGAGTTCCAGCGGTACGCGCTGCAGGGCAGACCTGATCTGCTCACGTTTCTGCTCGATGGCGATGCTTTCCAGTTCAAGCGCTTCCAGCAGCATGCCCGCTTCCAACCCCGCCAGCTGCAGAGCCTGCCAATCGCGCTGGGACAGATGGCCCTGATCAACCAGCCGGCGACCCCGGAATTCCTGCTCCCGGCGAATGGTCAGCTGCTGGCGCGCCAGCTCCCGCCGACGGTCCAGCTGCTCCAGGCGGCTTTGCTCCGCAAGGCCGTCCCGCTCGAGTTGCCGAGTCCGCCGCGCGGCCAGGCTGCGCTCTGCCTTCAGCTCAGCCTCCACGTTCTGTTTCTCGGATTCCAGCTCACTGAGCAACAGCTGGTTGAACGGGCGATGGCCCGCTGTCCAGGGGTCGCTGCGCAGGGTCATCAGCACGTCTCCCCGGTTGACCCGTTCGCCTTCGCTCACCAGGATCTGATCGATTACGCCCTCCCGTCCCGCGTATACCCGCAATACCCCCTGGTCTGTAGAGAGGAACCCAGACACCGTCTCCCGGCGGGCATAACTTGCCGTACACAGGAAAAGCACTAGCATGGCCACGATCAGCACAGCCGCCGCCGTCCAGATTCGAGACGACAGCGGCGTTGCAAGGACAACGGGGCCCAGGCCTTGTCGTCCCTGGGCGTCCAGCGCTTGTTTACGAAATAGCGAAGACATGATTTCTGCTTCTATGGATCTACCCGGCAGACGCGTCATAGGCAGTTTTTTTTGATCGCACCACCATGGACACCGAACAGGACATTACCCGCATACTCGAAGGCTGGAATCATGACGACCCGGATTCGCGGGCCCGCGCGCTGGAACTGGTTTATCCCCATCTCAAGAACATTGCCTCAGCCAGCCTGGCCCGCCAGGGCCGCGCTACCCTGCAAACCACCGAGCTGGTGAACGAGGCCTACATCAGACTGGCCGGCCAGCGCAGCACCGACTGGCAGAGTCGGGGCCATTTTTTTGCCATCGTCGCCCGGCTGATTCGCCGGGTGGTGGTGGATCACGTCCGGAGAAAGCTGAGCGAAAAAAGGGGATCAGGGCAGACGCCGGTGGGCCTCGACCTGGTGTCCGTACCGGTGCCGGCCAACTACCCGGACTGGCTTGATCTGGACCGGGCCATGCAGGAACTCGAGAAGATCAACGAGACCGCGGCCCGGGTGGTTGACCTGCGCTACATAGCCGGTCTCAACATTGAGGAGACTGCCGAAACCCTGGGCATCGGGACGGCCACGGTGGGACGCCATTGGCGGTTTGCGCGGTCCTGGCTGCAGACCCAGCTGAACGACCAGGGAGAGTACGCGCCGGAATGACCGTTTTGACCTGGGGAGTCCCACCCGTTAGCCCCTGGGGCACGGCCGGCGATTCTCAGTCCGGGGTTTCGGCGATTGCAATGGCTAGCGCGGCGGCAGTGCCGTCAGCCGGGATCAGTAGAGCTTTTCCTCACCCTCGGGCCGGATGGAAAACCGCTTGTAGCCCCACTGGTACTGCTCAGGCGCCATGCGCACGCAGGCTTCCACCTGGGCGTTCAGCGCCGCCACCGAGGTGGCCAGGTCCTTGTCCCGGATGGTCTCGTCGCCGGGAATGAAATGAATGTCGAATCCCTGGGTGCCGGGCAGGCGCCGGGCGAAGGCAAATACCAGGGGGGCGTCGGTTTTGCTGGCCATCTTGGAAAACAGCACCATGGTTAATGCCGGGATGCCAAAGAACGGCGAAAACTCACCCTGTCCGCGCTTGGGCTGCTGGTCGGGCAGGATGCCCACGATGTTGCCCTTCTTTAATGCCCGGAAAAGCTCCCGCACGCCGCGGCCGCCGGCCTGGACCAGGTCGGCCCCCAGCCGCTCCCTGCCCCTGGTCACCACCTCCTCGATGCCCGAGTCTTTGGGCTCCCGGTAGAGAAAGGTGCAGTGGCCCTGGGTGGAGAGGAACTGGCACAGCAGTTCCCAGGCGCCCAGGTGGGGTGCCGCCAGCAGAACGCCGTTGCCGCTCTCCACGCCTGCGGTGAGATGCTCCAGGCCGTGGACCTGGTTGACCAGCTTCAGTACCTGCTCCCGCGGCCGGGTCCAGAACCAGGCCAGCTCCATGAAGCCGCGGCCGGTGTTGAACATATTGGCCCGCAGCAGGGCCTGCTGCTCGCCGGAGTCCTGGAAACACAGCTCCAGGTTGCGGCGGGCCACGTTGCGGGTGCGGTTGGGCAGCAGCAGAAACAGCCAGCCGAACAACGCGCCCAGCGCCCGGTTCAGGCGCAGCGGCAGTCGGCCAATCAGCGTAAGCAAGGTTTGGAGAATTCGGCCCTGGGTGGTCATCGGCAGGCTCGCGGCGGCAGGAGCTACCTTAGCAAAGGGGCCGGCGGATTTCAGACTGGGAATGGCACAGCGTGCCGACTCGGTCAGGATAGAAGCCATCGGGGGAAAATGCCGTCCCTGGCAACCCGGCTGGTGTCCGGGGTCCTATCCCCAATTGCTTCCATCCCTGTGCTGACTATTGTCCCCGGGTGGTCGGGTTATCACCACGGCATTTGGGCCGTCGTCCTGTAAGATGCCCGCTTCGATTCCTGTAGGAAAATTCTGACAGTGATTGGTCTGTTGCAGCGGGTCAGCGAGGCCTGGGTGGACATCAACGGCGAACGGGTGGGCGCCATCGAAACCGGACTGATGGTGCTGGTGGGGGTGGAGCCCGGGGACGGCGAGGCGCAGATGCGGCGCCTGCTGGAGCGGCTGCTCAATTACCGGGTGTTCCCGGACGACCAGGGTCGGATGAATCTTTCCCTGCGGGACATTCAGGGTGGTCTGCTGCTGGTGCCCCAGTTCACCCTGGCGGCGGACACCCGCAAGGGCAACCGGCCGGGATTCAGCACCGCGGCGCCGCCGGAGCTGGGCCAGCGCCTGTTCGAAGCCATGGTGTCAGAAGCTCAGGCCACCTACCCGACCGTGGGCAGCGGTGTGTTTGGCGCGGATATGCAGGTGGGGCTGGTGAACGACGGCCCGGTTACATTGTGGCTGCACGTCCACTGAGTTCAGAGGCTTTGTGCATGAACTCATCGACGATCATGCGGCCGGTGATGTCGGGCCCCGGTACTTCGCCAAAGGTGTCGCGGATGTGCTGGGTCAGCGCCGTGACCGTGGCCGAGTTCTTCTCTTTCATGGGGCCCAGAATCTGGTTGCCCAGGGGCGAGTCGAACTGGTGCAGGTCGAAAAAGTAGGTCTCCTGACCCTTGGTCAGGAACCCGTAAACCGCTCCTGCTGAGCCCGTGGTGTCCAGGTCCCGGCCGCAGCGGAACTCGATTTCCTTGCACAGCCGGACCGCGCTGCGGGCGTATTTGATCATGGGTTCCGCCACGTTGGCGGTATCCAGGTCCGAGGCGATCAGCGTCAGGCGGACCCGGCGCTCCAGCATGGGGTCGTCGCGCCAGTCCGGGTTATTCTGGTTCAGCTCCTCCACCAGCGTGGGCGCCAGCGCACCGCAGGTGGCGGCGGCTTCGGCCGGCACGATATTGGGGTTCTGCCTGGGCTGAACGTTGAAGGTGCTGCCGGCAATCATCAGTTCAAGGTCTTCGAAAATCACCTCGTCGGCTTCGCGGTCGAAGCCCGCCAGCTCCAGGATGCGGTGGGCCTCGTCGATGCTGGCCGACTCGTTGGACCCCACCATGTTCTCGTGATTGGGCGCCTCCCGCTGTCGCAGGTCGTGCATGGCCCCGAACAGGGTCAGCATGACCCAGTCCAGCGGCTGCAGCTGGCCGTCGCCGGCTTTTTCACACAGGTAATTGATGCGGTCGGACAGGATTTCCAGGGCGTGGTCTTCGTTGTGGTAGTGGTGCAGGTCCCCGCCCCAGGAGCCATGCCGCAGGGCGAATCGGGCGTAGGCCAGCTGCAGGGCTTTCTCTGCCTTGTCCAGGCACTGGCCATGGTCGGTACCGAAGGCCTGTTCAAAGGCCGAGCGCCGCATCCGCACATAGCGCAGAAACGACGGGTCTCTCTCGCCAAGCATCTCGACCGCGGCAGCCACGTCGGGTAGTTCCCGCTCGACCTGGTCAGGTGGAAAGTGTTCTCGGCTCATGGAGTAGTGCGTCCCGGCCCCCGATGCGGATACCCGCCACGCCACTCCGGGCGGCGTACGGTTACCCAATCCCCTTCAATTTACTGAGGAAAGTATAGTTCGGGGATCTTCTGAGGTATAGGGCGGGGTATGGCCTGACCCCAGTGTCGACGTGGGGCCGACGTTGAGCCGACCTGGAGCCATCGGTGCGCCGCCCTCAGCGCTCTTCCATGCCCAGGGCTGCCATGCGCCGCGTCAGGGTATTGCGGCCGCAGCCCAGCAGCCGCGCTGCCGCTTCCTTGCGACCGCCGGTGCGTCCCAGGGCGGCACGGATCATCAGCTCCTGGACGTGGTCCTGGGTATCACCCATGAGCCGTTCCGGGTTCTGGTCAAGCCGGGTCGAGAACCAGCGCTTGAACACCGACTCCCAGTCCATGGAATCCTGGGACCCGCCGCTCATCAGAGCCATGCGCTCCCGCAGGTCAGCCGCCTTCAGCACCGGGCCGGGCTTCATTACCGTCAGGCTGCGGCACAGGTTTTCCAGTTCCCGCACGTTTCCGGGCCAGTGGTAGTCCAGCAGGAGCTGTTCGGCACCTGACGAGATCTGCTTGTTTTCCAGGCCGGATTCCGCCGCCGCCCGGGCCAGGAACATGCGGGCCAGCAGCAGCACGTCGTTGCCCCGCTCCCGCAGGGGCGGCACCCGGATCTGCACCACGTTCAGGCGGTGGAACAGATCTTCGCGAAAGTCACCATCGGCCACGCGCACTGACAGGTCCTGGTGGGTGGCCGCGATCACCCGCACGTCCACTTCGATCAGGTGTCGACCGCCCACCCGATAAAACTGGTGCTCTGCCAGCACCCGCAGCAGGCGGGTCTGCAGACTGGCGGGCATGTCGCCGATTTCGTCCAGGAACAGGGTGCCGCCGTTGGCCTGTTCGAAGCGGCCCTGGTGCTGACTCTGGGCACCGGTAAAGGCGCCCTTTTCATGGCCGAACAGCTCGGATTCCAGCAGCTCCTGGGGCACCGCCGCGGTGTTCAGCGCAACAAACGGGCCGTCCTTGCGCGGCCCCAGCCGATGCAGCGCCCGGGCGATCAGCTCCTTGCCGGTACCGGTTTCACCGGTGACCAGCACGCTCAGGTGGGAGCGGGACAGCCGGCCGATCTGGCGGAAGATGTCCTGCATGGCGGCAGACTCCCCCAGCAGCTCGGCGGACAGCTGATCATCCTCGGCCCGGGCCTCGGGCTGCTGCTCCAGGGCACGCTCAACGGCGGTGGACACCTCGTCGATGTCGAAGGGTTTGGCCAGGTACTCGTAGGCGCCGCCGGCGAAAGCCCGCACCGTGGTGTCCAGGTCGGAGTAGGCAGTCATCACGATGACCGGCAGCTCCGGCGCCTTGTCGGACACTTTTTCCAGCAGACCGAAACCGTCCACCCCGGGCATGCGAATGTCGGCGATGATCAGGTCGGGCCAGGATTTTTCCCCAGCCAGCAGGGCCGATTCACCGTCGGAGAAACAGGTGACCTTCCAGTCGTCCCGGGACAGAGCCCGGCGCAGCACCCAGCGAATGGACTCGTCGTCGTCGACGACCCAGATGTCGCGCGGCATCATGCGGAATGCTCCAGCGGCAGCAGCCACTCGAATACGGTGAAGCCGTTTTCCCGGCCCAAACGGATGACCCCGCCGTGCTCGATGGCAATGGACTGGGCGATGGCCAGCCCCATGCCGCTGCCATTGGACCGGCCGGAAATCAGCGGATAAAAAACCAGTTCGGAAATTTCCTCGGGCACCCCGGGGCCGTTGTCCACCACTTCGATGGCGATAACCGAGCGGTGGGACACGTCGCCGAAAGTCACTCCGCGTTTGATGCGGGTGCGAAACTCCAGTTTCGTAGCGCCGGCCTGCACCGCATTGATGGCCAGGTTCAGGATGCCCTGCACCAGCCGATCCAGGTCGCCCCGCACCTGGGGGAGGCTCGGATCATAATCGCGCTTGAGGCTGAGGTTGGGGTACTGGGCCACAATCAGCTGGCGTACCCGTTCAAGGGCCCGGTGGGCATTGAATTCTCTGTGGTCCGAGGGTGAGTTCTGACTTTGCAGGCGGTCCACCAGGCGCACCAGCCGGTCCACCTCGGAGATAATCACGTCGGTATATTCCCGCAGCTCGGGATCGTCCAGGCTGCGTTGCAGCAGCTGGGCGGCGCCTCGCAAGCCGCCCATGGGGTTCTTGATTTCATGGGCCAGCCCCCTGGCCAGCCTCTCCCGGGCGGCATGCTGCCAAATTTCCTTTTGAGACTGGTCCATCTGCCAGCGGAAGGAAATAGGTATCAACTCGATCAGCAGCCGCAGCTCGTTGTCAGGACCGCTGAAGGGAGAAAAGATCGCGTCGAAGTAGTCCTGGCGGTCGCCCTGCACGCTGGCCGCCGAGCGCTCGGTAATGGACTTCTGCTGGCTGACGGCTTTTTCGGCCGTAGCCGTGAGGGCCTGCCCCAGAGCGCCCATCTCGGATATGTGGCAGCCCTGCTCCCGGCCAAATCCGACAATTTCCCTGGCCGGGCCGTTGAGATACAGCAGCTTCAGCTGATCGTCGGTCACCACCAGCGGAATGCTGAGCTGGTCAAGACCCACGGCCTCCCGGCCTTTGACCGGGTCAGGTTGGGATTCAGCGTATATGGATGCTCCGGGCATGATCTCCGCTGGATCGACTGTTTCGATGCTGAATCGAGTGCTGCCGCATGAAAAAGGTGACCTCGGGCGTGGTGGCGACCACCTGTCCGGAACCGTCCACGATCTCTGCCCGCACCTTGTGCTCACCCCGATCCACCGAGGTGAACTCCATCCACAGGTCCTGCACGATCCCGGCCAGTTCGCCGTCCAGGTAGAAGCGGACCGAATCGCCGGGCCGCAGCCCGCTGTCGGCCGCCAGCTGGGCGCGGAAGGTCCCGCCGGTACCCCAGAAGTGTTCCTCGCTGGCCGGGGAAACCATGGCCAGGTTGGGGTACGGCGCCACCACCGCTTCGTCGGCATCGCCAGGGGCTGCCGTGGTCGGCTGGGCTGTAAACGGATCCGCCACCGTGATGGGCGGCAGGTCCATGGGCTCGGCGTCCGGGGTCGGCGGCTCGTCGGTGTAGACCACGTTGCCGTCTTCATCGACGGTTTTGTAGATCTTCTGGGCCAGCCCCGGAATCGCCATCATCAGCATCAGTATTAACGCCAGTGCCCGCATCGTGTCTCTCCAAAAAATGCCTGTCAGCATTTTAACTTAGACGCCAATGTTGGGCTCGAAGTTCGGGCGCCCCCCAACGTGGGAGGCGCCCATAGGGTCGCCAGGCTTTACAGTGAGTAGTAAAGGTCCAGCTCGCAGGGATGCGTGCTCATGCGCAGGCGCGTGACTTCTTCCATCTTCAGCTCGATGTAGCCGTCGATGAGATCGTCGGAGAACACGCCGCCTTCCTTGAGGAAGTCGCGGTCGGCGTCCAGGGCGTCCAGCGCCTGGTCCAGGGAGTGACAGACCGTCGGAATGTTCTTTTCCTCCTCCGGCGGCAGGTCGTACAGATCCTTGTCCATGGGCGCACCCGGATCCAGCTTGTTCTTGATGCCGTCCAGGCCGGCCATCAGCATGGAAGCAAAGGTGAAGTACGGGTTGCCGCAGGAATCGCCAAACCGCACCTCGATGCGGCGCGCCTTGGGGCTGGCCACGTAGGGGATCCGGCAGGAGGCTGAGCGGTTGCGGGCCGAGTAAGCCAGCAGCACCGGGGCTTCGAAGCCGGGCACCAGGCGCTTGTAGCTGTTGGTGGAGCTGTTTGAGAACGCGTTGATGGCCCGGGCGTGCTTGAAGATGCCGGCGATGTAGTGCAGGGCAGTCTCTGACAGGCCACCGTAGCCTTCACCCGCCATCAGGTTTTCACCGGCTTTGGCGATGGACTGGTGCACGTGCATGCCGCTGCCGTTGTCGTTGACCAGGGGCTTGGGCATGAAGGTGGCGGTTTTGCCGTAGCTGTGGGCCACGTTCTGCACCACGTATTTCAGGATCAGGGTTTCGTCGGCCTTGCGCACCAGGGTGTTGAACAGGGTGCCGATTTCGCACTGGCCGGCGGTGGCCACCTCGTGGTGGTGCACTTCGCTGGTCACGCCCATGGCGCGCAGGGTCAGGATCATGGCGCTGCGGATGTCGTGCAGCGAGTCTACCGGCGGAACGGGGAAGTAGCCGCCCTTGACGCCAGGCCGGTGGCCGGTATTGCCGTTGGGATGTTCAACGGCCGAGTTCCACTCACCTTCCTCCGAATCCACCCGGTAGAAACAGCCATTCATGGAGTTGTCCCAGCGCACGTCGTCGAACACGAAAAACTCGGGTTCCGGACCGAAGTAGGCGGTATCGGCGATGCCGGAGGACTTCAGGTACTCCTCGGCACGCTTGGCGGTGGAACGCGGGCAGCGGGTGTAACCCTGCATGGTGCTGGGTTCCAGCACGTCGCAGCGCAGGTTCAGGGTGGCTTCTTCGCAAAACGGGTCCAGTACCGCGGAATCCGGATCAGGCATCAGCACCATGTCGGACTCGTTGATGCCTTTCCAGCCGGAGATCGAGGAACCGTCGAACATCTTGCCGTCTTCAAACAGGTCTTCATCCACGACTGATGCCGGCACCGTCACGTGCTGCTCTTTACCCAGGGTGTCGCAGAATCGAAGGTCTACGAACTCGATGTCTTCGTCTTTCAGTTGTTTTAGAACGTCTTCAGCAGCCATGCCTGATCCTCTTTCTCAATAATCAATGACGGATGCCGGAATACGGCACCCGATGGGTCAAAAACGGGCGTTGGGTTAAACACCGTGGAACTTACCGCGCACTGGATTGCAATGGCCGTGCCAAAGCGCCTGCTTTACTTATCAATAACTTAGAAATGCTTGCACCAAGCACATGCCCCATTATGGTGCATTATCGAACTGAGTGCACCATTTTGGTGCGCCAGTCTGGCGACCCATCGCCATCGGGCTGACCTGCTTTGCGCAGGCGATCAAGGCACTGGCAGCGCCTCAAAGCTGCTCTGGAAAAAGGTGTCCTGGGGTCCAAGGACCCTGGGCAGGGCAATCAGAAGCGTGTCGCCGGCCGCCGTGGGCCGAATCGCGAGCGAGGCAACAAAAGCCGAGGGGTCGCTGCGAACCGAAAAAGTCGAAAACAGATCCCATTGAGAACCCGCCACACCGCCGTAGACCCCGGTATTGACCACGTTGAAAAGCTCGTCGAAGACGTTGAGCCCGATCCCCACGGGCACATCCGAGGTGTCCTGGTTTCCCGAGCGCAGGTAAACCTGTCCCTGGTAGTGACGCCCGGGAATGATTGGCATCAAGCTGATTTCGTTGTCGAACCCCTGGTCGGCGCCCAGCGAGTTGACGGTCAATCGGACCAGTTGTCCGGCAGGGCTGTTGGGGTACAGTGCGTCCGCCGCCAGGGGCTCGCTGCTCACCGTGACGTCACCACCACCCACTGCGAACGCCCGCCAGCCGTCTGGCGGGGTGCCCGAGACGGCCCCCACTGCGGACCCTCCGGTCCCCTCAAAACCAGGGTTCAGCGCCTGATTGGTCAGCGGCACGCCCACAATTTCGGGCAGCGCAATCTGGATCGCGTTGTCGGAGGCGCCGGGCGCTAACCGAAACGACAGCTCCATGGAGGTCCCGGCAGCTTCCTGGAAGTCCGGGCCCTCGTACAGCGTCCAGGTGTCGGTTACCGTGGTGTTGAATGAGCCGGGCGCCCGGCCGGTAAACGCGCCCTGGTCATCAAACACCGGTACCGCGATGCCAACGTCCTGATCGGAGCTGTCGGAGTTGTTCGAACGCATATAGACCTGGACCCGGTAGGTGCGAGCCGGATCCACCGTAAAGCGCGTTGGTGAGGTGTCAAAGCCAACGTCATCAGCGCCAAAGTCATCGATGGTCACGGACGCGGCATTGACCGCAGGGCTGCCGGCAAACAGCTCATCGGGAAGCAGTGGCGAAACGTCCACACCAATGTTTCCGCCACCCCGGACAAATGCCCGCCAGAGGGTCGGAATGGTGCCGGATATCGTTCCCTCCGTACCACCAACACTATCAAACACCCCCAGAGACCCATAGAACTCCGGATTGGGGATCTGGTTGTCGGTTTCTGCCGGCTGGGCCAGAACATACCCACACGGCGGCAGCAACAGCAGCGCAACAAGGCACGCGGAAAATTGAGGTAACGTGAGCCGCATAATCATCCTCCCGAACAGTCACCACTAAAGGCGCAGAACCCGGACATTCCGGATCACCCGTCAGGTCACGGCAAGAATGGCCAGCCCCAAAAGAATACGGTAGATCACGAAAGGCATCATTCCCAGCCGGTCCACCAGGCGCAGAAAAGCGCCGATGCACAGCCAGGCACCCACCGCGGACGACCCCACTGCCAGGAGAAAATCCGCCCAGGCCGGGTGGTAGGCCGAGCGGATCATTTCCCATACGCTGTAGGTGCCGGCGGCGGCCAGCGCGGGTATGGCTAACAGGAAGGCAAATCGAGACGCGGATTGGCGATCCAGACCCAGGGCCAGGCCAGCCGTCATCGTGATCCCGGAGCGGGAGGTCCCGGGAATCAGCGCCAGGGCCTGGGCCAGGCCCATGGCCAGAACCCGTCCACCGGTCAACTGCACGGCCCCGGCCAGGCGGCCGCGCAGCTGGTCCGCCAGCGCCAGCAACAGGCCAAATCCGATGGATGCCCAGGCGATGACCTTGACGCTGCGCAGCTCGGTGCCGACAAAACCGGCCAATAGGTAGCCGGCCACCACCAGCGGGATGGTGGCGACCACCAGCCACAGCAGCAGCTTCCTGGGATCGACCTCGGGAAAGTGGCCGGCGTCGCTGGGACGCCCGGTCACCATGGCCCAAAGGTCCAGTCGGAAATACAGCATCACCGCCAGCAGGCTGCCCACATGCACCGCCACGTCCATGACCAGCCCCTGGTCGGCCCAGCCGAACAGCTGGTTGGCCAGGATCAGGTGGGCGGAACTTGAGACCGGGAGGAATTCGGTAATGCCCTGGACCAGGGCAAGCAACAGGATTTGCAGCAGCTCCATGCTTTGTTCTTTTTCGGCTTTGTTCTTTTTCGAACGGAGTTAGTGTGCCACATCCCACTCACGATGGCCGGGGTCAATGGCCGGGGTCAGAGTAAAGGGACAGAGTAAGGCGAGCCTTACTCTGTCCCTTTACTCTGACCCCTGACGCCCTGACCCCTCACGCCCCTTCGGGAAAGCCCATCCGACTGACCAGATCAGTCCATCTCGGATCGTCATGCAGGCCTGCAAGCAGAGGCTCCGTCATGAATCGAAGCCCCATAATCGGGTCACGTAGTCCATAGGCCTGCTCGAGCCAATGGAAAGCCTGGTCCTTGTCGCCGCGCCAGGCATGAATCTGCGCCAGTTTCCAAGCTGCCTGGTCGCCTTCCAGTTGGACCAGATTGTCTTCGGCCGCCCGGGATGAAAGCTCATCCCCCATGGTGTGGTGCACCAAGGCCAGGCCCAGAAGGCGTTCGCCTTCCACGGTGAGCTTGTCGTACTCGGACAGGGCAAGCTCGAGTCGCCCCTGCAGAAGAAAATTCTTGGAGTAATGTGTCTTCAGCGGAAAGTCGGGGCTGATTTCCAATGCCTGGTTGAATGTGTCTTCGGCTTCATCCAGGCGACCCAGACGCTGCAGCCAAAGCGCCTGGTTGAACCGAGTCACCGGGTTCAAGGGGTCAAGCTGGCGGGCCCGATTGGTCAATTCCAGGGCTTCTTCCAACTGCCCCATCACGTTGACGATCACTGCAACGTTGCCCAGGATACGAGACTCGCCCGGAGCCAGCGCCAGGGTTCGCCGCGCTGAATCCGCCGCCGCCGCAAACTCCCAGTTGGCCACCTGAATATGGGCATTTACCGTCAGCGCGGGGGCGAAATCCGGCTCCAGTGCCAGCGCTTTTTCCACCGCGTCCCTGGCCTGGGACAGGATCGCCTGGCTGTCCTCCGGGGTACTCGCCCGGATGCTCCTGTTGCGAAGGAGCACGCCTAAGTCGGACCAGACCGCGGCATATCCAGGCTCCAGCTCCAGCGCTTGAGTCAGCAAGTCCCAGGCAAAATCTTCGTCCCTGGCAGATCCCCGGCGCAGGTGGAACCTGGCGGTCAACAGCAGGTTATACGCCTCGGTATTGTCCGGCGGCTCCGCCCGCGCCACGACATCATCCAACAGTGTGATGCGCAGTGCCCGGGCTACGGCGGCTGCGATCTCGTCCTGCACGGCGAAGATATCGTCAAGCCTGCGATCGAAGGTTTCGGACCACAGCTGGGCCCCGTCGGTCACGTCGATGAGCTGAGCCGTCACACGCACCACTCCACCAGATTTCCGCACGCTGCCTTCCAGGATGTTACTGACGCCCAGGGCGTCGCCAATACCGCGCAGGTCCTCGTTCCGGTCCTTGAACTGGAATGAGGATGTCCGTCCAATCACCCGCAGCTCGGGGATCTGCGCGAGCAGGTTGAGGATCTCCTCGGAAACCCCGTCGGAAAAGTACTCGTTGTCACTGTCCTCGCTCATGTTGACGAAGGGCAATACGGCAATGGACTTGTCCTGGCTGACGATGGCGTCAGGAGTTTCCGCGTCCCACACGAACTGATTCAGGGCCAGCACGCCCACGGCCACCGACAGCACACCAATAATGAGAACATTCAGCTTGCGGCCGGTGACATGGCCGATAGATTCAGTCCGGTCCACCTGGTCATCGCGCTTGAGCCCCTCGGCCGTCAGCTCGAATGCCCAGGCGAAGATCAGCGCCACGGGAAACCCGATGATCAGCAGGGCAGCGACTAAGGTGATGGTCCATTCCGGCAGGTTCAGCGCTGGAAACATCACGTCAACGATCTGCATGACGACCCAGCCGGTGATGACGTAAACAATCGCCACCCGAAACACGTTTCGACGCTGGAGTTCGGACAGGAATCCGGGCGTGGGATCTGTCACCAAATGGTCCAGTGATGTGAATTGCTGAGCGTGGACATCAATGCGTTACGCCTGTAGCCATTCAGGGAAAACGTGCAGGCCCGGCTAGGAGCCGGCTGGCTTTCCGTCGTACCTGATCCGATAGATCACCCCCGCCTTGTCGTCCGATACCAGCATGGAGCCGTCGGCGAGGATCAGGATGTCCACCGGGCGGCCCCAGTCCTTCTCGCCCTGCAGCCACCCTTCGGCAAAGGGTTCATAGCTGACGGCCCGGTTGTTCTCAAGCCGCACCAGCATCACGCGGTAGCCGATTTTTTTGCTGCGGTTCCAGGAGCCGTGTTCCGCGATGAAAGCCTGGTTGCGGTACTCAGCGGGGAACATGTCGCCAGTGTAAAAGCGCATGCCCAGGGGAGCGGTATGCGGGCCCAGGTTTTGGGCAGGTTGGGTGAATTCGGAGCAGGCGCGTTGCTCGCCGAACTCCGGATCAGACACATCGTCGCCGTGGCAGAACGGGTAGCCGAAGTGCATGCCCTGGCGCGGTGCGTGGTTCAGTTCGCAGGGCGGCAGGTCGTCGCCCAGCATGTCGCGGCCGTTGTCGGTAAACCACAGCTCGCCGGTTTCGGGGTGCCAGTCGAATCCCACCGAATTGCGCACGCCCCTGGCAAAGGTCTCAATCCCGGTGCCATCGGGATTCATGCGCTTGATCTCCGCGTAGCCGGGCTCCAGGCAGATATTGCAGGGCGCGCCTACGGGCACGTACAGCTTGCCGTCGGCCCCAAAGCCCAGGTACTTCCAGCCATGGTGGCGGTCGCTGGGGAACTGGTCGGTGACCACCACCGGCTCGGGCGGGTTGTCCAGCCGGTTCTCGATGTCGTCCATGCGGTAGATCGTGCTGACCGCGCCGATGTACAGGGTACCGTCCCGGAACGCGATACCGCTGGGCAGCTCCAGGCCCCGGGCAATGGTGTACACCTGGTCGGCCTTGAAGTCCCCGTCCCGGTCCACCACCGCGTAGACGTTGCCCCGGCGGCGGCTGCCCACGAACAGTGTGCCCTGGTCGCCCATGGCCATGGCCCGGGCATTGTCTACATCGTCGGCAAACACGGAAATGGAAAATCCGTCCGGCAGCCGGATCTGATCCAGGCGGACCTTGGCGTGAGCGGAAGCGCTGACGAGCCAGACCGCCACGGCGAGCAGGGCCAGGATGATTGCTTTCATAAGAACTCCGTCATGCCTGGGCACCCGCCCTGTACTGGCACTTGGCACAGGATGTGCCAATGGCCGAAGGCCGAAAGGGAATCGGAAACCGCGTTTTCGATTCCCGACCGCAAGTCCACCAGGGATGGTGGATCTTGCGGATAA
Organism: Lysobacterales bacterium; assembly: GCA_030065125.1. Lineage (GTDB taxonomy): Bacteria > Pseudomonadota > Gammaproteobacteria > Xanthomonadales > SZUA-38 > JASJDM01. The sequence continues at coordinate 41,780 of JASJDM010000031.1, read as the reverse complement.
ACAAGTTGGATCTTGCGGATAAACAAGGCCAATCATGCCCATGACCGAACCAGCTCCAGCATCTTGTTGCGGGTCGCGGCGTCGGGCAGCCGGCCATACCCTGCGCCCAGGTTGTCCACAGCGTGCTTGGGGTTGGCGGTCTCGGTCAACACGCAGGTGACCGCCGGGTGCGACAGGATGAACTTCAGGGAGAACTGGGCCCAGCTGGCACAGTCGAACTCGCTGGCCCAGTCCGGCAGGGTTTTGCCTTTCACCACCTGGAAATAGCGGCCATTGATAAACGGCCGGTTAATGGTCACTGCCACACCCAGGTCGGCCGCCATGGGCAGGATTCGCTGGTCGGCCTCGGGTTCCAGCAGCGAATAGTTGATCTGGATCACGTCCACGCTGCCGGTTTTCATCAGCTTCATGGTGGACTCGTAGTAGCGCTGGTTGTGGCGGGCCACGCCGATGTGCCGGGTCCGGCCTTCGGCTTTCCAGCGTCGAAAAGCGTCCCACTGGGGGATGGCCTGCTCGGTGAAACCATTCACCAGGTCCAGGCTGGATTTGCCGGCCAGCCCCAGGATGCGATCCGCATCATCCCGGGCGGTGGCCTCGTCGGACAGGTCGAAGTAAGTCCCCAGGAAGGCCCTGTCGCCAAGCTCCAGGTCCCGGGCCACTTCGGCGACAACAAACCGGCTGGGGCCTATGCAGTCGATGTAGCGGGAGCCGTAAGACTGAAATCGCTCGATGACCTGCCGTGACAACGCCATGTCTCCGGCGCGAAACGCGTTGGAGTTGCCCATGCCGATGACGGGCAGCAGTTCGCCGCTGCTGGGAATGGCCCGGGCTGGCAGCATCTCCCGGGTTTCGGCCAGACCTGCGGGAGTCACCGCTGCGGCAGCGGCGGCGCCGGCCCACTGAATGAAGCTGCGTCGATTGAGCATGGGTCTCTCCAGATCAGTTCACGATGGCCGGGTCACCCGCCAACGGTTCAGCGTCCGCGTGGCGGGCCAGGGTGTCGGCAATGAACCCGGGTATCCAGCTGCCGAAATCCAGCGATTCGATAAATCCGCAATGACCACCGTGATGGGTCAGCACGGTGCGGGTGCTGGCGGGCAGCATCAGCCGGTGAAAATCCTCCAGCGGAATCACCGGGTCGTCCCGTGCCGTGATGATGGTAGCCGGGACCTGCAGGTCCTGCAGCCGGGACCCGGCCACCGAGTATCCGTCCAGGTAGGCATCCAGGTCGGGAAACTCGGTGTAGTTTTCCACCAGCAGGGCAGTGAGTTCACGCATGTCGGCCTTGAGCATCGAGCTCACCCGCTGATGCTGGGGAAACAGCTCGGCCTTGCGCCGCAGGGATCGACGCCATTTGCGCATGAAATAATAGCTGTAGAACCAGGGGGCGGTTTCGATCGCCCTGAGCCCGTTGTGGGGACTGATCACGGGGCTGACCGCCACCAGGTGGCGAATGTTCAGGCCGGCGGCGGGCGCGCGCAGCGCGACGCGCAGGCTGAAATTGCCTCCCAGAGAAAACCCCGCCAGGAAAAGATGACGCGGTTTGACCTGGTCCACCAGGGAGCCGATGGCGCGCACCACCTCGTCCAGGCGACAGGAATGAAAAATCCCGGGATTCAGGTGATGGGTGTCGCCGTGATCCCGGAAGTTCAGCCGGCACACGGTGTAACCCTGGCGCCACAGCAGGTCGCCGGCGTCCAGCATGTAGTTGGAGTTGGCACTGCCCTCCCAGCCGTGCAGCATCACCACCAGATGGTCCGCCAGCGGCCCGGGTCGACCTGCGCGCTGGGCCGGTCGTGACAGAAAACCCTGCAGGCGAATCTCTTCGCCCTCCTCCACGCCAGCGTGCAGAATCAGCTCCTCGCTGGCCGCCACCATGCCGCTGGCTCGCGACAACAGCGACGATTTGCGCAGCGCGGAGCTGGCCAGGATCGACTGGATGTGCGCATTTCGCACCAGCGGGTGGGGCGAAAAATCGGGTTTCGGAATCTCCGTCACGTCGCCTTGTTTCCTTCCATCACGGCGGCAATTTCACGCCGGGCCCGGTGCGCCACGTCGCGGCGCCCCAGCCCCGAGGGGTCGATGGGTTCCAGGAAGTGGACATCCACATCGCAGGCCGGTTCGCCTAGTATTCTAAAAAAATTCACCATAAACGGCTCGTCGACACGAAACGCCAGGTCCCGGGTGAAGTGCCCGTTGCGGGAAAATCGAATGGCCACCGGCTGCACCATGACGCCAGCGTCCATGGCGGATCGCAGCATGCGGCCGTGGAACGGCAGCACGGGTATGCCGGGTCCGGTGCGGCCTTCGGGAAAGATGGCTACCGAGCCACCGCGCCTGAGCCGCCGGGTCATGGCCTCGCTGACCTGGGCACCGGATTGCCCCGATCCCCGCCGGTGGTAGACGGTGCCGCCCAGGGTGGCCAGGTAACCCACGATGGGCCACCGGGCGATTTCGGCCTTGCCCACGAAGCCCACGGCGCGCTGGCTGTGAATGACTTCTATGTCCAGCCAGGACGTATGGTTGGCCACGAACAGGACCGGGTCTGCCAGCGGCTCGCCAACGTGACGACTGGTGATGCCGAACACCCGCAGCAGCGTTGAGGCCCACCAGTTGATGGCCGCATCGGCCCGGGCGTGGCCGCGGGCATCGCCGCGGCGACGCCCGCTGATGATCACTATCACCGTGACGGGCAGGGCCACCAGGCAGTGCAGGGCCAGCCCCGGAAGGCGCCACAGGTAGCGAATGGGCCGAACCCAGTCGATGGTGCGCTTAACCTGTTCTGCCGGAGCGTTCATGTCAGTGAATGGTCAGGGGTGCTTCCTGCATGGCTTCGATCTGCTGGGCCAGGTCGCCGATGTGTTCCTCCCAGTAACGCGCCTGGCCAAACCAGGGAAACACTCGGGGAAACGCCGGATCATCCCAGCGCCGTGCGATCCAGGCCGCATACTCCACCATCCGTCGTGCCCGCAGGGCCTCGATCAGGCGCAGCTCCAGGGGATCAAAGCTCATGAACTGGCGGTAGCCGTCCAGCAGATCCTGCAGCTGGCGTTCCCGGGTTTCGCGGTCTCCGTCCAGCAGCATCCAGAAATCCTGCACCGCCGGCCCGATCAGGCAATCGTCCAGGTCCACGATGTGCGGTCCGTCGTCGGTCCACAGAACGTTGCCGCGATGACAGTCGCCATGAATGGCGCCCTGGGCCACGTGGCCAACCTCGGCGAACACCTGTTCGATCAGGGGCAGCAGCACGTTGGCGACCTGGCGGTAGCGCGCGCCCAGGTCGAAGGGAATGAAATCCCCCTCGACCAGGAAGTTTACGGACAGCTGGATGCGGCTGAAGTCCAGCAAGCGGGGCCGTTCCGAGAAATCCGTGTTCCGGCCCACCGCGTGCATGCGGCCCAGCAGCCGGCCCATCCACTGCAGGTTTTCCGCACTTTCGAGGGACGGCTCGCGCCCGCCCTGCCGGGGAAACACCGCCAGCCGGAAGCCGCCGAAATGAACCAGCGATTCGCCGTCAAAGCGAAGCGGGGGGACCACCGGGATGTCCTGACCCGCCAGGTCCAGGGCAAACCGGTGTTCTTCCAGGATGGCCTGGTCCGACCAGCGGCCGGGCCGGTAGAACTTCACCACCACCGGTGTGGCCTCCTCCACGCCCACCTGGTAGACCCGGTTTTCGTAACTGTTCAGGGACAGCAGCCGGCCGTCCACCGGGTAACCCAGGGATTCAACGGCGTCCAGGATGACGCCGGGATCCAGACCGTCGTAGGGTCGCTGACTGCTCATGGGTACGCCGGCAGTCAATCCCGGCTGCCGCTCCACTGACCCTCGATCACCGCCAGGGTGATCCGGGCCACACACACCGGCCGCTGCTTTTCGTCTTCGATTTCCACCGCCCAGACCTGGGTTTTGCGCCCCAGGTGGCGGGGGCGGGCGGTGGCGAATATACGGCCCTCGCTCACCGGGCGCAGGTGGCTGGCATTGATGGACATGCCCAGGGCGTGATTGCGGCTGGTGTCCAGCACCAGGTTGCCGGCAATGCTGGCCAGGGTCTCCGCCAGCGCACAGGACGCCCCGCCGTGCAGCAGTCCGAACGGCTGCAGGCTGCGGTGATCCACCGGCATGGCGGCGGTGAGGTAGTCGTCGCCGGCCTGGACAAACCGAATGTCCAGGTGCGCGGCCATGGTCTCACCGCGCCAGCTGGTCAGCTTGGCCGGGTCGGGCCAGGTATGCCAGATGCCCGGGCTGTCCCCCGCAGTTTCAGACATCAATCCCGGGCCGAAAAGTAGGCCACTTCGGACAGTTGCTGCCAGTCCCGCACGGAATCCCGGTATTCCACGAAGGAATCAAAGATCCGCTGGGCCATGGGTTCGGTGGCGGCGATGCTCTTGACCACATCGTCGGAAAGGTCCTGCAGCAGGGTCAGCACCTCCTCGGGGAAACGGCGGATTTCGATGTCCGAATTATCCCGAAACGCTTTCAGCGCCTCCCGGTTGTTGGCCGTGAACTCGGCCAGCATGCGATCGTTTTCAGCCGCACAGGCGTTTTCGACGATGGCCTTGAGGTCGTCGGGCAAGGCGTCGAAGGCTTCCTTGTTGACCATGCACTCCAGGGTGGTGCCCGGCTCGTGCCAGCCGGGGTAATAGTAGTAGCGGGCCGCCTGGAACAGACCGAAGGCGCGGTCATTGTAGGGGCCCACCCACTCGGTAGCGTCGATGGTGCCGGACTGCAGGGCGGTGAACAGCTCCGAGCCCGGCAGGTTGACCGGCGTGCCGCCGGCCCGGCGCAGCACCTCGCCACCCAGGCCCGGGATGCGCATTTTCAGACCCTCCAGGTCCGCCACCGAGTTGATCTCCTTGTTGAACCAGCCGCCCATCTGCACGCCGCTGTTGCCGGCGGGGAAAGGCACCAGTCCAAAGGGTTCGTAGAGCTCACGCCAGAGTTCCAGCCCGCCGCCGAAATACAGCCAGCCGTTCATTTCCTGGGCGTTGAGGCCGAATGGAACCGACCCGAAAAACTGGGCGGCCTCGGACTTGCCTTTCCAGTAATAGGCGGCCGCGTGGCCCATTTCCGCAGTGCCACGGGATACCGCGTCAAACACCTCGAATGCGGGAACCAGGTCGCCGGCCCCGTAAATCTTGACGGTCAGACGGCCGCCGCTCATCTGCGTGACGGATTCAGCCAGTCTCGCCGCGCCGGTACCCAGGCCCGGGAAATTTCGCGGCCAGGAGGTCACCATTTTCCATTCCCGGGCCTCGTCCTGGGAGGCCGCCTCGCCCATCTCGCAGTCGGATTGGGCACAGGCCGCTACGCTCAGCGCGCCGGCCGAAGCGATGCCTGTCTTGGTCAGAAATTCTCTTCTCTTCATGCTGGGGTCTCCCGGGATTCAACCGTGGCGGCGAACCCTCATGTTGCACGAGATTCGCTGCCGGATCGTCATACCGGCTAGTTTAGGGAAATCCGACCCAGCCTAACAAGGCAATTTCCTACACGCCGGCGAGGGCTTTTTGCCGTCAAATCCGGCGACGGGCCTGCTAAACTTAAAAACTGGGCAAGATGACGGCGCACCAAGATCAACGGCAGGGCGCCGGTCTGGAGGGTATCCGGAGTGAGCAAAGAAACATTTGGACAGTACAAGGTCATGTCAGAGCTTGGACGCGGCGGCATGGGCGTGGTCTACAAGGCCCATGACGACGCCCTGAGCCGGGACGTGGCCATCAAGGTTTTGTCGGAGCAGCTGGCCACGGACGAAAGCGTGGTGGAGCGCTTCAAGCGCGAAGCCAAGTCCATGGCGGCCCTCAACGACGCTCACATCATCCAGATCTACTTCATCGGCGAAGACCAGGGCCAGCCCTATTTCGTCATGGAGTTCGTGGACGGAGAATCCCTCAGCCAGAAGCTCAAGCGGGAGGGCAGACTCGAGGTCGCCGAGGCCCGGAGCATCCTCCAGCAGACTACTGAAGGGCTCGCCCTGGCCCACAATCGCGGCGTCATCCATCGGGACATCAAACCGGGCAACCTGATGCTCACCAGGCAGGGCAAGGTCAAGATTGCCGACTTCGGCATCGCCATGGTGCAGGATTTTTCCAAGCGGTTGACCAACACCGGTGAGTTCGTGGGCACGCCGGGCTACCTGTCGCCGGAAGTCTGCGTCGGCCAGCCGGTAGACCATCGATCTGACATCTTCGCGCTGGGCATCGTGCTCTACGAGATGCTCACCGGGGATATCCCGTTCACCGAAGCCAGCCCCCTGGGCATGATGCTGGAGGTGGTCAAGGCGGACATTCCCGACGTGCGCACGGTTAACAAGGACGTTGACGAACGAACCTGCGCCATCCTCAAGAAAATGATCGCCAAGGATCCGGTCGACCGCTACCAGTCCTGTGACGAACTGCTGGCTGACCTGACCGGCAGTGCGCCGATTCAGGCAACCCAGCCCGTTGATGCCGCAGCCGCGGCCCAGGCGCACAGCGACTTCAACCAGGCCCGCACCACCGCGCTGAGCCAGCTGGAGTCCCTGCCGGAGTTTGCCTCGCCGTCAGCAGACAAGACCCTGGTGTCGGTGCCCGGCGGCGAGCCCGTGCCGGACGACTTCCCGGAACAGAAGCGCAGCCGCGCCCCGCTGGCCGTGGCCGCCGTGCTGGTACTTGGGCTCGCTGGTGCAGCGGGCTTTATCTTTAAAGACCGCATCCTGGGCAGCGGCGGTGACAACGCTGGCGGCGACCGGCTGGCGGCCAAAACGGCCCGGGTGGTGGAATCTGCCAACCAGGCCTCCGGTGGTTCGCAGCCCGAGGAGAACCCGGTCGAAGACTTCAGCGGCGCAGACCTGGAAGCGGAACTCAAGCTGGCCCGGGCCCAGACTGACGGGCCCGATCCGGCAGAGCCCGAAGCGTCGCCGACCAGGAACGATTTTGCCGCGGCCAGCGCCGGCGGCGCCGGCGCCACTGACTTCGCCGCCAACCTGCAGGAGAACATGGGCGCCCTGATGGAGAGCGCCCAGCAGCAGGTCAACCAGGGGCTGAAGCAGGCCCAGGACAGTATGGCTGAAACCCAAAGGGAGCTTGAGGTCGCCAGCATCACGCCGGCGGTTAAAGAGGTGGTCGAGGAAGCCGTTCAGGCGCCAGCCACACCGCCACCGGAACCCAAAGTGGTGGTTGTCGCACTGGGAGACCCGGCCATTGCCGGTCCCATCGAACAGATCCTGGAGGCGGCCCTGATTGAACAGGAACACAAGATGCTGGATGAAGCCTTTCTGCCCGGCATAGACCGCTACACCGGCAGCAGCCGGGTGGACCTGGCCGGCTTGAGCTCGCTGATCACCGACAACGGCGGCGACATCCTGGTGCTGGCGGAAATTGACTACCTGGGCGAAACCGAACTGCAGTATTACGGCCAGTACAGCACCCTGTACTCGGCCAACGTCAAGGTGCGCAACATCCTGCTGTCAGAACGGCGCACGCTGGGTCCGGGCTGGACCCGCAAGGTGGACTTCACCACCCTCAATGCGGCCGAAAAGGCCCAGGAAGCGGTGGGGCCCATTGTGCCCGAAGTGGCAGCGATATTGAGCCAGTTCAAACAATAGTTGATCACCGGGCCTCCGTTCAGGAGGCCCGGCTGATCAACACCTTAAAAATGTCATCCCGGACCCCGATCCGGGATCCATCTGAAATCCCGAAGCCGCCTCCGTTGACGCCTGCACCGCAGAGCAGCGCATCCATCGTCCGTGACACCTATCAGCCGCCTGCGCGCAAAAGCGAGGCCTCCGATCAAACCCGTACCCGGATCGAAGCCCCTCAAGACTGCACTCTCAGATGGATCGTGACTTGATACAACAGCCCGAAGGGCACCTCAAGTTGGGGCCCGGACCTGATCCGGGATCCAGCTCAGCCCTGACCCGCGAGCCAACCCGCGCATGCCTCCCCCAGCTCCTCCACCGCTCGTTTTTCATATGAGCGGATATGCTCATCACTGAGCAGCTCGTGCCAGCGCCCGTTGACGCCCTGATGAATGAAGGTCTGGGCGCCGCCTTTCCAGGGTGCGCCTCCAAGGGGCACCGCCTGGGCGCCGTGTTGCTTCATGTAGTCAAAGCTGCAATGCAGCAGAATGTCATTCCATTTATCTTCGGCGATGGGAATCTCCAGGAACCCGGCAATGCGGCGGATCTCGCCCGGCATGTCGGCCTTCAGGTCGTTGAAGTGCAGCAGCATGACGTTGGGCAAATCTCGGATTGCCCACCAGCTCCTGACGTTTTCCCAGAATGGCCACAAGGGGTGGCCGTCCTTTTCGAACCACCCTTCAAAGTACTCCACTACAGAGTCCGGCGGCGGCTCCATGGGTGGTCCAACCCGGCCAGGCGAGTCGTTGATGAGTTCGTAAAAAAACTCGTTGGCGTTGGCATGATGGTTGTAAAAGCTCCACACCACGTCGCGCCCGTCCCGGCCGATGTAGAGGTACTTTGCCCTGGGAGAAAACACCAGCGCATCCACCGGCAGGTGGGTCTTGAGAAACCGACGGTGCTTCTGGGCTTCCAGCTCAGGCAGTTTGACTTCCGCGGGCGGCACCCTGAGGTCCACCCAGGGCGACATCTCGGCGGTTGAAAGATCCTCGGCGCCGTTAAAAAGAAGCTGCCCCACGATCTGCTGGGTCCAGGTCGTTCCGGACTTGGCATAGGTGCCGATGATGATGTCATCGTCCCTGAACTGGAAGTCATTCCAGATTGTGGAATCCATGTGGTGATTCTGGAGTTCCCGGGTTTTTTCCGGCCAGTTGACGTGGTTCATCGATCCCCTCCTGATCAATCTACCCCGGAAAATCCTAACCTGAACGATCGTTTGAGGACCAGCCTTCCCCAAACCAGCCTATAATCAACGACATGGGGGAGCCGCCGAACAACGCAGACACGGCGAGAGACCAGCGGTTTCGGTTGGGGGACCTGCTGCTGAATGTCGGTCGCCGGGAGGTATCCCGGTCAGGGAAACGTCTGAGTCTGCCGGGACTGTCGTTTGACCTGCTGCTGGTGCTGTCGCGCAAAGCCCCCGACACAGTCTCCGTGGACACGCTGATGGACGAGGTGTGGACCGGCAAAGTGGTTAACCCGGACACCGTGACCAAGCGGGTTGAAATGGTCCGCGAGGCATTGGGCGACGACAGTCAGAATCCTCGCTACATTGCCCTGGTTCGAGGGCACGGCTATCGTCTGCTGGTCCCCTGCAAACCGGTACCAGCCCGCGCTGGCCCGGGCCGTTGGCTCGGGAAATGGAGCTTAGCGGTATTGGGCGTATTGGCCATGGCCGCGGTGATTACTTTTGCGTTCATGCCATCTTCCGAATCGCCGCCCACCCGTGTCGCCTCGCCGGATCGACCCTCGGTGGCGGTGCTTCCCTTTGCCAATCGAAGCGCGAACGATGCAGACAGTTTTTTCGTGGACGGAGTCCATGATGATCTGCTGACCCGTCTCTCCCGTATTGGATCCGTCAAGATAATTTCACGAACCTCGGTTCTGCAGTACCGGGGTACGACCAAAACCATCCCCCAGATCGGCCGGGAACTGGGGGTTGGCCACATTCTGGAAGGGGGTGTTCAGAGGGCGGGGGAGCAGGTGCGGGTCAACGTGCAGCTCATTGACGCGGGTACGGACGAACATGTCTGGGCCGAGACTTTTGATCGGCAGTTGACGGCTGCCAATGTGTTTGACATCCAAAGCGAAATTGCCGAGAAGGTGGCCGCGGCCCTGGCGTCGGCGTTGACCGACGAGGAACGGATCCGCCTGTCAGTCCCACCCACCACGGATATCGCGGCACTGGAGGCCTATTTCCTGGGGCGGCAGAACATGGAGACCCGGGACGGCGATCGATTGCTGGCAGCGAAGGAGAACTTCGAGACAGCAATCGGTCACGATCCGGAGTTTGCACTGGGGTATATCGGGCTGGCGGACACCTATCGGCTCATTTACAACTACACCGACAGCATCACCAGGGAAGAATTCGAAAGCCAAAGTCTTGCCGCGGCGACCAGGGCGCTGACCCTGGATCCGGAGCTGGGTGAGGCGCATACCTCCCTGGCAAACGTTTTGCGGTCCCAGGGAGATGACGCCATGGCGGAAAAAGCGTTTCTCACGGCGTTGTCGCTCAATCCCAATTACGCGCCAGCCTACCAGTGGTACGGAGAGTTTCTTGCCGGACAGGGGCGTTTCGACGAAGGCATCGAGGCTGCCCGCCAGGCCGTCGTGCTGAACCCCAGGTCGCCGATCCTGTTTGCCGATCTTGGAAAAACGATGCATTTTGCGGGGCGCTTGGAAGAAGCCATGACGCACTACGCCCAGGCGCTGGAGCTGGACCCCGGATTCGCGGTAGCACATTGGCAACTGGGGATTGCGCAATATCAGGGAGGGCAGCTGAATCAGGCGGTCATTCATCTACGGGAGGCCATAGCTTTAGATAACCAGGATCAGGCCATACTGGGATTGGTCTACATGGATCTGCTGGACTTTGACCAGGCGGGGTATTGGATTGAGCAAATGCTGGAATTGAGTCCGGAGCACGGGTTGGCCACCGGGGCGATGTCCTGGCTGCAAATCGCCTTGGGTCAGCAGGGGTCCGCTGTCGAGTATGCACACAGGGCCTTGGAAGCCAGGCCTGGCTGGTGGCGTCCCCTGCTGGTACTGAGAGACCACTATCTGAAAACCGGGCAGGTTCAGAAGGCGCGGCAGATTTATCAGGCGGCTTATCCATCATTGCTCACAGCAGATGCCAGGGTCGATCATGACAATTACCTGGCTGCCATTGATTTGGCACTGGTGCTTCAGCGCAACGGCGAGCAGATACAGGCAAGTTCGCTCCTGCAGCAATGCGCCGAGTTCATCAAAACACTACCGCGATTTGGACCACTCGGATACACGATGATCGACGCCCAGGTGTTTGCTCTGATGGGGGAGCCTGAGAAGGCATTGGACGCCCTTGAACAGGCCATTGACGAGGGCTGGCGAACCTCTTGGTGGTACTTGTTGAGACACGATATGACACTGCAATCGATCCGCGATTTGCCGCGCTTCGGGACCCTTGTTGCTGAAATCGAGGCCGATGTTGCGCGTCAGCGCAGCAGCCTGTCTGCTCTGGAAAGCGCAGCCGGCAACCCCTGAGCGCCGAAATTCCTGAAAGGTTTTGGCAGCGACCGGGAAGTGTTCATGGTTGATTTCCAGAATCGAGCCCGATATCGATGAGGCCTTGACACAATTGGTCCAGGTTATTTTCCAGCTGCCGAAGTTTTCCGTCTTCCAGGTCAAACGTCGACAGCCAAACCCCACAGGACGGCTTGTCATCGCCCGGTTCCAGCTCGATAAACAGGCTGGCCTGGTTCAGGTCCGGTAGCGTCACGGCAAAGGCGTGGGGTGCTTCGGAAAATCTCACTTCGGCGGCGAGGTTTTGCTCGCCCAGTGACAGATTCAACGGCATAGCTTCGCCAACCCGCTCCAGCCCCTCGATAGCAGTCATCCCAAGACCCAGGGCACTCAGCATGCCGGTCCACAGCTCGCGCCGGGAAACCAGCGAGCGTGCGCGCCGATACACCATCTGCCGGGACGAATCGAAGTGGTACTCCAGGTAAGTACCCAGCATGTCGAGAAAGTAGGTCCAGCCGCGGCGCAGGGCGTCGTAGTACTCCTGCCAGTCGGAATCGGGATCGAAGCCACTCTGGACCAGGCGCAGTCGGGTTCTGCCGCCGCTGGTTTCCACGTACCAGTCCACCACCGGCAGGATGGCTTCCGGCTTGTCAGCGTCTGGCAGCACGTCCATCCACTGCAGGTGCCGTCCAGGTTCAAATCGGGTGATGTGGGTCTCCCATTCAACACCCTCGCCCCAGGACAGCAGGACCTTGCCGCCGGGTTTTGCGTCTCCACCGGATTTCAGGGGAAACCAGTTCTGCAGGCGCTGAGGGTCCGTCAATGCCTGCCACACCTGCTCGGCAGTCGCGTCCAGATCCACCGTGAGTTCCAGTACCGGGGCTGTTTTGTCAGTCATCTTTGTTCTCCAGGTGGGGGTGGGCCAGCAGCGCCACGTCCATGGTGCGGGCGCCGGGTGCATCGGGCTTGTGGTAGCGCTCGACCAGCTCACCGAGGGCAGCTTCCAGTTCCCGGGCGAACAGGTACTGATCCCTGGGACTGGCAAAGGCAATGTGGGTTTGTGCGGTCAGGGTGGCCAGCTTCTTCCCGACCGCCCGGGCCTGTTCTCGCAGGATCGAAACGTCTCGCGCCGCGGCCGAAGCGCAGGCGATCAGGTAGGCGCTGGAAAATCGGTCGGAAATCTTTTCCGGCTCCACGCCAAGGTCTCCCAGCACCCGGGGAGACAGGGCGTAGCAGCGGGCGCTGGCCTGGAGGATCCGCTCAACACAGTTCCGGGCCCGGCGGTCTTCGATGTGATTGAGCAGACCCGCCTGTTCCAGCTTGCGCACGTGATAACCCACCCGCTGGCGCGGCCAACCCAGGTGGCGCGCCACCGATGATGCGGACCCGGGTTCGCGCAGCGCCCTGACAATGGCGGCGCGCTCGCTGTTCAACAGGCATGCCGCGGCGTCGGGGTTTTCGACAACGGATAGCGATTCCATAGATCTTTAGTATTGTATTGACAGTAATTTTTGTCAATACAGATAAAGATATCTATATAAAACGATAAAATTCAGAGGTTTTCGAGCTGAGCGTAGGCGAGCACCAACCACTTGATGCCGGCATCTTCGAAGTTGATCTGCACCCGCGTATGTCCGCCGCTACCCTCACAATCCATCACCACACCCTCGCCAAAGGTAGCGTGGCGCACCCGCTGACCCAGGCTGAGACCGGAGCCGGTGGTATCTTCGGCCAGGCGGCCGGGGCGTGAACCCCAGGCGGTACTGGTGGGCCGCTGTACCTGGACCCGGGGCCGCACTTCGTGAATGTATTCATCGGGGATCTCGGCCAGGAACCGCGACGGCCGCTGGTAACTCTCGCTGCCGTGCCAGCGGCGGGATTCGGCGTAGGTCATGACCAGGTGCTCCATGGCCCGGGTGACGCCCACGTAACACAGGCGCCGCTCCTCCTCCATGCGGCCCGGCTCCTCGGCGGAGCGCTGATGGGGAAACAGTCCCTGCTCCATCCCCACCATGAATACCAGGGGAAACTCCAGGCCCTTGGCGCTGTGCAGGGTCATGAGCTGAACGCAGTCCTCCCAGGCCTCGGCCTGGCCTTCGCCGGCCTCCAGCGCCGCGTGGGCCAGGAACGACTCCAGCCGCGTCAATCCCGACTCCTCGTCCTCCGGCGGCAGGGCAAAGGTCCGGCCGGCGTTGACCAGTTCGTCCAGGTTTTCCCGGCGCGCTTCGAGCCGCTCGGCGGGATCCCGCTCGTAATGCACAATGAGATTGGAACCCTTGATGACCCCATTGATCTGAAACTCCAGCTCCTGGTCCCCGTAACGTTCGTCCAGGTCCTCCACCAAATCGACGAAGCCCTGCAGCGCGTTGCAGGCGCGACCGTTGAGCTGCTTCTCCAGTATCACCACCTGGGTGGCGTCCCACAGCGAGCAGCCGCGGGACTGGGCGATCTGCCGAACGGCCGCCACGGTGCGCTCGCCGATACCCCGGGCGGGCAGGTTGACCACCCGCTCGAATGCCGTGTCGTCATGGCGGTTGGGCAACAGCTTGAGGAAGGCCAGGGCGTCCTTGATCTCGGCCCGCTCGAAGAACCGCAGGCCACCGTACACCCGGTAGGGAATGCGCCGGTTCACCAGATTTTCTTCAAACAGTCGGGACTGGGCGTTTGAGCGGTACAGCAGGGCCACCTCGGTGGCGGAGCGCCCCTCCTCCAGCCACTGTTCGATCTGACCCACCACGTAGCGCGATTCGTCATACTCGTTATAGGCGGCGTAAACCTCGATGGGCTGACCTTCCTTGCCGTCGGTCCAGAGGTTCTTGCCCAGGCGACCCTCGTTGTTGGCAATGACCGCGTTGGCCGCGTTGAGGATGGTGGCGGTGGAACGGTAGTTCTGCTCCAGGCGCAGGGTCCTGACGTCCGGGAACTCCCGGGTAAACCGTTCCATATGTTCCACCCGAGCGCCACGCCAGCCGTAAATGGACTGGTCGTCGTCGCCTACCACGAAGGTATTGCCGCTGTCCCCGGCCAGCACCCGCACCCAGGCATACTGGATGGCGTTGCTGTCCTGGAACTCGTCCACCAGGATGTGACGGAAGCGGTTGCGATAGTGCTCCAGCACCTGGGGGTTGTTGAGCCACAGCTCGTGAGCCCGCAGCAGCAGCTCGGCGAAGTCCACCAGCCCGGCCCGGTCGCAGTACTTTTCGTAGTTCTGGTAGATCTCCAGCATCTGGCCCATGACCGGGTCGTCGCCGGGGTCGATGTTCTCCGGGCGCTGACCTTCGTCTTTGCGGTCATTGATGAACCACTGCACCCGGCGGGGCGGCCAGTTGGCGTCATCCAGCTGCATGTCCCTGATGACCCGCTTGATCAGGCGCAGCTGATCGTCCGAGTCCAGAATCTGGAAGGCCTGGGGCAGGCCGGCCTCTTCGAAGTGCATACGCAGCAGCCGGTGGGCAATGCCGTGGAAGGTACCAACCCAAAGCCCTTTGCCGGGAAAGCCGAGCAGCGCTTCGGCCCGCTGCCGCATCTCGCCGGCAGCTTTGTTGGTAAAGGTCACCGCCAGAATGCTGAACGGAGAGACACCCGTCACCTCGATCAGCCAGGCAATGCGGTGCACCAGCACCCGGGTCTTGCCGCTGCCGGCCCCGGCCAGGATCAGGAAGTTGCCGGCGTCCGCGGTGACGGCTTCGCGCTGGGCATCATTCAGCTCATTGAGCAGATGAGAGACGTCCATATGACGGCGCGATCAGACCAGGTAGGCCCGGGTTTTGCTGCGGCCGGCGCACAGCACCTTCAGCAGCGCCGCCAGGTCGGTTCGGGACATGCGCCCGAGGGTCGGCATCGGCTGGTCCAGCATTTGCTCCAGCAGTCGGGTGAGCTGGGTCTTGGACAGGTCACCGATGGAGACGGCTACCCGTTCAACGGTCGGATCCGGAAACAGCCGGTCGAAGATTTCCTCATCGCTGGCCCCTTCGCGTTTGCCCCGCCGATACGTCCGTAACTCCCGTTCGGTCAGCGGCACGGCAATCATGGCGTCATCGCGATGATGCATGTGGCGCCAGTTGCGAATGGCCAGCAGCCGGCCGTCCTTGATGCCCCGGGTGAAGATCCGCTTTGAAGGTTTCTTGTCACTCATATTCGTCTATCCCGCGGCGGCGTCCCGGGCCAGGCGTACCCCGGAAAACATCCATCTTTGATGAGGATAGAAAAAATTGCGGTAGCTCGCCCGAACGTGACCGGCCGGCGTCACCGCGCAGCCGCCGCGCAGCACCATCTGGCTGCACATGAATTTACCGTTGTATTCGCCCAGGGCACCGGCGGCCGGGCGGAATCCCGGATAGGCCTGGTAAGGCGACGCGGTCCATTCCCACAAGTCTCCGAATACCTGCTGCAGCCCCTCGCCCGCCGCAGCCATGGGCCCCAGCCAGGGATTGTCCAGGAAATTGCCGGTCACCGGCAGCCCGGCGGCCACGAATTCCCACTCCGACTCGGTAGGTAACCGGGCCTGGCGCCAGCTGGCATAGGCGTCAGCCTCGAAAAAACTCAGGTGGCTGACCGGCGTGTTGGGTTGTACCGGATGCAGGCCGTGCAGGGTGAATTCGAACCAGCGGCCATCGCGCCGGACCCAGTAAAACGGCGCCTGCCAGTCCTCTTCCCGGACCAGCGCCCAGCCATCGGACAGCCACAGGGAGGGTTCTCGGTAGCCCCCGGCTTCGATGAATTCCTGGTATTCCGAGTTGGTTACCAGCCGGTTGCCCAGCTCAAACGGCGCGAGCCTGACGGCATGCCGGGGGCCCTCGTTGTCAAAACTGAACCCGGTGTTCGACCGAACCCCCTGCTGGGATTCTCCGCCTTCAAAACCCAGCCACCGGAACTCGCTGCCGGCACCGGCCGCCACCGGTTCCGCATCCCGATACACCGGCAACAGGGGGTTCTGGAAAAAGACGTGCTTGATGTCCATCAGCAGCAGCTCCTGGTGCTGCTGCTCGTGGTGCAGCCCCAGCTCCACCACCGCCCGGACGTCGGGGTCCAGCATGTCGCCGGCAAGAGCCGCCGTCATGGCCTGGTCCACGTAGGCACGGTACTCCATGACCTGTTCCACCGTGGGCCGTGACAGCAGCCCCCGCCGGGGCCGTGGGTACTGGGGGCCCACGGCGTTGTAGTAGGAGTTGAACAACACCTCGAACTGGGGATGGAAAACCTGGTAGCCGTCCAGGCTTTTCAATACAAAAGTTTCGAAAAACCAGGTGACATGAGCCAGGTGCCACTTGGCCGGACTGACGTCGTCCATGGTCTGCACCACCATGTCCTCGGGGGCCAGGGCGGCAGCCAGGGCTGTCGAGGTGTCACGAACCTCGTTGTAACGGGCCAGCAACCCCGCGGGGTCGGCCTCGGCTTGCTTCAGGATTTGCGGCACGGAATTGAGGGGGCGGCGATTCCTTTGTGGGTTTGACCATTGTAACATTGCCGCCCCATGACCACCCCCCACCCAAGACTGGCGGAGCTGCTGAGCCGCGACTGGTTCTACCCATTCCAACTGCCCGGGGGTGAGGTGACGCCAACCTATGACGGCGGCCGGCTGAATGCCGTGCATTCCACCCGGCTGGCCATGATGGACGCTGCCCTGGAGCCCCTCTACGGCAGCGACTACAGCGGCGCCCGGGTGGTGGACCTGGCCTGTCACCAGGGCTACTTCGCCCTGGAGCTGGCCAGGCGAGGCGCCCGCGAGGTACTGGGTGTAGACGCCCGCCAGGAGCACGTGGACGACGCCAGCCTGATGGCGGAGGTGCTGGGGCACCATCAATTCAGCGCCCGCCAGAGTGACATCCACGCCCTGGAAACCGGCGCCATGGGCCGCTTTGACATCTGCCTGATGCTGGGGCTGATCTACCACCTGGAAAACCCCGTGGGCGCGATCCGCACGGCCCACGCGCTGACCGGCAGGGTCTGCTTCATCGAAACCCAGGTGGTTCCACACCTCAGCGGCAACGTGGACTGGGGCAACTACCGCTTCGTCAAGCCCCTGCAGGGCTGTTTCGGCATCATCGACGAAACAGACGAGACCCACGGCCCCGAGGCCAGCACCCAGGGCATCTGCCTGGCGCCCAGCACCGAGGGCCTGCTGTGGATCATGCACAAGGTGGGCTTCGACCGGGTGGAGCTGCTGGAACCGCCCGCGGATGCTTATGAGCAGCACCGTTTTGGCAAGCGGGTGATGGTGGCGGGATACCGCGACGCGTAATCCCGGAAGCCCGCGCCCGGTTCGGGACGCGGGCCATCACTGGCTGCTCAATCCAAGGACCGGCGACCCCGGACCCGGCACCGGCCGGAGTAGTCAGCCAGGCCATCACCTTCGGCGGTCATGCCGGTTCCCACGATCTGTATGACGCAGCGGGTCCTCGGCCCCGCGATCCGGTCTGTCAGAAAAACCGTGCCTGCGGTGGCACCGCCGGGGGACATATCCACGTTGAATAAGAAACTGTCGTCAGCGACCAGTACGGGTTCAGATCCAAGGATGGTCCCGGAAAACACCTGATGCCCGGTATTGGTCAGGGTGTTGGTGGCAAAATCAATCACCGTGGTCGGGTGATACAGCACCCGCCCCTGCAGGTCGCCACTCAGTTCAATGGTGTCGGTGCTGCGCTGGATGAGACCGGTCTCGGTCTCCACCACGGAGTGAATCACAGCGGTGCTGAAGTAGTGAATGGCGGTTCCAGACACGGCCTGCCAGTGGCGGCCTTTTTCGGCCTCTTCCATCAGGTCGTTGCAGTGGCCGTTAAAGGCGGTGATGTAGGCGGCAAGCGCGGCGATAGTCAGTCGTAGTTTCATGCTGGTTTCCTCGTTCGAGTTCGGTGAATGCGAGGTCGATGCTCGTTCTGACCCGCACCCGCCGCAATGGACAAGGACGGCCATGTCACACCATGGCTGGCTTTGACCGACTATGGCCGACTATCATCACGCCCATGCCTGGCGCAAACCCTTCTGATCGACTGGATTCCTGGAAAGCCATCGCCAATTACCTGGGGCGCAGCGTGCGCACAGCACGGCGCTGGGAGGTGGAGGAGGGACTGCCGGTGCACCGGCATATGCACCAGTCCCTGGGCAGCGTTTATGGGTACCGATCGGAGCTGGACCGGTGGCTGAAGCGCGATCAGAGCGGCCCGGCCGAACCCAGTCCGCAGTCGGCCACGGAAAACACGCCCGACGACGAAATCGCCTCGGTGGTGGTCCTGCCGCTCAGCTACGTCGGCTCAGACGCCGGTGACGAGTACATCGCTGATGGTTTCACCGATGAAATCATCGCCGACCTTTCCAAGCTGCACTCGCTGCGCGTCATTTCCCGCACCTCGTCAATGACGCTGAAGGGATCAGACCGTGATGCGCGCAGCCTGGGCCAGGAGCTGCGGGTCAGCCACCTGCTGGAGGGCACGGTGCGACGCCACCAGACCAGTATCCGGGTGACCGTGCGCCTGGTCGACGCCGCCTCCGACCATACCGAATGGTCCGAGAAGTTTTCCGGCGAGGTCGACGACATCTTCGAGATCCAGGAGCAGATCGCGCGGGAGGTGGCAGGTGCCCTGGAGCTGCGCCTTTCCAGGGAAGACGAGGACCGCCTGGCCCACAAGCCCATCAAGAGCTGGCCGGTCTGGCAATCCGTAGTGCAGGCCCGGCAGGAAGCCATGCGCTGGGACCGGAGCAGTATCGATCGGGCGGTCGAGCGGCTGGAGCATGCACTTTCGATTACCGGCGACAGCGCGGAGCTTTATGTCGACCTGGGCCGGACCTACCTGCAGTATCGGGAGACCGGGCTGGACCTGGGACCGAAGCCCCTGGAAAAGGCAAAGCTGTGCGCAGAGCGGGCCTTCGAGGCTGACCCGAACTCCGCCGGCGGGCTGCAGCTGCGAGGGTGGCTGCACTACTCCCAGGGCAAAATTCAGTCGGCGGTGAACGATCTCAAGTCGGCCCTGGACAGTAACTGGGCAGACCCCGACGCCCTTGGCCTGCTGTGCAACTGCTACCTGGTTTCGGGCCGGGTGGAAAAGGCGCGCCCGCTGTTTGCCCGGCTGTTATCTCTTGACCCACTGATACCGGTCTACCAGCTCCTGCCGTCCTGGGCCGACGTGCTCGACGGGCGGCCGGCCGAAGCGCTGCCCGGTTACCGCCGGATGTTCGAGGCCCAGCCCGACAGCCCCATGGCACGGCTGTTCCTGGTATGGCTGCTGGCCGTCAACCAGCAGAATGATGAAGCCATCGATCTGGCCGCGGGTTTTGCGCAGCACGACGCGGACTCCATGCCCGCCCAGGTCGCCGCGCTGATCGCGGCGGCGCTGAAAGGCGAATCGGTCGAAAGTCCATTTTCCCGCGCCAACCCGGATCGGGTGCCGGGTGCCGAGATATTCCCCCGGACACTGGCTCAAGCCAGCGTCCTGGCGGGCAGGAACGATGATGCCGTGGCCTGGCTGACCATTGCCGTGGACCGGGGGTTCATCAATCACCCCTACCTGGATCGGCACGATCCCATTCTGACAAGACTCAAGTCAGACCCCGGATACAATGCGCTGCTCAAGGAGGTCCATCAACGCTGGCAGGCGTTCGAGAGTTAGCGTTTTCGCAGCAGCCTGAGGACGATTGCCTCCGCCGACAGGTTCTGCGCCACCAGGGCCGCACATTATCTGCTCTGCCTGTCGGAAAACCGGAACCACTCAGCCATTGTGGGGCAGCGTTTGCCTTGACTCGCGGACGCCACGCCATTAACACTGGCGGTTCATTCAACGCGCAGTGGACATGGAACACAGGGACGTTGACATCACAGCCTGGCTGCAGGACCTCACCAGCGGCCGCAGCGAAGCCATGGAAGAGCTCCTGCCGCTGGTCTACGAGGAACTGCGCGTCCTCGCCCGCAAGCGGCTGCGCTCGGAGCGGGATGCCCACACTTTGTCCACCACCGGACTGGTCAATGAAGCGTATCTGAAGTTCAGCCAGCAGCGGAAATTCACCCTGGAGAGCCGGGCCGAGTTTTTCGGCTTCGCCAGTGAGTGCATGCGCCGGGTGCTGGTGGATTACGCCCGCGCCCATCGGTCGCGCAAGCGCGGCAGCGGCGAACAGCCGGTGCCGCTGGACCAGGTGGAGAGCCTGCTGACGGATGAACAGGCCAGGGAAGTGACGGAGATTGACCTGGCCCTGGACAAACTGAACGACGCGTTTCCCCGCGGTGTCCAGGTTCTCCAGCATCGGCTGTTCGGCGGCCTGACCCTGGAGGAGACCGCCCTGGCACTGGAGGTGTCGCTGAAAACCGTGCAGCGGGACTGGACCGCCGCCATTGCCTGGCTTCGCAAGGAAGTGGGCGTGAATACATTCGCGGTCGAGTAATGGATCCCCGGGAGCGATGGAACCTGCTGCAGTCGCTGTTTGACGCGGCGAGGGAACAAACCACTGCCGGCAGGCAACACTGGCTCGAGCAGCAGCTTGCCGGCAAGGATATGGACCCCGACCAGGCCCGGGGCCTGGTCACCGAACTGCTGCAGATGCTGCAGGCCCACGACGGCCCGCCGCTGGAGATGGAACAGGGCGTTGGTGACGCCGAGGCACCACCCCTGCCGGAACGTCTGGGTTCGTACCGGATACTGTCCCGCATTGCCCGTGGCGGCATGGGTGAGGTGCTGCTGGCGGAACGGGATGACGACACCTTCCAGCGCCAGGTCGCCATCAAGATCCTGACCCGGCGGTCCGGCGCCGGATTGGGCCACGGTGCCGGACGCGGGGCATGGATCTCCCGCTTCCAGCGCGAGCAGCAGATTCACGCAAGGCTGGAACACCCCAACATTGCGCGACTGCTGGATGCCGGCGTCACTCCCGACGACCTGCCGTTCCTGGTGATGGAATACGTGGACGGCCAGAACATTGTCGAGTACGTGCAGCACCAGGCACTGTCTCTGGGCCAGCGGGTAGATCTGATGGTCCAGGTGTGCAACGCGGTGTCGTTTGCCCACAACCAGCTGATCCTGCATCGGGACATCAAACCGTCCAACGTGCTCATCACCGGTGCCGGCGAGGCCAGGCTGCTGGACTTCGGTATCGCCAAGCTGCTGGACGAATCCGACGAGAATCCGGATCTGACCCGACCGGGTGACCGGCTGATGACGCCCCGCTATGCGAGTCCGGAGCAGGTCCGGGGTGAAGCCCTTGCCGTGACCAGCGATGTCTACTCCCTGGGCGTGGTGCTCTATGAACTGCTGACCGGACAGCTGCCGTACACCGCCACCGGCAGCTACGAATTGAGCGAACAGATTGTCCACCAGGAAGCGCGCCCGCCCCAGCGCAGCGACCTCAACGACGCCATACCAGCCGATCTGCAGGCGATCTGTCTCAAGGCCCTGGACAAAGAGCCGTCCCGCCGGTATCCCAGCGCCGCGGCCCTGGCATCGGACCTGCAGCGCTACCGCAGCCACCGCAGTATCAGCGCCCGCAGGCCGGGACTGCTGGACCGGGCCGGTCGGGTGCTGCGCAGGAATCCGGTAGCCGCGCCGCTGTCTGTGCTGGCCGTCGTGGCCATCATCAGCGGCGGGACCATGGCTGCCTGGCAGGCGCGCGAGGCTGCCCGGGAGCGGGACGTGGCCCGGGCCGAACGGGATCGGGCGGAGCAGGTCACCGAGGTGCTGGTTGACCTGTTCGACTCAGACCCCTTCGCCGAATCCGAGAATCGGCGGGACGACATCACCCTGCGGGAGTTTCTGACCGGGCGGGCCGGTGAACTGGGTCCACAGCTGGACGGCCAGCCCGCCCTGAAGGCTACCTTATACAACCTGTTTGCGAATCTGCTGAGTAATCTCAGCCTGCTGGAAGAAGCTGAGCCCTATGCCGAGGAGGCCCTGGCCATCAGCCGGGAACTGTACCAGGGCCGCCCCCACGAAGACGTGGCCAAAAGCCTGGACACCCTGGCCACGCTGCGTCAGAACCAGGGCCGCTTTGAGCAGGCTGAGCAGCTCTTCCGGGAGTGCCTGGCCATGCGCGAACGGCTTTATCCGGAGACCCACCCGCTGGTCTCCACCAGCGTCAACAATCTCGCCGTGGTGCTTTACCACCTGGACTCGCCGGAGCACGAGGAGGAAAGCCTGGCCCTGGACCACCGGGCCATGAATATCAATATCCAGCGGTTCGGGGCTGATTCCCTGGAAGCCGCCCAGAACTACAACAACCTCGGCGCCTTTTACGTCGCCCGCAAGCAGCCCGGAGACCTCGACAAGGCTTTGCCGCTGCTTCAGCGTTCGCTGGACATCCGGATGAGGGAGCTGGGGTCCGGGCACCCGAGCACCATCAACTCCACCAGCAACCTGGCCAACCTGATGCACGACCTGGGCCGGCTGGAGGCCGCCGATCAACTTTTTGTGCAGGCTCTGGACGGGACCCGCAGGGCCATCGGTCCGCGCCACACCCGGGTGGCTGACGTGCTGTACGGACGCGGCCACCTGTTGATGGATCAGCAGCGCTGGGCCGAGGCAGAACAGGCGTTTGCCGAATCGCTGTCGATTTACCGCGATGCCGTTCCCGCCGACCACCCCTACATTGCCGAAACCCTGGTGGAACTGGGCCACGCCCAGGCCGGATCCGGCCAGGCCCTGGCGGCAGCCGGCCAGTTTCAGCAGGCGGCAGAGGTATTCGCCGTCAACAACGACTCCGAATTTCCACGTCTGGAAAGCCTGTTTTTCCAGGCCCGGGCCCTGGCCCAGGCCGGTGACCGGGAGCGGTCGACCCGCCTCGCGCGGGAGGTGCTTTTGCAGCTGCCGCCGGGGCAGGATTTTGACCGGTTGAGAAGCGCCCTGGAGGAAATACTGGCCGATCCGGGGCAGCCCGCCGAACCCGCGGGTTGAGCGCCTGGAATCGGGGAATTTACGGTCTTGAGAGGGGGTGCGGGAGCGGCTACGCTTTAGCCTGAACTTTTCATGAGTTGCCGGTATCGTCGGTAGATTTCACGAGTACAGGCGGGCCGATCGTGCTTGAGGCATGGCACCGCTATGGCGAAAGCAGGATCGGCTTGGATGTACTTTACAATCCAGCGCCGGTCCGGCAGCAGTACAATGCAACATTACCCGACCAACCGAATGACTTTGCCAAACGCCTGAAACATGACACCAGACATTTGTTTAGCGAAACTCGTGAAATGTTCAGGCTCACCTAACAGGACATTGCCATGACACCCCGTGAGCTGAACCCCGTTGCCATTCTTGGTGGCGCACGCATTCCTTTCTGCCGCAACAACACCGCCTACATGGACATTGGCAACCGGGAGATGGGCATCAAGACCCTGGGTTCCCTGGTGGAAAAGTTTTCCCTGCACGACCAGGTCCTGGGCGAAGTGGCCTACGGTGCGGTGATCAAGCACTCCCGGGACTGGAACCTGGCCCGCGAGATTACCTTGTCATCCGGGCTGTCCGCCCGGACCCCGGGTCTCACCATGCAGCGCGCCTGCGCCACCAGCCTGGACGCCTCCATCGACGTCGGCAACAAGATCGCCCTGGGGCAGATCCAGGTGGGAATCGGCGGCGGCTCGGACACCACGTCCGATGTGCCCATCGTGTTCAAGGACGAGTTCGCCGGTCGCCTGCTGGAGACAGCACGCTCCCGCTCCGCCGGCGACCGCCTGAAGGCCTGGAAGGGATTCCGGCCGTCTGAACTGGCTCCGGCGCTGCCCGGGGTGCAGGAGCCACGCACCGGCAAATCCATGGGTGACCACTGCGAGCTGATGGCCCAGGAATGGGGCATCGCCAGGGAAGACCAGGACCAGATGGCCTTCGACAGCCACCAGAAACTGGCCCAGGCATACGACGAAGGCTTCATGGAAGACCTGGTGGTCCCATTCCGCGGCCTGGAGCGCGACGGCATCCTGCGTCCGGACACCACCCTGGAAAAACTGGCCACCCTGAAGCCGGCATTCGACAAGCGGTCCGGGAAAGGCACGCTGACCGCCGGCAACTCCACTTCGCTCACTGACGGCGCCAGCTGTGCGCTGCTGTCCAGCGATGCCTGGGCCAAAGAAAATGGCCATGAACCGCTGGCCTACCTGACCCATTCCCGAGCCGCCGCGGTGGATTTCGTTGCGGGTGAAGGGCTGCTGATCGCACCCACGCTGGCGGTTGCCAGGTTGCTGCAGGACACCGGCCTGACCTTCGATGATTTTGACTTCTTCGAAATCCACGAGGCCTTCGCCGCCCAGGTCCTGTGCACCCTGGCTGCCTGGGAGTCCAAGGATTACTGCAAGGACAAGCTTGGATTGAAGAAAGCGCTGGGATCCATCGACCGCGACAAGCTCAACGTAAAAGGATCCAGCCTGGCCGCCGGCCACCCCTTCGCCGCTACCGGCACCCGTATCCTGCCCGTGGCCGCCAAGCTGCTGGCGGAAAAGGGAGAGGGCAGGGCACTGATCTCCGTCTGCACTGCCGGCGGTATGGGCGTGGCGGCCATCGTGGAGCGCGGGACCGGGTGACGCTATAGCGTTTGAGGTGCCGTACTGGCAGCCGGGCTTCAGAACATCGGATCAGGGCGTGATGGATCGCCCGCCGCGCACGAGACGTACCGGCAACAGGGTCTCAGTTGTGGCGGGCACCACGCCGCCGCTGTCGAAATCCACGATCCAGGCCTCGTCGGTACCGCTGGCGAAGGGCGAGGAACTCCAGTGACTGCCCCCCGGCGCACCGGGGAATATCGTGTCGTTGATGGCCGGCAGCTCACAGCGATCCTCGACGATAGCGCCAAGCTCGATGCGGTTTGGCAAGCGCCAATCCTCCTCTCCATCCTGGACGTGCCCGTCCGCCGCCTGCAGCGCCTCGGCCCATGAAAGCTGCTGGGGCGAACCGTCACAGCTGCTTCCGTTCCAGGTTTCGCCCAGAACGCAGCGCTGCCAGACCAGGCCGCTGGGCTTGTGCAGCACCGTCCCGTCGCTGGTCGCGACGAAGTCCCCGGACGGCGTGCTGAGCGGGACCGATGGGTTGCCACCGCCGCTCGCGCACTGGGCTTGTGTCACGCCCGGCAACAGGGCGGAAATCACCAGCGATCCCGCCGTGAGAATTTTTGCGTATGCAGTATTCATCGGCCGGCCTCCCGTACCAGGCGTACTTTCAGTGGTGTCGCCTTGGGGCTGAGCTCGAGGCGGCCGTCAACGAATTCGATCCGCCATGCGGCTGCAGCGTCTCCGCTTGACGGCGTCCCGCTCCAGTAGCTGCCCTGCCCCAGCGGGAACACTTCGGTTGGCAGTGCCGGGTTACTGCGTCCGGCGTGGACCAGTCCAAGCAGTTCCTCACGGGTCGGCGTACGCCAGCTTCGGGCGCCGCAGAAGACGGCATCGTTGAGCGCAAAAACCAGTCCAGCCGTATCGCAAGAGCCGGCGCTGCAGCTGCCGCCATCGATAACGCCGGGCTGGCCGCCGTCCCTGGACATGTCAGGCTCGTACCAGGTGAAGGTATGTTCGTGGTGGCTGACGTCAGTCGGGTTGTCCACCTTGACCTCCCAGACCAGGCCAGTGAAATTGTCGCGCACACAGGTCCAGCTCTGGGCGTCATCCGGCAGGTCATCGCCGTTTTCATCGAGCTTGGTGTAGTCGAAGCCCGCCGGGCCGTCACCCAGCTTGAGCAAGACGCCGTCGCGGGCCAGTGCGTCCCTGCCAAGGTCTGCGTCCTGGCCGGGAAGGCCGGATGCCGGGCAAGTCCCGTCACCGCCGGCGCAGGCCGTAATACCGGTATCACCGACCTGCCCAAGGGCGCAGTTGGCGAACCGGCGTACGCCGACCTCGGTGCGGATGTCGAAGCTGTCTCTGAAGATCACGCAGTCCCCGAGGTTTTCGTCGATGGGAATGATCAGCTGTTCCACCTCCAGCACCACGTCATCGATGGTCACCGTGGCCACCGTGTCGCCCGAGGCGCCGACCAGCGTGACCGAAAGGTCCAATATCTCACCCACGGCGGCGTCGGCCACCGGGAGACGCAGCACGTCGCCCACCAGGGTCACGTCCTGGCCGAGGTTGAATCCCGTTGGCACCGCCGCGGCGTTGGCCGCGGCACTGGCCACCGGACTGAATGTGGCGACGCGGCTGAAGCCGTTGGTACCCGTGAGGTTGACGTCGAAGGCTTCGGGGATGAAAGCGCCGCTGGATCCGAATTGCGGCATGTCAACGATGCGCAGGCGCAGGGCCAGCAATCCGTCCGGCGCCGCAAAGCTTTGCCCGAGAGAAGTGCTGAAGGCGGCACCCTTGGAGATCTGGGCTGCGCCGCCGACGATGTTCACGGCACCCGGAGGCGACGCCCCGGCTGGCGATGACTCAACGGTCCAATCCGTGAGCCCGTTGCTGAAGTCACCGTTGGGCAGGGGCACGTCCACGATCTCGGTGTCGCCGGCGAAGGCCTGCGGTCCGATGATTAGCGCAGACAGCAGCATGGCCACTGTTGCTGAACCCCTGACCGTGCTTGTTCTGATGTGATGATTCACTGTTCTTGCTCCTCTCACGTCAGGGCAGCAGCTCGCCAAAGCCGCATGGCAGCAGGTTTTTCGGATTCCCGGTGTCACTCAGTTTTTCCAGGATCGCATCAACGTTTCCGGGCTGGCCCTGCAGACCGCCGGCGGCCTGCTTGAGCGCCTCCTGGACAACCTGTCCAAAGCCCTTTGCGATGCTGATCGAGGCGGCCGAGGTGCAGAGCACGCCGATGAGCTCCAGCGTCGCCGTTTCACCGGTTGGGTCGCTGTAGCGCAGCGGATCGTTCTCGGCGTAGCGGTAGTGCCAGGGCTCCACCGGATCCTCGGAAACGAAGCGTGCCATTGCGGGGTCATACAGGCGCGCCCGGTAGTATCCGAGACCGCCGGGCAGGTCGAACTCCCGTCCGGTATAGCGCACCGCATCGTCCAGCGACGGATCCGGCCCGATCACCTGCTCACCGAATGCCGTGTAGGCAAAGTGCGCAAGGCTCTGCCCGGCCGTGTCCACCACGTCCCGGATGCTGCCGTTGTGGTCGCTCAGCAGCCATTGGACGGTGCTGCCGTCATCCACCGCCAGAGGCCGGTCGATGGCGCGGGTGTGCAGGCGCCGCCACAGCACCTGTCCCGTATCGTCCAGGGCGGCGGCCACGTTGACCCCATCGTAGACAAAGTGGCGGCGCTGCCCATCAACTTCCGTCAGGGTGCGCGCCCCAAACGGCGTGTAGCCCAGGCTGGCGTCGGAAATGACTGCGTCCTGGTCATCCCGCAGGGTCGCCTGCACCACGCGTCCGTCCGGGTCGTAGCTGAGACTGAGCGAATCGCCGCTGGCCGTTTCCGTCCGTTCGACCACGTTCCCCTCGTCGTCGTAGACATAGGTCGCCGCACCGTCAGACAGCAGGCGATGCCCCCCCTGGCCCGCCGCGTAGGACAGGGACGCCGGTCCAGGCCGACCCGGCAGCGTCAGCCAGTTGCCCATGCCGTCGTAGCTGATGGGCCCGCTGTTCAGACCTGGAATGGCGGGGTGGGTCACGTTGATCAGCCACCCGCGGCCATCGTAAATGAAGTCGTGGGTGCCCTCAGCGTCAACCAGCCGGGTGATCTGACCCACCGCATTACGGGTGTAGACCAGTTCATGGATGGTTGAGCCACCAGAGCGCCGGTGCTCGATGCGGGTCGGCTCGCTGGCGCAACTCTCGCAGGCGTACTCAATGTCCGTGATCGGGCCCGGTACGGTACCCGCCAAGTCACCGAAGCGGCGTACGGTGATCAGCAGTCCGGCGTCGTTGTAGTCGAACTCCACGCGCTTGTCCAAAACGCCGGTGCCGGTCTGTTCTACGGCGATCATCCGGTCCAGGCCGTCATACTCGTAGCGCGTCACGGCACCACCCGAGTCGGTGACCTGGGAGACATTGCCGTTACCGTCGTGGACATAGTCCATCTGCCAGCCCGGTGCGCCAGGGTTGGCGTGGGTCAGGTTGCGGATACGCCCGGTGGGGAAGTATTCGATGTCCAGGGATCCATCAGGCCCAGCTTCGCGGGTCACCAGTCCGGCCTCATTGTAGGTCCAGTTCAGGGACTGCCCGGTGCCGGTCCAGGACTCGGACAGGCGCTGTCCGGCGTCGTCGTAGGTAAAGCGCCGCTCCTGGCCGTTACGGTCGATCTGGCTGAGCAGGCGACCTAGACCATCGTAGCTGGAAGTAATCGTCTCGCCACTGGGGTCGGTCCTGGTCTCGACCTGGCCCAGGGAGTTATAGGTGAAACCCCAGGTCTGGCCGGCCGGGTCGGTGCGGGATGTCGGCAGGCCAGCGACATTATTGACGTACGAGGTGACACCGCCCAGAGCGTCCGTCTCGGAAACCAGGAAGCAGTCCTCGTCGAAATCCTGTTGCTGAGTGTTGCCCAGGGGATCGGTAGCAGTGAGCCACTTGTCGCCGCATTCACCGTAGGTCCAGGTGAACGTGCGCCCGCCAGGCAGGGTCCGGGTCAGCTCGTTGCCTGCCTCGTCATAGGTGCTGAGGGTACTCAGGCCCGCCCGATCGATGTATTCAATCACACGTCCCGCATCGTCATACATCCAGCGCTGCTCCACGAACTGGCTGGCGTCAATGAAGTCCTGCCGGATGCTCAGCAGGCCATCCTCGTCGTAGAACAGCTCGCTGCGGAACCCCCGGGTGTCGAACAGCGTTTCGCTGCGCCCGGCAACGTCGTAAGAGACCTCGTTGCAACCGTCCAGGGTGGCCAGGTCACCCTCCGGCGGGCACTGGGCAATCAGGCGGCCGTCGTCGTCAAACACCTGTCGCGACGCTGCAACGCCCCGTTGGTCGATGGACGCGGTGAGGTGATGGGGGAATTCGGGGTCGCCATACTCATAGGTGCTGACCCCCCCGGCCAGGTCAGTGACGCTGACCAGGTTGCCCTGGGTATCGTAGCCGTAGCTGATGCGGCCGCGCTCAGCGCCCGGCGATGCCGGGGGTACCAGGATGTCGGTGATTCGGCCCTGGGCGTCGCGCTGGTAATCGATGGTCGGACCACGGGAACTCACGATACCGTCAGCGGAGACGTCGAGTACGCCGCCCAGGGCATCACGGATCTGGACCAGCCCGTCGCTCTCGGTGAACACGTAAACCACACCCTCCAGCGTCTCCAGTTCGAAGCGCGAGGGGTTGTAGGGGATGATGTAGTCGGCAAAACCGGCACCCAGGGCGAAAACGGTATCTGGACCATCCACGGCGCGCAGCTTGTCGGTGACGCCGGGGTCGGGCTCAAACGCCACGTCGAACTGGAACGCGGCCGGGAAGGCTTTCGGCGTTGGCGCGAAGGTGAAGCCCACGCGCTGGCCGTTCGGCTTGAGGACGTCGACCCGGGTAGCCAGGCTGTACGGCTCAGCCAGCAGGGGCGCCACCGGCGAATTGGGTTGGGTGGACTCGCGGGCCGAATCCGTCACGCTGCCGCCGAGCAGCAGGCCCCAGCCCGGACCGAAGTCGCTTTCCGACGAGCCATACACGCCCGCTTCGAGGCTGTCATAGGTCCGCCCGATGGACAGCGGAATACCCGCCAGCGGCAGCAACACGTCGTTGACCGCAAGTTTCAGCCGTCCCGGCTTGAAGCCGCTGCCCACGTTGATTCGATACTCGGAGCCACCGGTCTGAACGCCGTCGCTGCCGAGGATGCTGATGATGTAGGCACCCTCGGGCAGCAGGGTCGCGTCAATCATGGCCACCTCGGCCGCGTTCACCGGGCCGGTGCCATTTGCGATTTCCTGGGGCGCGGCACCCTCCTGGTCGGAGCGCAGCGACACGGTCCAGGTCAGGGCCTGGGGTGTGTTGTCGTCGATGGTCGCCACCAGAGGGGTGAGCTCAGTCAGCAGATCGTCGGGCAGGGGTGAGATGGGAAACGCCACCGGCCGCTGCTCGTCGTTGCAGTCGGCCACCTGGAGATTGCGCGTCTCGTTGCTGGTCAGCCCGCTGACGTCGGTGGCGGTGGCCAGCGCCACCACGGTGCCCGGATCGGCCGGGGTCCAGCTCACGCAGTCGGCCACCAGGGCCTGGGGTACGCCATCGAACTGGAGGCCGCGGCTGGCCAGTCCGACGTTGTCGCTGGCCTGCAGGCACACATTCACCACCTCGCCGGCACAGGCGGGCTGGCGCTCGATGACGATGGCCAGGCCGGGCGGGGTCGCGTCTTCAACCAGGGTGACGTCGTAGGACTGCTGGAAGAGTCCGCCCCAGCCGTCGTCCACGGCGATTTCGAAACTCACCACACCGGGGGACGATCCATCGGTGGACCAGGACAGCCAACCCGCCTCGGCGTCCAGGTTCATGCCCGACGGGCCCTGGACCAGGTTGAATGTCAGCGGATCACCGTCGGGGTCGCTGGCGATGAACAGGTGGGTGTAGGTGCTGCCGATGACGGCCGCCGCTGGCGGCGTGCTGGTGACCACGGGCGCCGTGTTGTCGGCGCGCACGTACAGCTCGAACTCCTGCACGGCCGCCAGGCCCTGGGGATCGGTGGCGGCCAGCACCACGGTCACCGTGGCCGGCGTACCGCCCGGCGGCGTCCAGCTCACCAGGCCGGTCTGGCCATCGACCACCATATCGGCCGGCGCCTGCACCAGGCTGAAGGTGAGGTCCTCGAATTCCGGATCCACGGCTGATGAGGGGTAGCTGAAGGCGGAACCGACCAGAGCAGTCGAGTCCGGCGTGCTGGTGAAATAGGGCGCCTGGTTGGGCAGGTTGTCGAGCACAGTCAGGGTATAGCGCTGCAGGGCCTGCTGGCCGGCGCCATCGGTGGCGACAATCTCAACCACGTGGGGGCCCAGGTCGGCCCCGGTTGGCGTCCAGGTCAGGGTTTGTTCGACGGTATCCAGCACCATCCCGGCAGGGCCCTGGGGCAGCGTGACCGTTGGCGGCGGCTGCTGTTCCGGGCTCAGGCGGTAGCGGTACCGGTATTGCGTGTCAACGGCGGCGAAGGCCACCGGCGTGCTGACGAAGGCCGGCGCAGGCGGCGTTGTGGCCGGTTCGCCGACGAACAGGGTGAAGTTCTGGGTGGCCTGACCGCCCTGGCCGTCATCGGCTTCCACGATCACGTTGTGCTGGCCCGGAGCAGCATTGTCCCAGCTCACCAGTCCGGTCCCGGATTCCACGGTCATACCAGAAGGCGCACTCAGCAGTGCGAAGGCGACGCTGTCGCCGTCGGGATCCGTGGCCCCGGCCTGGTACTCATAGTCAGCGCCAATGGGCGCCTGGGTGACCGGCACGCTGGTAAACACCGGCGGCGCATTAAAGCCTGGGTCGACCACGTTGACCGAGAAGCTCTGTCGGCTCGAACCGCCGCGCCCGTCAGCTGCGCGCAGTACCACATCGTAGGTGCCCGCCGTGGCCGGGGTCCAGGACAGAACATTGCCGGCCAGCGACATGCCGCTGGGCGCGACCAGCAGCGAATAGGTCACCGCATCGCCATTGCCGTCCTCTGCAATGGGTGTGTAGCTCCAGGGGCGGCTCACCGTGGCACGGGTGGTGGGTATCGACGCGAAGTATGGCGGCTGGTTGGCCGGCGCCAGCCAGCGCGGCTGGAAGTCGATGCTCTCGCGGCCGGGGTTGGAAAAGGCCAGTTCGCGCAGCGGCGACTGGCCGCCGGCGGGCAGCACCCCACCTTCGGGAACCAGCACCACGTAGGGCTCACCGTTTGGGGTCTCGCCGTCGGCATTGAGGAGCTCAACGCCGGGATGCAGGTCCACGCCCACGGCCATCATGATGGGGCCGCGCAGTTCCGCCCCCGGATTGTCCGCTACCACGTCAACCAGCAGGCGGTCAGAGCCCGTATCGAAGGTGGTTCCTGAAAAGCGCCCCTGCAGCACGTTGGTGAGTTCGGCAAAGCCGGACCAGGGATCGGACTCGTCACCCGCACCCGTCAGCTCCAGCTCGAGCACGGTGGGGCCGCAGGCCTCCACTGCCGAGATGGTCACCTGGTTGGGACCGGGCACGAGCTCGATGGTGGCGAAGAACGAGCCGCTGTCGTCCAGCACGGAAGCAGGCTGGCCGTTGACCTCGATCTCCAGCACGGGTCGGAGCTGGTTTACCGGGATCACCCGGCCGCTGATCACCAGGGGAACCCCCGACGGCAGCAGCGTTCCGGGCCGCGGCGAAAGCTCCGTGAACTGGGGCAAAGCAATGTCCTGCTGGGTGCCGCAGGCGGCGATGGCGATGGAGCGCGCCACCGGCAGCAGCTGGGCCGGGTCAAAATCGGCGATGGTGGCCACGCCGCCGGTGCCGGTGGTGATCAGCCCCGCCAGGGCCCGAACCGGATCGGACGCGATGTCGGGAAACAACGGCGAGATGACCACGCTATTTTGAATGGCAACGTCCCGGGCGTAATAAACACTATCGATATCGAAGTCGTTGACCGGGTTGCCGCAGTAAGAACCTTCGTCGGCAACCGGTATCAACAGTCGTACCGCGTCGCTGTCCCAGGGGTAGCCGTCCGCCACCACCGCGGCAGCAGGCGCCCAGTTCTCCAGCGTGCCGTTGCCGCCGTCGGTGCACTGATCGAGGGCAGTCATCCACGGCGGCGGGGACCCTGGAACGGTGGCGCCCAGCTCCTCCTGGACGTTGCTGGTCAGGCAGCTCGCGCTGCCGGTCTGGGTAATTCCCCAATAGTTCGCCGAGACCGGGATGCCGTCGTCGGCCAACGCCTGGATCAGGTCACCGGCGAGGTTGCACATGGTCTGGTTGACGGGAGTCATGGAAGGCGAGGTATCGAAAGTAAAAACGACGTCCAGCGCGCTGCAGGCGGCGCAACCTTCGGGGACTTCAATGGTCGCGCTGGCGTCAGCAACGCGGAACAGCCACGACGGCGCGTCGTCACTGGAATTTGAAAAAACGAGCTCATAGCTGCCGTCGGCCAACGCAAAGGGACCGCGGTCATGGGAGCTGAAACTGGACGCGTTGACCGGTCCGAATACCGGGGTGCCGACCGGATCGGTCAGGGTCCAGGTGTTGTTTGACGCCTGGGTCATCACATCGAACAGCAGCGACTGACCGTCTGTCTCTGGTGTTACGGTATAGCTGAGCCGCGATCCAACGCTGGGCATTTCAGCGTCCACCACCTGGTCGATGGTCAGCGCGCCGGCGTTGGCGTCGACCACGCTGCGCAGCTGCCAGCTCGGCGATCCGGAATTGGGAAGGGCATTCACCGCCAGGGCATAGTCCCCGGGCGGCAGCGAATAGGGTCCGCGATCAGCCGTCACAGGATTGGACAGAGAAGCGTCAGCAAAGGGACTCCATCCCGTCTGCAGATGGGTCAGCGTGGCACGGGCGTTGCCCGTCACGTCGCTGTCGAAAAACACCCGGGTCGAGGGATCAGCCAGGTTCAGCAGGTAGCGCGCCTGACTGCCAGCCCCGACCCCGGACAAGGTCTCGGTCTGATCCAGTGCCGTTGCCATATCGGTGGGTGCGGAGACCGGGTGCAGGATGAACTCGAATGCGCTGGTGGTGGGATTGCCCGTGGTCACCTGCAGCAGGTAGGTGCCGGGCGGGGTGACCAGCGGCCCCTGGTCATCGGTCCCCGCTATGCCCAGGCGCACATTGTCCAGCAGCAGGCGACCCGCCGGGTCGATCAGCGTCAGGTCAAGATTGAGGTTGCCCGACACGACTTCGACAAAAATCTGCTCGGCGCCGGGCTCGACGGTGAGGACGTATTCGCGCTGCTGTCCGGGCATGTCCATTGCTGCGCTGACGGTGACGGGTACCGCATCCAGGACCAGCGGCTCCGAGGTATCGACGACAGCGTGGACGATGAAGTCGAAGGTGGGCGTGCCCCCGCCGGACGGGTCGAACAGCAGACGATAATCTCCCGCGGCCAGCGGGAAGGGTCCCTGGCTGTCATTGGCAAAACGCGCCGGAGAGTCGGGAAACACGGGCTGGCCCGCACTGTCCTCGAAAGACCAGCGCAGGGCCGAGGCTCCGGCAAGAATTTCCAGGTAGTAGTCCGTGTCTGCGGCCACCGTGAAAAGGTAGGCCTGCCGCGATCCCGGACCGGCGATGGCACCGTTGATGGTCGTATCGGCGGCGATGGCGGTCTCGGGTTCACTGACGGTCACCGCCTGGAACTCGTAATCGGCCGGCGAGCCGCTGCCCAGTTCCAGCTCCACTGTATACACACCGGCGGCCAGCACGAAGGGTCCGCGGTCGTCCGTGCCGGGGAAGCGCGCCCGCCGGCCCTCGAACACCGGCTCACCCGAGGGATCGAAGACGGACCAGGTCAGATTGCTCAGCCCGTCGACGAGCTGGAAATAGACCTCCGTGGTGGCGGCCAGGGTGATCTGCCAGCGCTGGGCTGCGGATGTGTCGATGGTTGCCGTCGCCGGTGTATCCAGGGCCAGTGCGGTACCCGACGGCGTAAAGCCGGTCGGACCGACGTTCACCAGTTCCAGCGTGTAATCACCCGTGGCACCGCCCTCGCCGCGAACAGTCAGCAGGTAATCGCCGCCGGCCAGTGAAACTGCGGTCGATGTCGGCAAGGTGGTAGTACGGCTGACCAGTTCGCGCCCGGCCGCATCCACCAGGGACAGGTTGAGGCCGCCGGCATTGGAGCTGGACAGGCGATCGATAGACAGCTCCCGGTTGGCCGGCGCAGTGAAGGTATAACGCCTCACTTCCCCGGCCTGGCTGATGGATTCGACGATGGTGTCGCCCAGGCTGACGGCCGTATCCACCGCCGTGCCCGTGACCAGTATGAAGTCCACGGATCCGGTGGCCGCACCTTCGCCGAGGACGGTCAGGGTATAGTCACCGCCGAGAAGACTGATGTCCTCGACGTCGGATACGCTGGCGGTGCGTCGCAGCACGGCCCGACCGAGGGCATCTTCGATCTGCCAGTTGAGGCGGGAATTGTTGTCCGTCGCCAGCTGATCCAGCAGATAGACGCCGGCCGGTACGCCGGCCAACTGGAATCGCTGAACCTGGCCGGGAACCGTAATGGTGGCGGTCGCCAGTTGATCCGGCGCCAGCACGCTGTTGCCGTCAATGACTTCCAGCAGGGACACCGTGCCGGAGACCGGCGTGGCCCCGCTACTCCGAATCTTCAGCATGTAGTTGCCGGCCGCCAGCGCCAGACCCTCCGCCGCAGCGTTCATGGTACCGGTCCAGTCGCGTATCAACGCCCCGTCGCTGCGCTCCAGGCGCCATTCGCCGGCATTGTTGGCGTGGGTGTAGTCATAGTCCAGGGACACCCGGGTAGCGCTGGCCAGGCTGATACTGAGCACGTCAGTCTCGGACACGTCAGTGCTGTCGTAGCCGGCCGAGCCGCCGAGGATCAGCGGCGCCGGGGCCGCTTCGACTTCCCGCCGGACCTGCAGGTTGAAGGATCCGGTGAAGCCGTTACGCCCACGCACCTCGATCCGATTCGCACCGTCCAGCAGGTGCCAGGTCGGGCTGGCCGCAGGCCCCGAGGTGGTCCAGTCCTGGCGCAGGTTGCCCAGGGCGTCGGTAAGGCGGTAGCTGAGCTGGTTGGATGACACGCCACTGAAAAACAGCCGCACCGGCCCGCCGCCGGTCAGCGGCAGGTCAAAGCCCTGGGTAGCGCCAATGACGCCGATGCTGCCATTCGCGGTAACGTCCAGAGCCAGGGTGCCCTCGCTGTCGACCACATCCACGGCAACAAAGGTGAAGTCGCCCGTGGCCGTTGGCGACTCGCCGCGAATCGTCAGCGTGTAGTCGCCTCCCATGAGCGTCACGGTCCCGAGATCGTTCAGCGCGGTGAGATTCTCCGCCAACACCCGACCGAAGCGATCCTCCAGTAACCAGTTGAGCTGGTTCGCGTTGGTGGCAGCGGTTCGATCAATGTATATCCGCTGGCCCACGGGCAGATTTTCCAGCACGTAGAGCTGTTCCTGCCCGGCCGTGATGGAGCCCGACACGGTCTCGCCCAGGGTAATGGTCTGGGCACTGGCCTGCAGTGCCGGGGCGACCCACAGCAGCAGAAATGTGACCGCCAGAAACGTCGGACAGCGCAAGACACTTGTGTCTTTCCGGTGTGATCCGGCGTCGGAAGAATCGTCATGAAATCGTGACTTTGGAATATTACCCATGAGCTGTTTGCATAGTCCCTTTACGTCTCATCGCGCAAAGCGGCTGCGGAAGTGGACATAGTGGTCAAATTGATGTGACCACAACACCCTGCGGAAGGCAGTGTCCTGCGCAAACCGGTTGGAAACCCCCTTACACCAGACTAGGACACTGGTGGACGAGGTCAAGGAAGCGGTGGAAATCAGGCGCCACGGGATGGCCGGCGCCTGCGGAAGGGCGCTAGCGGCGAGGGGTGGCCAGCGCCGCTGTCGAGGCTTTCGGTGATGGGGCAACCGCCGACGCAGCCACAGCGCGATTCCCCGGGTTTTCGTCCAACACCGGCACCGCAGTGACCCGGACATACATCTCGAAGTAGTCACGAATGCGGCTGACATAATTAATGACCTGGTCGGCATCCAGCGCCTGGTAGCGCCCGTCCGGGTCATGCTCCGGCGAAGCCACCAGGGCCATGGCCTTTTCCACGTGGCCGAACCACAGCCGGTCATTCAGTCCCTGGCGCCGCGCCAGTGCTCGTGCCGCTTTGACGTGGGTCAGCCCACCGTTGTACGCGGCCAGGGAAAACCAGGTGCGGTCGCGCACGTCCAGATCGGCCTCGAACTGGGCCCGGGCCCAGTCCAGGTATTTGACCCCGGCGTGGATGCCGGACTGGGGATTGAACAGGTCGGTGATGCCCACCTGGCGCGACGCCACGTCCTGGACCTGCATCAATCCCCGGGCGCCGGAGCGTGATACGGCCCGGGGGTCGAAGCGGCTCTCCTGAAAAACCACCGCCATGATCAACCGCCAGTCGAAGGCGTAGTAGGCGGCGTAACGGCGGATCAGATCGTCATAAGGGGAGAAACTGCCGTGTCGGACAAACGCCTCCACCGCCTGCTTCAGGGGCTCGTGGACCTGCTCCACGGCAAAATATTTACTGCGAACGGAGCGCGCACGCCAGCGGTCACGCTCCCGGGTCCAGTGCTGGTCCAGCACCTGCTTCAGCTCAGGGTTTTCGCCTCGCACCGCCCACACCCGGGGCGATGGCTGCTCCAGGCGGAACCAGCCCTTCACATCGCTGCGCCACAGGGACTCCAGCAGATACTGATGATCGTCCACCAGGGCGAAATCCGCCTCACCCCGGGCCAGCAGGTCCAGGATCTCCGCGTCATGCCCGTCCACCAGCTTGACCCGGACACCGATACCGGCCTGGCGCCAGCGGTCCAGCGCCCCACGGTGCGGGCTGGTGCTCGCCACCAGCAGGGTGCGATCATGCAGGTCCGTGGCTTGAACCCGGCTGAAGCGACCGGCCGCGCTGACCAGTCGGCCCCGGGTCAGGAAGTGCGGCTCCGCCGCCACCAGGTCAGGATCGAGCCCGGACTCGAGCAGGAATCCTGCGGCGAAATCCGCCTCGCCGGCCCGCAGGCGTTGCGCCATGTCCGCGGCGTCCCGGGCAATGACGACTTCCAGCTCCAGGCCATGGGCTTCGGCGAACGCCTTGCCCATTTCGTACTCGAACCCCAGCAGCTGTCCTGACCAGGCGAAATAGGTCTCCGGACGATACACGGTGACCATGCGGATGCGCCGGCGTTTGCGGATGTCCGACCAGTCGCCGTGATCCTGAAACACGACCCGCCGGGTCAGCCCGTGCTCCCGCAGGAAATCATTGACCCGCTTGGCCAACACCCGATCCTGGCTGCGGAATATCCAGCCCAGGGCCAGGTGATTATCCAGCTGCCGCCGCTGGCGCAGACCGGGCAGCTCCAGGGTCGCCAGCTCGTGGCTGTAGGCCAGGCTGGCCTCCAGCTGGCCGGCCGCCACCCGCTGCAGCAGCTCGCCACGGCTCCAGTCCGCGGGCACTACTTTCAGGCTGAATTGCTGATCCCGCAGCCCCAGCGCCTGGTGCCAGGCATCCGATCCGAACTGAACTGCCAGGCTGGCGTCCGGACCCGGATTTACAAAGGGGCTGCTGACCAGCCACAGATCGGCGTGACGAATGGGCAGGCTGGGCGCCAGGTCGGCAAACTGCCTGCGATCCAGGGCAAGGGTTTCCCCCACCAGATCGATTGTCCCGGCGCGGAGGGCCGCCAGCAAATCGTCGTACCCGCTGAATCCAACGGTCCGGGCGGTCACGCCCAGACGCTGAGCCAGCTCTAAAGCCAGTTCGCGGTCATCCAGTCCGGTCAGGGTCACTGGCTCCAGAAAGCCGACGCGAAGCTCGCCGGCGGACTTGATCCGGTTGATGGTTTCGAAGGACAGCACGGGCAGCGCGCACAGCAGCAGGCCCGCGGCCAGCAGCCAGCCGGCCGGTCTCAGCGCCGGGCGCCGTATGTGATTTCCCCTCCGGCGGTTCGCCATGATTGGTGCTCCGCGTTGTTTTACATCATCGCGGAACTAACCCGTGCCGCGATTATCCCGTCTTCTTCCCTCGGGCCGCGAATAGTAGCACGTTCAACCGGTCTGTCAGCGGCCGAACAGATTCAGGTTGGAGCCGACGCGACCGCCTGCACGACGTTTCTTGCCGGCCCGGCGGCGGCGTTTGATGCGGGCGTGCAACTGCTTGCGGCGATTCACGAAGTAATCTTCCCGCACCAGTTCCTCAGCCTTGAGGCCACGCCTTTTGACCTCGGCCGAACGGTACCGGCAGAAGTCATCATAGGCTTCCAGTTCAGGTTTCAGCTCCCGCGCCACCAGCTCGATCATGATGGCATCATCCAGGAATCCCAGCCCGGGAATCTCGTCCGGAATCAGGTCTTCCGGATCGCTGAAGTAAGCCAGCGCACTGACCACCCGCGCCCGCTCGGTATCTGGCAGCGCCCAGCCCTCGTCGTTGAGCATGTCGATCAACTCCCGCAGTTTGGCCAGGCGGGACTTGATGAATCCCGGCGCCGAGACTTTTTTCACTTCGGCCAGCAGACCCTCGGCGGCGCTGATGATGGCCTTGGGCTCGGTGCCCTTGTGCGCCTCCATGGCGTGCTTCATGACGCCGCGAAAGTGCTTCAGATCAGAGTCGCTCAACTCGAAAGTGATGCGCATGGAATTCCCCACAATGCAAAGCAGCGCAAAACCATACTCCGTGGAGCCAAGGAGCGTCAATGGCGTGCACCCGGGCCAGGGTATAGCCCCCTCCCCCTGCCCCCGATCCAGCTGCCGGTACTGAATGGCCTCTCCCAGGTGCAACAACCCAATGCAAGGAGCGTCAGCCAGGTCGGCAATGGTGCAGAAACCGGCAGAAACCGGGACAGGCAACAAAGGACATAAGCAGAAACCGGGACAGGCAACAAAGTGCAGAAACCGGGACCAGAAACCGGGACAGGCAACAAAGGACATTGCTGTGACATAAAGTAATTCCCGGCTAGAGCCATTCGTGGCCTTCGGTTACTCTTCCCGGATTCTGCCACCACCGGTAGAAACCGGGACAGGCAACAAAGAACATTGCTGTGACATAAAGTAATTCCCGGCTAGAGCCATTCGTGGCCTTCGGTTACTCTTCCCGGATTCTGCCACCACGAGAAACCGATGAAGCGAACAGCTTGGCTGCTGGCCGCAGCCACCCTTTCCGCCTGCAGCACTCTCCCGCAGGCGACCAGCACTGACCTGTATCAGTGCGACTGGGGCAGCGGGCAGATTGACCTGTGCCGCTACTCCAGCAACGACGCAAGGGTCCAGGCGCTGATGTCGGAGATGAGCCTGGACGAGAAGATCGGCCAGATGACCCAGTCGGTTTGGCACAGACGGAGTGTCTCTCCGGAAATCATCCGGGACCGGCGGATCGGCTCCATTATCCACACCCAGGGACCGACCCCGGGGCCGACGGCTTTGGACTGGATCGACACCTTTGACAAATTCCAGCGCCAGGCCATGCAGACGCGCCTGGGCATACCGCTGTTGATCGGGGTCGACGCGGTGCAC
Source organism: Lysobacterales bacterium (assembly GCA_030065125.1). GTDB lineage: Bacteria > Pseudomonadota > Gammaproteobacteria > Xanthomonadales > SZUA-38 > JASJDM01. Next base: position 1,736 of record JASJDM010000031.1, on the reverse strand, counting down.
GGCCAGAACACCTTCGAAGGGGCGGTGATCTTCCCGCACAACATTGGCATGGCCGCCACCCGCAACCTGGACCTGATCGAGCAGGCGGCGCGAATCACGGCCATCGAGGTGGCCGGGACCGGTTTCAACTGGACCTTTTCACCGTGTATTGCCATGCCGCAGCATGAACACTGGGGGCGGGTTTACGAGGGATTCAGCGAGGACATGGACCTGACCACCGCCGCGGTGATTGCCTCCATCAGGGGCCACCAGGGTGATGACCTTTCCGATGACTCCACGGTGGCCGCCACCGCCAAGCACTACATCGCCGATGGCGGGACCGACGGCGGCATCGAGGGCGGTAACGCCACGGTCTCCGAGGCGCTGTTGCGGGAGTATTATCTGCCCCCCTACCAGGCCGCGGTGCAGCACGGCATCGCCAGCATCATGGTGGGCTTCAATTCCGTCAACCAGATAAACATGCACCAGCACAAATACCTGGTGACCGATGTGCTCAAGAACGAACTGGGTTTTGACGGGGTGGTCATGACCGACTGGAACGGCGGCATTCGGTTTGGCGAACCCCATACCGTCATCAATGCCGGCGCCGACCTGGCCATGCAACCCGGCAATCACTATCAATTCATGGCGGAACTCAAGGCATCGGTAGAACAGGGGGTGGTCGCGCAAAGCCGCATCGATGATGCCGTGCGCCGTATCCTCAAGCTGAAATTTGCACTGGGCCTGTTCCGTAATCCGTTTGGAAAACGGCAGCTGTCGGAACAGGTGGGTGCCGATGCTCACCGGGCCCTGGCCCGCCAGGCGGTCAGGGAATCACTGGTGCTGCTGAAAAGCGCCAACCAGGCGTTGCCACTGAAGGCCGATGACAGGCTGGCCGTGGTGGGAGTACATGGTCACAACACGGGACTGCAGAGTGGCGGCTGGTCGATCAACTGGCAGGGGACCAGGGAGAATTACCGGGGCGCCACCAGCATTTACGACGGGGTCAAGACGGTGAATCCCGACACCGAGTTTGCACCGGAGGGCTGCTATCCCGACATGCCGGCCGAAAAGGTCGTGGTAGTCGTCGGTGAAGATCCCTACGCGGAGATGAAAGGAGATAGCGACCAGCTCGAGTTGCGGGATTCCCATAAAGACCTGATTCGCCAGTGCAAGGCCCTGGACAAGCAGGTAATCGTGGTATTGATCTCAGGCCGGGTGCTGCTGATCAAGGATGATTTGACCCATTCCGATGCCTTTGTCGCCGCCTGGCTGCCGGGTTCGGAAGGCGCCGGTGTAGCCGATTTCCTGTTCGGCACCGACGGCTTTACGCCCACCGGCAAGTCACCCTACGCCTGGCCGGCAAAATTCGAACACCTGCCGCTGGATCAGCACGCGCCTCACGCGCTGTTCCCATACGGGCATGGACTGCAGGATTATTGAAGCAGTCTCAGCTGCCCAGCAGTTCAGCAACAGTTTCGAGCAGAGCCGAGGACCGGAGCGAACAGAAACCGGGACCAGAAACCGGGACAGGCAACAGAAACCGGGACAGGCAACAAATAGGGAGAATCCTACCGGGCTGATCGCGGTTTTCCGTTGTTGCCCTCTGTTGTTCAGGGCAATCTGACTTTACCCGACACAATGAACAAGCCCATGACCATCGCAAGGAAGCGCCAGGTCCACCCGGAAACCACCCCCTACTATCATGTTGTGAGTCGCTGTGTGCGGCGTGCATTTCTGTGCGGTACTGATGGCGA
>JASJDM010000030.1 GCA_030065125.1 Lysobacterales bacterium | reverse complement strand
ACACAGTCCGGCGCTTTGAAATGGGTTTCCAGGGCTTCGTAGGGTGTGCCGTCGGGCCGGTTGAGTTCGATGCTGGTGATGCCGGCGGTGGTGTCCACGCCGCGCTCCGCCGCCCGGGCCACCAGCGCTTCCATTTCGTCGTGGTTCCGCACCGCGAAACCCACGGACAGACCGCCGTCCAGCCGCACCTCCATGTCCGGACGCACCAGGGGCTGGCCGTCGCCGACGGCCACCACGCGCACCCGTGGAACCTCGGGCTGCCGTCCCCGGGCATAGTGCTGCACAGTCATTGGCGATGAATCGTCCAGCCCCCACAGCCTGGCGTGCAGCTCCGCCTGGGGGTCGGGCTGATTGAACGGCGCCAGCTCGTCCATTCCCATCAGGTCACCGTAAAAATGGCGGGTGGCGTCCGGATCAGCGGCGAAATGGGTGACCATCAGCAGCGGGCCCACGTCTGTATTCAGTTCAGGCAGCATGTTCAGAATTCCGGGTCAGTACGATTTTTCCAAAATGGGTTCGCTCGTCGATCATCTCGTGGGCGCGCACCAGCTGATCCATGGGCAGGGTCACGTCCACGGCTGAACGGAACGTGCCGTCCAGGAACAGGCCCAGCGCCTCTTCGCGGAAGCTTCGCATGGTGTCTGGGACGAACCTGGGGCTGCTGGAGATGCTCATGCTGAGCAGCTGCAGGTTGCGGGTACCGATGGCCAGGTCGAAACTCACCCGGCGCCCGCCGGTGCTGCCGTACATGACCACCCGGCCGTCCATGCCCATGACGTCCAGCAGGGCGTCCGCGGTCTCCTGGCCAATGGTCATCAGCCCGATGTCGATGCCCGCTCCGTTGGTATCTGCAGCCACTGCCTGACGAAGATCACCGGTCTTGTAGTTATAGGCCGCGTGGGCGCCGGCCTCCAGGGCACGCTGGCACTTGGCGTCAGTGCTGGCGGTACCGGCCACCCAGCATCCGCGGTGCAGCGCGATCTGCAGTGCGGCGGTTCCCACGCTGCTGCCAATGGCCTCGATCAGAACACGGTCGCCGGGTCCCGCCTGCACCACCGTGTTAAGGGCATGCCAGGCCGTAAGCCAGCCCACGGGAATGGCTGCCGCCTGTTCAAAGCCCAGGTTTTCGGGAATGGGCATCAGGTGCTCGGCGTCAAACAGCACCTGCTCGGCGTGGGATCCCCGAGCGCGGCCAAAAACGCGGTCTCCCGGCTGAAAATCCTGGACCCCGTCACCCGGTGCGATGACGATGCCGGCGGCCTCCATGCCCATGACAAACGGCAGTTCCTGCCCGGTATAGGTGCCGGCCCGCATCCGGGTTTCAGCGAAGTTCACCGCTGACGCGCGGACCGCCACCAGGACCTGTCCGGGCCCGGGACTGAGTTCCCCCAGTTCCTCCCAGCACATGACCTCGGTGCCGCCGAACTCCGTGACGCGGTATCCCCTCATGAATGCAAAAGTAAGGGCTGGCTACCTGTCGGAAGCCAACCCGTCGTCCTGGGGGACGATGAACTCAGAAACTGTAAACCCAGCGCAGTCCTACTTCACGCTTGTTCTGGGGCGTCAGGTTGAACCCCTGCTGCACAAAGAAGTTGGTGAAGTCGGTGGGAAACGCCGTGTCGGAGAAGCGGGCGCCGGTGGCCCAGGCGTCCTCGTCGAACAGGTTCTTGATGAACAGTTCAAGCCGGTAGTTGCCCGACTCGATGCCGCCGCGAACGTTGGCCAGGAAGTAATCCTCCAATTCGGCCAGGTTGGTTTCGTCGGTGAACACCTCACCCATGTACACGATGTCGCCGCGGATGTAGGCGTCGCGACCGGCCAGCGGGAAACGATAGGTGGTGGACAGGTTACCGCTCAGTTCCGGCGTCCGCGGGGTTGAGTTACCGCGCATATTGGAGAACCCGGCAATCCGCTGCACGAAGTTGAACTCGTAGCGGGTGTACTCGGTGTCCACGTAGGCCAGGGAAGCGTCGAAGCTCCAGTTATCGGAGATCATTCCACCAAAATCGATTTCCAGGCCCTGGATATCGGCGTCCCCGTCCAGCAGCACATTACGGGCATTGAGCAGGGGAATCAGTTCGCCGGTGGCAGGATCCTCGATCAGTTTCGGATCACCCACCATGACGCCGTCATAGGTACAGCCCGGCACGCCGATAGCGTTGGAGCCCGACGCGTCACAGGTTTCGTTGACCGCCACCGAAGAGCGGCCCTTGATGCCGATCCACTCGTTCCAGAATGCCGATACGTTCAGGTAGCCGCGGCCGTCCCACAGGCTTTGCTTCCAGCCCAACTCGATGGCATCCAGCTCTTCCTGGGGAGTGGACTCACCCAGTCCGGGGAATGCCGCCAGGTACTGTGGCCGCTCGCGGTCGTCAGCGTTGATGAACTGCTGATTGACGTCTCCCGGGACCACCCCCTTGGCGTAGCTGGCGTACAGGTTGGTGTTCTCGCTGGGCTGCCAGCGGAGGATCACCCGGGGCAGAAACTCGTCCGACTCGATGCGCAGGGCACCGGCCACCAGGCCGCCCTCATCCACCTGGCCACCCTTGTTCAGCTCGTCTTCCTGGTAGCGGCCCTCGACCGTCAGCGTCCACTGGTCGTTGAAGTCGAAATCAATGGCGCCGAATATGCCGGTCACCGTGGACTCATCCGAGTTGGTCAGGGAATTGGGGAAGTTCAGAGCCAGGTTGGGCACACAGGGGAAATCCGGATTGCCGGTACCGAAGCAGGCAAACACGAAATTGCCGCCGGCACCCGAGGAGGTGAACTCCTGGTCGTAGTAATTGGCACCCACGGCCCAGCGTAGCCGTCCGTCCTGAGGTGATGTCAGGCGGATCTCGAAGCTGCGATCCTCGAGCCCCTGGGGATCGTTGGAATAAGCGTTGGAAAACCCGCTGAGGTCAAAATCCCGAATCCAGTTGGTGGCCTGGTCATTGAAGCCCAGGATGGAATCCAGGGTGTAGTCGCCGAGTTCCCAGGTGGCCTGGGCGCTGAGGCGCAGGGTTTCCCGCAGCATGCCGATTTCATCGATGAACGGTGCGCCGTTGGGGCGCGGGCCACCAGTCAGCGCGTCAAACGCAAACGACGGAATAATGGTGTTGCCGTCTATTACCGCGCTGCCCTGGACCGGGGTGGCGGAATCCACGTCCGGTACCGTGCCGCAGACATAGCTGATGGGATTGACCGACTCACCGGCTCCCGTGGTAATGGTGCGCCCGGTGCAGGTGTCGTTGGCCGCCACCTGGCCCGCCACGTAGGCCTGGGCCGGAGCGCCGTCATCATCCTCGGAATAGGAGGCACGGAAGGACATGGAAAAGGTGTCACTGGGCTGCCACAGCAGCTTGGCATTCAGGGTCTGGGTTTCTTCGTCGCCCAGCCGGCCGCCGTCGCTGGCCCGGTAGTGGCCTTCCTTGTCGTAAATGCGCAGACCCAGGCTGCCGGACAGGGTGCCTTCCACCAGCGGACCTTCGATGAACAGGTTACCGTCCAGCAGATTCCGATCACTGTAGGAGATATCAGCCGTGCCCTGGAACTGCTCCATGCTCGGATCCTTGGTGATGAAGTTCACCGCGCCGCCGAAGGTGTTGCGGCCAAAGTAGGCCGATTGCGGGCCCTTGATCACCTCGACCCGCTCCACGTCCATCAGCGCCAGGGAGGTACCGCCATTCAGCACGTAGACGCCGTCGATAAACAGCGCGCCGGTCTCGAAGCTGGGAGAGAACTGGGCCTGGTTGAGACCGCGGAAACGCAGCTGGGTGTTGTAGCGGCCAGGCTGGGACTGGCCCTGATTGAAGAAATAAAAGCCCGATGCCAGGGTAGACACGTCCTCCAGGCTGGCAATACCCGCTTCACTGATGTCCTGGGCGGAAAGGGCGGTGATGGCCACCGGAATCTCCTGCAGGCTTTCTTCCCGCTTCCGGGCAGTCACCGTGACTTCTTCAATCATGGAGTCGTCCCCGCTGTCCTGGGACAGTGCCGGGTCAGTGGCAAACAAGCCTGCAATGATGGCGGAAACGAGCGGGAGTCTGCGGGAAAATGGGGCCATGGCTACCCTCCAAAAAATAAATCACCGGGCCGAAGTGCATGCCTGCCAGGGGCAAGCATATTGATCTAATGTTATAACATTAAGCGCTCACGCGGGAAAGTGAAACCGTTCCCGCGGTTCTAGCAACACCTGGAGTCGCCTGTGAATATCTGGAAACCCGTGTCATTGATCCTGCCCATATTGGTCGCGCTGGGGCCACGGCCTGTTGCAGCGGAAGACGCCTCGGCCATTACCCGGGAAGTCTGGCGCGAGGCCGTGGTCAGCGTCACGGACCTGGACCGCAGTGCGCGGTTTTTCCGTGAGATTGGCGGCTACCAGGTGCACTGGCGGGGTCCACTGACGCGATCCGGGATTCGAGCATGGAACCTGGCCGACAGCGCCTCCGGTGAAGCCCTGCTGCTGGGGCCGGCAGACGCCCGGGACGGCCTGTTGCGGCTGGTACGGTTCGACAACGCCGGCGATCGGTCGCCCATGCGGCCGGGATCCCGGGCCTGGGACACAGGCTGCTATTTCAGCCTGATGGTGCGCATGAAAGACATGCCGGCAATCTATGACGACGCCATTGCCCTGGGCTGGTGGACGGAGACGCCCATCACCTACCTGGAGTTCGGGGAATCCAGGCTCAACGTGATGATTTTCCGGGGCCCCGACGGGGTACAGGTTCAGGGATACGAGCGCCTTGCCCCGCCCCTGCCCGACGCCATCCCGGAGTTCGAGCGCCTGACCCGGCCGTTCAACATGATGCAGATGGTGCGGGACCGGGACGCGGCCTATGATTTTTTCACCCGGGTACTGGGCTTCGCCACCTTCTACAAGGGCAAACCCTACACCGCCGCAGAGCCCACCCACACACCTCTGGGCATCCCCCTGAACCTCACCACCACCGTGCGTTACCAGGCCGGCATCGTCTATCCCCGTGAAGGTGAGTTTGGCCGGATGGAGATGATCGAGGTAATGGACCTGGAAGGCCGCGACCACGCAGACCGCTGCGCTGCCCCCAACCTGGGCATCCTGGCGGTGCGATTTCCGGTGGAATCAGCCGACGCCGCCGCGGAGGAGATCCAGGCCAGGGGTTGGTCCCTGGAGACTGAACCCCAGACAGTAGAGATCTCTCCGTACGGACAATTGGAGCTGTTTTCGGTGCGGACGCCGGATGGGGCGATTGTGCAATTCATTGAATGACCTCATCTGGCGATGACGTCGCCGTTGTCTCCAGGGACATCAACTCATAGTGCGTCATCATGTACCCCGTCACGAAAGCCTTCAGAAAGATGAATTCACCGTCAGCGGTAGTCCATATCTCATAAGGCGGGTGTTCCCCGGTTTCATTGGATCCCGCTTCGGTGCTGCCGCGGGTGCCATAGCAGAAATGCAGCGCGTCAAAGGTGCCGGCGCCCACGGTGATACGCTCTTCGCCGACATACTCCACCCGCATGCCCGGTTCATGCCACACCAGCGATGGGCCGGTGGCGCCGCGGTGGTCCAGTGAGGACATCAGGAACGCGGGAAAAATTTTCACGCAGGGGCCGCTGGAACGATCCACCGAGTTGAGGTGCCAGGCGTCCCCCTGGATGGGATGGGTGCCCAACAGCGGAGGCGGCTGGTCGTAGTCCACCCGCTCGGCGATGCGGCCGCGGTCGTGGTTCCAACCCTCGCACTCGGCATAGGTATCCGTGAACCGAAACCAGCTGCTGCCAAAGGTCTCGTCCCCCACCGAAAGGCGGACAAACGCGTCCCGGGGCAGCCAGTCCCGGTCCAGGGTCAGGATGACGTCCCTCAAAACGTTGGGCTCATCGTCGATTTCAGCATGGGCCCGCAGGGTGCGGCGGCCGTCACCGTGGCGGGTGATGGTGAAGTACTCCCGGCCCCGTTCCTGTCCTTTCCGCCCAGGCTTGCGGCTGGTGTAGTGAATGTGACCCCGGGTGGTCTTGTGTGGTCTCATGGGCGGCATTGTACCTGTGAGGGGATCCGGTACAGCCATGAAGAAGCCGTTCTACGGGTGGGCCATCACCGGTGGGGGTGCCCTGGGCAATGTGCTCCAGGGCGGCCTGATCTTCTGGTCCATGGGCATCTACACCTCGACCTTCGAGGACCAGTTCTCCCAGCCGCGGGCGCGGATCACCCTGATAGAGACCTTCCTGACCGTGGCGGTCAACCTGATGTCCCCGCTGATCGGGCTGTGGGTGGACAAGGGCTCGGCCCGGGCCGTAGTGGTCACCGGCACGACCGCCCTGGGCAGCGGGCTGATCCTGATCAGCTTAGCCGGAACCCTGGTGCACATCTGGCTGGTTTTCGCCCTGTTGATTCCACTGGGTGCGCTGGCCCTGGGCGTCATCCCCAGCACCGCGCTGATCTCCCGGTGGTTTAGAAGGCGGCGCGGCCTGGCGTTGGGTATTTCGGTGACGGGCAGCTCCATTGGCGGCGCACTGGCGCCGCCGCTGCTGACCTATCTTTTCATGGCTTACGGCTGGCGCTCCGCGCTGCTGGGTACCGGGCTGGCAGTCATCGCCCTGGGGCTGGTGTTTTACAGGGTTCTGGTCAACTACCCCGAAGACGTGGGGCTGGAACCCGAGCCCGAAGCGGACCGTATCAGCAGCGGAGCCGGCCACAGCCTGGGCCAGGCGGACCGCTGGGATTGGAGCGTACGCCAGATCCTGGCCACGCCCTCGTTCTGGCTGCAGACCCTGATTTCCGGCAGCCTGCTGGCCGTGACCCTGGGCCTGCTGGCCAACCTCAGCCTGCACGCCAAGGACCTGGGTTACGTGGGGCAGCAGGCCGCGCTGCTATACACCACCATTTCGTTCTGTTCCTTTTTCGGCAAGATCGCCTCGGGCGGATTGATTGACCGCCTGGGAGTCCGGGTCACGGGCTGGGTCACCGCCTTGGCCCTGCTCAGCGGTCTGCAGTGTTTCCTATGGCTGGACGGTTACGCCGGATTGATCGGGGCCTGCCTGCTGGTGGGGATCGGCTTTGGCGGTGTCACCCCGCTGTGGACCAATATGGCGGCCCGGGGCTTCGGGGCACGCAGCGTCGGCCGCACCCTGGGGGTGATGAATCCGCTGCACATACCCATCACTGCGCCCAGTGCGCCCCTGGCCGGCTACATCAGCGACACCACCGGCAGCTATGCGCTGGTGTTCATGGTGTACTCCGGCCTGGTGCTGGTGGCGGCCAGCGCACTGGTGTTTCTCAGGCCTCCGCGTGTGCCGGACTCACCAGGCTGAGCAGCATCTCCGCGGTGTCCCGGGTGTGGGTCAGCATGCCCAGTCTCGAGGTCTCCGCCTCCAGGAACTGCCACCCGGGCTGTTTGGCGGGTCCGTACATGGCGTCACTGGACTGGCGGAATTCCTGGCCCACGCAATGGATGTAGGTTCGGGGCAGCGTCTCCCAGCCGCCATTGGCGAATGACACCGGCTCGGTCCACTGGCGCGCGGGGTGCGGCGTCAGCCGTCGCCGCAGCAAAGCGGCGATGTCAGGATACCGCTCCGGATCCACCAGCATTTCCATGGGATATTCGGCGAAGAAATCCATCTTGTAGCCATCGATGAATTTGGCCTGACGCGCCTGCCACCACTCCGGCCAATGGCCGTTTTCGTCCCGCATCACCCAGGCGGGCCGGTCCCGGGTGGGCACGAAGGCGTCGTAGAACACCACCCTGCCCAGCCTGTCCCGCAAGCGGTCAGCCACGCCGGTGAGGGTGATCCCGCCGAAGGAGTGCGCCACCACGATGGGCCGCTCCAGTTCTTCCCACTCGATCAGGTTGACCACGTCGTCCACGTGGGTCTGCAGGCCTACATCCGGCGACAGCAGGTGGCTGCGTTCCCCCAGACCGGTACAGGTGACGCAGTAGGCCTGGCAGCCTGCGCTGCGCAGCCAGCGCGCCACCGGCGCCCAGACCCAGCCCCCGTGCCAGGTGCCGGGAATGAGCACAAAGGTTGCGGCCGGCTGGGACGGCGGCGTCAACTCGGCGGTCGAGGCCATCACCGGGCTGGCCGCCAGCGCGCCCAGCACTGCCCGGCGGCGTTTGTCAGTGGTCCCCATGTCGTTCCCCGTTCAACAGTCATCCTGAATCAACTCCAGCCATTCTCCACAAGGACCCCGCAGGATGCCAAACGGTCGCCCGCAATATGGCGCCTGGTCAGGCCCATCGCTCCAGCAGACGCCGGCCGCATCAGCGACCGTGAAGCTCACCATGGACAGCCCCGGAGGCAGTTCGCCCGGCACCCCCGGGCGCTGCTGCACGGACCGTGGCAGCTGGTCCAGCTCGATGCGACCGCGCTTTTTACACAGCGCCGATGCGATGGAAAACGGCGTGTCCGCTGCCAGGCCCAGGGCGCTGGCCAGTACCCGTATGGCAAAGCTCCGGGTCGGGGTCAGCTCGCGGCTGATCTGGCCGTAAAAGTGCCGGGACCCGTCCATGTCATCAGTGCCCAGCACCACGATAAACACGCGATCCACCGGGCTTTGGGCGTGGCCGTAGGTCTTCCGGTACCCGGGATCTTTCATCTCCGTCAGGTAGAGGATTTCGTCACCCGGCCCCCGCACCTGCAGCGCAACGACCTCACCGCCGCCGAGCAGATCCCGCGGCCCGCCAATGACCTGAAACGGGGACCCCTCCAGGGATTCCGCCAGGCCCATCACGTCCGCCACGTGCAGTTCCGCCGCGTTCCAGCCGGGTGTCACCATGGGCCGATAGCCAGTCGTTGCCGGGGCCTGGATCAAACGAATCCGGGTCCCGTCTCCGCTGGCCGGCTGCAGCAGCACCTGGGGCCGCCCCGCCAGGCCCGGCACACCCCAGGCCGCCGCCACGTCCGCCCGGGTTGCCCCGACGCGCGCCCGGTGACCCAGGCACTGCTGGAAGGCCCGGGAAGAACGATCGAGATCCGGTACGCTGAAGGTGACGGCGCTGACTGACTGCAACAATGGACTGTTCTCCAACCGACTTGCCCCGCGGGGGAGGCACAGGCATATTCGGCTAATGCCCGTAGCCAATGAGGATACCCCATGCGGACTCGAGTACTCAGCACTTCAACCCTTGCCCTAGGCCTGTTGCTGGGATGCCCGGTGACAGCGGTGGAATTTGAAGACTACGAATTCGGCCGCTGGTCCCAGGAGGTCACGGAATGCGACCGGCTGGCGTCCCACGGCCGTGACCCGGGCCACGTGGCACCGGCGGTGTCCCGGGCAGAGATGGACAAACCGGCCGCCATCGAGGCCTGCCGGGCTGCGGTGGCGGCGGATCCGGACAACCCGCGACTCAACTACCAGCTGGGCCGGGCCTACGGTTACTCCGGGCGGGGCGAAGAGGCCATGCCCTATCGCCTGAAAGCCCTGGCTGCTGATTATCCCCAGTCGCTGTTCGTGATCGGTTACCTGCATCTGCTGGGCGCCACCATCGAGCAGGACACCTGCCAGGCCCTCGAGTACTGGAAGCGCGGCGCCGGTTATCGGCGGCTGGCGGCGCTGGTGGCGCTGCCGCGTCACACCCTGCGGGGAGATTTTGACGCCTGTGGCCAGGATTTTTCCGCTGATGACCTGCGGGCTTATCTGAATGAAGCCAAAACCGTATCCGCCGGCGACTACTACGTGGGCCTGCTGGCGGATGAACTGCTGGCCAAGGTCGACCAGATGGAAAAGCCCACCTTGCCACGGGTTCAGCGCACCAACCTGGTGGTCCGCGACATGGACCAGGCCCTGGCGTTCTACCGCGACGTCCTGGGTTTTGAGTTGATCCGGGTGCAGCAGCAGGCGAAAGACTCCTACTCCTTCGACGTGTTTGAAATCGAACCGGGCGCTGAGGTATTCGAGGCTTACCTGTCCGGCCCCGGCCAGGCCCGGGTACTGGGGCTGACCGCCGTGGGCGGGATGGCCATGAAGTCCATTCCGAAACCCAACCGGGTTGCACTGGTGGTCGAAGTGAAGGACGTGGACGCAGTGGCAACGGCCGCCGAAAAACTGGGGCTGAAGCTGTACCGGGACGATCACCTTGAAGGCATGGACGGTCGCGCGGTGTATGAGCGCGGCATTCTGGACCGCGACGGCAACCTGGTCGTGGTGTACAGCTACGGCTCCTGAATTGCCTGGCTTCCGGGGATACCCGGCCCGGGCCTTCGTGGTGTGCCTGGTGGCCTACACCACGGCCCAGATGGACCTGGCCCTGTTCGGCTACGCCACGCCGGCGATCCGGGAAGAATTTGGCCTGTCCCTCAGCGGCGTCATGGCCATCGTGTCCTGCGCCTTCGTGCTGGGAGGCATCCTGATCGTCTGGCTGGGATTGTGGACCGACCGCTGGGGCCGCAAGGGCATGTTCCAGTTTTCCCTGGTGGGGTCGTCGCTGCTGGTCACCCTGCACAGCGTGGTGCCCAACCCGGTGTCCCTGAGCGTGCTGCGGGGCCTGAGCATTGCCGTGGGTGGGCTCACCTACCCGGTCACCGGCGCCGTCATCGCCGAAGAATTCCAGGCGCGGGTGCGGGGCCTGTTCATGGGTCTGCTGCAGATTGGCTATCCCCTGGGCTGGGCGCTGGCATCGGTATGGGCCGCCTGGCTGCTGAGCGACCTGGGCTGGCGACTGCTGTTCCTGGTCGGGCTGGTATCCCTGCCTTTCGTATGGGTGGTTCGCCGGGTCATCCGTGAACCGCCCCGGTTTACCCAGGCCCGCCAGCAGCAGGAACAACCGCGCATCCGGGAACTGCTGGCACCCGGCGTGCGGCACCGCACCCTGCTGCTGTTCAGCGCCCAGTTTCTGTTTGTGTGGGCCTATGCCGGGTCCATCTTCCTTTTTCCCAGTTACCTCAATGAAAACCGCGACCTGGAGGCGTTCGATTTCTCGCTGCTGATTGGCGCCGGCAACGCCATCGGTATCATCGGCTACGTCCTGGCAGCGGTGACCGGTGAGTTCTGGATGACCCGGCGCAACACCGTAGTGCTGTGGACGCTGCTGGGTGCGGCCACATTCCAGGTCATGGTCTGGTTCACCCAGACCTATACCGAGCTGCTCATCGCCTACGCCGTGATGAGCATGTTTTTTTACGGTAGCGCAGCGGTGAAGTTTGCCTACCTGGCGGAGGTATTTCCCACGCGCCTTCGCGCCACCGCACTGTCCACCTGCGGCTCGCTCGCTGTGACCCTGGGGTCCGCGGGCGGGCCCTTCGTGGTAGCGCTGGCGGTGGAGCGTCTGGGCTGGAACCTGGGTTACGCCGTGCTGGTGGGTGTGCCCCTGGCGGCCGCGGGACTGTTGTATACCTTTCTCACCCCGGTGCCGTCCGGACTCGAAGTGGAAGAGGTGGAGGCATTCCTGGCCCGCAGTGACGCCAGGGGGTCGTGATATGGTGAGCGTCCGGGCCTCGGGGAGCATTCTGAAATGAACATCAATCGACTTGTTGTCTGCCTGGGGGCGCTGCTGATGAGCCTCCAGGTGGCCGCCCAGGGGGAAGACAGCCTTCGCTCAGAGCGGGACCTGCAGGTGGTGACCCAGCTGCTGCCCGGCATCTATGCCAACGGCAACCAGGCTTATTTCGAGCGCCGAACCGGCGTGGCTGAAGAACTGCGCCACGGCGGTTTGCGGGTGGACATCTCCACCGCTGGCGACAACCGCTTTGACGTTGCAGTCCGGGAGAACGGCGGCGGACCGGGCCGATACCAGATGGCGCTGGCCGTAGAGCCTGACCGGGACCAGGTGAAGATGACCCTGTCCCAGCAAGACCAGCCGGATTGCCTCTACACGTGGATCCGGGAAGCCCAGCAGTTCCGTGCAGTACCAGATGCCCCTTGCGGCGAAACCATGCCCCTGGGGTTTGTGCTGGGCTCCCGGCAGTTCTGGGTAGAGCCTTCAACCGGCGGCAACCGGGCTGCCGGCGCCTACCAGCTGCACCGGTCCCGCAGCTTCAGCTGCTACGTGGATATCCCCGGTGTGGGTGGGGGCCGCGACATTCCGTATGAGCGCTACGAGGGCATCGAGCTGCACGACCAGTGGGATGCCCACTGGTTTGAGACCCGGGAATCGCCGCCGCGCAAGCTGGGGATCAGCCTGGCCCTGGTGGACTGGCCCATCAACAACTACCACGGCGTCTTCACCCGGGATTCCCTGGTCATATACGTCAGCGAGGAAGTGGACGGTGAGCGCAAGGAGCACGGCTATGCCTTCACCGTGCCCTATGCCGACCGGGTTGGAATCAATCTCAAGTGGCTGTTGGCGTCCTGCTTCATGACGCCCAACAGTGAAGCCACACCATCCATGTAGAGGGAATCATATGTCGACCATGCAGGCTGCGGTGATCGAAGCCGCCGGCGGGCCCGAGGCCATCACCATCCAGGACGTGCCGGTGCCGGAGCCCGGTCCGGGAGAAGTGCTGATCCAGGTGGCTTATGCCCCGCTGAACCCGCTGGACAATCACGCCCGGGCCGCCCGCATCCAGTGGATGCATCCAGGATTTCCGTTCACCCCCGGTTTTGAGTATGCCGGCCGGGTGGAAGCCGTTGCCGACGACGTGGACACAAGCCTGGTGGGCACAAGAGTGGCCACCAACGCCGGCTGGGGCGGCAACGCGGAATACGCCCTGGCCAAAGCGGCGTCGCTGGTGCCGGTGCCGGACGCGTTTGACTGGCAGCTGGCGTCGGTGTTCTCAACCTGCGCCTACACCTCCTGGCTGCTGATCCACTCGGCGGGCCAGGTCAGTCCCGGCCAGAGCGTAGTGATTCACTCAGCGGCGGGTGCGGTGGGGGCCCTGACCACACAGGTGGCCAAATCCGCCGGGGCCAGGGTCATTGGCCTGACAGGCGGCGAGGCCAAGGTAGAGTACGCCGGCCGCTTCGGCGCGGACCACGTGTTCGACTACAACCGGGAGGACTGGCCAGACCAGGTCAAGGACGCCACCGACGGCAAGGGAGCCGACCTCATCATCGACGGCAACGCCGGTCCCCGGGCCATGAAGAACTTTGACGCCATTGCCCCCTTCGGCAATGTTATCTTCATGGGCGCCACGGCGGGTGAGTCCCCGGACGTGAACGTCTCCATGCTGATCGGCAAGAACTGTTCGGTCACCGGGTTTGTCCAGTACGTCCATCAGATGCGCTCGGGCGGCGCCGAAAAAGAGGCCACCCATCATAAGCTGGCGTCGGGTGAATGGGTCATACCGGTTGAAAAGGTCTACCCTTTGTCAGACCTGGCCGAGGCGCACCGGGCGTGGGAATCCCGCGAGCTGATCGGGCGTACCCTGATCCGGGCTGGGGGGGACATCTAGCCCCGCTTCCCTGGCCCGGAGATCACAGCGTGGCCGCCAGCTCCGCCGCCAGAAAATCGAACACGGTGCGCACCCGCCGGCTGGACCGGAGTTCCCGGTGCGCCACCAGCCACAGCTCGCTCATGAGGGGCTCCATGTCGGGCAGCACCCGGCGCACCGTGGGGTCCCGGTCGCCCACATAGGTTGGCATGATGCCAATGGCCACCCCCTGCTGGGCCAGTCGCCAGTGCACCAGGTGGCTGTCGGTGCTGATGGGGAAGTTGTCCATGGTCAGCGACAGTCCCAGGCCGTTGAGCCCGGCCAGATATTCTTCGGTGGCACTGAAGCCGACAAATTGAGCCCGACCCAGGTCCGCCTTCCGGGTCGGATTGCCCAGTCGTTCCAGGTAGGCCGGACTGGCGTACAGATAGTGCTCGAAATTCCCCAGTCTCTTTGCGATCAGCTCAGGCTGGGTGGGTCGGAAAGCGCGCACGGCGATATCCGCCTCCCGCCGCTTCAGGTCACTGGTGGCGTTGGAGGCAATCAGTTCCACCTGGATGCCGGGTTCCGCCTGTCGCAGCCGTCCAATGATGTCTGGAAGAATGAAGGCGGCCACGGCCTCGGTAGCGGTGATGCAGATGTTGCCTTCCAGGGTTTGCGACTGTCCCGAGGCTGTCAGGGAAAGCCGGGTGGCGGCAGCCCCCATGGCTCGGACATGCTCCAGCAGATCCAGCCCGCTGGGCGTGAGCTCCAGCCCCCGGCCGCCCCGCTCAAACAGGGCCACGCCCAGTTCTGACTCCAGGGAACTGACCTGGCGACCCAGGGTGGGCTGAGTCATGCCCAGGGCGCGGGCCGCGGCCGACAGGGACCCTTCCTCGGCGGTCACCAGGAAGGCCCGGGCCCGGTTCCAGTCAAATTTTACCGATCGCCAATCCATGCGTTTACGCATATTAATAATACATCTATTGGCATTCTACTTCGTTTTTCGCATGGATAAACTAGGCACCGAGTTTTCAACAAAGCCCACGAGACTCACATGCGACGTAACGCAATCATCAGACGCTGGGCCGGTTCGCTGGAACTGGCGCTCAGCACCGCTGTCAGGTTGGCAGTAGCCTGCCTGGCCCTGGTGTGGCTCAGCCCGGACCTGCTGTCGCTTGTCGCCGGCTGGGCCGGATACGGCGGGGACTGGACTGGAATCGATCAGTCCGGTGCCTGCCACGTGGAATCATTGATCAGCCAGCTTGGAGGAATAACCCGATGACAACATCTGCCCGATTCTGGGACCGCATTGCCGACCGCTATTCCAGGAAGCCGGTACCCGATGAAACCATCTACCAGCAAAAGCTGAAGATCACCCGGCAATTGATGCACCCGAATATGGAAGTGGTTGAATTCGGGGCCGGAACCGGGTCCACAGCGCTGGCCCACGCCCCCCACGTCCGACACATCCTGGCGACCGATGTCTCACCCAGGATGATGGAGATCGCTCGAGGCAAAGCCGCGGCCGCTGGCATCGACAACGTCCGGTTCGAGGTGTCATCGGTGGAGGAGCTGGCGGTGGCTGCTGAATCCGTGGACCTGGTCCTGGGGCTGAGCATCCTGCACCTGCTGGAAGACCGGGACGCGGCCATCACCAAGGTCTGGGACATGCTCAGGCCCGGCGGCTATTTCGTCAGCAGCACGCCGTGCCTGGGCGACTGGTTCAAACTGTTCAAGCTGGTGGGACCTGTAGGCCACTTCTTTGGCGTCATACCCATGGTCAAGGTATTCACCCGGAAGGAACTGGACGACAGCCTGAGCAACGCCGGATTTACCATCGAGCATGCCTGGCAGCCCGAGCGAAAACAGGGGGTCTTTATCGTGGCACGGAAGCCGGCGTGAGGCCGAATTGTGAATAGGGCCTCCACAGCTTAGTGGTTACAATCTCCGGCCTGCCGCATCCTGCAGTGAACAATGAATGAGCCGGCCGGCGACGTCGCCGTCGCCCTGAAAGAACTGAGATTTGCCTGGGACCCCGGGCACCCGCTGCTGCATGTCGAAAACCTCGGCATCGGGGCGGGCGAGCAGGTGTTCCTGGGCGGCGCCAGCGGCAGCGGCAAGAGTACGCTGCTGGCCCTGATCGGCGGTGTGCTTCAGGCCGACAGCGGCAGCATCCGGATCCTGGGGCAGGACCTGGCGGCCATGCGCCAGGCCGCCCGGGACCGGTTCCGGGCGGAGCACGTCGGGTTCATTTTTCAGCAGTTCAACCTGCTGCCCTACCTGTCTGTGCTGGAGAACGTCAGCCTGGCCTGCCGGTTTTCGGGCCGACGCGCACAGCGGGCCGCGACGTCCGGTTCGGTGACCGACGCGGCACGCCACCTGCTGGACACCCTCGGGGTCCGGGGCAAGCTGCTCACTCGACCGGTCAACGCCCTCAGCATCGGTCAGCAGCAGCGGGTCGCCGCGGCCCGGGCGTTGATCGGTCATCCGGAACTGCTGGTTGCCGATGAACCCACCTCGGCACTGGACCACGACGTGCGTGGAGACTTTCTTGATCTGCTGCAGGGTGAATGCCGTCGCGCCGGGACGACGCTGCTGTTCGTGAGCCATGACCGGTCCCTGGCCGACAACTTCGACCGACAGCTGGACATGCGTACCCTGAATGAAGTCGCGGTGGAGCATGTCTGACCAGGGCACCATTTTGCGGCTGGCCGCCAAAAGCCTGCTGAACCGACGCGGCACGGCGGCACTGACCCTGTTTTCCATCGCGGTCAGCGTTTCCCTGCTGCTGGGTGTGGAGCACATCCGCAAAGAAGCGCGCAACAGCTTTGCCAGCACCATATCTGACACCGACCTCATCGTCGGCGCCCGCTCCGGCCCCCTGCAGCTGCTGCTCTATTCGGTATTCCGCATGGGCAGCCCCACCAACAACCTGTCCTGGGAGAGCTACCAGAAGATCGCCGCAAGCCCGCTGGTGAAATGGACCGTTCCCATTTCCCTGGGCGATTCCCACCGTGGTTACCGGGTACTGGGCACCACCCCGGCGTATTTTGAGCACTACCGGTACGGGTCGGGCCGCAGCCTTGCCCTGGCCTCGGGTACGGCGTTTGGCGGCGAGGTCCAGCAGGCGGTCATCGGATCCGAGGTGGCAGCGGCCCTGGGCTATCCCGTGGGTACGCCCATCGAGATTTCCCACGGCATCGGCGCCACCAGCTTCCATACCCATGACGAATACCCGTTTACCGTCGTTGGCATCCTCCACCCCACCGGTACGCCAGTGGACCAGACCGTCCACGTACCCCTGGCTGCCAGCGACCTGATCCACCAGCAGCCCGGCACCCCGCCAGACTCCCACGCCCACCAGGGTGAGGCCCATAGTCGCGCGGATGGCGGCCATGACAACCACGACCAGACGAATAATGATCATGAAGGTCATGATCACGCAGATCATGGTGATGAAACCCATGAGCATGATGATCATGGCGGTGAAACCCATGAGCACGATGGTCATGATGCCGCGGAACAGCTTGGCGACCCTGAGTCCATCACCGCCTTTCTTGTCGGACTGACAAACCGGGTGGATACCCTGAAGGTGCAACGCGCCATCAACCAGCTGCCGGGAGAAGCGCTGCTCGCCATCATCCCCGGCCAGACCCTGCAGGAACTCTGGGGGCTGGTGGGCATGGTGGAACTGGCCCTGCTGACCATCAGCGGATTTGTCATCGTTGCTGGCCTGCTGGGATTGCTGGCCTCGATCCTGACCAGCCTGAACGAGCGCCGTCGGGAGATGGCCATACTGCGATCCGTCGGCGCAAGGCCATCCCACATCTTTTTCCTGATGCTGTCAGAAGCCGGGCTGATCGCCGGCGCCGGCGCAATGCTGGGAGTTGCCCTGCAGGCGGCCCTGGTGGGCATTGCGGGCGGCTTTATGGAAACCCGCCTGGGATTGGTGCTGCAGTGGCACTGGCCAGGTCCGTTTGAGCTGATGGTGGTGCTCGCGGTGGTGCTGGCCGCCACATTGCTGGCGCTGTGGCCCGCGTGGCGCGCCTACCGCAATACCCTGGCCGATGGCCTGACCCTGCGGGTGTAGCCCACGCCGGGCGGGACTTGTGACGTGTTTCGTTACCGAAATCAGCGTTATACTGTCGGGATGATCTCTGGACGCCATAAGCGTGCACTTCGATGGCAGCTGCTGCTGGCATCGATCATGCTGTGCGCCCAGGTCACGGCCTCCACCCACCTGCTGGACCACCTGGATTACGGCGAACAGTTCGGTGAACACTGCACGGTCTGCCTGGTCGGGAAACAGCTCGACCATGCCTGCCCCGCAGCGGATTCCCCGCTGGTTAACCCGCTTTCGGTGGAGCCAGCCCGGGATCTACCCGGACGCTCGACTCATTTAGCGTCGGCCTGCGCCCTGCCCGGCCAGCGCGCACCGCCTGCTGCGATTCCATCACTGCCTTGACCTTGCCGGCCCCGGGGCCGAATAACTTTTGGCACGGCCGCGCCAACAGCTGCGCGACCGTATTGAATCGGAATCGAAATGAACAGCAACAAATTATCCGCTGCAATTGCGCTGGCAATCTGCGCCCAGTCTGCAGTTGCCCAAGACTCTGATCACGACCACGAGTCTCTTGAGACCGTTGTCGTCACCGCATCCCCCCTGGGCGCCAGCGCCCTGGAAATGACCCAGTCTTCCAGCGTACTGACCGCGGAAGAACTGGATCGTGCTCTGAAAGGGACCATTGGCGACACGGTGGAGGGGCTGCCAGGCGTGCAAAACGCCAGCTTTGGCCCCGGCGTGGGCCGCCCCGTCATCCGCGGGCTGGACGGCGCCAGAATCGACATCCTGGAGAACAACGTCAGCTCCAATGACGTGTCCAACGTCAGCGCCGACCACGCGGTCTCCATTGAACCCTTCCTGGCGGAACAGATCGAGGTGCTGCGCGGCCCCGCCACCCTCCTGTACGGCTCAGACACCATCGGCGGCGTGGTCAACGTCCGCACTCACCGCATCCCGCCGCGGGTGGCTGACGGCCTCGACGGGGAAATTGTCCTCAGCGGAGACACCGTGGCTGACGAGCGCTTTGCCGGGGTCGAACTGGACTTCGGCAGCGGCAACTGGGCCTTCCACGTAGACGCCTTCCGGCGCGACAGCGACGACTATGAAATCCCCGGTCCGGCCGAACTGCACGATGAGGATGAACACGAGGAGGAAGAGCACGAGGAAGAGGAGTTCACCGGCCTGTTGGAAAACAGCGCCGTGGACACCCGCGGCGGCGCCGTGGGCGCTTCCTACATCGGCGACGGCTGGACCATGGGCTTTGCCTGGTCCCGGTTCGAGACCCTGTACGGCGTGCCCGGACACGCTCATGAAGAAGGACACGAACATGAAGGCGAGGAACACGAAGAGGAAGAGCACGAGGAGGAAGAAGAGGAGCTGGTCAGTATCGACCTGGAGAACGACCGCGTAGACTTTGATCTGCAGGTCGAAAACCCCTTCGGCGGTTTCGAGCGGCTCCGGTTCCTGGTCTCCGACAGTGACTATGCCCACGTGGAACTTGAGGGCGCCGAAATCGGCACTCAGTTCGATACTCAGACCACCGAGGCCCGGGCGGAGTTTGTTCACAATCCCGTCGGCGGCTGGCGTGGCGTCATTGGCCTGCAAGCGGCTGACCGGGAGTTTTCAGCCATTGGTGAAGAGGCTTTTGTGCCACCCAGCGAAACCGACAGTCTGGCCCTGTTCCTGCTGGAAGAGCGGGAGTTTGGCGACTGGCGAGTGGAAGTCGGTGCCCGACTGGAAGACCGTGATGTCACCACCGCAGATGGTCAGTCGGCAGGTCATTCGCCGTTCTCGGTGAGCGCTGGCGCCGTCTGGCACTTTGATCCTTCCTCTCACCTGGCCTTCAACCTGAGCCGGGCGGAGCGCGCTCCGGCAGAAGAAGAACTTTTTGCCAACGGTCCTCACATCGCCACCCAGACCTTCGAGATCGGCGACGCCACCCTGGATGAAGAAGCGTCCACCAGCCTGGAGATTTCGCTGCGCCGCCATGCCGGTGCCTTCACCGGCGCCCTGACCTTTTTCCGCAATGATTTCTCCGACTTCATTTACCTGATGGATGTCGGCAGCGAGGAAGACGGCTTCCCCGTTCGGCAGTGGACCCAGCAGGACGCCGAGTTCTATGGCTTTGAAGGCGAACTCAGCTACGACATCGGTGACACTGAACTGGGTCACTGGGTTGTGCGCGGGTTTTTCGACACCGTGGATGCCGAACTGGATGACGGTTCCAACCTGCCCCGCCTGGCTCCGGCCCGGATCGGCGCGGGGCTGAACTGGGACGCCGGCAACTGGTCAGCGTCACTGGACGTGATCCGCTACGACGACCAGGACGAGGTGGCCAGCTTCGAGATGCCCACAGACGGCTACACTCTGGTCAACGCTGACCTGGCCTACACGCTGGAAACTGCCGGCGGAGCCAGCTGGGAATTTTTCGCCCGGGGCCGCAACCTGGGTGACGAAGAAGCGCGCAACCACACGTCCTTCCTCAAGGACCGGGTGCTGCGCCCCGGCCGCAACCTGGTGCTGGGATTCCGGACCTTCTTCTAAGAGCCTTGAAATCGAGGGCGTGCCACCCGGCACGCCCTCATTGTCTTAACGGCTGCCCCTCAGGGCGCGGCCTGCCGCGGCCATCAGCAGCAGGCTCATCAGCAGCAGACCCCACGCCCCCAGGGTGGGTACCGGTAACGCCGCGGGCGTCCCCGTGGGAATGACCACCGGTGTGGGATCGTTCTCCGACGGCTCCGTCGGATCACTGTTGCTGTTGGTGTCCGGATCCACGCCGTCGTCCGAGATGTCGGTGACCACCGTGGTGGTCGGGCTGGTGCCGCTGGCCACGGCGCTGTTGTTGAACGGACCCGTCAGGCCGGCCGGATCGATGCGGACCGTGATGGTAATGCTGGCCGTTGCGCCCACGGTCAGGCTGGAGGACGCCGGCGCCAGCAGGTTCTGATCGGTTCCGCCGTTGAACATCGAGTTCGCCGCCAGTGTTCCGGTAGTCGTGGGCGCCACCTGGACCGTAAAGGTCACCGGTGACGGAAAGGTCACTCCAAGATCATCAGTCACCTGGACGCTGGACAGGTCCACGTCACCCAGGTTTTCCAGCTCAAACCGGTACACCACATCCCAGGAACCGGTACCGGTATCGGTCAGCGAAAGCACGCGTTTGGCCAGTCCGATGACCGGGTTCTCCGCAGGCTGGTAGCCAATATCGGTTCCCGGGACGGTGCTGCCGCTGACCGCCGTGACAGTCTGTGGATCATTCGCCGTGGTCAGGGTCAGCCCGGGCGGTACTGTGCCGTCAACCACGTCGATCGTGGTGGTGCCAGGAGGGACGCTGACCGAAACATCGCCGCCGGGATCGCTGGGCACGGTCTGCATGCCGCCGCCGCTGTCGGTAATGGTGACATCGACACCGGCCAGGTCCGGTTCACCGGCGTCCTGGGTACCGTTTCCGTTGGTGTCGATAAACAGGTGCACGGTGACGGTGGCGGGAACAAAGTAACCATCGTTGCCCGCGTCCACGTTGGTGCCGGCTACCGCCGTGACAGTGGTTGGGTCAGTCCCTTCGGTCTGGGTGGCGCCCGTGGGGAAATCTGGATCGGTCTCGTCCACGTCCGCCGTGGTGCTGCCCGCGATCACCGTGGCCGTCCAGTCGCCGTTGGCGTCTGAGGTCACGGTCTGCATGCCGCCGCCGCTGTCGGTGACGACCACATCCACATTGGCCAGGTCCGGCTCAACCGCGTCCTGGGTGCCATTGTTGTTTCTGTCCAGGTACAGGTGGCCAGACACGGTGCCGGTGGGAGGCAGGAAGTATCCGTCATTGCCCGCATCCACGTTGGTGCCGGCAACCGCCGTCACCACGGTGGGATCGGTGCCCTCGGTCTGGGTGGCACCGGTCGGGTAATCCGGGTCGCTCTCGTCCACGTCCGCCGTGGTGCTGCCCGCGATCACCGTGGCCGTCCAGTCGCCGTTGGCGTCGGAGGTCACGGTCTGCATGCCGCCACTGCTGTCGGTGATGATCACATCCACATTGGCCAGGTCCGGTTCGCCGGCGTCCTGGGTACCGTTGTTGTTGCTGTCCAGGTACAGGTGGCCCGATACCGTGCCGGTGGGGACGTAGCCGAAGTCCGCGGTCAGGATGTTCTCAGCGGCGGTAATCACCAGCCCGGAAACGGGGTCAGCCAGGCCGGGGGAAAGGACCGACCCCGGCGGCAGCGTGGCGTCCACCACGTTGACGGCGTAGGTTCCGGGCGCCAGGTTGTCGAACAGGTAGGCGCCAGCGCCATCGGTGATCACCGTGCGGCAGTCCACCCCCAGGGTGCAGCTGCCGTCGTCCAGCTCCAGCGTCACATTGGCAATCCCCACCTCGGCGCCGCCGTCCTGGAGACCATTGCCGTTGAGGTCGTTCCAGACAAAATCACCGATGGAGCCGCGCACCACGGGATCGGTGACGCTGGCCGTGGTGGGCAGCGGGTCCTGTTCGCTGGAGACCAGGGCAGAGTTGGTCAGGTCGTTGATGGCCGGGCTCAAGGGATCATCCACGGTGACATCGAAGGTCAACGTCACGGACTCCCCGTTATCCAGCACAAAGCGATCCGAGGCATCAATCAGCGAAGGTGGCGAACCGTCGACCAGGTCGGCGTTGGCGCCCCCCGTTACGTTGTCCTTGGTCAGGGTCTGGCGGGAGCGCACGTCCACCTGAACGTTGTCGATGAACACCTGTTCCGCGACGTTCAGGTTGGAGCTCGAGAGGAATCGGATCCGGGTGTTGGCAGAAATGAAGTCACTGATATCGAAGCTCAGCGGCTGATAATCGGTGTCCGTTACGCTCGGGGGGGCGCCGCGCAGGCGCGCCAGCTCGGTCCAGTTGCCGCCGCCATTTCTGGACACTTCCACCGACACGATATCGTTGAAGCTGTTCAGCCCCTGGCGCCGGAATTCAAGGCTGAGCCGGGCCGAGGCATAGGCGGACAAGTCGATCTCGCGCTCCACACCGTTGTCCGGTCCCTGGATACGCAGCACGCTGTCAGCACCGTCGGTGGTCTGCACCACGTCGCCCAGAGCCGCACCATCAGCCTCACCCGTCTCCAGCCAGTCCGTGGCCCAGGGATCGGGGGCGCCGTCGCTGTTATTGAATGCCTGAGTATCCCAGCGGTCGAGCCAGTTGGCACCTTCCCGGATTTCGAAGTTGTCGAAGGTAAAGAACTCGTCAGCCTCGTGGTAGGAATCCAGCACCGTGAAGCGCACCGTGGTGGTGGCGGAAATGAAAGACGTCACGTCGTACACCCGGCTGCCGGCCACGGCGCCGCTGATGCCGGTGATGTCCTCCAGGGTGGTGAACGGGCCACCGTTGGATACTTCGACACGGACGGCGTCAGCGGCATCCACGCCGGGTGTGGTCCCGAAGTCAAAGGCCAGGAATGCCCGGATGAATCCGGTCAGGTCCGCCAGCCGTTCCACCGCCGGATCGCCGGCGGTATCCGGCTCATCATCCAGGCGCATGCCGCTGGCCGTCACCTGGATTTGTCCGGCGCCTGGGCCACCGCCGCCGCCCTGTTCATTGGATTCGACCCAGGGTCCGGCGAAATTACGCGTGCCGTTGTTTCCGTCGAAGGCGCTGCTGTCAAAACGGTCCAGCAGGAACACCTCGGCGGGACCGGTGGCCGTGGTGGAACCAGGCACATAGCTGACCCCAACGGGCAATGCGTCGGTCAGCTCGATGCCGGTCTGCAGCTCGCTGGTGGGGTTGGCAATGGTCAGGGTGTAGCTGATGGTCTGGCCCTGCACCGCGTTGGCGGGGACGTTGGACGTCTTGGTCAACGTCAGGTCGCCACTGCCGGTCGGCAGGGTAAAGCCGAAGTTGTTGTTGGGGTCCTCCTGGCCGAAGTCGGTCACGCCAAAATCGGCTTCCTCGGAGTTGGTGGGGTGGGTCAGGGTGGATCCTGACGGCACCGTGGCCACGTCCACATCAGCGACAAAATTGCCCTGGCCCACCGGAAAGCGATAGAGCCCGTTGCTGTCGGTGACCGGACAGGGCAGGTTGTAGTTATCGCCCGAGTTGTTACACAGCTGTGTATCCCCGGCGTCTACCAGGTTGTTATTGTTGTTGTCGATGTAAATTCGAACGGTGGCGTTGGAAAACCCGTTCTCACCGTCTGCGGGCTCAAAGCTGTTGTCTGCGTCCAGGTCGAAATACACCGCTCCGCTGATCACGTTGTCGGTGAGACATCCCACCGACTCGTAATCTGACAGCGACGGGAAATCCAGCACGGCGGTAGTGTCGCCAGTTTCCTTATCAATGCGCCAGATATGATCCTCGTTGGTCGCATTTCCCCCGGTACCGGTGGTGCCATAGAGTTGCCCGGTCACGGAGAAAGAAAAGCCTTCCATGTCGATCACCAGCGCGCCGCTGGCGGTGTTGCGAAAGACGGAGATAAACCCGAAAACGCCGGTCACCGGATCGATGGTGCCAAATTGGTCGTCGATGCCACCGGCATTGTTGATGCCGTAGAGAATGCCGGTCAGCGGATCCACGGCAATATCGTCGATATCCAGCAGGGAGCCTACCCCGCTCATACGTACGCCGGTGGCGCCGTTGCTGAACCCCGGCGTCGGTGTGGTGTCCAGCTCGCCGGTGGTGGGATCAATCTGGAACAGAATGTCGTCGGCTCCACCCTCCCGGTCCGTCGCCCAGAGCACAAAGGTCCCGGTGGAGGCGTCGATTCGGGTCAGGTCGAATTGCAGGCCGTCGATGTCGTTAATATCAACCGTAGCACCGCTGGGCAAGGTTACCGAATCCACACCATTGCCGAGGGGCACAAACTCGGAATCGTTAGTGTCACCATCGAAAGCGTCGTCGTAGTCCAGATAACCAAACTGATCGTTGTCGGCCGTGTAGAGCCTTCCATCGCCGGGATTGAAGGCCACTGCCTCAATGTTGGGAACGCCGACGGGCCCGCGATTGTTGAATCCATCGCCGTCCTTGTTGACGAAAATCAGGGAATCGCCGCCGTCTGCGACCGCCCAGCAGTAGGCTTCCTCCTGGGGCGGCGGCAACTGGGCTGTAGCGGGGAGGGAAATCAGGGCAAACAGAACCGCGGCTGCGGAATGAACAAGAGGCTTAGCAAAACGGGACATAAGGAAGCATCCGGGGTTTGTGGAACGGCAGGAGCACATCACTGAACCGAAGATCTGTGGCGGTGCAGGGCAAAAGCATGGCGCCGCAGTCTACACCGTATCCGGACTTTTTTCTGAAAACAAAAGTCACCGGGTTGACGGTAGATTTCAAGCTGGTCCTGGCTGCAGTGGAGCGGTAACATTTCTGCGGCCAGCGGACGGCGTGGCCCCTCCTTTCATGGTTTATCGGTTCGACCAGTACATATTCGACCAGGACGCCTATCGACTTGAGCGAAATGGGCAAACCATTCCGCTCGAGCCCCGGGTGGCGGAGCTGCTGGCCCTGCTGATCGAGGAGCGCAGCCGGGTCATCAGCAAGGAGGAACTGTTTGATCATTTGTGGCCATCGCAGCTTGTCAGCGACAGCGCCCTGGCGCGACTTGTGTATGCCCTGCGCCAGGCATTGGACGACGACGCCGCCAACCCCCGCTTCGTCCGGACTGTGCCCCGGCGGGGACTGCAGTTTGTTGGCGACATAACGACTTCCGAGGCGCCTGCCGATGCCGCAAATCCGGCGTCATCGCCGCGCCGGTTGATGCCCTGGCTGGCAGCGGCCGCGGCGGCTCTCATCGTGGCCATTGGCCTGAACTGGCGCCCGGCAGCGGATGCACCAGGCAACGATCTGGGCCGCATCGTGCTGCTGGGGGGACTGGCACCGGGTGCGGACGAGGCTGGCCGCCTGGCGCTGGTGACCCTGACCGACATGCTGTGGGTCCGCCTGCGGGAGGCCGGCGGGCTGCAGGTTCGCACGCCGGCCACCACCTCTTACATGGGCAGCGACACCTCCATGGCGCAATTCGCCCGCGACAATGCTGCCGAAACCATCCTGTCCCTGACCCTGGGGCGGCCGGCCGACAGCAACGAGTACCAGCTTTCGGCAGAGCTGATCCAGTTTGCCGAAAACCAACCACGCACCACCCCGCTGGGCCGGTTCAGCCTGCCCGCCCTGGAAAGTGACCCAGGCCTGACCGAGTTTCTTCGGGTGCGCGACGGGGTGCTGGCAGACCTGGTTGCCAACGCTGCCGGAATGTCTGGTGCGGCGGACACCACGGGCAATGCGGATGCGTGGCGGCTTTATCTGCTGGCCCGGGAACAGCTCCAGTCCCTGGATTGCGGTGCCGAAGGCGCCCGCAGCCTGCTGGAGCGGGCGGTGGAAATCGATCCCGAATTCGGTCTGGCCTGGGTGGCCCTGGGCTACAGCCACTACAACGCCATCTGGGCCTGCGAAGGTGGCCGGGAAGAGGCCAACCTCGCCCTGGCGGCAGCCGGTCGCGCCAAGGCCATCGATCCAGGCATGGAGCTGACCCTGTTCCTGGAGGTGTCCCTGGCCACGGAGATGGGGCGCGCCAACGATGGCGTCACATTGGCTCGATCCTTCCTGGAAGACCATCCGGACAGCGCCGTGGGCCGGACCTCACTGGCTTATGCCCTGACCTTCACCGGCGAACTGACCGAGGCCGCGGCTCAGATCGATCGAGCCCTCGAGTTGGACCCCCTGGTTCTGGAGCGGGAAACCGGCCTGGTACCGACCCTGTTCCTTCACCTTGGGCAATATCAGCGGTTCCTCGCGGTGACACCCTCCGGCGGCGCGGCGGTGGATCGCTACTACACCGCCTGGGCGCTAATGAGCCAGGGTGACACCGCCGGGGCCCGAAAGACCCTTTCCGCAATGCAGGATCCGCTGCCTCGGGACCGCTTCGAGCAGTTCGGCCGGGTGCTGCAGTTGATCTTGAGCGACCGGTCTGAAGAGGCCCTGCCCTTGCTCGACCTGATGCTGGCCCGTCGTAATGCCGCCGACGCCATGGACGGTGAAATGGACTTCAAACTGGCCCAGCTGCTGGCCAGGGCGGGCCGGATGGACCATGCCCGAACCGCCCTGCAGCTGGCCCGGCAGCGCGGCTTCAATTGCACCCCCTGCGTCAGAAATGACCCCGAATTGAGGGCTTTCGACCCTTCCTGAAGCGTTTCATCATGCTTTCGGGAAGGTTTCGTCAAGCATCCCGATAAGCCCGTTGCCACACTGGCGGCATGAATCAGCTGTCCCTGATACTGCCACTGCTGGCGGTCCTGCAAACCGGCCCGGACCTGCGCCTGGAAGAACGTCCGTGGGTTGATCTCTCGGGAGAATCCTGCCGGCGCCAGGTGTTGCTTGACGTGGCCAACCAGGGTACCAGCGACGCCTGGGCCATTTCGGTCCGCGCCGGCAAACCCGAGGCTGCTCCGACATTTCAGCGGCGGCTGTCCGCTCCCCTGGCTGCTGGCGGATCCGTCCTGCTGCTGCTGTGCCGCCCAGAGACAGCACAGACCCCATTCTGTGTGGATGTAGGCGTACTTCGCCTGGGCGACCAGGACCCCTCAGACCCCAATCCCCACAACAATCGATGGTGCTGGAACTCCAATGCGCGCGACACCTCCGGGCCTGGCGCACCCGTCAAACCCAAAGGAAAAATGCAATGAGAACCATTTTGATCGGCCTGATGATTCTGTCCCTGGGAGGACAGCCCCTCGCTGCCCAGACCGTCGACCTGACCGAGCTGCACCAGCTTTCGGCCAGCGATGGCGTGGCCGGTGATGAATTCGGATCTTCCGTGGCCGTGCAGGGCAACCTGGTGGTGGTGGGTGCGTACAAAGGGGACGTCAACGACTCCAACTCCGGGGCGGCGTATGTTTTCCGAGTTGAAGGTCAATCAGGAACCCTGAGCGAAATCGCCAAGCTGGTGGTCTCTGATGGAACCGTCAATGACTGGCTGGGTTATTCCGTGGCCATTGATGGCGACACCATTGTGGTTGGCGCCAGCAAAGCCTACACCAGCAACTACCTTGGCCGAGCCTATGTATACGAGGAACCCGAAGGCGGCTGGGCCGGGCTGATTGCAGAGTCGGCACAGCTTCGCGCCAGCAATCGGGGTTCCCGCGATGAGTTCGGGCACAGCGTGGCCATCGACAACGGCACGATTGTCGTCGGCGCCTACGGCGAGGACGAAGCCGGTGGCCAAGCCGGGGCACTTTACGTTTTCGAAGAACCTTTGGGCGGCTGGAACGGCATCCTGGAAGAAGACGCCAAGCTGATCCCGAGCTTCGATCCGGGCAATAACGGCTACCTGGGCTGGAGCGTCGATATCGATGGGGATGTTGTCGTCTCCGGCCTGCACCTGGGTATCGTCGGTGACAACGACGACCAGGGCCGAGGCATGGTTTTCGTCAAGCCGGAGTCTGGCTGGAGCGGAACCCTGACCGAAACGGCAGAACTGTTCGCCAGCGACGGCCGTCGATTGGACTATCTTGGGAGGGGCGTCGCCATCAGTGGCGCCACCGTAGCACTCGGCGCCAGCGGTTGGGAGCCGGAGGGGTCGAATACCGGAAACGGTGGTGCCGTTTACATCTTTGAAGAGCCACCAGGGGGCTGGTCTGGCGCGCTGTTCGAATCCGCACAATTGCTCTCCAGCGATCCTGTTTCCAGCGAAAAACTGGGCTTCAAGGTGGCCATGGACGGCAACACCGTTGTCGCCGCCACCGACAAGGATGGAACCGACGCCCGTGAATCGGTTTACGTGTTTACCCGGCCGGCGGGCGGCTGGCAGGGAATCATTACCGAAACCCAGCGCCTCACGGACGACGTGGACGGCAACAACAGCTACGGGCGCAGGGTAGCCATCCACGGCGGGCTGGTTGTCGCTGGCGCCCAACTGGACGACGGCGTGGATGACGACGCAGGCCGCGCCTACGTCTACGTCAATGAGGCCGTCTTTTCAGACAGCTTTGAGGACTGACGCTCCCTTCAGGCGACTACGGTTAGTGGCCGGGGCGCGTGGCCGGATCCCGGCTTCCGGCTCGATTTGGCACACACCGCCAGCAGCAGCGCCATCCAGCCCACCAGGGCCAGCAAGGTGATGGCAGGCAGTTGGCCCGTGTAAACCATCCACAGGTCATAGACGCTGGCGACGATTCCGACGATAACGCTCATGATGGTGTTGATGTTTTTCACGTTGCTCGATCCCAGTAAGTGCGTTGTTACTGGTTATTACCAGCGGGTTAAGAAAAGGTTGGTCAAATTTCGGTTTGCGTGTTCGAATCAGGCGCTTTTGGTCAATCCGTTGCCATGGGCAAGTCAGGGTGATTACCCCAATCCGTCAGCGAACCGTCGTACACATGAACCTGGGGGTGACCCAGCAGCAGCAGGGCAAAGGCGTCGGTGGTGGCGGAGATGCCGCCGCCGCAATAGGTGATGACACGCGCGGCCTGCAGGGCACGGGACGGGCCAAAGCGATCGGCCAGCTGATCCCGATCCAGGAAGCGCCTGGTGTCCGGGTCTATCAACTCCATGCAATACAGGTTGCAGCTGCCGGGGATGTGTCCGCGACGGCCGTAGGCCGGGTTGAATTTCGCGCCGCTGTGCAGTTCCGGGGAAAGCGCGTTGATCAGGCAGGTGTCCGGATCATCCATGGCGGCCGCTACCGCGTCGCGGTTGACGAACAGTCCGCGGGGCGGCCCGGGGGAAAAGACTGCCGGCGGCCAATCCGGAGCCGCCTGTGACACCACGCGGCCTTCAGCTTGCCAGCGGTCCCAGCCGCCGTTCAGCACCGACACCCGGTCGCATCCGTACTCCCGGAACATCAGGTACAGCCGCGTGGCCCAGAAGTTGCCGCCCCGGGAATACACCACGACCTGGTGATCATCGCCGATGCCGTGCTCACCAAGGATTCGCGCAAACCGCTCAGCGGACGGCATCATAAATCGCAGGGTGGGATGGGGCGCCGACAGGTGCCGCTCAAAATCCAGGTACACCGACCCCGGGATGTGCCCATCCCGCCACTGGGACTGGCCGGACTCGAACTCATAGCCGCCGTCCGGTCTTGGCTGGAACACCATGTTGCAGTCGATGATGCGCAGGGCTGCTTCACCCAACCGGGCTTCCAGTTCCGCAGTCTCGATCAGCATGGCCGGTCCCCGTGACTAAAGGGCCAAGGCTACCAGCAAAGAACTGCTAACATCAGCGGCCTATGAAATTTCCCCGACTGAGAACCCTGCTGCTGGTGCCAGTGGGGCTGTTTGTGGCGTTCTACCTGGTCAGCGTGGTCATGGTGGCCACCAGCAATGACAACGTCGATGACTTTGCCGGCCCCCTGTCGCCACGGCAGACCGTTGCTATCTTTGGCGCCAGCGGCACCGCCGGCGACGGTATCCTCAAAGCGGCCATGGCGGATCCCGCCGTGCAGACCATCCAGGTGATCACGCGCCGGGTCACACCACGCATGGAACAGGGTGTTGCCGCCGGCAAGGTTCAGGTCACCTCACACATGGACTACCTGGATTACGCCGCCGTGCTGCCCCAGGTGGCCCAGGCGGACGCGGTGTACTGGGCTATCGGCGCCAGCTCCGCCGGCATGGACCAGCCCGCCTATCGCAGAATCCACCTGGATTTTCCCCTCCGGTTCGTTGTTGAGTGGATGGAAATCAGCACCAGAGAAACCGTGAGCTTCCACTACATCAGTTCCAGCGATATCTCAGCGGACTCCCGCTGGATGTGGGCCCGGGAAAAAGTGGCGGCGGAAAATGCGCTGTTTGAGTTCGCCAGCAGCAACCGGCTCAAGGTGATCGCCTATCGGCCCGATTACATCGGTCCCACCAGCGAACAAGCCCACCTGGGCCAGACCCTGCTGTACGGTTTCTTCGCCCCGGTGGGCGCCGCGGTCAAGGCCACCCAGATTGGCCAGGCCATGCTGGAGGTCACGGCCCGCATCCCTGAATTTGAGAATGGCGACAAGGTGGGAACCCGGGGCATCCACCGCTACGCCGATGCGTTCGAGCGTCGCGAGGGCTAGTGGACGGCCAGAGCTGCTACCGTTTCACCCGGGCCATTGCCCGAACCCCCGGCGACAGCTGCGTTGATGGGTTGCGGAACCAGGAATCGGGAGCACCCGACCCCGACCGATTCCGCAACCAGCACCGGGTCTACCTGGACGTCCTGGTGCGGGCCGGCGTCGACGTCACCGTACTGCCACCCGACGAGGACTTTCCCGATTCCGTGTTCGTCGAGGACACCGCCCTGTGCCTGCCCGAGGGAGCTGTCGTGCTGCGGCCCGGAGCGCCCAGCCGACGCGGTGAAACCGCAGCCATTGAGCCCGTGTTGCAGCAGCACTTTGATGGAGAAGTGCGATTCCTGCCGCCGGACGGCCAGGTCGATGGCGGCGACGTTCTGGTAACCGAGCGGGAGGTCCTTATCGGTGTATCGTCTCGCACCAGCGCCGCGGGCGCATCGAGCCTGAAGACCATCCTTGAGCATTGGGGTTATCCCACCCGTATCACCCACTCGCCCGGCAGCGTTCTGCACCTGAAAT
The DNA here is from genome assembly GCA_030065125.1 of Lysobacterales bacterium. Taxonomy (GTDB): domain Bacteria; phylum Pseudomonadota; class Gammaproteobacteria; order Xanthomonadales; family SZUA-38; genus JASJDM01. The sequence continues at coordinate 44,373 of JASJDM010000030.1, read as the reverse complement.
CAGACTGTGCGTCCCTGGGCTGCGGGATTGTTTTGAGCACCCCCAGGCTGGTGGCGTCCGGCCTGTTCGAAGAGTACCTGGTGATCCAGGTTGCCGAGGGCGAGGACGCCGCCGCCAACGCCTTGCGTGTCAACGACACGATAATCATGGCCGAGGGCTACGGCCAGACGGCCGAGGCCCTGGACGCCCTGGCCCTGCCCATCGAGCAAGTCCCGAATTCCGAGGCAGCCCGGCTGGATGGCGGACTGTCATGCATGTCCCTGCGGTTCTGAGACACCGGCTCGTCACGCTCAAACGCAGATGATGTCGAGATCGGCGCTGGTCAGGGTTTCGAATCCATCCGGGGTGATGTGAACGGTGTCTTCGATGTGCACCGAGCCCCAGCCGATCTCGGTGAATGGCATATCGATGTTAAGGACCATGCCGGCTTCCAGCTGCAGGTCCTGGCGCAGGCCCTGCTGACTGCCCGGAGGGCGTGGATCTTCGGAGTGTTCAAGGCCCACGGCGTGGGGTGTGGCGTAAACGAATTCGGGCAATCCGCTGCGCCGCACAGCATGCACCGCGGCTTCAGCCACTTCACTGAACTGGACGCCGGGTTTCAGCAGTGGCTGTGCCGCTTCCCATCCAGCCACCAGGGCGGCGTGGCGCTGGCGCATCAGGTCGCTGGGCTCCCCTACCACCACGCATCGCCCAAAGTCACCGTGATATTGCTGCCAGGTGCCCAGGGCATCGATAAACATGGGCTCGCTCTGGCGGATGACCCCGGCCGGCGGGCCACCTGCCCCACACATGAGGTAGCTGCCCCGGCCGCCGCGCCGGGCCATGGCCGCAAAGTAGACGCTCTCAATTTCCGCCCAGTGGGCACCCTCGCGAAAGGCTGCAGCCGCTTCCCGGGCTGACTCTTCGTTGATCCGGGCAGCCGTGCGCATCAGGTGCAACTCTGCCGGAGTCTTCACCAGGCGGATGTGATTGAACAGCTCGGGATCGGTGTGACAGTCCGCGCGCACCCCGGCAGAGTCCAGCCACGGGCCTATCCGTGCGTCATCACTGACCAGTTGCCCACCCTCCAGACCGGCGCCGCGGACCGCTCGCACCAGCGCACCCCGGGCATTGCCCGCCACCCGGCCAGCCTGTTCGCGGGTGGCCTCGATCCAGCGCTGCTCCAGCCTGGTCAGCTCGGCATCTTGCCGCACGGGCCATCCGCCATAAGGTTTGCCGTCAATAGAGATCTGGTCCTGCTCGTCCTCGGGGCTGGAGTAGATAAACGTCTCCGGCATCCAGGTCCCGCCCTGGGTCACCAGGCGTCGCAGTTCCATGCTGGGCATCACCAGGGCCGCGGGCTGATCCGGCCGCGCCGGCAACACGGCAAAGAACGCGGCGTCGAAATGAGCCGCATTCATCAGCAGGCCCCAGTAACCACTGAGGTAGTACACGTTGTAGGGTAGCCGGGCCACCAGCCCGTCCACACCGCGGCGTGCCATCAGCTCTGCAGCCCGGGGCAGGTTGACCAGGATATCGGGAGTTGTGGTTTCCATGCTGAAAACCTACCTCAAGCGGCGTGAATACACTATGCCCATGTGCCGGTTGAGATGGTTTCCCCGTGTTTCGTCCACGATCACGACCCCGAGGGGTTGTTGCCGACAAGGTGCGGGCGAAACTCTGGCTCTTACGGGGCTAGACAGACCGGCGCCTGACTTTATCGCGGCAGTGACGGGTCGGCCGGTTCAAGCCGGATCAGACCGGGGCGAGCGCCTCAGTGCCGCGCGCAGCAGGCGTGTCGTCCCTTGCACTGTCCGGCGCGGCCAGCAACAGGTAAACCTGGGGCAGCACGAACAGGGTGAACAGTGTGCCTATCAGCATGCCGATGACCAGGATCAGTCCAATGGAGTTGCGGGCTTCGGCACCGGCGCCGGTGACCAGCACCAGCGGAAAATGACCCAGCACGGTAGCGCCGGTAGTCATCAGCACAGGGCGCAGCCGCGTCACCGCTGATGCCCGGATGGCATCCAGCCGGGAATAACCCTCCTCCCGCATCTGGCCGGCAAACTCCACCACCAGGATGGCATTCTTGGACACCAGGCCCACCAGGGTGATCAGCCCCACCTGGGCGTAGATATTGATGGTGGTCAGATCGAGGAAACACACCACCATGGCGCCGCTGAGGGCCAGGGGTACCGAGCCCACCAGGACCACCATAGGGTCGCGCAGGCTGTTGAACTGCAGCGCCAGCACCAGGAAGACCGTCACCAGCGAAATCACCAGCACTCCGAACATGGTGTTGCCTTCCTTGCGCAGCTGGCGGGACTCGCCGGCATAGTCGACGTTGAAGCTGGCCGGCAGAATATCCGCGGCGGCCCGTTCCAGCGCGGACAGGGCCTGCTCCTTGGTTGATCCAGGCATGGCGGCGCCGTAGATCCGGAATGAATTGCTCTGCTCAAACCGGGTCAGCGCCCGGGGCGCAACGCGATCCTCGATGGCGGCGATTGACCGTACCGGCACCAGATCTCCGGCGGAGGTCCTGATGTTCAGGTTGAGCATGGCCGCGGGCTCGGCTCGATCGCTCAGCTCCAGCATCGGCACAACCTGGAATGCCCGACCGTTGTCATCGAACCGGTTAACGTAGTCGCCCGACATCAACAGCCCCAGCTGGTCGCTGACCGAGGCCAGATCCAGACCCAGGTCGCTGATCCGCTCCCGGTCGAAGATCAGACGCGCCTCCGGCAGGTCGATCTTCAGGTCGGTCTGGGCATACAGGAACCGGCCGCTGGCTACGGCGGCATCCACCATGGCCTGGGCCACGGGGAGCATGTCAGCGGGCTCCTCCGGGGAGCGGACCACCAGCTCTACGTCAAAGTTGCCTGCGGTCGGCAGGGCAGAGGCCAGGAAAGGGAACGGCTTGATGCCGGTGATTTGCGACAGCCGATGGAAAGCGGTTTGCAGCAGGTCAAACACCGATTCATCACGCTCTCCCGGGTCAGTGAGAATCTGGCCGCCAAAGCCGCCTTCGGGGTTCATGATGTGCCACATATCCTCGGCGCCCGGCAGCTCGCCCAGAGTTTTCACCGCGTCACGGGTATAGCTCAGGGTATACGGCAGCGACGCCTCCGGCGCTGACTCGATGACCACCTCGATGGAGCTCTGGTCCTCAGTCGGCGCCAGCTCCTTCTGGGAAAACAGGTAAAAAGGAATGACCAGCAGGGTAAAGAATACGGCCAGCGCAATAATCGGACCGCGAGCGTCAAGGGTCGCGTCCAGGGCGCGGGTGTAAGCGTCCTGGAGACGCTGAAACGCGGCATTTACCCGGCGGGTGAATGTCCCTTCGCTGCCCCCTGGCGGAACCAGCGATGCGCTCATGATGGGGGACAGGGTGATGGCCACCACTCCAGACACCAGCACCGCCGTGGCCAGGGCAAACGCAAATTCCCGGAACAGCACGCCGGTCAGACCGGATACGAAACCGATGGGTGCATACACCGCGGCCAGGGTCAGCGTCATACCGATGATGGGCGTCAGCAGCTGGCGGGAGCTGGCCAGGGCGGCGTCCCGGCTGGGTCGGCCTTCGCGCATGTAGCGGGCCACGTTTTCCACCACCACGATGGCGTCGTCCACCACCAGGCCCACCGACAGTACGATGGCCAGAACCGTCAGCAGGTTCAGGGAAAACCCGAACAACGACATGGCGGCCATGGCGCCCAGCAAGGAGATAGGGATCGCGATCAGCGGCACCAGGGCGGTCCGTGGCGAGCCCATGAACAGCACCACCACCAGCCCGACCAGCAGGATAGTCTCACCCAGGGTGATGAAGATTTCCCGCAAGGCATCGCGCATGTACAGGGTGCCGTCGTAGCCCATGCCAATGGAAATACCCTCCGGCAGCCGGCCTTCCAACTCGTCCAGTACCTGGTACAGGGCGTCACCAATTTCGATCTCGTTGGCCCCGGGCAGCGGCCAGACCGAGATGAAAACGGTATCGGACTCGGTCACCCGGGCAACCGTGGTGCCCTCCTGCTCGCCACGCTCGATGCGCGCCACCTGGCCCAGTCGGACCTGAACCCCGTCCCGGTCCCGCACCACCATGGAGCGGAAATCTTCCTCGCTTTTCAGAGCCGTGTTGGACAACAGGTTGATGCGCTGATCCCGGCTTTCGCTGCGCCCGAGGGTGGAGATGACATTATTGCGAGTCATGGCCTGCTGGACATCCAGCGTACTTAGATCGAACTGGGCCAGCCGCTCCGGATCGAGCCATACCCGCATGGCCGGCTGGCGGCCACCCTCCAGGCCGATGCGCTGGACACCTGGAATCGCGGAAAGCTGGGGATTGATCTCGCGAGTCAGGTAGTCGGTAATGGACGCTCGGGTGAACGGCGGACGGATCACCACGTCCAGGTAGATCGCGGCGTAAGGCCGGTCCGCGCGGACGACGGTCACCGCCGGATCCTGCGCCCCGGCCGGCAGCTCGAAGGCAATCTGGTTCAGCCGCGCCGTCAGTTCGGCCAGGGCGCTGCTGCTGTCTTCATTCATATTCAGCCACACCCGCACGGTGCTCAACCCCGAGGTGGTGATGGAATCGATGTAGTCGATCCCGGGCATGGATGATGCCACGCGCTCGATGGGCTCGGTGATGAACCCCTGGACAATCTCAGCCGACGCGCCAACGTAAGGCGTAACGATTTCCAGAGAGGCGCTTTCTATCTTTGGGTATTGCTGTACCGGCAGGTCCACGGCCGCGCGCGCACCGAACAACAGCAGCGCCACGCACAGCACCAGGGAGACCACCGGCCGCTGTACGAATATGTCGGTGACCCGGGGCCGCCGGGCCGCAGCAGTAGCGAGGATGTCCGACGCAGGGTCCTGGTTCACGGATGTTACACGGCCTACTGTCGGCCGGCCTCTGGCCCGCTGGCGGGGGCATCCGCCGCGATGCGCCGGCGGTCATCCAGGTTGACCAGAATCCCGTCGCGCAGCTTGAAGGCGCCATCCGCAACAACCTGCTCACCCGGTTTGAGGTCCAGGGCCAGGTAAGCCGTCTCGGCCTCCCGATGCAGCAACCGCACCGGCCGTCGCACGGCCCGATAGCGGGCGTCGGCAGCTGGCTCAGCCTCGGCAAGGGTGAATACGTGCCGTCCGAAGGTATCCTGGCGCAGCGCCACTGCCGGCACCGCCAGGGCGGGTTGGGGCGGACCCACGGCAACCCATACCGAAACGATGGCCCCGGGCAGCGAGGCCAGCCGCTGGTCTTCCACCGCCGCCCGGTAGGTCACCGAGCGGGAGGCCGGGTCCACGCCCGGGGACCGTGCAATCACGCGGGCCTGCAGCATCCGATTGCCCTCGGCCTGGATTCGAACCGGGTCGCCGTCAGCCAGTTCCGCGTCCTGCTGGGGTAGTGAAAAGTCCACCCATACTTCCGGGCCCCTGCCGACGAGTGTCGTCACCGGCGTTGCTGCTGGCAGATAGCCGCTCACTTCCCATCGCTCAAGTCCGGCGCGGGCGTCAAACGGGGCGCGGAGGGTTTTCTTGTCGATGACGGCCTGGATCCTGGCGGTCTCAGCCAGCGCCACGTCCCGGTCCGCCAGCGCGGTGTCCTGGGCCTGCTGAGAGGCGGCGCTGCGATTGACCAGGCTTTCGTTCCTGGCAAGGGTCCGCTCGGCCAGCGCCACCCGGGCCCGGGCGGCCGCCAGCAGCGCCTGTTCCTCGGAGATATCCAGCTGCAGCAGCAGCTGTCCCGCCGCCACCGATGCGCCGGGCTCAAAGCCGACCTGGACAATGGAACCGGCCAGCTCATTGCTGATCAGAACCGACCGCAGGGGAACGACCTCGCCGACCACCCGGGCGCGAGGCACAAATACGGTCTCCTCCGCGGCCGCGGCCGTCACGGTCTCGGAAGGCTCAGGAAAGGACTCGGCAAAGGCAATGGCGGAACTGATCTGGCTGAACTTGACGAAACCCAGCAGGCCCACGGTGGCGGCGCAGATCAGGATTACGGTCAGCCATTGTCTTGCCTTGTTAGGTTTTGTTTCAGTGGTCATTGAAGCGCGGGGTACGGCAGTAATCGTGGGCACGGACGGCCACCGTCTTGGCCCTTTCAGTGCAAAACTCCATGAGTTGTATCACATCCAAGGTGAACTTGTTGCAGACGCCCGGCAAAATACGCGGCTCAACCGCCAACTCGAACACGGAAAAAAGCGAATGAACATTGGAACCCCTGGATCGTCGGGTGCTGTCCGCCTGCTGCTGCTGGGAGCGGGAGAGCTGGGCAAAGAAGTGGTCATCGAGGCGCAACGCCTGGGAGTTGAGGTCATTGCCGTGGACCGGTACGCAGCAGCGCCCGCCATGCAGGTGGCCCATCGCCACCACGTCATCGACATGCTGGACCCCAGCGCACTGCGCGAGGTGATCGAGAGCGAGAAACCGGACCTCATCGTGCCCGAAATCGAGGCCATCCACACCCCCACCCTGCTGGAGCTGGAACAGGAAGGCCACACCGTGATTCCCACCGCCCGGACAACCCGGCTGACCATGGATCGGGAGGGCATCCGGCGGCTGGCCGCCGAACAACTGCAGCTGCCCACCTCTCCGTACCGGTTTGTGGATACCGAGGAAGAATACCTGGCCGCGGTTGAAGCACTCGGTTTGCCCTTTGTGATCAAGCCGGTGATGAGCTCCTCGGGCAAGGGACAGTCCACCGTGCGCAGCGAAGACCAGGTTCATACCGCCTGGGAGTATGCCCAGAGCGGCGGGCGCGCTGGCGCCGGTCGCTGCATCGTCGAGGGGTTCGTGGCGTTTGACTACGAGATCACCCTGCTGACCATCCGCCACCGGGACGGCACCAGCTTTTGTGCGCCCATTGGGCACCGCCAGGAACTGGGCGACTACCGGGAATCCTGGCAGCCACAGCCCATGACCGACGCCGCAGCGGCCCGGGCTGAAGAGATCGCCCGGACCATTACCGAAGCACTTGGGGGTCGGGGCCTGTTCGGCGTGGAGCTGTTCATCCGGGGCGACGACGTCCTGTTTTCCGAAGTGTCGCCCAGGCCCCACGATACCGGCCTGGTCACGCTGATATCCCAGGACTTGTCCGAGTTCGCCCTCCACGTGCGCGCCATACTGGGTCTCCCGGTCCCCGCCATCCGCCAGCTCGGCCCGGCAGCGTCGGCGGTGATCCTGGTGGAGGGTGACGGACAGGCCCCCGTGTTTTCCGGCCTCGACCAGGCCCTGGCCCGGGCCGACACGGACCTGCGCCTGTTCGGCAAGCCGGAAGTGAAAGGGCGGCGGCGCATGGGCGTGAGTCTGGCCCGGGCCGAAACCATTGAACAGGCCCGGGAAAACGCCCGTGCCAGCGCCGCGTCAGTCGGAGTTTCCACCGCCGCCGGAGATCCCTGGCCAGACGGCTGATCATCCCGGGATACCGCAGCCACTGGTGGTATCTCCTTATCGCCCGGGTCCGTCCAATCGGCGTAAGATCAGTAAAAACAAGGCGGTAGAGGGAACAGCGATGGGTTCAATCCTCAGGTCATCCATCACCATTCTGGTGCTGCTGTCCGTCTGCGCCGTGGTCAATGCCGAAGAGGAACGCAGTTTCGAGGACGAACTTGAACGGGTCGAAGAAGCCCTGCGCACCAACCCTGGTCGGGCCCTGCCCAATACCCTGGACTCCTGCCGTCAACAGCAGGGCTACGCCGTCAAGCTCTATCACATGGGCATGGAGACCCGAGCCCGCCGCGCCCTGAAGTTCTGCTTTGACGCGCTGGAAATACCCGACGATATGAGCGCCGAGGAGATCGTGCAGGTTTCTCAGGGGCAGCTGAAATCCAAGGCGGACAGGGAATACAAAAAGGCCATGACGCTGACGCCGGACGCCACCAGCGGCCTGGAGATCTACCGTGAATGCGCGGCCTGCCACAATGCTGAGGGCTGGGGCCGCAAGACCGGCAGCGTGCCCCAGATCGCCGGCCAGCACCGAAAAGTCATCATCCGTCAGCTGGCTGACATCCGGGCCGGCCACCGCGAATCCGTGGTCATGATTCCCTACGCCGCCTCGGAAAACATTGGCGGCGCCCAGGCCATGGCTGACGTAGCCGCCTACATCGAGAGCCTGGAGATCAGCGTCGACAACGGCAAGGGCCCGGGCGACAACCTCCAGCACGGAGAGTCGCTGTACACCGAGTACTGCGCGAGCTGCCATGGCGCCACGGGCGAAGGCGGCAATGAAGAACTGATGCCCCGCATCCAGGCCCAGCATTTCCGCTACCTGGTGCGCCAGTTCGAGTGGATCCGGGATGGAAAACGCGGCAACGCCAACGCCAAAATGGTATCCCGGATTCAGGGCTTCGACGAGCGCGACGTCAGCGCGCTGATGGACTACGTATCCCGACTGCAGCCGGCTGAAGAGCTACGGGCACCCCTCGGTTGGAAGAACCCAGACTTTAACTGATCCCGTCAACCGAACAGCCTGCTGCAAAAAGAAACGGCGGCGTGACATCCACGCCGCCGTTTGGGTTCTGCCCTGGGGCTTTGGCGATCAGCTGAGGTCGAAGCGATCCAGCATCATCACCTTGACCCAGGCTGCGACGAAGTCGTCGACGAACTTCTGCTCGCCACCGTTCTCCGCGTACACCTCGGCAATTGCACGCAGCTCCGCGTGGGATCCAAACACCAGGTCTACCGGGGTGGCGGTCCATTTCATGTCGCCGCTGGCGCGATCTCGACCCTCATAGAGCGCGCTGTCAGTGGTGGACGGGGTCCAGCGGGTGGACATGTCCAGCAGGTTGACGAAGAAGTCATTGCTGAGGGTACCCGGCCGGTCCGTGAACACGCCATGATCGGCACTACCGGTGTTGGCGTCCAGGGCGCGCATGCCGCCGACCAGCGCCGTCATTTCAGGCACCGTCAATCCCAGCAGGTCAGCCCGCTCGACCAGCATATCCGCCGGTGAGCGGTAATTGCCTTCACCGTAGTAGTTGCGGAATCCATCAGCCGTCGGCTCCAGCACTGCAAACGATTCCACGTCGGTTTGCTCCTGGGACGCATCGGTCCGACCCGGGTTGAAGGGCACTTCAACGCTATGTCCGGCCTTGCTGGCGGCCCGCTCGATGGCAGCGGCGCCACCCAGGACGATGACGTCGGCCAGGGAGACGTGCTTGCCGCCGCTGCGCTGGGCCTTGTTGAAGTCCTGCTGCACTTTCTCCAGTGCCGGCAGCGTCTTTTCCAGCTCAGCGGGATCGTTCACCGCCCACTGGTTCTGGGGCGCCAGTCGAACCCGGGCGCCGTTGGCGCCGCCGCGCATGTCGGTACCACGGTAGGAAGCAGCAGATGCCCAGGCAGTTCGCACCAGCTCGGCATTGCTCAGACCGGAATCCAGAATGGCAGATTTCAGCCTGGCCACGTCAGCGCTGTCGATCAGTTTGTGGTTGACCGGTGGGACCGGGTCCTGCCACAGCAGCACTTCGTCCGGGATACTGGCACCGATGTAGCGGGCACGCGGACCCATATCGCGATGGGTCAGCTTGAACCACGCCTTGGCGAAGGCCAGCTCGAACTCCTTGGGGTTTTCCTGGAAACGCTTGGCGATTTTCCGGTATTCCGGATCGAATTTCAGCGACAAATCCGTAGTGAACATGATCGGCGCATGGCGCCTGGACTTGTCGTGGGCGTCCGGGACCAGGTTGGCGGCCTGACCGTCAGCGGGAATCCACTGGGTGGCGCCGGCCGGGCTCTTGGTCTGAACCCACTCGAAACCAAACAGGTTGTCCAGGTACTGGGTCGTCCAGGCGACGGGATTCACCGACCAGGCGCCTTCCAGGCCGCTGGTGATGGTGTCGACGCCTTTGCCGCTGCCGCACTTGTTTTCCCAGCCAAAGCCCTGCTGTTCGATTCCGGCGGCGGCCGGCTCGACGCCTACACACTCGTCCGGTTTGGCCGCGCCGTGGGCTTTGCCGAAGGTATGGCCGCCAGCGATCAGTGCCACCGTCTCTTCATCGTTCATTGCCATGCGGCCGAAGGTCTCGCGGATGTCTTTAGCGGCCAACAACGGATCAGGCACGCCGTTGGGGCCTTCCGGGTTGACATAGATCAGGCCCATCTGCACCGCAGCCAGGGGTTTGGCGAGCTTGCGATCGCCCGAGTAGCGCTCGTCAGCCAGGAACTTCTGTTCCGGGCCCCAGTACACCAGGTCGGCTTCCCAGTCGTCCTCGCGGCCGCCGGCAAAGCCAAAGGTTTCAAAACCCATGGACTCCAGGGCAACGTTGCCGGCCAGCACCATCAGGTCGGCCCAGGAGATGCTGCGTCCGTACTGCTGCTTGATGGGCCACAGCAGGCGACGCGCCTTGTCCAGGTTGGCGTTGTCGGGCCAGCTGTTGAGCGGCTCAAAGCGCTGCTGGCCGCCACCGGCACCACCACGGCCATCGGCCACCCGGTAGGTGCCGGCGCTGTGCCACGCCATCCGAATGAAGAATGGACCGTAGTGACCGTAGTCCGCCGGCCACCAGTCCTGGGACGTGGTCAGGACTTTTTCAATATCACCCTTGAGGGCCTCGAGATCGACTTTCGAGAACGCTTCGGCGTAGTCGAACTCATCGCCCATGGGGTTGGATTCGGCACCGTGGTCGCGCAGCGCGCTGAGGTCGAGGTTTTCAGGCCACCAGAACTGGTTGGACTTTGGCATGCCCGGTTGAAAAACCGGGTCGGCGGACAGTGCGGGCGACAGGGCCAGGGCCATGGCGGCCGCCAGGGGAATGGCTTTCTTGAACATTTCGGTGCCTCCGTTGGACAGAAGATCCGCCGGCTGCGATTCCCTCAACCGCAGCTTTCAGCGGGAGTGACACAAACCTTAGCGGAGGCGACGCGGGCTGTGAAATGAATAAATTGAATCGTCACGATAGAGAAAATCGATCGGCCGCGGCGTGCCGGTTTTCACCCCTGACTCGCACCCCCGGGCCTCTCGCAGGCTTGCCCGACACGTGCTTTTCACCCGCTACGGGGTAACAATAATAATCGGTCTTCGGCGAAAACGATCATCCATCCACACCAGAGACATGTCACCGAAATACATCATTGAACACATCGATGGCATCGACGAGGTGACAGTGTTTGAGCCGTTTCCGGCCGAGGAATTTCTCAGGATGCTCAAGCAGTTGACCAGCCACCTGCGTCTCTATGAATTCAGGGTTGCCTGGGACGTGACGTCGGATCAGGTCAAAAAGGTTGCGCGGAAACCACCCACCCTGAAGCCCAAACCGGGATCGCGGGTGGCCCTGGTCAATTCGGACAAGGTCGGCTTCGGCATGGGCAACATGTTTAGGTCCTACCGCGAATCCTCCGGCAGGGATGCCCCTGAGTACAGGATCTTCTATGACCGCGAGGAGGCCCGGCGATGGCTGAAATCCTGAAGGGCGAATCAGCGAGCCACGCCCTGGCATCGTAGATCATCAGCTGTGCCGATTGCCGTGCGCTTATAATCGGGCTCATGGACTACTCCCGACTCCTGCCTGCCCTTGCCCTGGCGGTTTCTGTTTCCGCCTGGTGCGGTGCGGGGATAGCGCTGGCGCACAATCCGGTGGTTGCGGACCAGGATTCCGCGCATGCCGAAGCCATCCGGGCCATCCTCTCCCTTGACCGGAAACTGGGCGCAACGCGCAACCAGGCCTCGAGGACGGTCAGTCTGGCAGACAGCATTCGCCAGTATGTAGACGCGCTGGATCAGCTGGACTTCAGCCATTGTCCGGACGATTTCACCCAGGCTTTCCGCCAGCATCGGGATGCCTGGGCCGACAGCGTCCGCTTCTTCAGGGAATTCGACTCCATGCGCGGGGAATTGCACCAGATCTGGGCGGCGATCGAGAAAATGGGTGGCCAACACAGCCAAGCGTTCGAAGCTGCCACTGAACCCATTCTGGCGACCTGGGAGGCCGTGGAGCAGAGTGTCCGCCGGCATGGTGTTGAGCCATAAGCTGGAAAGATCCGCCCAGGCCGGAAAATCCATCCATCGACCGGCCATCAAGAATTCACAGTTGTTTATCGCCCGGAATGCGTCCCAGAGGCAAATCCCCCTATAATTAATGCGTTGCCGGCCGATAATAATATGGACTTGAGTTCAAGGAAGTCTTCAATCATCAGACGCCTGCATAACATTGCGTCGTGTCTCGCGCTGTCCGCCCTGGTGGGTTGGGCGGTGTCTGCCCGTGCCGTGGAGATTCCTCCACCCGGCGACCCGTTCTTTATCCAGACCAACTCGTCGGACGCAGCCATCGGCCTGGGCGACTGGTATACCTCCTCGGCCAACGGCGTTGGCGGCGGCTTCCACTACGTGGGCATCTACGTGCCCTGCAGCTGGCCAGCCTCGGAAGACCTGCATATCGACATCTTCAGCCCGGAGATGAACACCAACAACCTGCCGCTGGATGAACCCAACGGCTCGGGCCGCGGCACGACCACCTTTGAGCTTTACGACGCAGGCACCGCGGTGGTCAGCCCGGCAACACCTGCCCCGGGTGCCGCGGGATCAATCTCCAGCCTGGACTTTCCGGTGCTGTCGACCCCGGAGCAGTGGGTGCGTGCTTTCACCCTGCCCGCTCCGGTGCAGTGTGGCGAGTACGTGTTGCGATCGGAATCCCGCCAGGACGACCAGAACTCCTGGCGCCTGCGGGTGGGCCTGGATAATGACGCCGACCCCAATAATCCGTTCCCGGCCAACTGGGACGATCCCGACCTGGTCCCCGGATCCGACGATGAGCTGCTGGTGGGCCTGTACCAGTACTCGTTCCAGCAGGATACCGGCGGCGTTCAGTGCAACACCCTGTATGAGTTTGTCCCTGAGGGTGAGCCATCCATCATGTTCAACAACTTCGACATGGACGGCAACACCCGGGTGACCTACTACCCGCCGCTGAGTCCGGTGGACCCCAACGGCCTGATCGGCGGCATCGCCGGTACCGTGTCCGGAGGCACCACCTGGAACAATAACGGCACCCAGACCACCCGGGACGGCGACATCATCGACAACCCCGATGCCGGGTGGTGGGCCATCGTGTCCTGCCTGAGCTCCAACAACCAGCTGGCCCAGGACGGCCAGGAGGACGTGCCGCAGTTCAACCAGATCCCACCGATTCCGGTGATCGAGCTGATCAAGGATGACCAGGTCGTGGCCGCCGCTCCCGGCGATCCGCTAACCTACAGCATTTCCTTCGAAAACATCTCGGACGATGACCTGAAGCCGGGCGCCGCACGCAACCTGGTCCTCACCGACACCCTGCCGGCGGACCTGAACTACGTGTCCTGCCAGATCGACGCGCCATACACCGGCACCTGCTCGGAAACCGGCGGCGTGGTGACCTTCAATATCGACCAGACGGTGCTGGCGGGCGAGTCCGGCAGCGTGCAGCTATCGGTGACCATCGATCCGCTGGCCAGCTTCCCGTTCACCAACACGGTGCGGGCCGATTACACCGACAGCTGGGAGGTGGGCAGCTATAACACCACCACCACCGAAACCACGTTCAGCGTGCTGCCGCTGTCGGTGGTCAAAACGCCCGACGTCACCGAGGCCCCCGTGGGCGGTGTGATCAACTACACCTACGACGTCACCAACATTTCCCCCGAGCCGGTGATCCTGAACCAGCTGGTAGACGACAAGATCGGAATGTTCAGCTTCCCCGACCAGTTCCCGGATGCGGTGGCGCTGTACGATTTCAGCCAGGGCCCGGATCCGTTGGTTATTCGCGACCGGTCCGGTTTCCTGACCGCCCAGGATCTCACCATCGAAGATCCCTCACCGGTGACTTACGAACTGGATCCCGAGCGTATTGACATCAGCGGCGCGGCTACCCGGATCTCAGGCGACAGCTCATCGACCGCCAAGATCGCCGGCGAGTGCCAGGCCGAAGGCAGGCTGGCCGTGGAGGCCTGGGTCCAGGCACCGGGCGCCTTCCAGAGCGGACCGGCGCGAATCATGACCCTGTCCGATGGCGGCAATAATGATGTGTTTTTCAGCCTTTACCAGGATAACGACCAGTTTGGCTTCGAGATCAGCACCACCGGCGGCACCACGGGAACCCTGACCACCGGCGCCGCCTCGGTTTCCACCGACCTGACTCACCTGCTGGCCGTGGTGGAAGAATCCGGTGCCGTCACCCTGTACCAGGATGGCATCGCGGTGGACACCGCCAGCCTCGGTGCGACTGGAGGCTTCAGCGACTGGAGCACCAACTACCGGTTCGGCTTCGGCAATCAGCTCAGCACGGCTGTCCTGCCCACGGATACCACCCAGGACTGGCAGGGCAAGTATTACAAGGCTGCGGTCTACTGTGACACTGTGAGGGCAGAGGATGCGCTCAGCCTGTTCGAACTCGGGAGCGAAACCGATGCCAGCGGCAATCGGCTGCTGGCGCCCGGCGAAACGGTCACCATCAACGCCAGCTACACCGTCCAGGCCAGTGATTTCCCCGGCAGCGTCATCAACGTCGCCGAGGTCAGTGGCACCACCGGCGATGGCGAAGACTTCATTGTCTCCGATACCGCCGCCGTTCCCGTGGTCATGGGTCCACTCAGCCTGGTCAAGACTTCCAGCGCCAACGCCGAGGTTACCCCGGGCGAGACCATTACCTACACGCTGACCCTGACCAACAACGACATCGTCCGCCATACCGGCATCCGGATCCTGGACCCCCTGCCCCTGGGCACCAGCTACATAGCGAACTCCACGGTGGTGGAAGGCTTCCGCTCGGTGGCGGTGGAGTACTGCGACGACTTCACCACCCAGTCCTACGGCAACACCAACAACGGCTCGCAACCGTTGTGCGCCTCCACCTGGGGAGCCGGGAGCCCCGGGGGGCTCGGGGGTGACAGCTGGACCGAGGAAGAGCGCAATGGTGGGCCACCGTTTACTGTGACCACCAACGGCCCAACCGCGGGTGACGTCTTTATCGCTGGCGGCGAGCTCAACTTCGACCGGCCGGATTCGGATGACGGCATTGAGGACTTCGACGCCCTGATTCGCGAGGTGAACCTGGCCGGGCTGGACAGCGCCACGGTGACCTTCGACTTTGACTTTGACGGTAACACCGAGGCCTGCACCCCCGGCACGAACGGCGAGGACTTCGGCAACGTGGACGACTGCCTGTGGGTGGACGTCTCCAACGATGGCGGCAGCAGCTACGTGGAGCTGGATACCACGCCTGGCGGTACCCTGCCGGTGGGCGGTGACCCGGATAACAACAACGGCACCATTACCGTACCCATACCCGCGGCATTCCTGACCTCCTCCACCCTGGTCCGCTTCCGCGCGGCCGGATTCCGCGGCACAGAAAGCGTCAGCATTGACAACGTACGGATAGAGGGCGCCACGACCGGCCCCGTCACCCTGGACAACGATGGCGTCGGCACCAACGAACTGGATGACGGTGACCCGGCCAACCTGGTCACCACCCTGGACAACCTGGTGCTGGATCCCGGCCAGACGATGACCGTTACCTTCGATGTCCAGGTCAACGACCCGCTGGATTCCAACATCCTGGCCATCCGCAACCTGGCCTCAGCCGACTCCGACCAGAGCGTGCCCACGGTGGCCGAGGTGCTGGATCCGGTGCGGCCCTTCGGCGGCCAGATCGGAGACAGCGTCTGGCTCGACGCCGACGGCGACGGCATTTTCGACCTGGGTGAGGCCGGCCTGCCCAACGTTACCGTGGAACTGGTGGGGCCGGGCCCGGACGGCATCTTCGGCAACGGCGATGACGTGGTGCTGGACAGCCAGCAGACCGACCTCAACGGCGGCTACCTGTTCGCCAACCTTCCCACGGGCAGCTACCAGACCCGGGTGGGCGTCTCCACCTTGCCCGCTGGGCTGCAGGCTGGTCCTGCCAGCAGCAACCCGGCTGGACCTTTCCTGGTCACCGGCACCGAGCAGTTCCTGAACGCCGACTTCGGCTACGTGCCCCAGGCGGGTACTGCGGTGGTTGGAGACCAGGTGTTCTCGGATGCCGATGGGGACGGCATCCAGGATCCGGGCGAACCCGGCATTGCCGGCGTCACCCTGGAACTGCGCAATGCCGATACCGGTGCGGTGATAGCGACCACCACTACAGGCCCGGACGGCAGCTACCTGTTCACCGGCGTTCCGCCTGGCACCTATACCGTGGCGGTCACCGACACCGGCGGCGCCCTGGCGGGATACAGCTCCACCACCGGTGGCAACCTGAGCTTGCCGTTTACCGTCAATGCTGGCGACACCCTCACCGAGGTGGACTTCGGTTATAACAACCCTTTCCTGGCCACAATCACCGACAGTATCTGGTTCGACCCCGACGGCAACGGCCTGCGCGAGTCCACCGAGGAGGGCATTGCCGGGATTACCGTGAACCTGGTGGACAGCTCCGGCAACGTGGTGGCCACCACCGTGACCGACCCGGACGGCAACATCACGTTCAGCGGCGTGCCCGACGGCGACTACCAGATCGTGCTGAGCGACCTGCTGGGCAACCTGTCCGGCCGCGGCGGCACCACCACCGCCGCCCGTAACCGGGTCACCAGCGTCACCGTGGCCGGCTTTGACGTGGACAACGACAGCTTTGGCTTCAACCAGCCCGGCCTGATCGGCGACGAGGTGTTCTCCGACGCCAACGGCAACGGCGTGCGCGACCCCGGTGAGTCGCTGATTCCCGGCGTCGATGTCAGCCTGTTCCGCGACAACGGCGACTTCGTCTTCGACAGCACGGTCGATACCCCGGTGAACAATGCCCAGACCGACGGCGGCGGCATCTACGGCTTCCGCGGCCTGCCATTCGGCACCTACTTCACCTCGCTGGATCCGGCCCAGCCTGCACTGGCCGGCGCGGTCCTCACCACCGGTGACTCCCAGGGCGGGGCCAACGCCAGCGGTGCCCAGATCGACGTGGTGCTCAGCGGCGGCAACGGCGGCGTTCTCACCGCGGACTACGGATTCCAGAACAGCGCGCTGGCCGACATCTCTGGCAACGTGTTCGAGGATCTGGACCGGGATGGCGTCGATGACGGCGCCGGTGAAGGCGGTTTCCCGGGCGTCACCATCGAACTGTATGCGGCCGGACCCGACGGCATCCTTGGAACCGCCGACGACCTGCTCATCGCGACCGCCATCACGGACGCCAATGGCGACTATCAGTTCCCGGACGTGCCGGATGGGGATTTCCGCGTTGAGGTTACGGACCGTGACAACGTGCTGGGCGACTACCGGCTGACCAGCGGTCTGGACAACATCAACGTCTCGGTCAGCGCCGGAAACGATATCACCGACCTGGATTTTGGCTATGCCCCTTTCCGCGGCAGCGCCAGCCTGGGTGACTTTGTCTGGCTGGACGCAGACGGCGACGGCGTTCAGGAAGCCGGCGAACCCGGTATTGGCGGGGTTACCCTGCAGCTGTTCGACGCCGGCCCTGACGGCCTGGCCGGCACCGGTGACGACCTGCTCTTCGACACTACGGTGACCGATCAGCTGGGCAACTTCGATTTCAAGAATCTGCCGGCGGGACGTTACTTCGTGGACGTGGCAGACGCCAGTGTTCCGGCGGGTCTCTCGCTGACCACCGGCCTGACCGATCCCAGCGCGGTGATTGCTCTGGGCGCCGGAGATAACGTGGACACGGTGGATTTCGGCTACCGGCCTGATACGGCGACTGCGCTGATCGGTGACCGTGTGTGGATCGACGCCGACGGCGACGGCGTGGAAGACCCCGGCGAGGCCGGGCTGGCCGGTGTCACCATCAACCTGGTGGGCGCCGGAGCGGACGGCCAGCTGGGCACCGGTGACGACCTGGAAGTCGGCGCGGTGACCGACGGCAACGGCAACTATGCCTTTACCGGACTGCCCGCTGATGATTACTTCGTGACGGTGGATGTATCCACGCTGCCGGCCGGATTCAACACCGCCCCCACCAACGCCCTGGAGACCTACCAGCTTACCGCCCTGTCGGATACTGCCTACGTGCTGCTGGACTGGGGATTCCAGCCTCTGAGCCCGCTGGGTTCCATCGGCGACACTGTGTTCCTCGACAGTGATGGCGACGGCACCCAGGATGCCGGCGAGGGAGGCATCGGCGGCGTCACCGTAGACCTCGTGGAACCTGGTGTTGACGGCGTGTTCGGAACTGCCGATGACGTGGTGTCCGCCAGCGCTGTCACCGACGGCAACGGTCAGTATGACTTTACCGGCCTGGGTCCGGGCGACTACCAGGTTCGCCTGTCCGACACCGGCGGCGTACTGTCCGGCCTCAACCCCACCGCTACTGCCCCGGGCACCATCAGCCTGGCGTCGGGACAGGATTTCAACGGCGCGGACTTCGGCTTCTCACCGGCATCCGACCAGGGGTCCATCGGAGACCAGGTGTTCCATGACGTCAACGGCAATGGTGTCCGCGAGACCGGCGAGTCCGGCATCGAGGGCGTAACGGTGGAGCTGTGGCTGGACGTCAACAACGACAACATCATCACCCCGGGTATCGACAACCTGATCCGCACCGAAACCACCGACGTCAACGGCGAGTACGAGTTTGGCGGCGTGGCCCAGGAGGATTACCTGGTGCGGCTGGCCCCGGCCGATTTCGGCGCCGGATCCGTCCTGGAAGGCACCGTGCCCACCGCCGGCACGCCAGGGCTGAACGATAACGCCCAGCCCAGTCCCCTGCCGCTGTCCATCACCCCGGCCAACCAGAACCCGCTGTATGCCGACTTTGGGGTGACCGCCCCGGCGGCCATCAGCCTGGCGGGCACCGTGTTCGAAGACATCAGCAACGACGGTGTGGACAACCCCGGAGAGCCGGACGTGGGCGGCGTGGCCGTTGTGCTGTATCGTGACCTGGATGGTGACGGCCTGCTGGATCCGGACGACCCGGTGTTCGGCATGACGGTGACCGACGCCGGCGGTGACTACCTGTTCGACAATCTGCCGCCCGGCGACTACATCCTGGGAACCGATGCCACCGGCTCGAGGCTGGAGGGCTATTTCCAGACGACCCAGGCCCTGACCCTGGGCGTGCAGCCGGCCGGCAGCAGCGTTGCCGGAACGGCCGTCACCGAACTGGACTTCGGGTTCTACAACGGCGGCGTCACCACCACTCCCGTGACCCTGGCCTACTTCCGGGCCGAGGTATCAGGCGGCGGCTTGAGCCTGCGCTGGGGCACGGCCACGGAAACCGGCAATGTCGGATTCTTCATCTACGGAGCCGACGGCACCGGCATGCGACGCCTGCACAGCCTGGTGCCCTCCCGGGTGGTGGATTCCACCGAGTGGCAGCAGTACAGCCTGGAACTTCCGGGCATCCTGAACGATCAGCTCTGGCTGTCGGACATCGACATCAAGGGCAATGAAACACTGCACGGGCCTTTCGAGCTGGGCCGGCTGTACGGCGATGACCGACCGCCGGCGACCATTGACTGGAGCAGCATCCGGGACAGCCTGGAACGCACGCAGCTTGAAGAGGTACCGCTGGGATTGCCCGGCAGCGCGGACGCGGTCAACCTGTCGGTGAATCAGCGCGGCGTGGTCCGGGTCAGCTATGAGCAGCTGGAGTCTGCCGGCCTGCCCGTCAATGGCGCCAGCGTCGATCAGCTGGCCGTGACCCTGGCCGGAAAACCGATCCCGCTGCGCCTTTCCGGGAACTCCTTCGGCCCCGGTGAATTCATCGAGTTTATCGGTCAGCCGCGGGACAGCCTGTACAGCAGCGACAACGTCTACCGGGTCTTGCTGGATCCTGGTATGGCGGCCCGCATGGACACGCTGGAATCCCTGGCCACCACGCCAGATGCCGAGGCCAGCCAGACGCGCAGCCTGGTCATGGACCATAACCGGCAGTACAGTTTTGCCTCGCCCAATGGTGACCCCTGGTTCCTGGAAGATCTGTTCTCCTTCGGCGGGCCCGACCAGGCCGAGTTTGCGCTGGACTTGAGCGATCGCAGCAGCGGCGGCGCCACCCTGACCGTGGAACTGTGGGGCGTCACGGACCTGGCCGAAAACCCAGACCACCACGTGGAGGTCCTGGTCAACGGCACCCAGGTGGCCGAGCTGTTCCTGGACGGCCTGACCCCGGCGACTATCGAAGCCAGCGTGGCCGAGGGGCTGCTGCTGGACGGCGACAACACCGTCACGGTTCGCCTGCCGGGAGATACCGGTGCCCTGTTCGACCTGGTCAACGTTGAATCGGTTGCCCTGAGTTACACCACTGACCTGACCATCGATGGTGCCGGGGAACTGGACGTAAATACCGCCGGCGACTGGCGCGCGGAAGCGCCGACACCTTCTCCCGATACCCTGTTCCGGGCGACCTTCGAGGACCTGCCCGACGCCTCGTTCGTGGTCAGCGGCCTGACGTCCAGCGACGTGGTGGCCTACGCCATCACCGAAACCGGACCAGTCTGGCTGCCCGACGCCACCACTTCGCCGGATGGCGCGGGCTACGACCTGCAGGTTCCGGGGGGGCTGGATGCGAGGTCCTACGTGATCTCCCAGGCGGATGCCCTGGTTCCTGTCCAGCCGACGCCCGTGGTGTTCGACCAGAGCCTGGACACCGAGTCGGCAGACTACCTGGTCATCACCCACCCGGCCTTCACCAACGGGCTGTCGCCGCTGGTCGACCACCACACCCGGAACGGCCTGAGCGTCAAGGTGGTCAACGTCAATGACCTGTACCAGCGCTACGGTCACGGCATGGTGGATCCTCTGGCCATCAAGCGCTACATCACCGTGGCGGCCGGGCACCTGGGCGCGCGTTTCGTGCTGCTGGTGGGCGGCGACTCCTACGACTACCAGGATTACCTGGGCCTTGGGTCGCTGAGCTTCATCCCCTCGGTCTACGGCCAGGTCCACGAGGTGGTGCGCTACGCCCCGCTGGACGCGGTGCTGGCTGACTACACCGGCGACATGGTGCCCGACGTTGCCATCGGTCGCTTCCCGGTGCGAACCCTGCAGGAACTGGACTGGATGATCAGCAAGACCCTGCAATACGCCACCAAGGAATACGACCTGACCGCGGTGTTTGCCGCTGACAAGGCCGAGCCGCTGACGCCTTTCAGCGCCATCAGCGACGACATTGCCACGGAACTGCTCCAGGGCTGGGAAATCACCAGCGCCTACCTGGACGAGATCACGCCGGCCCAGGCTCAGCAGCAGATCCTGTCGGGCATTGAGGCCGGAGCGGCCCTGACCAACTACTTCGGCCATTCCGGATTCACCGAATGGGGACGCACCGACCGGCTGTTGACGTCCAACGACATCGATACGCTGTCCAACGCGGGGCTGCCCACAGTGGTCAACCAGTGGGGCTGCTGGAACACGTACTACGTGTCGCCCCAGGCGGACACCCTGTCCCATCGATTCCTGGTGGGTGGTGACTACGGCGCCGCTGCAGTACTGGGCCCGGTATCCCTGACCCGCCTGTCCTCGGAGCAGCTGCTGAGCAACCTCAGCCTGCCCCTGGTGCTGACCCCCGGCGTCACCCTGGGTGAAGCGATCCTCCAGGCCAAGCAGACCATGGCCGCGGCTCACCCCGGCCGGGAAGACGTGATCCTGGGTTACGCCCTGCTGGGTGATCCGGCACTGGTGATCCAGCCCTAGTTGCTCATCACGGGGGCGCAGCCCGTTCAACCAGGCGGCGGATCGAGTCGACCACCAGCTCCGGCCGGTCCAGCTGTATCCAGTGTGTCGTGTTGTCAGCAACAATGACCTCCTGGGCCCCAATCTGGTCCGCCATCTCTCGCTGCCACTGGGCAGAGTCCCCATCCGGCTGGTCCACAAGCACGATGGTAGGAATCGCCGGTGCTGAAGCGGCACGCACCGCGTCCAGCATGTCGCACGTCTGTTTCGTCTCGGACCACACAGCCCGCAACGCGCTGGTTCTTGCGCGCAGCGCACCGTGGGCTTTTCTGCCAGCAGGCTTCAGCGGTGAGTTATCCAGGGGAAACAGCATCGGCAGTGCCAGCCGGGGTGCGCCGAGAGGTGCCATGGTCACCAGCACGCCGTAGATTGTCCTGGCCGGCTGCGGCAGCGGACTGCAGCCCGGTTTGGTCTCCGGGTTTGGGTCCACCAGTACCAGACCGGCAACGCGATCCGGATAGCTTGATGCATACAACCGCACGTATGGGCCACCATTGGAATGGCCGGCCAGGATATAGGGCGGTGCTTCGCCAGAATTCTTCAACAGAATTGAAAGCTCATCGACAATTCGAGGTGCCGAGCGCGGCATTGGCCCGGCGTCGCTCCAGCCCAATCCAGCCCGGTCATAGGCGCAAACCCGGGTGAACTTCGCCACCGGGGGTATGACCTCTGACCAGAAATTGACGTCATTACCCAGCCCGGATTCCAGTACCACGGTGGGTCCACCGCTCCCCTGGCACACCAGGTGCAGCCGATGGCCACCCACATCCACGAATTGGCCCGGTGGCGGGAACGTCGCAAGGTCACTGGATTCACTGCTGGACTGGTAAAAGGCCCCCGCAATGGACAGCAGCATCAACAGCATCAAGAATCCGGCTAGAAATCGAATCATTACCACTCCCAATATCTGAACTTCCACCGCGCCCGTACCCGCCCAACAATTCAGAGCAAGCAGGGCCATGGTAACGCCGTATATTGCACTACTTGAATTAGTTACGTAGTTCGACGATAAACTGCGCCATGAGAACAGCCATTATCGGCGGCGGCATCAGCGGCCTGGCCACCGCCTTTCTCCTCAGGCAGAAGCAGCCGGACTGGACGGTCCACGTGTACGAGCGCGAAGCCCAGCCCGGCGGCACCATGCGGTCCGTGCACCAGGACGGCTTTATCTTCGAGCGCGGCAGCAACGGCTACCTGGACAACAAACCCGCCACCGGCGAACTGGTGCGGGCGGCCGGGGCTGAGCACCTGCTGCTGCGCAGCAATGATGCGGCCAGAATCCGCTATGTCTACACCGATGCCATCCATCGTTTGCCCGATGGCCCGGGCGCATTTCTGAAGACGAAACTGCTGACCCTGGGCGGCAAGCTGAGGGTGGCCCGGGAATTCTGGATCAAGCCGCGGCAGTCCGACGAAGAAGAGACCCTCAAGAGTTTTGGTGATCGGCGGCTGGGGCCGCAGTTCACCGACGTGTTCCTCAACGCCATGTCCGCCGGCATTTTCGGCTCGACACCCGAACAGCTCAGCGTCAACGCGGCGTTCCCGCTGGTGGTGAAGCTGGAGCGGGAGCATGGCGGGCTGTTCCGCGGCATGCTGGCCAAGCGCAAAAAAGAGGCCGGCCCCGGCGGCGTGCTGATGAGCTTTGTCGGCGGCGTCAGCAGCTTTGTCGATCACCTGGCGGGACTTATGGGGGATGACCTGCGGCTGTCCGCCAGCGTCACCGCCCTGGACCTGGCCGACGGTCGCTGGCGCCTGCAGGGCATATCGGACGAGGCGCCCTACGACAACGTGGTGCTGGCGACTCCCGCCTATGTCAGCGCGGACCTGCTGCGATCCGTTGATGCCGGCCTGGCGGGACAGCTGGAGCATATCAACTATTCGCCCATTTCCGTGGTGGGCTTTGGCTATCACAAGCTGACACATCCTCTGAACGGGTTTGGCCTGCTTACCACGGCCTCGGCCGGGCTGGATATCCTCGGGGTGTTATGGGACAGCGCCATCTTCGGCGACCGGGCCCCCGAGGGCAGCAAATCCGTCCGGGTCATGATCGGCGGCCAGCGCAATCCCGAGCTGGCCCTGAAGGAGCCGGACGAACTGGTGGAGATCGCCCGGCGGGGCGTGCAGCAAACCATGGGCATCACTGAAACCCCGGACACCACATTCGTTCAACCCTGGCCCCGGGGCATTCCGAATTATCGAGTCGGCCACCTGGCCCTGGTGGAAAATCTTTTCCAATCCGCTGATCAACTGCCCGGGCTGTTCCTGAACTGCAATGCCTACCGTGGCATTGGCGTCAACGACTGCGTGGAGCAGAGTGGGAAATGTGTGGATCGCATGCTGGAGCGGGCCGGCGCAGAGGTGAGCTGACCTGCCGCCCCGGATTTGACTCAACTCCGCCACCTGGTTGCTACAATCAAAGGCAACCATGGGTCCAATGAAAACACTTTCCTGCATCCTCACCCTCCTGACAGGCCTCCTGCTGGTGACCTCCACGCGGGCAGACGACGGCCAGGGGTTTCTTTACGGCACCGTCACCTTGACCGACGGGACCACCCACCAGGGGCGACTTCGTTTTGGAGAGGCCGAAGAGGCATTCTGGGGCCACTACTTCAACAGCCGCAAAACCGGGAATGCCTGGGCTGAACTGGTCCCCCAGGAGCAGCTGGTAGAGAAGCGTCCGGTACACATTCTCGGATTGAAACTCGGTGAACGGTCCATGAACCTGGCGCGGCCGCTGATGGTCCGCTTTGGCGACATCGCCACCATCGAAGCCAACGGCCGCGACCTGACCGTGACGCTCAAGAATAACCTGGTATTCAACCTGGACCGATTCGAAGCGGATGACTTCGCCGACGGCCTGCAGCTTTGGGACGGGCACGAGCAACACAGGTTTGACGAGTGGAAGATTCGCAGCATCGAGTTCCGCCCGACGCCGGTTCTGGCTGAAGCGCCTGATCGACTGCACGGCACGGTGTTCACGGCGGAGGGCGCATTCACCGGCTATATCCAGTGGAACCGCGAAGCCTGCCTGGCCACCGACACCCTGGACGGCCACGCCAACAAAAGCAAAACCAGCCTCCGGTTTGACACCATCCAGTCCATCGAAAAGCGATTCGGCGAGAGTTCACAAGTCACCCGGAACGACGGCAGCACCGTAGTACTGTCTGGCACCCGGGAGGCTGGCGAAAACAACCGAGGAATTTACGTGGACGACCCTCGCTTCGGCCGCGTGCTGGTTTCCTGGGGCGCGTTTCAGCGCCTGGATCTCAACCCCGCCCCGCATAGCGGCCCGGGCTATGGAGACTTTCCCGTCGCCCAGGAACTGTCCGGCAGCGTGACTTTGACCGATGGCCGGCGCCTCAACGGCCGGCTGGTGTTCGACCTGGATGAGCACCTTTCCGTCGAAACCCTGGACGCCCCGTCCCGGGGCATTCACTACACCATTCCCTTCGGCATGATCGAGTCGATACAACAGGGCGGCGGGGACGCCGGGCGGGACTACGTGGGCGTGACCCTGCACAGCGGTGAAAGCCTGAACCTGGAGCGCCGGGACGACCTGGGACCCGGCAATGCCGGCATGCTGGTCCTGGGGCGCAATGATGAATCGCCAAGCTACGTGTCCTGGAGTGACATCAGGCAGGTTTCTTTCGACCGACCCAGCGCCATGTTTCCGCCCATCGTCAGCCGATAGCTTGACCACCCCGCCCTTCTTGCACGACGGCATCCTCGGCGAATCTTCCACCCAAGACTGGAAACTACCGATTGACGGCGAGGCATTTCAGGCCGACTGTTGATTAAGGCCTGAACTACAGGTGCCAGCCATGAGCAAAGCCAACGCCGTACCCCTGAATATCATCAACCGGAACGACCTGACCCCCATCTGCTGCCACTGCGACAAGGGACTGACCGAGGTGTACTCCAAGACCAAAGGGGTTGGCTTCATCGAAGGAAAAAACGTGCTGTACTTCTGTCCGCACTGCATGAAGGTGCTGGGGTTCGGACAGAGCCGAATGATCTGAGGGGTTTCAGGCTCCCGCCTCAAATGCGCTTTCAGGCGCGGAGATTGCCCTGAGCCAGGTCCCGTCGCGACCGGATTTTCGGGCACGGCTGGCCATAAACAAACGATTCAGTGCAGCCAACCCAGAGCGGAATGGGTCGGCCCAACTAATTTCACTTTGACAGCACCGGCAGCGTGATCTTTACTTTCACGGACTCTGGCTGAGCGGGTTGAGATGATCAGAATTTTCACGCTGTTGATGTTGACGGGTTCCCTAAGCTGCTACGGAAAGGAAAACGGACACAGGGAACTTGAGCCTCTGGGACGCGGCCCCCATGCCGTAGGGTCCACCAACATGGCGGTGGCAGCCGAATTCCGGGACCTGGGTGACGACGCCATGCACGATATCCTGCTGGGTAAGCGGGACCCGGAAGGCCGCTATCGCTTCATCACCGAAGTTCTACAGCACCCGGAGTCGGCCTGGATCGTGGAAGCGCCTGTTCCCAACCAGCCCGCAGTGTATGGGCCCACCGCAGGAACCAGCCTGCCCGTGGCCGCGTTCGTCACCTGGCCTGCCAGGGCAGACCAGGAAACCAGCCCGTACGATTTCCCCTACCATGGCGGTCAATACGGAAGGTTTGAGGACATGCTGGCCCCGGGAGAATCCCCGGTTTTTGCTGACCCGGAGAAAAAGTATCCCCTGATCGTTCTGGCCCACGGCAATGATGCCCACGGCATCTTCGATATCGGCCACGCCCAGGACCTGTCCCGCCATGGCTACATCGTGGCCGTGCCCATCTACGGCGACGACCGCACCCGGGTGGCCGGCCTGGATAACGATCACGTTGCCTTTCTCAGGCCCCTGCTGACCCGGGCCCTGGTGGACTCACTGCTGGAGAGCAGAACCTTCGGTCCACACATCGATGCTGACAATATCGGCGTGTCCGGTCACAGCTTCGGCGGATTCACCGCGCTGGCTGCTGCGGGCGGCCGTTTCCAGGGCCATTCCGCCACCGCCGTGGACCCCCGGGTCAAGGCCGCCGTGCTGGCCGCGCCCTGGGTCGGCCACAAGCGACTGATCTGGGACCACTTCGCGTTCGGCAGGAACAATGTCGAATTGAACCGGGTCACGACCCCGGTGCTGTGCGCCTTTGGCACGGCGGACACGGTAACCCGATCAGATTTCATCCTGCCGGCCATGCAACAGTTGTCCGGCCCTACCTACGTGGTGGAACTGGTGGACCAGACCCACGTCTTCGAAGGCGGCTCCTGGGAAGATCGCAACGCCTGGGAGCTGTTGTTTTTTAATGCCTACCTGAAACAGGACGCCGATGCATTGGCTTCCCTGAAGATCGGACGCTCCATGAATGGCGGCGGGGTGGATCTGCAGCTTTTCGACTATCAGAAGCTGCCAGGCAACGCGCAAAGCGAGACGCAACATGCTGGGGAATTTCAGCCCTGAAGCTTTTTTCAACAAGGTCCAACCGGGGCGACAGCATGGGCGGCATATTTGCGGCCGGCTGCCTGCTTTGTGGAACAGCCCTGGCCCAGCTCCAGATCGATGCGACCTGGTCAGGCTCCTACTACAACCCCGAACAGTCGGGTCATGGATTCTTCATCGAGATTCTCCCCAACGAGCAGGCCTGGGTGGCCTGGTTCGTTTTCGATAACAGTGGCGAACCGTACTGGTTGACCGGCATCGGGGACATCGTCGAAGACCGTATCGACGTGGCCGCGACGCTCACCCAGGGTGGCCAGTTTCCCCCCGCTTTTTAAAGCAACACCCCGATGACTACCAGGTGGGCTCCGGGGTCTGGATCACAGCACGGTTTTCCTCCGAACAGCCCATGCCTGAAAAACGCTGGACCCAGTGGCTTGACGAAAGTTACGAGTTGAGCCGGCCAACGCCCTGAGGGTCGACCGCCAAACTAGTTTTTTAGGTGCTTC
This sequence comes from Lysobacterales bacterium, assembly GCA_030065125.1. Classification (GTDB taxonomy): domain Bacteria; phylum Pseudomonadota; class Gammaproteobacteria; order Xanthomonadales; family SZUA-38; genus JASJDM01. The sequence continues at coordinate 16,819 of JASJDM010000030.1, read as the reverse complement.
AACAGTGCCGGAATCACGATCTCGTGTGCATCTTGTAATGTCCGGCGTCCGGAACTTCGAGCACCTCGGCTGGGCGATGGCCAGCACTTCATCAGCGACCGCCGCGACTCCAATCAACCCACGGCAGAGGGATAAAAGGTTGTGGTGGCCGGCCCTACCGGCATGCCCAATCCGAACACCCACAGGAAGAACAGCGCCACCCAGGACACCCAGAAGCAGATGCTGTAGGGCAGCATGGTGGCGATCAGGGTGCCTATCCCTAAGTTGCGGTTATAGCGGGTGGCAAAGGCCAGGATCAGGCCGAAGTAGCTCATCATGGGGGTGATGATGTTGGTGGTGGAATCGCCGATCCGGTAGGCCGCCTGGATCACCTCGGGGCTGTAGCCCACCAGCATCAGCATGGGCACGAAGATTGGCGCCGTCACCGCCCACTGGGCAGAAGCGCTGCCCAGCATCAGGTTGATGAAGCTGCACATCATGATGAAGGGCACAAACACCAGGGGCCCAGTGAGGCCGATGGCCTGGAGGAACTGGGCTCCCGTCACGGCGATGATGGCGCCGAGATTGGTCCAGCCGAAAAAGGCCACGAACTGGGCGGCAAAAAACACCAGAACGATATAAAGACCCAGGGACCCCATGGTGTCGGACATTGCCTTGATCAGGTCCCGGTCGTTGTTGATGGTGCCGACAATCTTGCCGTAGACCACGCCGGGCACCAGGAAGAACACGAAGATCAGGGCCACGATGCCCTGGAGGAAGGGCGAGCGCAGCACAGCGCCGGTCTCCGGGTTGCGCAGGATGCCGTTTTCCGGCACCACGGTCAGGGCCAGCACGGCGGAGATGACCAGGGCGGAAATGGCCGCCCACTTCAGGCCTTTCTTCTCGGTGGGCGTCAGCGCCTCCAGCTTGGCTTCAGCAATGGCGCCCTCCTGGGCGTCAGCCGGGTCGTACTCGCCCAGTTTGGGTTCGACGATGAAAATGGTGACCAGCGAGCCGATCCCGGTAATCAGGAAAGTGCTGATGATCATGAAGTACCAGTTCACCGCCGCGTGAACCGTGTACTCCGGATCGATCAGCTGGGCCGCGGCCTCGGTGATACCCGACAGCAGCGGGTCTACAGTGCCGATCAGCAGGTTGGCGCTGTACCCACCGGAGACTCCGGCGAAGGCCGCCGCCATGCCCGCCAGGGGATGTCGCCCCAGGGAATAAAAGATCACACCAGCCAGTGGCACCAGCACCACGTAGCCCATTTCAGACGCGGTGTTGGAGAGCACGCCGGCAAACACCACGGCAACGGTGACCAGGTGCTTCGGCGCGCGCATGACCACCGTCTGCACCACCGCCGACAACAGGCCCGAGCGGTCGGCTACCCCCACGCCCAGCAGTGCCACGAGCACCGTACCCAGGGGCACAAAACCGGTGAAGTTGGTCACCAGGTTGGTCACGATCCGGCGCAGCCCCTCGGCATTGAGCAGGCTGATGGCCTCGATGCGGGCATCCGGTGCAGCGGTGGGCCGCACATCCGGCACAGACAAACCAATCATCCCAGCCAGGCCGCTGAACAACACCACTGCCGCACACAGGATGGCAAACAGGGTCACGGGGTGTGGCAGCAGGTTGCCCAGCCACTCCACGGTATCCAGGAAACGCCGGAACCAGCCCTTGCGGGCGCCGATGGTTGCAATATCAGTCATGCCGGGCACTCAGCCTGTTCAAATGGAGGGCGAGCATAGTGAATGATTCGTGTAGGGGATGTCACGTGTTCTCCATGTCCCAGGCCTGTTCTTCCTTCTTCCGTCATCCTGAACCATGTGCCGGACCCCGATCCGGGATTGATTCAGCATGATGGCGGTGTCGCGGAGCGATTGGTGGCTGCGGTTGACTCCGCAGCAAGTCCGGACAGCCAGGTCCGGGCCCGCTCCAACACCGGTTTCCAGTCGCCGGGCTCGGATTGCCGGATCAGGGTTGCGGTCGGATACCAGGGTGACGTTGTCCCGTCCAGCAGCCAGCGCCAGTCCGGGTCGTGGGGGAGCAGGATGGCAGTGGGTTTGCCCAGGGCGGCAGCCACGTGGGCGGTGGCCGTGCACACCGAAATGACGGCATCCAGCTGATCCATCAGTGCCGCAGTCCGGGCATAGCCCGGCAGCTCCGGCTCCAGGTCCTGGACACCGAGGCGGTTGAGCCGTTCCCGCTCCTCAGCGCTGACGGGCATCTGCAGGCTGAAGAATGATACGCCCGGCAGGTCGAGCAGTGGGATCAGGGTGTCCAGCGCCATGGAACGATGCCGGTCATCACGCTGGGTGGGTGATCCCGCCCAGCTGATGCCCACCATGAGGTCTCCCTGTTTCTGGCCCCGCAGCTGGCTGACCGTCACCTGGGGCGGGACGGTCAGGTAACGCTCTGGCGCCGGCAGGTTGTCCATGGTAATGCCTAGACAGCGGGTCAGGCTCATCAGCGGACAGTAAACATCGAAGCGATCAGCGGGGATCTGTCCGGGGAGCCGGCTTTCGGCCACGCCCTCGATCTCGGCAATCAGCGGCGCCAGGGATTCCGGGCCCACGTAGATCAGCTCCCTGCAGCGCTCAGCGGCCATGGGCAGGAAGCGGGCGAACTGCACCTGGTCGCCGTTGCCCTGCTCGCTGTGCACGAGAAGACGCTTGTTGCTGATGTCTTCCCCGCCCCACTGGGGCTGGCTGCACTGGAACGGCACGAATTGGGGCGTCTGCCAGCGCCAGTCGTATCCCTCCCAGCCCTCGGCGTAGCGACCCTGCTTGAGCAGAATCAGGCCGCGGTTGAAATGAGCCTGTGCGTACTGGCCGTCGGTCGCAATAGACCGGTCGAACCAGTCGATGGCGGTGTCCAGCCGTCCCAGCCGGGCGTGGGCCAGGCCCAGACTGTTCATGGCTTCGGCGTTGTCCGGCTGGTCCTGGACCACACCCTCCAGCTGCTCCACCGCCTCGGCCCACTGCTCGTGGTCCACCAGTGCCAGACCCAGCTGGTAGGCCGCCACCGGGTGGCCGGTATGCTGCTGCAGGATCTGGCGGTATCCCTGGATGGCTTCCCCAACCTTACCGGACACGTGCAGGCGAGTGGCTTCGTCCAGGGACTCCTGCACCGGGTCCGGCGGCGCCAGGTTCTGGATTACTTCATTGGGCAATTCATAGGACGTTGCCACCAGCGGGTCGTCGGCATCCAGCATGACCGGCCAGCGATGGGGCACCACCAGCACCTCGAAGACTTCCTGCACTGATCCGGTGAACTCCAGGAAGGCAACGGTTTGCCCGGTGGTGGTGTCTACCACCCAGACGCCGCTCTTGCGCTGGGTCACCCGCCGGGTCAGCGGCAAACCTGCAAACACCGCGCTTTCCCGCACCTGGGACAGTCCGATCAGCGCGTAGCGGCCAACGAAACTCAGCCCGCGGGCAAAACCCGGCACCTCCGCCACCACCTGGGGCGAGTCCCCGGGAACAGTACACATCAGCTGGCCGGCGCCGGATGACAGGAACCAAAGCCTGCCTTCATGCCACCTTGGCGAGTGTGGCATGCACAGGCTGGCGGCCAGGACCTCGTTGTTGCTGACATCCATGATCTGACCGCCGGATACCTTGTTCTTGCGCCAGCCGCCCGGCGTATCGGTAGCGCCCAGCATGGACACGTAGCGGGGGCGCCCGTCGCGGAATCCCAGGCCATTGAGATGGCAGCGGTCGGTCAGGTCATACTCGGTGATAAACGGAGGCCGCCACCGTGGCGTGAAGCTGAAATCCACTTCGGCCGTGGCCAGGCAGGACATGCGGGTATTGATGAACCACAGCCGGCCTTCTGCGTCATAACCCATCTCGTGGATATCAATGGCGCCGGTATTGTGGACCTGCCGTGGCAGGTAGCAGGCGTCGGCGGGCTGACCCTGGTCGGTCCTGGGCCCTACCGCCGGCAGGTTGCGATAGGTCACCACCTGGGCGGCGCCGCCCACGGCCAGCTGTCCATCTCGCCAGGCCATGCCCATGGGCTTTCCAAAATTGACAAAGTGGGTGTTGACGCCCTGGGCCTGGGCCCGCACCAGCACGATCTTGCCGGCCTGGTAGGTGGAGACCAGCAGTGAGCAACCCACTTCCTGCAGGAACTGCTGAAGGCTCTGGGTGGACTGACTGGCGAGGCCTTCGGTCATTCAGTATGGATGGGCGCGCGACGGTGGCGGGGACCGAGATGTTACCACTGCAGGAATCAGCTCAACATTCGAAGGAGATTACAGCCCTGCGCCAGCGATCCGCATCGCGGAGTACGCCAGGGCCAGTGCGCCCCACAAGACGAAGAATCCCCAGTAATAGGTGTAGTACCTGAGCGGCCCACGGCTGGGGTAAACGTACTCTTTCTCGGTAAACCAGAGAATGATATTGATATAGAGGCTGCACGCCCCGGCCGCCCCAAACAGCACGTATCCCCACCCATGGCCAATCAGCACGCCGGCGCTGCCGAGCACAAAAAGCGGGCCAAAAAACAACCAATCCGCCCAGGCGGCGCCCAGCGACAGCCTGAAATGGGTCTGGTCCCGCCAGTCTTCCCCCTTGCCAATGAGCAGTTCCCGGGTTTTCTGACGGTCCGGTTGCAGCAGCATGGCCCATTGCGCCGCTATCAGCGGGACCAGGGTTACCACGCCAAAAATGACCAGCGCCCAGGTCACCCATGATGGCTGCATGTTCCGGGCCTCCCAAGGTTCCCACCCATCCAACATGCCACCGAATTCGGAGGTGCTGAATACGCGGATTCCGATCGGTACCGGGGAGGTGGGCGCTATCCGATGACTGCGATGATGGTGGCTATGCCGCTAACTGGAATTATTCCCAGTCCGTGTCCAAGTCCGAGAAGGCTGCGGCGGCCGCGCGACCGGCGTGGTGTCGTGAATAGATTGACTCGGCGCCGGGAACCGGTGACAGGCCGGACTGAACATCCCAGCCGTTAAATCTGGACGCGGAACAACTCCGCGCGTCCGTTTTGCTGTTGACATATGGGTACCTTGGTACCAAAATAACAACAATGAGCAAGTCAATCCAACGCGTTCAGACCGGCGTGCGCATCGAAAAACGCCTGTTGAAGGTCCTGAAAGCCCTGGCCGAGCAGCTGGACATGTCGCTGGGCGACCTGCTGGAGGGCATGGCCCTGCATTGTTTCGAAGGGAAAACCCCGTTCCAGGAGGAAACCCTGCGCAAGATTGCGCTGCTCAAGGAAGTCTACGGGCTGGACCTGGTCGCAGAGGACAGCCACAGACTGGAGGAGGCACAAACCGATGAATAGTACCCACGGCAATCTGCTGGAACGATTCGAACGACTCGAGATTCCCGCACCCGATTTTCATCACGCGGAGCATGTCCAGGTCGCTTATGCCATGCTGGAAAAGTACGACTTCGTAGAAGCCTGCTCGCGCTACGCAGCAACCATTCGCGCCATGGCGGAGCAAGTCGGCGTGCCGGAAAAATTCAATACCACTATCACCTTTGCCTTCATGAGCTTGATCGCGGAACGCAGAGACCACACCGAAGGCGCCGGACTCGAGTCATTCCTTCGAGCCAATCCGGACCTGTTGGATACAGACGTACTTGGTGCCTGGTATACCCGGGAGCGTCTCACCTCCGCCAGGGCACGGCGGCAGTTTCTGCTGCCAGACAAATTGCTTGGCGCCAGCCAATGACCCCTCCGGCAATTCCCGCCCCGCACAGGCAAAACAACGCCACGATGCCCTCGGGCCGGCACACAATCCGGTTTTCCCTTATTCACTCCCGGCCGATTTGCCCCAAGATCAGGAGCAATCTCAGCTAATCCGGGGGTTTTTGTCATGGTGGCTCCGCTGAAGGCGCCGTCCAGACCAATGAAATTCCTTATTATCGGCGCCGGTGTGACGGGCTGCTTCACGGCAGCGCGCCTGTCCGGGAAAGGCGCTGATGTCACGCTGCTTGCCCGCGGTGACAAAGCCGACCGGCTCGAGCAACGCGGACTGCTGATGCGCGACGCCATCAGCAATGAGCGCGCCACCGCAGCTCTCAATATTGTTCGCGCTCCTGTCGAGGACACCTTCGATGTCGCCATGGTTTGTGTTCAGGCCACCCAGCGCGAATCGCTGATGCCGCAACTCCAGGACCTTCCTGGCAATCCAGCGATATGGTTTCTGGGCAACACCACCCGGGGATACGAAGCGGCCATGGATCAACTGGGAAGCGACCGCGTGTTGGGCGGCTTTCCAGGAGTTGGCGGCTTCTGGGAGGGTGATGAACTGGTATTCGCCGATCGTGAAAAACCCCGACAAAAACCCTTCGACCGGCTGATTGTTGGTGAGGCCCACGCCGATGCCGCTGCTGCCGCCACGGCCGTGCAGGAACACCTGGAGCCTTTGGGAATGAACATTGAACGCCACGTGCCCATCATGGCGTGGCACTGGTGCCACATCGGACTGGTTCTGCCCCTGGCCGCCGCCGTGTACCACCACGACAGCAACCTGGACGTGGCAACTTCAGATCGCAGACTTTTGAAACAGGTGATGCGCGCCACCGCCCAGGGCCTCACCGCTATTAGGCAGGCGGGTTTTCCCATCCTGCCTCGGGGCCTGAACCTGATGCGCTGGATACCCGCGGGCATGGGGGCGAGCCGGATCGCCGGCCTGCTGCGCAGCGATTTCGGACGCACTGCCCTGGCCGCCCACGCCGCCAATGCCCGGGATGAGATGCGCGGCTTTGCCGCTGACCTGCTGAAACTCGCCGGGGCAGAGGCCGGACCTGACCTGCGCCAGGCGCTGGAATGGATTTGATGAATGCTGTCTCGGGCACAGGAGGAATACCATGGCGCTGACTGAATTCGTGCCCGGTGAGATCTGGGTGCAGGAGTACCCCATCCACTACGCGGGCTGCGACTTCAATGCCCGCATGTCTGTCATCAGGGTCTCGGAAACGGAACTGATGCTCCACTCACCATGCGAGATCGACGGCGGCACCAGGGCGGCCATATCGGACCTGGGCGACGTGAGATACATCGTTGCGCCGGGCTCATACCACTATTTCCACATCCCGTCTGCCCAGGCCGCCTTTCCGGAGGCCGAAACCTACATCTGCCCCGGCGTTGAAAGAAAGCGCCCGGACATTGATTTTGACTGGATTCTGGGCGACAGGCCCCCGGATGCATGGGAACAGACCCTGGACCAGGTCCTGGTCCGCGGCAATAAGTACATCTGGGAAGTGGCCATGCTTCACAAGCCGACCAGGACGCTGGTACTGGTGGATCTGATCGAAAACTTCACCGACCAGAGCCAAAACGTCAACTGGCTGTTGAAGCTCTGGTGGAAGGCGGTTTTTCACATGTGGGACAACCCCAAGCCGGCCCCGGAGTACCAGATGGGATGGAAAGACAAGGCGGCTGCACGTCGGTCCCTGGAAAAAATCCTCCAGTGGGATTTTGACAGGATCGTCCTTTCTCACGGTGATCTGATCGAGACCAGCGCCAGGGAATCCGCCAGAGCCGCATGGAGTAAACCCCTGGGCGAGGCGTGAGTCCAATGGACGATGGTAACAGGGTAACGACCACAGAACCCGGTCTCACCGGTGTCTGCGTCATTGCCTGCGGCGCCCTGGCGCATGAACTCGTGGCGCTGAAAAAACGCAACCACTGGCATCATCTGAAAATACAGTGCCTGCCGCCCAGCCTGCACAACCGTCCGGAGAAGATAACCGAGGCTCTGCGAAGAGAAATCGAGGACAAACAGCGGGAGTTTGAACACATATTCGTCGCCTTTGCTGACTGTGGCACCGCCGGCAGGATCGATGAGTTGCTGGAGGGCTTTGGGGTAGAGCGATTAGCGGGTGCGCATTGCTACGAGGTGTTTGCTGGATCGATGGCGTTCAATCAGCTGGCCGAGGGGGAGCCCGGTACGTTCTATCTCACGGATTTTCTGACTCGCCACTTTGACCGCCTGGTCGTCCGGGGGTTGGGCCTGGATAAAGACCCGACGCTGATGCCTGACTTTTTCGGCAACTACAGAAGAGTGGTGTATCTGTCACAGTCCGAGTCCACAGAGCTGCAGGCACTGGCCAGGCAACATGCCGCTTTTCTCGGCCTGGCTTTCGAACACCGCCACACCGGGCCCGGAGGCCTGGCCAGGCAACTGGAGGAATCGGTTGGCGGGTGACGTCATGCGGTCAAGCCCCATGAGCGGGGAGCGCCAGGGCCAGGTGCGCGTGGTGTTTACCCCATCGGGCAAGCGAGGCCGCTTCCCTGTCGGCACCCCGGTCCTGGCTGCGGCGCGCAGCCTGGGTGTCGATCTTGATTCTGTTTGCGGTGGTCGCGCCCTTTGCAGCCGGTGCCAGGTGATGGTGTCCGAGGGTGAATTCAGCAAGCACAACATCGTCTCCCGTGCAGCCAGCCTTTCCGTCCAGGGCGAGGCAGAACAGAAATTACAACTCAGGGGTACTGTGGCGGACGGGCATCGGCTGGGCTGCCAGGCCACCCTGCAGGCGGACGTGGTGATCGACGTTCCAGCCGAATCCCAGGTCCATCGCCACGTGGTGCGAAAGCCGGACGAGGCCCACGACATCCGGATTGACCCGGTTGTGCGTTTCTACTACCTGGAGGTGCCAGCACCAGTCCTGGCTGCTCCCAGCGGTGATCTGCAGCGGTTGCAGCAGACCCTGAAAGCCGACTGGGGCCTGGACGTCCATGGTTGCGCATTCGGTGTGCTGCAGGACCTGCAATCAGTGTTACGCACCGGTGAGTGGCGGGTGACCGTCGCCGTTCGCAACAGCAATCAGATCATCGCCATCTGGCCTGGATTGAAAGAGCGTCCCTATGGCATCGCTGTGGACGTTGGATCTGCCACCATGGCCGCATCCCTGTGTGACCTGACTACCGGTGAGGTCCTGGCCAGCGCGGGACTGATGAACCCCCAGATCCGGTTTGGTGAAGACCTGATGAGCCGGGTCTCCTATGCCATGATGAACCCGGAAGGCGAGAAGGTCCTGACTGACACGGTGAGACGCGCGATCAACGAGTTGGTCACCCTGGTGACCCGTCAGGCAGGAGTTGAACGGGTCGATGTGCTGGAGCTCACCCTGGTCGGAAACCCCAGCATGCATCACCTGGTCATGGGCATCAGCCCCGTTGAGCTGGGGGTGGCGCCATTTACCCTTGCCAGTGATGCTGCCATGGACCTGCCGGCGGCGGACATCGGCATCCAGGTCAACCGGGGTGCCCATGTCTACGCGTTGCCGTGTATTGCTGGACACGTGGGCGCCGACACTGCCGCGGTGCTGCTGGCGGAGGCGCCGTTCGATCTTGATGCCGTCTCGCTCATCGTGGACGTCGGCACCAACGCGGAAATTGTCCTGGGCAACCGCAGCAGGCTGCTGGCTGCCTCGAGTCCCACCGGGCCCGCGTTTGAGGGTGCGCAGATCAGTTCGGGTCAGCGGGCCGCACCCGGCGCCATTGAGCGCGTTCGAATCGACCCGAATACCCTGGAGCCCAGATTCAAGGTCATCGGCTGCGACCTCTGGTCCGACGATCCGGCGTTTTCCGAGCGGGCGTCTGATATCGGCGTTACCGGAATCTGCGGCTCCGGCATGATCGAGGTCGTGGCTGAGATGTACCTTGCCGGCATCCTCGACCCGGATGGCACGATTCGAGAGTCGGCGGATTCCGGGTCGCCGCGCATCGTGGCGGACGGGCCAACATGGGCTTATGTCCTGTCCGAGGGCAGCCCCGGCATCCGGATCAGCCAGGGCGACGTACGCGCGATTCAGCTGGCCAAGGCGGCGCTGTATGCAGGCGTGCGCCTCCTCATGGACCGACTTGGGGTCGGGAAAGTGGATCGCATCCGGCTGGCCGGTGCATTTGGATCCCACATCGACGGTAAGCACGCCATGGTCCTGGGCATGATTCCTGACTGCGATCTGGACAAGGTCTCGTCGGCGGGCAATGCCGCTGGCACGGGGGCCCGGATTGCCTTGCTGGACCGCTCATCGAGGGCCCTGATCGAGGCTCAGGTTCGCCGGATTGAAAAGATCGAAACCGCGGCCGCCGAGCAGTTCAAGGAGTATTTTGTGGCGGCAATGGCATTGCCCCACCAGACCGACAGCTTCGACGAACTGGCGAAGTCTGTTCAGCTTCCCGGTCGCCAGGCGACCCGGGCAAACCAGGTCTATCAACCGCGCGGTCTGCCCAACAGCTAGGTAGTGTTCCTGATATGGATACGGAGGATTTTCTCCAGCCGCGATTCTATACTGGCCGTACAGCAAATCCCTGACGTGATGGGCCTCCCGGGCGGAGGTGTGGGAATGCGTCATGAGCGACCTACTGCAGCAAATCGCCGACTGTATTAAAGCCGGCAAAATCGACAGGGCTTCGCCCTACCCGCCTGAAATGTCCGGCCAGGACGGCGCGGACGAACTCACCCGGCAGGCCCTGGACACCGGCATGACCGTGGACCAGATCCTCGAGCAGGGTCTCATGGCCGGCATGGACAAAGTCGGCCAGGCCTTCCGCGACAACATCATATTTGTACCCCAGGTACTGATGAGCGCGCGCGCCATGAGCGCGGCCATGGAGCACCTGAAGCCGCACTTCGCCTCCGGCGCCAGCGAGCGCAAGGGGACGTTCATCATTGGCACGGTCCAGGGCGACCTGCACGATATCGGCAAGAACCTCGTTGCCATGATGGTCGAGGGCAACGGCTACGAGGTGGTGGACCTGGGTGTGGACGTGACCGCTGAGACCTTCATCGACGCGGCAAGAGAACACCCGGACAGCGTGATCGGGCTGTCCTGTCTGCTCACCACAACCATGCCGGCCATGCAGCGGATCGTGTCGGCAATCAAGCAAGCCGACCCGTCCCAGATCGTTTGCATCGGCGGCGCACCGGTCCACCAGGGCTTTGCCGAACAGATTGGAGCCGACCGCTACGCGCCGGACCCGCAAGGCGCCGTCGAGTTCCTGAACAGCGTGCATTGAAGGCGGTAACCCGCGGGAGGAATTGGCATGAGGGGTCGGGAACTGATTCGGAGCGCGTTCAGCCGGGAACAGGTCGATCGCATTCCCTGGGTGCCCTTCGTGGGCGTACACGCCGCGCAGTTGCTCGGGATCACCGCCAGGGAGTACCTGCAGTCGGCGGACCACATCGTTGGAGGCGTAGGCAGGGCCGTCGAACGCTACAGCCCCGATGGCATCCCGGTGGTGTTCGATCTGCAGATCGAAGCGGAGGCGCTGGGATGCCAACTGGTGTGGGGAGACGACAATCCTCCGGCCGTGGTGTCCCACCCGCTGCTGGAGGGGGTGCAGCTCGATTGCCTGAAAATACCCGACATTGATGACGGCCGCATCGATCTGGTGATGCAGGCGACCATGCGTCTGCGCGAGAAGCACCCCGAACTGGCCCTGTACGGGCTGGTCACCGGCCCGTTCACCCTGGCGCTTCACCTGATGGGCACCGACATCTTCATGCAGATCATGCTGGACCCTGCACAAATCCACCAGTTGCTGCGATTCACGACGGATGTGGCCGGGTCAATGGCCAAACGCTATATCGAAGCCGGTGCGGACGTGATCGCCGTCGTCGATCCAATGACCAGCCAGATCGATCCCATGAGCTTCGAAACCTTCGTCACGCCCTACGTGACGGAGATCAACCAGGACATCCGCCAGGCGGGCGCCTTGAGTTCCTTTTTTGTCTGCGGCAACGCCCGGCAGAACATCGAGGCCATGTGCAGGACAAAACCCGACAACATATCCATCGATGAGAACATCCCGCTGGACTTCGTACGCGACACCGCCCTGGCCCACGACGTGAGCTTTGGCGGCAACATAAAACTGACCGTCGCGCTGCTGCTGGGTGATGAAGACACGTGCCGGCGTGACGCCCTGGAGTGCATGGACATGGGCGGTCGGAAAGGATTCGTCCTCGCTCCGGGCTGCGACCTGGCCATGGCGACACCGGTGGAAAACCTGGTGGCGGTGGCAGAACTGGTCCATGACGAAGACCTGCAGGGCGAATTGCGGGCATCCGAGGCAGTGACCGTGGACATTGAGCTGCCCGACCTGTCCGGGCACTGGGACGAGGACCGAGTGGTCATCGATGTCATCACCCTGGATTCATCGTCCTGTGCCCCATGCCAGTACATGGTCAATGCCGCCCAGCGGGCGGCGGAACCCTTCGAGGACCGGGTCATTTGCCAGGAGCACCCCATCAAGCGGACGGAAGGGGTGCAGATGATGATGGCGCTGGGGGTACGTAACCTGCCAACCATCGTCATGGATGGGGACATTGAATTCGCGTCGAGAATCCCCCCAATTAGCGATATCGAGCGGAAAATAGGCGAGCATCTTGCCGCCAAGGCCAAAGGTGCCGCATGACGACAACGTTTCACCTGATCAACGGTTTCCTGGGCAGCGGCAAGACCACCCTGCTCGATCGGCTGCTGCGCGAGCTGTCCCAGCAGCACCGGATTGCAGTCATCCAGAACGAGTTTGCACCCACGGGGGTGGACGGTCAGACCCTCAAGCGCAGCAACGAAGGATTTCACCTGGTGGAAATCGTCAACGGGTCGGTGTTCTGCGTCTGTCAGATGGGCAGTTTTCTCCAGACCCTGGAAAAGCTGCTGGACGAGGTGCGGCCGGAGATGGTCTTCCTTGAAGCCTCCGGCCTGGCCGACCCCCTCAGCATTATCGACCTGATGTCCGCACCCAACCTGGGGAAAAGAATTGAGCTGGGCCAGATCATCAGCCTGGTGGATGCACCCAACTTTTTTCGGGGCTTAAGCACGTTGGAGCGATTCAAGCACCAGCTCATGGTGGCCGACACCATCATCATCAACAAGATGGATCTGTTCGAAGGCAATCTTGACGATATCACCGACCGCCTCAGGGAACTCAATCCCTATGCGCACATTCAGACTGCGACCTACGTGGACATCGACTGGCAGGCCCTGGCCTCGGCCAACCAGGTGGAACACCGGGCTGCGCGCCGATACGAGGGATCGGTACCCGCCGGGCGGCCGCCCATGAACAGCTGCGTACTGCGCACCCACGACCGGGTCGACCGGGAGGGCCTGCAGCGATTCCTGCATTCCCTGGGCCCGGATTGCCCCCGCGCCAAGGGCGTCCTGGGGCTGACCAACGGCCAGTTTGTCTCGGTCCACAGCGTCTACGACGAGCTGGAGATCCGGGAGATCGAGGACTATGTTGGTCCGACCCAGCTCATCGTGTTCGGAGGGAACCTGACTCCGGGTGAGGTGCGCAGGAAGTTCAAGGCCTGCACACAGCCCGAACAGCAGAAACTTGTCAGCTGATGTGCAGGCTTCCGCCGGATGCCTCGCGCATGGCCCGCAGATTCTCCGGCATGGTCAGGGGCGTGATCTCACAACCCGCCGACAGGATGAAAGGCCGGCCCCGCTCCTGCCGGACCAGAGCCTCGGTCTGCGAAGCCACCTCCTCAGCCGTCTTCTGCTCCACCACCCCGGCCGGGTCGAGATTGCCGCAGCGGATGATGTCGTCACCCAGGACCTCGTAGGCGTGCTCCATGTCCACCATGTGGTCGATATCCACGATGTCAGGATCGACCTCACGCAGGTGGGGCAGCAGGTGAGTGATGTCGCCGCAGATATGCACCTTGACCAGGGCGCCCAGATCATGGATGAAATCGATGATCTCCCGGTGCAGCGGTTGCACGAACTGCTGGTACATCTGGGGCGAAATCTGACTGCAGATGGCGTCGCCCATGCCCACGATGTCACAGCCGGCCTGCACCTGGGCCTCCGCGAATGCCTTTGCAGTGGGCACCAGCTTCGCCAGCAGCCGATGACAGAATTCCGGTTCCATTGCCAGCTTCAGAAGCACGTCGGTCACACCGGCCAGATCGCAGGCCTCGGCCAGCGGCCCCTCGATCCATCCGATGACGGGTACGTTTTCACCAACTGCGGCCCGCAGGCGCCTGGCACCGTCCACCCGGTCGCGCATGCGTTCGGACGCCATGACGTCCGGTGTGACCAGGGCGTCGATATCCTCCAGCGTCTTTACCGGTGGGTCGCTGCAATGGGGAACGCCTTCTGCCGGGTAGTGACACTCGGCGCCGAAGGCCTCGGCCTCGCGCATCGGGTCGGAAATCAGCCCGACGGCGTCCATGCCGAAGTCCCGCAGGCAGGCCACGTTGGCCTTCACCAGGTTCCCGTGGTCCAGGTAGAAATCCCGGTAGGTGCAGCCTACGTGGTGTGCCGCAAACTGCATCAGGATGGGTCGAAAAAGAGGGTGGCCGCTGGCAGAGCGCTGCACTACGTTCTGCCGAAACTCAACTCGGTCCAACATGCTGGTGTCCTCGAATAGCCGGCGCCGCAACAGAAACAGGTGTGGCTCAATGAGGCACCGGCCAGTGCAAAATTTCAATACTCACAAATACTGACAAAGGTAACGCGATGTCCCTCTCCTGGAAGCCCAACTGGCAGGAAACCCAGCAGCGATTCATCGACTGGTGGAATCATCGGGGCCTGGTCATGTGCACCTGGGGCGCTCCGCCGGCGGCCCAAAGCCACGAGGCCGTGGAAAACCCCGGTGAGGCCCGGGACATGGAAAGCTTCTATCGTGAAGCCGAACGGCGAGCCCGGCTGAACCACTACCGGCTCTCCCGGCAGAGCTTCAGGCACGATGTCATACCCGTGTCGGAAACCATCATCGGCCCCGGCTCCCTGGCTTTGTACATGGGCAGTGAAGCCGGCATCGAGCAAGACACCGTCTGGTTCAAGACCTGTATGGACCCGGCCGATCCCGAGAGCCACCCACCGCTGCGCTTCGACCCCGACAGCTACTGGTGGAAAATCACCGAACGTACGCTGCGCGCCTGTGCCGAACTGGGTCGCGGCAAGTACCTGGTCGGCTGCCCCGACCTGGTGGAGAACGTTGACACCCTGGCCTCCCTGCGTGGCACCGAAGAGCTGCTGATGGACATGCTGATTCGCCCCGGCTGGGTCAGCGAAAAGGTCGAGGAGATCAACCAGGCCTGGTTCGAATGCTATGACCGTGTTTACGACATCATCAGGCAGGATGATGGCAGTGCCTGTTTCGAAGCCTTCAGGCTGTGGGGGCCCGGCAAGACCGCCAAGGTTCAGTGCGACATGTCCGCCATGTTTTCAACCGACATGTTCCAGCAGTTCGTGGTCCCCGCGCTGACGGCCCAGTGTCACTGGCTGGATTACAGCATGTATCACCTGGACGGACCCCAGGCCATCCGCCACCTGGACCTGCTGCTCGATCTCGATCCCCTGGACGCCATCGAATGGACTCCGGGGCCAAACGTGCCATCGGGCGGAGACCCGGAATGGTTTCCCATGTACCGGCGCATCCGTGAAGCCGGCAAGTCCGTGCAGGTCGTGGACGTGCAGCTGGGCGAGGTCGAGCCGTTGATTGATGCCATCGGGCCTGAAGGCCTGTATATCATGCCCTGGTTCGAGAGTGAGGCCCAAGCGGATGAGTTTGAAAAGCGCGTGGCGCCCTACCGCAACCACTGACCGGCAAGCTCGAAGGTCACCTTTCTCAGGACCGTACCGCCCATAGGTACCAGGGTGACGGGCTTGCGCCTGGCGTCACTTGGATCAATCAGCTCGCCCCGCATCATCACCGAACCCTGGAATGGATGATCACCGATCCCGCTGCCTGTCACTACCTCAAAGCACGGATCCGGTGGAAGCCGGTAGCATTGCTTCGCCGGATCATCTGCATAGTCGTACAGCAGATCGCGGAACCCCGGAACCGGATACTGGCGGGTCTCGATGGGGCGCCCGGCCAGTGGCAGCGCAAACACCAGCGGGCCCAGGCTGACGTAGCCTCTGCCTAACAGATCCTGGTGGACCTCAGGCTCAGCAACAAATGTGATTCGCACCGTGTCACCGGCTTCCCACCGGGCATCGATGTGCGTGTAACCCTTGGATTCGGAATGCCGACCACTGGCATCCAACCTGACCTCTCGGGCCCAAGCCGGGCGTCGCAGCGAAAGTCGAAAGGTCACCGGCTCTTCCGTATCGACGGCCAGTTCGACGGTCAGGTCAAAGGGATAGTCCGTCTTCTGTTCAATTCGCACCGGCACGCCATGGACCCGAGTCTCGAGGACCGAGGGGCCGAAAAGGCTGGCGGCAATGCCCTGGTCTGTATGGGCCCACATGGACTGCACGTAGTACGGATAGATCCGCGATGCGTTTGGCGCACAGCAGACCGCGGCGTCCTGGTGAGTCGGCGAATACTTGTACCGGGCGTTTCCCTCAAACGTCAGCCGCTCCGGATCACCCGCGTAATCAGCCGGTGCGTTCCGATCCGCCAGCATCACGTAGGACGAGTCCGATTTGGTCATGGCGACAGCGCTTTCTTCAGGATGCCGGGCGCCCTGGGCCGCGTTGAACAACAGCTGTTCAGCGGCATCAGCCCAGCTCGACTGACCGGTTTCCTGCAGCAGGTGCAAATAGCCGTGCAGCATCTCCTGCAGACTGCAGTACTCGTATCCGGTGCGGTCGGAGTCCGCCACGCGACCGTACATCCATTCGTCACCGATGGGGCCTCCGCTCGGTGAGATCACCGTCTTCAGCTTTTCCAGGTAACGCGGCAGGGCCTGGCGGTACCTGGGATCCTGACGCGCAGCGATGGCCAGGGTGCGCAGGTGCTCGCAGGTGTGGACGGCGTGCCCGGCCAATGCGTATGCAGGATCATTGAGATTGGCAACCTTGATGTCTTGTTCCGGCACCTGCTGGCGATTGTAGTCGTCATACAGGAAAACCGCGTAGTCCAGGTACTCGTGATCTCCGGTCATCATCTCGAGCTG
>JASJDM010000029.1 GCA_030065125.1 Lysobacterales bacterium | reverse complement strand
ACCGGCCATCCCTGGCCGGTCCAGCCCGGGATTTGAAAATGTCATTTCCAAATCCCTCACATTTTCACCCGCCTGCGGCCGCTGAAAATGCCGGCACATCCCTGTGGATTGGTTTCTGGCCGGAACCGGCCATCCCTGGCCGGTCCAGCCCGGGATTTGAAAATGTCATTTCCAAATCCCTCACATTTTCACCCGCCTGCGGCCGCTGAAAATGCCGGCACATCCCTGTGCCGGGCCCAGCGCATGATCTGTAGGACGGGAAGAGCGAGGGGGCCGCTCCCGGCAACGAAACTCAGGACAGGTTGAAAAAGGCTTCGGCGGTTGCGGTGGTGTGAGCGGCGGTCTGTTCCAGGGTTTCGTCCCGGCACTCGGCAATGACCCGGGCGATGTGGGGCAGGTGGAACGGCTCGTTGCGGCGGCTTTTGGGTTTGGGTTTCAGGTCCCGGGGCAGCAGGTAGGGTGAGTCGGTTTCAATCATCAGCCGGCCGGCCGGAATATTGGCCACCAGCTCCCGCAGGTGGTGCCCGCGGCGCTCGTCGCAGATCCACCCGGTGATGCCCACATGCAGGTCCAGGTCGAGGTAGTCGAACAGGGCCCGGCGTGTATCCGTGAAACAGTGCACCACCATCCTGTCGAGCCTGTCGCGAAACGGCCGCACCATGGCGATGAAGTCATCGTGGGCGTCGCGCTGGTGGAGAAAGATCGGTTTGCCGGCCTCCACGGCAATGTCCAGCTGGGCCTCGAAGCAGCGCTGCTGATCCGGCCGCGGCGAAAAATCCCGGAAGTAATCGAGACCGGCTTCGCCGCAGGCCCGTACCTCGGGTTGCCCGGCCAGGTCCCTGAGCAGGGCGTCCATGTCGGCATCGTAGTCGCTGGCATGATGGGGATGATTGCCGGCCGTGGCGACCAGATAATCGGGATAGCGGCGAGCCAGTTCCAGGGCATCGATGCTGCCCTGGCGGCTGGCTCCGGTTACGACGATCCGGGTTACACCCGATGCACGGGCGCGCTCCAGCACCTGGTCAAGGTCTGCAGAGAAGGATTCGTGGGTCAGGTTGGCGCCTGTGTCAATCATGTATCGAACTGGCGTTAAAATGTCACATTAGAACGTTCTGTTACACAAATATCGTTGAGAAAATTCCCCGATCGCACTACGATTTGTTACGGGAAGCATCACAAAGCAACGAAATGTAACAAAACATGTCTTAATAGCGCGTGAGTGTAACGCGTCATCGGGAAAATTGACCGATGTTTTCCTTTGTAGGGTCGCGATTGAGGGATCGTTGCCTGCATACTGAGAAACAGGGGCTCGGTCGGACGGCCTGTCAGCTGTGCGACCTTAAATAAAAAAGGAAGGCCCAATGGCGTGGAAGGCGCCATCGGGCCATGCGGTACAAACCCCCACGATCCCGTGGTTTGAACCGCAACCGAATCATAGCGGGACTGCTGTAATTCGGAATAAGAAAAAAATCCTGACAAAAAGGAGAAGCCCTATGAATACGGCCGAAAATCGGACCTCGTTCGAGCAGATGGTACTGGGCGTCGCTGACGCCTTCGTAGACCTGTTGCTGGCTGAAAAGGTATCCGTCAAACGTTTCTCGGACCTGGTTTTCGCGGGAGCGGTGCAGGGTCTCAAGCGACGCGGTTACAGCATGCAGGAAATCATTTCTGCATCCGGTGCCGCAGCCAAGACTGTCAACCGCTACCTGCGGGACGAATACCACGATAAGAAAGGTGAGGTGCTGCTCCAGCGGTTCCTGGCCAGCTGGTCCAGTGACCCGGAGCTGCCCAAGGTAGTATCCACCGATCCCACCGACCCGCCGGACTGGCTGCAGGTGTGTTCCAAGCACGGTGGCGAGCTCACCCCTAACTTTTTGCGCACGGCATTGGAGAAGAATGGCAATATCCTGATCCAGGACAACCGGATACACCTGGTCAACGACGCCTTTATTTCCAACGCCAGGGAGAGCGCAACCTACGACTACGTCGGCTGGGTGCTGGCCCATCACATCAAGACTATTGCCCACAACCTGGATAACCCCAAGGACCCGCTACTTGAACGCACCCTGTACGGATTCCAGGTGAAGCCTGAAAAACGCGATGAACTCAAGGCATTCTGGACCGAAGAGATATCCGCCGCCCTGAGCAAAGCCCGCGAGACCGCACGGGAAAAAGGCTTCTACGACGACAGCCTGCCCAAAGATGATGAACTGGGCATTTCCCTGGTCATGTGGGACGAGAAAGCCTGACCAGCATCTGACGCGGCTGCCCGGGTTGGTAAGCCCCGGGCTGACGCCATGCGAACCCCGGTCGGGGTCTCCGGCCATTCATCCCCAATTCAGCTTTTGCTGCCATAATGAATCCACGCAACAGGGAAGAGCATACCCATGAACAGGTGGATTCAAGCAGCAGCCGTCAGCGTGGGCCTCGCCCTGGTCCTGGCGGTGAGCTGGACGCCGGCCCGGGCCCAGGCCCCGGTCCAGTCTTACGTTCCGGAGTCGGGCTTTTACTGGAACAGCGACCAGCCCGGACGCGGATATGCCATCGAAATCCAGGACCGGCTGGTTTTCATGACCATCTACACCTACACCGAAACCGGCAACCCCAGCCTGCGAGAACCGCTGTGGTACAGCGCCATCGGCACGCTCAGCAGTTTTGGCAGTGGCACCAGCCTGGAGTACGAGTTCAATGACGAGCTGTTTTTTTCCGAAGATGGTCAGTGCCTGGGCTGCGACTTTATCGACCCCATCACCACCGGCACCAATCGGCCGATTCGCCTGACCTTTTTCACCGAAACCACCGCGGAGCTGGTCATCGACGGTGAAGTCATTCCGATTCAGCGCTTCTGGTACTCGGAATCCATCAACGACGCCTACCTTGCGCTGCAGGGTCAGTGGATGATCATCACGGACTGTACCGCGCCGGTGAACAATAACTGTTACGTGCAAAGTATCGGACTGCAGCCCTTCGAGGGCGACCTGCTGACCCTGGACGTAACCACCGGCAGCGGCTCTGACCGGGCCACCGAGGGGCTGCGGGAAGGCAGCAATATCGAAGTCGCCGCGGCGTTTGACTCGACCAACAATATATTTGTCATCGTCGTTGCTGAAACCGACAACGAATTCCTGGCCTACTGCTTCTTCGGCGAAGACTTCGGCACTGACCAGTTCCAGGGCATTGCCGAACGCTACCGTCCCGGGGACAACCTGCGAGGTGTGGGCTTTCCGACTTTTGGCAAGAGGCTGTCAGACCGCAGCTTTGCCGAGACCCTGTCGCCGCAAAAAAACCGCGCCGAAAGCAAAGCCGAACTCGGGCATGGGCGCATGATGCTGCCACGGACCCAGGTCAACCAGGAAGCCGAGGCCACGCTCAAGGGTGCACGGCTCAGCGCGGCTAACGCCCTGCTGCGCCGCCTGGAGAACACCCTGCGCTGATCACCCGGCAATGCAGGAATAAGACCCGGTTGCCACTCGGCCAACCGGGTCTTTTGTTTGCGCAACCGAACTTCTGTCCGACTCAGCCGCCTAACGGTTACGGCCCGGGATACTGAAACAGGCCAACCGGCACTTTCATGCCACCCGACGGTCAGGAAAAAATCAGAATCTGAATTCAGAACTGGTGGCGATGGTGCGGCACCGTTCACGGCAGGGAAATACAGATGGCGCAAATCATGACTCGGCCCAATCCGGCCCTCTTCTGGATGACTCTTTTTCTCGGGGTGCTGGGCGCCGTGGTATTCCTGGTACGGGAACCGCTGCTGCAGGCATTCCAGGCCAACACCGCCTTCAACGCCCTGATCGTGGGCGTGCTGGCGGTGGGGATTTTGATCAACTATCGGCAGGTGCTGGCCCTGTTTGGTGAAATCCGCTGGATCCACGAATTTCGACGCAAGAACCCGGAGCGCCCCATGGAAACCAGCCCGCACCTGCTGGCGCCAATGGCACGGATGCTGGCACAGCGTGAGGGTGGGCCCCTTAGCCTTTCCGCCCTGTCCCTGCGCTCGCTGCTGGATTCCATCCGCTCCCGCCTGGACGATTCGCGGGATATTTCCCGCTACATGATCGGCCTGCTGATCTTTCTCGGCCTGCTTGGAACCTTCTGGGGCCTGCTGGTCACCATCGGCGACGTGGGCCAGGTCATCCGGGGCCTGGACGTCGCTGACGGCGACGCGGTGGCGGTGTTCGATCGGCTCAAGGCCGGTCTGGAAGGCCCCCTGTCCGGCATGGGCATCGCGTTTTCATCGTCGTTGTTTGGCCTGGCGGGATCGCTGGTGCTGGGTTTCCTGGACCTGCAGTCGGGTCACGCCCAGAATCGATTTTTCAACGAGCTGGAGGAATGGTTGTCCGGGGTCACCCGGCTGTCCAGCGGCGCTTTGCCCGGCGACGGCGAGACCGGCGTCGAGCCTTATGTCCAGGCCCTGCTGGAGCAAACCGCGGACGGCCTGGAGCGGCTGCAGCGCGAGGTGCATGGCCAGGCTGGATCCAGCAGCCAGCTGCATCACCAGCTCGCCACCCTGAACCGGCGCCTGGCGGACCTTGGGCACCACATGGAAAACCAGCGATTGTCCGAAGACCTGCGCCAGGAGCTGCGGCTGCTGAACCGTACCATGGCTGCGGCCCTGAAGGGTCGGGAGACCGTCGACTGATGGCCTACGCGCGCCGTCGCAGCGTTGACATCTGGCCGGGCTTCGTCGACGCCCTGGCCGCCCTGCTGATGGTGGTCATTTTTGTTCTGCTGCTGTTTACCCTGGGCCAGTTTCTGCTGACCGATCGCCTGAGCGGCAGGGAGCAGGTGCTGGCTCAGCTGCAGATCCAGGTGGCCGAGCTGAGCGACATGCTGGCGCTGGAGCAAACCACTTCGGCGGATCTGCAGAACCGGCTTGGCCTGCTGGCCGATCAGCTGGGCGACAGCCAGAACGAAGCGGCAGCCCTGGCCGGCGACGTGGCCATGCTGCAGAAGCTGCGGGATGACCTGGAAGCCGAAGTGGCCGCCCTGGCTGGATCCCTGGATCAGAGCCAGCGGGAAACCAGCATCCAGACGGAACTGACCGAGCAGGCCAGGGCCCAGGTGGTGCTGCTGAATCGACAGATCCAGGCGTTGCGTTCGCGGCTGGCAGAAGTGGCCTCGGCGCTGGAGCTGGCGGAGAGCCAGATGGACGAAAAAGACCGGGAGATCGAAGATCTTGGCAATCGCCTGAACGTGGCCCTGGCCAGCCAGGTGAAACAGCTGGCCCAGTACCGTTCGGAGTTTTTCGGCCGGCTCAAGCAGGCCCTGGGGGAAGACCCCAATCTGCGCATCGAAGGCGACCGGTTCGTTTTCCAGTCGGAGCTGCTGTTTGCCAGCGGCTCAGCCACCCTGGGAGACCAGGGCCGGGCCCAGGTACGCAGCCTGGTCAACGTACTGAACGAGATCACGCCAAGGATACCGAACGACATCGACTGGGTGCTGCGGGTCGATGGGCACACCGACCGCCGCCCCATTACCACCAATGAGTTTCCCTCCAACTGGGAGCTGTCCACGGCCCGATCCCTGGCAATCGTCAAGTACATGATTCAGCTGGGCATCAACCCCCGGAAGCTGGCCGCCACCGGCTTCGGTGAGTTTCATCCCCTGGCGGCAGGGGACAATGAGATCTCCTACGCCAGAAACCGGCGCATCGAGTTGAAGCTGACCAGCCGCTAAACCTCAGCGGGGATTGATGGCCAGCCTGGAATCCAGCTCCTTGAAGTTGGGCGGCGTGTAACGCAACCCGTGTTCCACGGCCAGCGATGCTGCCATGGCGTGGGCCTCGTTGATCTGCGCCGGATCCATCATCAGGATCAGGGCTTCTTCCGCGCCGATGTTGTGCTCATCTCCGCGCTGGGCGGACAGGTCCACCCAGGCCAGCGCACGCACCAGGTCCCGGTCCACGCCTTCACCACGGTAATACATGACGCCCAGGTTGAACTGGGCAATCTCGTTCCCCTGGATCGCTACGTCGTGGAAAGCCTGGAAAGCGGTTTTGAAGTCTTTGGCCCGGTAAGCGGCCATGCCGACATCAAAATCTGCCAGCGCCGGGAAGCTGATCAGGGCGGCACACAAAACGGCCATGACCGATCTTTTCATAGTGTTTCCCTCCTCGTTTGATTGCCAAACACGAGGTGAAGGCCATGCCTGACCTTCCTGTTCAGTATAGCCCAAGTGCAACCCCCGGGCGGGGCAGCGGTCCAACGGATTATACTGACGTTGATTCTGGAGCCCGGGAAATGCCCATGCGATGGAGACAGCTGGCGCTGGCCGCCGTTATTGTCACGGCACTGGCCGCAACTGCCTGTGGTTCCTCACTGGAACGGGGGCCCATGGCTGGCCAGCGTTTCGCCACTCTGGTCACCGAGGGCGCCAGCCGGGCGCGGGGGATATACCCGGTGCAGATTTACAAACTGGACGGCCGGGAAATCAATACCCAGCAGACCATCCACCGGATCGAGCCCGGGGTTCACACCATCCAGGCCAGGGCCCTGGCCGACTGGGGGCTGAGCCAGACTACCCGGCGAACCGCCCGGCGCGAGCCGCCGCCGGTGCTTGAATTCAACTTCCAATCCGGGCGCCGCTATTTCCTGGGCATGAAAGCACCGGAGCCTGGAGAAACACGCTGGCAGCTGGTGATCTACCGTACCGAGGACGTGGAAGAGGGTACCATCCGCATCGACGGCTGAGACGCGGTCAGTAGGCGCACTCCTGGAACACCGGGTCCACGCTTTCCTGCCAGCGGCCTCGGTAAAGCTCCAGCTTACGCTCGGCCGGGGTCGTGCCGCGGTCCACCACTTCCCACAGTGAGTTAAGGAACCCGGTCTCGTTGTCGCCGGACCCGCTCAGGCGCCCCCGGGCGCTGAGGCCGGCCCCGGCGATATCCAGGGTCTGCCGGGCGAGGGACTGAACCGACTGGCCGGCCACTTCCGCGGCCAGGCCCAGCCGCGGCACATCCAGTCGCAGCTGATGGCGCTGTTCCGCGGTCCAGCCTTTCACCAGATCCCACGCCGCACCCAGGGCGTCGTCGTCATACAGCAGCCCCACCCAGAACGCGGGCAGCGCGCACAGCCGCCGCCAGGGTCCGCCGTCAGCGCCGCGCATTTCCAGGAACGTTTTGAGGCGTACCTCGGGAAACACTGTGGTGAGATGATCCTGCCAGTCGCTGAGGGTGGGCTTTTCACCGGGCAACGCCGGCAGCCTGCCCGCCATGAAATCCCGGAAGGACTGGCCGGCGGCGTCAATGTACTGATGGTCTCGCAGTACAAAGTACATGGGTACGTCCAGCATGTAGTCCACCCAGCGCTCGAAACCCATGCCGGACTCAAACACGAACGGCAGCATGCCGGACCGGTCGGGGTCGGTCCGGGTCCACACCTGGGAACGGTAGCTGAGGAAGCCGTTGGGCTGACCCTCGGTAAACGGCGAGTTGGCAAACAGCGCCGTGGCGATGGGCTGCAGGGCCAGGGACACCTGAAACTTGCGCACCATGTCGGCTTCACTGGCAAAATCCAGGTTCACCTGCACGGTGCAGGTTCGGAGCATCATGTCCAGGCCCAGTTCACCCACCCTGGGCATGTAGTTACGCATCACCCGGTAGCGGGCCTTGGGCATCCACGGCATGTCGTCCCGGGACCACTTTGGATGAAACCCCATGCCGAGGAAACCCACGCCCAGGGGTTCGCAAACCGACTTGACCTCGCGCAGATGGGTGTTGACCTCGTCGCAGGTCTGGTGAATGGTCTCCACCGGAGCGCCGGACAGCTCCAGCTGGCCGCCGGGCTCCAGGGTGATGGAGCAGCCGTCCGGCTTTTTCAGGGCAATGACGTTGCCACCTTCTGTCACCGGTTCCCAGCCGTAGCCGGCCAGGCCCTGCAGGATGGCGCGAATGCCCTGGTCCCCCTCGTAGGGCAGCGGTCGCAGGTCATCCAGCCGAAAGCCGAACTTCTCGTGTTCGGTGCCGATGCGCCACTGGTCCCTGGGCTTGCAGCCCTGCTCCAGGCTGGCCACCAGCTCTGCTTTGCTTTCGATCATTGTTGTCCCTAAACCTCGAAGGCGAAGCATATCAGCAAAAGCGGTAACATCCCCATCACCATGGGCACCGCCGGCCAGGAAAAAACCCCAGTTGTCGAGATACGTGACCTCACCGTTACGTTTCCCGAACGGAACGCTGAGTCCAGTACTTCTCAGCCGGCGATTCGGGGCCTGAACATGGACCTCTATCCGCATCGCACCACGGCACTTTTCGGGCCATCCGGATCCGGCAAGTCGGCTACAGCCCGCACCATGCTGGGATTGCTGCCCCCGGAGGCCCGCATCCAGGGATCGGTTCGCCTGGACGGGCTGTCACTGACCGAACTGGGAGAGCGTCAGTGGCGCCGGGTTCGCGGCAGCCGCATTGCCGCCGTATTCCAGGAGCCCCATGCATCCCTCAACCCGGTCGCCAGCGTCGGGTCCCAGCTGAACCAGGTGGTGGCACTGCACACGCCGGCGGAAAGGCCGTTTCGGCATCGGTCCATGCAGCTGCTGGAGTGGGTCGGCCTGGAGCCGGCCCAGCGCTTCTATCGCAGCTACCCTCATCAGCTATCCGGCGGCCAGGCCCAGCGCGCGCTGGTGGCCATGGCACTGGCCTGTGAGCCAGAGCTTCTGATTGCCGACGAGGTCACCTCGGCGCTGGATGCCGTTACCGCAGCGGGCATCATGCGGTTGCTGAAACAGCAGCAGGCCCGGGCGGGGTTTGCGATGCTGCTGATCAGCCACGACGTAGAAATGGTGCGGGAATTCGCCGACACGGTGCTGCCCCTGGAAAACGGGATTCCCGGAGTGGAAACCACGCCGGCCTCATTGCCGCGGGAGCCCGCGGCCGCCGGTCCGTCGGCCACATCGTCAGTCCCGCTGCTGCGGCTCAAGGGAATGTCGGTTCGACACCGGTCCGCCAGCGGCACCCCGGTGACCGCCGTGCGCGATGTATCGCTTGATCTGGCTCAGGGTGAAACCCTGGCCCTTGTCGGGGAATCCGGTTGCGGCAAGAGTTCACTGGCCCGGGCCATCCTGGGTCTGGTGCCGTTTCATTCCGGAGAGCTGCTGCTGGAAGGCCGGACCCTGCCGTCAGGCCAGGCGGGCGGTGCCGAACGGCGGGCATTGCAGATGGTGTTCCAGGATCCCTATACGACGCTGAACCCACGGATGACCGTGCGCGCGACCCTGTCCGAGGCCCTGGCTTGCGCGCCCGGTTCAGCTGAGGATGTCACGGCGCTGCTGGCGCAGGTTCACCTGGGCGCGGCCCTGCTGGATCGCTATCCCCACCAGCTGTCCGGCGGGGAGCGTCAGCGGGTGGCCATTGCCCGGGCCCTGGCGGTGCAGCCCAGGATCCTGCTGCTGGATGAGCCCATGAGTGCCCTGGACAGCCTCACCCGCCGCCGGCTGCTGCAGTTGCTCAGGGAACTGCAGCAGCAGCAGGGCCTGACCTACCTGATGATTTCCCATGACCTTGCCGCGGTGCGCAGTGCCGCCCATCGCACGGCTGTGATGCGCAGCGGGGTCCTGGTGGAAACGGGTCTCACGGAGGATCTGTTCCTGCGACCAAAGCATGCTTACACCCGAAAGTTGATGGGCGTAGAATCAGAGAGATGAACATCTGGCTGCTGGTTTTGCTTCTGGCCGTCGCCGTGGTTGCGGCGCTGCTGGCGCTGGCGGTCAAACGGGTGCCGGAAGGCCAGTCATTTACCGTCCATCGCCGGGGACGCTTCCACCGAATTCTGAGTCCCGGCATTCACGTCGTGGTGCCGCTGCTCGACCGCGTGGCGCACCGGGTCAATACCCTGGGCCGGGTCATGGAGGTGGCCTGCGAGGATCTGCATACCAAGGACGACCACACCCTGGTGGCCCAGGGCCAGGTTTACTTCCAGGTGCTGGACGCGCGCAAGGCCGCCGACCGTGACGGTGCCATCAACCAGGCGGCCCGGGACCTGGCCCGGGTCAAGGCCCAGGAACTGGTGGAGCAGATGACCTACGAGGTGTTCAGCCACCGCACATCCCGGGAGCTCAACAGCTGGCTGCTGGGCCTGCTCAACCAGTCCTCGTCGGAGTGGGGGGTGCGGGTGACCCGCATCCAGATGGATTTCAACGAAAGCGAGCCGCGCAAGCCGGCCTGATGATCAGGGCCTGGCCCAGTTCACCTCCGCCGCGGTACCGTTCAGCAACAGCACCTGGTCCTTGAACAGGGCTTCACTGCTGAGCTGTGAGTCGCCGGTGGCCACCCCCTGGTCCAGCAGGCGGGCCAGAGTGTCGGGTCCCAGCCAGGTTTGCAGCAGGCTGCGCGGCGCCTGCCACTTCCAGCTGGCGTTGATCACCTGGGCCAGCAGGCCGGGATCCGCCAGGTAGCCCGGGGGTGGCGGTGCAATGAACTCAAGCCTGCCCTCGCCAATGGCATCGCCGGCCTCGGTGTTCAGTTGCAGTGCGCTCACCTCGATCAGCGGCTGATGCTGCAGCAGCAGCGGCAGGGAAAACACCACCTGGTTGCGCAGGGCGCTCGCCAGCTGGTCCGGCGGCAGGCCGGATTTCAGGGACTGGTTTAAAGCAGAAATGATCGAGGCCACGGTGGGGCGGTGCAGGCGACCCAGGGTCAGGGTGCCCTGCCAGTCACGATAATCCTGGTCAAGCCGCAGCTGCTCGGAACCGGACCGCAGCTCCAGCGTGGCCAGGTCATCCTGGTGGGTCAGGTCAAGCTGGAGGGAGGGACGGGCCAGGTCCGCGACAGCCGTGGCCAGGCGATTGGCCGTCAGGGTGGTAGTCCCCGTCCATACGCCCTGGTCATTGACCCACCACCCTGAACCCGCCGCGTTGTCCAGCAGCATGCCCTGTCGAATGCTGACGCCGCTGAGCTCGTAGTCCACCCGTCGAAAGCGCTCAGACAGATCCAGGTCGAGGGTGCCATCCCCCTGGGGCCAGCTGGACAGGTCAAGGTGCGCCTCGAGATTCAGCGTGAGGCCCAGGGTCCAGTCCAGGCGAAAACCCTCGCGCACCGTGCCGAACCCGGATAACCAGCCGACACCGAAACGGCTCAGTGGACCATGGCGAACAACGGCGTTGAACTGGATCGGCTCGGAACTGTCGGGCGGTGTCAGGTCAACGGAGGCCATGCTGCCAAACCAGCCGCGGTTGTAGTAGGCCAGATCGAGATGCCAGTCGCTGGCTCGATCCATTTGCGCCAGGGCGTCTGGAAGGTACTTTGCCGTCAGCAGCCCAACGACTCCCGGCAGCGCCAGTGCCAGGATCAGGCAGACGCCAATGCACCATTTGATCACGCGAATCATGGCCGGAGTTTCCCACGATCCAGCCCGCCTTGCATCAGGCTACGTTTTGTGTCGATACTTTACGGCTTTGCGCCCGGTCTGTGACACAACCGACTGAAATTCTCGAGGCCGGCCTGGCCGGGATGGGCATTCCCCTGGAGCCGGCCAGGACTGAACAGCTGATGGCTTACCTGGGTGAGCTGGCCCAGTGGAATCGGAGCTACAACCTTACCGCGGTGAGGGAGATCCGGGACATGGTGCCGCGTCACCTGCTGGACAGCCTGGCCCTGCTGGGTTTTCTGCAGGGCGACCGGTTTATCGATATCGGGTCCGGAGCGGGCCTGCCGGGGCTGCCGCTGGCGGTGGCCAGCCCGGGTAGCCATTTCACCCTGCTGGACAGCAACGGCAAGAAAACCCGCTTTCTGCGCCACGTGGTCCGGACCCTGGGCCTGGCCAATATCGACGTGGTACAGGCCCGGGCTGAAGAATTTCGACCGGAGAACGGGTACGATGCTGCCCTCGCCCGCGCGGTGGCACCGCCGGCGACGCTGATGGCCAGCGTGGAGCACCTGGTATTGCCGGGCGGTAAACTGCTGGCCATGATTGGGCGGGACGAGCCGCCGCCGGCGGACACTGCCAGCTGGCGCTGGAGCAGAACCAAAACGCTGCAGGTGCCGGGAGAGACCGGCCAGCGACACCTGATGATTTTTGAGCACCTTTGATAATGGGACGAGTCATAGCCGTAGCCAACCAGAAGGGCGGGGTGGGAAAAACCACCACCTGCGTCAACCTGGCGTTCGCCCTGGCTTCTGCCAAACGCAAGGTGCTGCTGATCGATCTCGATCCCCAGGGTAATGCCACCATGGGTCTCGGGGTGGACAGCCGCCAGCAGGAAATCACCACCGGTGAGGTCCTGCTGAAAGAGGCCACCATGCTGGAGGCGCGGATCTGCCTGACCGAGATGGGTTTCGACCTGATCCCCGGCAATACCGCGCTGACTGCGGCCGAGGTACGGCTGATGGACGAACTGGCCCGGGAGCGGCGGTTGCGCGACATGCTGGACCCCGTTCGGGATCATTACGACTACATCCTGATTGACTGCCCGCCATCGCTGTCCATGCTGACGGTCAACGGCCTGACCGCGGCTGACGGCGTGCTGGTGCCGATCCAGTGCGAGTACTACGCCCTGGAAGGCCTGACCTCGCTGCTGGATACGGTGGAGAAGATTCGCGACGCGGTGAATCCGTCGCTGCAGCTGGAAGGCCTGCTGCGCACCATGTTCGACGTGCGCAACAACCTGTCCACCGAGGTATCCAACCAGCTGGTGGAGCATTTTGGACACAAGGTTTACATGACCGTGATTCCCCGCAACGTGCGCCTGGCCGAAGCCCCCAGTTTCGGTATGCCGGTAATGGCCTATGACGCCGAATCCAAGGGGGCCCTGGCGTACCAGCGCCTGGCTGGAGAGCTGACCCGGCGCGAAAGCATCGGCGAACGCCGGGCCGGGTAGGGACACGGTCGCAGGAGACATATAACAGCATGAACGCCAAACGACGAGGACTGGGCAAAGGTCTGGACGCGCTGCTGGGCAGTGCCGCCAAGCCCGCCGACCGGGACACGGCGCCCGAGGGTGATTACCGCGAAATGCCGGTAGACCTGATCCAGCCCGGCCGCTATCAGCCGCGCACCGGCATGGACCCCGAAAAGCTGCAGGAACTGGCTGACTCCATCCAGGCCCAGGGAATGGTGCAGCCGATCGTGGTGCGCCAGGTCAGTGGCGACCAGTACGAGATCATTGCCGGAGAACGGCGCTGGCGGGCCGCGCAGATTGCCGGTCTGTCCGAGGTGCCGGTGGTGGTGCGCGACGTGCCGGACCAGGCCACGGTAGCCATGGCGCTGATCGAAAACATCCAGCGGGAAGACCTCAACCCCCTGGAAGAGTCGGGTGCCATCAAGCGGCTGATCGAGGAGTTCGAGCTCACCCACGAAGAAGCCGCCCGGGCCGTCGGACGTTCCCGAGTCTCGGTATCCAACCTGCTGCGACTGCAGGAGCTGGAAGAACCGGTGAAAAAATTGGTGGACGAGCGCAGCCTGGAAATGGGGCATGCCCGCGCACTGCTGGGGCTGACCGGGTCCGAGCAGGTCCAGGCCGCGCGCCGGGTGGCGCTGCGGGGCCTGTCGGTTCGTGAAACCGAGGCCCTGGTGCGGCGCTGGCTGAAGCCCCCCAAAACTTCCACAGGCAAGACGCAAACCGACCCGAACATTGTTAAGCTGGAGCAGGATCTGACTGAAAAGCTTTGTGCCCGGGTTCAGCTGAAGCACAAAAACAGCGGCAAGGGTCAGCTGGTGGTCAGCTACAACAGCCTGGACGAGCTGGACGGGATCCTGGAGCGACTCGCGCTGCAATAAGACCAGACCGCCGAACCATGGGTGACAAAGATCAGGACCAGGAAAAGTACTTTGCCCGCACCGGTGAGTATGCCCTGAGCAAACGAAAAATCGAGGCCGCCCAGGCCCGGTTCAACGATGGTGAAGACGGCTCACTGCTGGAGACGGCGCCCATCCCCACCAACCCGGACTACTACAAACCCCCCAGCCGCTTCCAGGCGGAAATGAAAAAGGCCAGGCCGGTGTTCGAGGAGTATCGGGATGCAGCCAGGCAGATGATCAATGATGTCCGGGTTGGCCGACCGCTTGGGGTGCGTGACGTGCTGCTGCCCATGAAGGGCATGATCGAGAGCGTGATCCGGCACCCCGACCCGATGGTCTGGATGACCCAGCTTCTCGTACCCGAGTCCTTTCTCAGCGGCCACCTGATCCGCACCTCGGTGCTGTCGGTGGTGATTGGCCGGGGCATGGGGCTGCCCGAACGCCAGCTGGAGCGGCTGGCCCTGGGTTCCCTGCTGTGCCAGATCGGTAAGGCAAAGCTGCCGCGACGGCTGCTGGAAAAACCCGGCCCCCTGGCGCGCGACGAACTCGAAAAAATCCGTGGTTTTGTCGGAATGGGCGTGGAACTGGTGGAAGCCGTGCGCGGCATGGAGCGCGAGGTTGTGGACATCGTGCGCTTTCATCACGAGCGTTTCGACGGCAGCGGCTACCCCGGCGGGGTCAAAGCCGACGAGATACCCCTGCTGGCCCGGGTGGTGGGCGTGGCCGACTGGTACGACACCATGACCAGCCAGAAACCCTACACCGATCAGGTGATCAGCTCCACCGAAGCCGTGGACCTGCTCAATCACCGGCGCAACCTGCTGTTTCAGAGTCAGATCGTGGATGAGTTCATCCGTACTATCGGACTGTATCCCAACGGTAACCTGGTGGAGCTGGACACCGGCGAGATCGGACTGGTTCAGTGCCAGAACCCGGAAAACCGCACTCAGCCCCGGATCCTGCTGGTGCTGGACACCGACCAGATGCTGATCACGCCACCCCGGCAGGTAGATCTGCTGAGCTATAACCAGGGTTCCAAGGGCCATCCCATGACCATCCGCCGTGCCCTGCCCGACGGCGAATACGGCCTGGATCCCGCCAGCATCATGCAGACCGCGGGGGCGGTGAAAAAGGGCTGGCGCAGGCTGATACCGGGGGGCTGAACAGACAGACCGCCAGTCAGCGCGTTGCTGGTCCCCGGGCGCGTTGATTTCGAGATCCCGCCATAACCCATCTTTCACAAACCTCATTCCCATTTTTGGTAATCTCGGCGGTCACTTAGTGTCCAGGACACTACAAATGGAGTTGACCTTGAACAAAGTATCGATTGGCTTCCTGTTGCTGGTGATGTCCCCAGGATGGGTACAGGCCCAGGAGCTGCGGCTGCGGGTCGGGCAGTTCGACCCCCTGACCACCAGCCTGCCAGCCGACGCGGTGCCGACCGCCTTCCGCGAGAAACTGGCCGCCCAGGCCCCGGACCGGCGGCACGCTGTCGTCCAGTTCGATTCCCCCGCTGCGGTTGACCCGGATGCGCTGGAGCGCGCGGGCGCGCGAGTTTTGGATTACCTGCCGGACTACGCTTACCTGGTGCGTTGGAAAGAGCTGGCCGATACCGATGCACGGGCAAAGGTCGAAAGCATGCCCGGCGTACGCTACGTGGGTGCCTATGAACCCGCTTACCGGGTCAGCCCGTCCATCTGGCGGCTGACGGAAAAAACCTCCGCACCGGTCACCATGGAGGTGGTGGGCTTCAAGGGTGACCGGGCCGAAAGCCTAAGCAAGCTGATCGATAAGCTGGCGCCCGGCAGCCAGGTGCTGATGATGGATGATTCCGCCACGCTGCCGGTGGCCTGGTTTCAACTGAATGGCCAGACGCCGGCGGACTTCGCCAGCAAGGCAGCTGCTCTGACCCAGGTCATGTGGATCGACCGGCATTATCCTGACCGCCTGCACAACCGCAATTCCGTCGGACCCATCCAGGGCAACGGACCCTCCGGTGGCCCGCCCCCGGACCTGACCCCCATCTGGGACCAGGACATCATCGGCACCGGCCAGGTGGTGGGGGTGGCTGACTCGGGCCTGGACCGCAACGCCGTGAACTTCAGCCAGCTGGACAACGGGTCTGAAATCAATACCGAGATTACCGACGCTGAACAACCACCCTACGGTGAGCTGGGGAACCTGTTCCCGGATCGGAAGCTGGTGGCTTACTACGTTCAGCCCGGCGCCATACCCTATGATTACAACGTCGAGTGCGACGACAGCCCATCCAACTTCCACGGTTCCCACGTCACCGGATCAGTGGCCGGCGACGCGATTCCCCTGGCTACCCCCACCGAGCCCAACATGGGCCTGGCCGACGGCATGGCACCCAATGCCCAGATCCTGTTCCAGGATATCGGCAACAGCGATTCAGGCTGCCTCAACCGCCAGCGCCGCTACCTGCAGTACCTGCAGCTGGACCGGGCAGGCGTGGGGCTGTCCAACAACAGCTACGGATCAGCCGTGCCCGATGACGGCGACAACGGCTACTTCACCAGCGACTTCGATGCCGACTCGGCCTCCTGGGACGCGGAGCACCTGCTGCTGATCTTTTCGGCTGGCAATGAAGGGCCGGAGCTGAACACCGCCGGCCACCCGGCCCAGGCCAAGTCGCCCCTGTCGGTAGGGGCAACCCAGTCCGGTGACGACCGCACCCTGGCGAATTTCTCCAGCCGGGGTCCGGCCCACGACGGCCGCATCAAGCCCGACATCACGGCGCCGGGCGTCGGCATCCGTTCGGTGCTGGGCAACGACAACAACGACAATCCGCCGCCGGACGGCGACGGCAATACCTTCACCATCCGCCAGGGCACGTCCATGGCGTCACCCACGGTGGCCGGCGGCGCCGCCCTGATGCGCCAGTACTACATGGACGGGTTCTATCCCACTGGAGTGCGTGTGGCGGAGGACGGCCTGCTGCCCAGTGCTGCCCTGATGAAGGCGACACTCCTCAACGGCACCAGCACCTACTCCGAGATGCCGTCCAACCAAAGCGGCTGGGGCCGCATCTGGCTGGACGGCAACCTGTATTTCGCCGGCGATGACCGGCAGCTGCGGGTGTGGGATCTGAATAACGGCTTTGGCATCACCACCGGTCAGCAGCACGAGTACACCGTTCGGGTCGAGGCCGGACAGGAGTTTCGCGCCACCCTGGCGTGGACAGATCCCCCGGGCAACAGCTTTTCCGGTGTGGCCCTGGTCAACGACCTGGACCTGGAAGTCACCGGCGCGGGCAGCACCTGGCGCGGCAATGTTTTCAGTGGTGCCCAGTCCACCACCGGCGGTGTCCAGGATCGGCTGAACCCGGTGGAGCAGGTGCGCCTGACCGCGCCCCAGTCCGGCGACTACACCATTCGCGTCCGGGCCCACGCAACGCCCGGCAACGGCAATCAAGGCACCGGCCGGCAGGGGTATGCCCTGGCGGTATCAGCGGCCCAGTGCGACACCGGGGCCAGCAGCGCCAGCGAGCTGACCCTGGATGCCGACGTGAGCAACATCAATCTGTCCTTCAGCGGCATCAGCGGCGCTGACACGACTCAGGTTTTCCGGGCCGAGGGCAGCTGCGATGCCCCGGCAACGGACTACCGCTACCTGGGCGAGACTGCGGGTTTGAGTTTTTCCGATCCCGCCACCCGGGGTGGCGTGGAGTACGCCTACCGCGTGCGGGGTGCCGACGCCTGCGGCGAAGGGCCTCTGAGCCAGTGCAAGTCCATCGTGTCTGAAGCTGCCTGTAAAACCCTGCCCGCCTTTGATCTGACCCAGGTGCGGGTGGAAACCGTGGGGGGTGGCCAGTGCGGGGTCAAGCTGTCCTGGGCCGAAGGCACACCGGGGTGCCCCAGCACCACGCTGAAGTACAACGTGTATCGCTCCACCAACCCGTTCTTCAACCCGGCGCCCGGCAACCTCCTGACCTCGGTATCGGGTACCGGGTTTGATGATCTGGATGTGGAACCCCTGACTACCTACTACTACGTGGTCAAGGCGGAAGACAACGCCGGCGGCGGCGACGGCCCCAACCAGGGTAACGAATCGGCGGAAACCGTCCGCTACGGCCTGACCACCCGGGGCGATGACAGTGAACCCGGTGAGTTCACCGACGACCCGGACGATGCGGTGTTTGTCTCCAGCGAGAGCCCCTGGCAGGTCAGCAACCGCCGGGCATCCATTGGCAGCCTCAGTTACCGCAACGCCGGCAGCCTGCCCAACTACCAGCCGCTGACCTGCGCCGCACTGACCACGCCGCCGCTGCAGCTGCAGAGTGGTTCCCCCCAGCTCGAATATGACGCCTGGTACAACCTGGAAGAATTCTGGGATGGCATCATCGTGGAGATCTCCACCGACGGCGGCCAGACCTGGCAGGACCTGCCACCGGCGGGGGGATACCCGTCGGACCTGCGCGAAACCTCCCCC
This sequence comes from Lysobacterales bacterium, assembly GCA_030065125.1. Lineage (GTDB taxonomy): Bacteria > Pseudomonadota > Gammaproteobacteria > Xanthomonadales > SZUA-38 > JASJDM01. The sequence goes on along the minus strand of JASJDM010000029.1, from coordinate 59,367 downwards.
AGCGGCACGCCCATCAACCAGTGTGGCTATCCACCGTCCCAGGGCGCATTTAATGGTGCCCGGACCCAGTTCCAGACCTACAGCTCGGACCTGTCGGCCTTTGCCGGCCAGACCGTTCAGATCCGCTGGGTGTTCACCTCCGATCCGGCGTCGGAGTTTGAAGGCTTCTACCTGGACAACGTGCGGGTCACCAGCTCCAGCACGCCTGCCGCTTGTGTGGCCGGGGCCACGCCCCGGGTCAGCGGGCCCTGGTTCAATGCTGCCCAATCCGGCCACGGCTGGCTGGTGGAAATGCTGGACGGCGCCACCGCAGACGACCCCAGCCGGGTCAATGCCTACTGGTATGTCTACCAGGATGGCAACCCGGTGTGGCTCATCGGCACCGGTCCGCTGGAGGGCACCAGCGCCACGCTGGATGTGGCCATGACCGAGGGCGCAGACTTTCCACCGGACTTCAACACCGGTGACGTCAGCCTGATTCCATGGGGAACATTGACTTTTGATTTCAACAGCGACACCCAGGGCACCGCCACCTGGGACAGCGTGCTGCCTGAGTTTGGCACCGGCTCCCTGGACATGGTGCAGCTGGCGCCCATCACCGAGTCGGATAACGCCTGCCGCAGCGGAAGCTACTACAACGTGGAACAAAGCGGTCATGGCTACGTGGTGGAGGTCATCAGCATCGGCGGCACGGACCAGGTGATCCTGGCCTGGTACGTGTACCAGGACGGTCAGCAGGTCTGGCTGTTCGGCCAGGGAGAGCTGGTGGGCAACCGTGCCGAAGTGCCGCTGGGCGTTTTCAGCGGCGCCGACTTCCCGCCGGCGTTCGACCCGGGGGCCGTGGTCAACAATCCCTGGGGCACCGCCACCATCACCTTTACCGGACCGGATTCGGCCACGGTGGTGTGGGACTCCGATACCGAGGGTTATGCCGACGGCAGCCTGGACGTGGTCCGCCTTACCGGTATTAAGGGCAAAACCTGTCAATAACCGGGGGTTCCCCCGGCTGCCCCGTCACCAGCGGAGCAGTTGCGCATGGGCCGGTCTGCGATAAGCTTAAGCAGACCAGCTCACGGAGGGGAATATGTCACCCGCATTGATCTTCATGATGATGGTGGGCGCGGCACCGGTCGCGTCGCCAGACGGAGAGGCAGCCGAACAGGCAAAAGCCGAGGCTACCGCTGAGGCAACGACCAGGAACACGGTGAAGCTGAAGCCGCAGGTGCGGCGGGTCAGCGTAACGCCCAGAAAGCTGCCGGCAGCGACGGACAAGCCCAACGCCGGCAACGTAGCCTGGAGCCTGCAGTACCGGCCGCTGATTCTGAAACCCAATCCCGACGGCAGCTACCGCATCATCCACGGCCAGGCCGTGAAGCACCGCCGGCCAGCCCCGGGGGCTGAACCCAACTCCCCGGAACAGCCCGAATGACTTGCCAATCGCGCATGCGCGCGGCAGCCGGCCTGCTGCTGGGTACAGCCCTGGGAACAGCCATGGTGCCCGCCCATGCCGGCGAGTTCTTCCAGCTCAATGACGGTGAGGGCATCATTTTTGAGCTGCCGGCGGTGGAACCGGGCCAGGCACTGATCCCGCCAGACTTTTTCATCGAGGTGCCGGCGGAGGCGACCCAGTTGCGGGTGGAACTGGAAGGCGTGGGTGAGGGTATGCAGGTGGACCTGTACCTGCGGCCTGACAGCCCATTTGACCTGGACAATGTCTCAAACACCGGTGACCTGCTGGCCCAGGCCGCGTACTACTCCCTGGGTGTGGCCGGGGTGGAGCAGGTCACGGTGCAGGACTCCACCTTTCCGCCGGTCCACGGGCGAACCTGGTATCTGCTGGTGGTCGCCCTGGAAGGTCCGCTGGGGGACGCCACACTGGTGGCGGACTTCAGTTCGGATCCGCCGCAGCCGGCCCAGATCACGGTGGATTTCACCGACCCGCTTGAATTCCCCAACTGTGACCTGGCGCCATGGGACGACCCGACCCCATTCACCCCGGTGGGGGGCAATCCAGCCACAACCGTGGGTGAGGCACGGCGTAATGCGGTGATGCAGGCCGCCACCAACCTGTCATCCGAGTTGTTCAGCCCGGTTCCCATCCGTATCAACGCCTGCTGGGAAGACCAGGGTGGCGACTCATCCGGGCAGACCCTGGCCGGCGCCTTCTTTTCCCTGGTCAGCCGCGGCGTGCCCGGGGTTGAAGATCCCGAGCTGATCTACGCTACGCCCGCCGCTGCCCGCCAGGCGGGCACCGAGTTCTGCCGCATCTTCAATTCCGTGGAATGCGACTCCCCGGAGTTGTTTATCGTGTTCAATTCGGCGGTGGACAGCGAGGACAGCACCCGGGATTTCTATTACGGGTTCGACGGGTTCGAGAGCAACCTCGACGTTAATTTCATCTCCGTGGCCACCCACGAGATCACCCATGGCCTGGGCTTCGGCACCCTGGCCGACGAGATGGGCGCGCTGGGTACCGAGGACTTTCCGTTCGGCGACGCCTTCATCAACCAGATGGGCCGGGTCGATGCAGGACAGGTGACGCCGCTGGCGGACCCGGCGGTGACCGACGCCGACCGGGCGGATGCCTTCGTGTCGGAAAACGAATTGAAGTTCCTGGGTGCCGAGGCTTCCCTGGACCCGGAAAACTCGGATTTCCTGTCGGCGTCCAGCTACGTCGGGCTGTACGCGCCCGAGACCTACGATCCGGGTTCGTCGGTGTCCCATTTGAATAACACCTTCTGTGACCTGATGCGGTTTGACACCCTGCAGTGCGGGCCATCTGCGCTGCAAACCCTGGGCGTGGCCCGGCCCATGATGCATGCAGTAGGCTGGGCGCCGGCCCGCAACGCGCCCAACTACGTGGGCCTGCTGCTGGACCGGACCCGGGTGGGCCACGGTTTCGACCTGCAGCTGGGCGGCGCCGACGGCGATGGCAACGACGTCTACGTGATGACCTTCTATACCTTCGAGGACAGCGGCGGTGCGCCCGAGTGGTTCCAGGCCATTGGCATCTTCAGGCATGGCGTGTTCGAGGCGATCCGTAACCCGGACGGATTCGGCTTTCCCCGATACCTTTACCAGTCCGGTCGCACGCCGCCCCAGCAGGCGGATCCGGATACCCGTGCCCAGACCGTGATTTCCTATAACGACGTCCTGGGTAAACCTGCCTGCAACGACGGCACGGATCGAACCGGCGCCTCGGCACTGGCCTCCTTCGAGTGGCTGATCGGCAACACACGGCGCGCCTGGTGCGTGGAGCCGCTGACCCTGGCGAGCACCCGGCCGGCGGTGGACTTCGGCGGGCTGTGGTTTGCCGGAAATGAGGATACCGGCTGGGGATTCACCATCGAGAACATCGAGAATCCCGACGGCAGCATCGACATTTTCGTGCTGCTATACGTGTACGCGGCGGACGGCACGCCGGTATGGTACTTCGCCTTCGAGTCCGGTTTCGAACCGGGACAGCCGCTGGCCATGACGCTGCAGCAGCGCAGTGGTTACCGGCGACCCCTTACCGGGACCCTGGACGATGTCAGCGATACCCCGGCAGGGACCCTGGTCCTGACCCTGGTGGAGCCTTCCAACAGCCTGGCTGCCGGCAACCGGGTATCGGTGGACGTGACTTATCAGGGGCCCGAAGGTGGCAGCTGGATCCGGGACGATGTGCCCATCCAGCGGCTCAGCCTGGATCGATAGTCACCGGCGTGATCAGGGTTTCCCCGGCTTTGCGCGTCATCAGGTAACAAGGCGGCGGAGCCGGCATTGAGTACCGCGGATTGGAAAAAAGCAGCGGGGGTGTTTGACCGGGCACTGCAGCTGGAGGACGGCCCCCGGGAAGCCTACCTGTCGGGTGTGCAGCGCGAAGACCCGGACCTGGGGCGACGGGTGCGTCAGCTGCTGGACCAGGATCTGTCGACATCGGGGCCGGAACCGGACTCCGGCTGGGACGGGCTGCACCGGCGTGCGCGCCAGGTGATGGACGACCAGGTCATTCAATCCAGCATTGGCGGCTACCGCATGCTGCGGCGTCTGGGTCGCGGCGGCATGGGAACGGTTTACCTGGCTGAAGATCTGGGCGGCCTGCGCCGGGTGGCGGTCAAGGTCCTTCAGCCGGGGCTGGACCCGGACCGGTTCGAGCAGGAGCGGCGTATCTTGGCCCGGATGGAGCACCCCTCCATCGCCCGGTTCATCGGCAGCGGCAGCACCGGGGACGGCCGGCTCTACGTCGTCATGGAGTACGCACCGGGCGCCAGCCTGATTTGCCATTGCGCGCAACGCCAGCTGGGCCTGGAGGAACGACTGCGAATCTTCCTGGACCTGTGCGAGGCGGTTGAATATGCCCACGGACACCTGATCCTGCACCGCGACATCAAGCCCGGCAATATCCTCGTCTCGGAGTCCGGTTGTCTCAAGCTGCTGGATTTTGGCATCGCCAAGCTGATGGATACCCATCCCGATATCGGCAGCGGGGTCCACACCGGGTCACTGGTGCGGGTACTGACGCCGCGCTACGCCAGCCCCGAGCAATTCTCCGGCGAATCGCTGTCCACCGCCTCGGACGTTTATTCCCTGGGGGTGGTGCTGCACGAACTGCTGACCGGCCAGCGGCCGTTCCATGCATTCGAAGACCGGCCCCGGGAGCTCGAGCATGCGGTGCTGACCCGCGCGCCGGGGCTGCCCAGCCGCATTACCGGTGAAGGCGCCTTCCAGCGCCTGTTGCGCGGAGACCTGGACACCATACTGCTCAAGGCCCTGGCAACTGATCGATCCCGGCGCTACGCCACGGTGTCAGCCCTGGCGGGAGACCTGCGGCGCTACCTGGACCGGCGACCCATCGAGGCCCGCCCCATCAGCGTGTGGTACCAGGCTCGTAAGTTCGTCCAGCGTAATTCGGCACTGGCGGCGTCCCTGGCGTCCATTGTCATCCTGGTCCTGGCGTTTTCAGTGACGGCCTTCCAGCAGTCACAGCAGCTTCGAGAGCAGCGCGACGCCGCTGAGCGTGAAAAGCAGCGGTCCCAGGCGGTAACCCAGGTCCTGATCCAGGCGTTTGACCAGGCTCAACCCGGCCAGGGCAGCCGGGCCGACCGGTCCGCTCGGGAGATCCTGCAGAACAGCGTGCGGTTTGTGGATGAGCACCTGGCTGACCGGCCGCTGGCGCTGTTTGAGATGAAGCGGGTGATGGGCGAAATCCTGCAGCAGGTGGACCTGCGCGACCAGGCGAAGACCCAGTTCCAGGAAGCCCTGGCCCTGGCCCGGCAACACGGCACCGCACCACCCGGAATGGTGGTCGAGGTGCTGGTGCTTCTGGCTGAGGCTGCCCTGGCCCGGGACAGGCTGGACGAAACCGCGCACTATCTCGGAATGGCCCGGGCGCAGCAGGCAGGTACCCTGGCCCCGGCGCTGGTCACACGGCTGGACCTGCTGGACGCTCACCTGCTGATGCCCTTGCAGCCTGCCCATGCCTATGGGCTGTTTCTGCAGATCGCGGCCGCACCGGCGGCTGATCTGCCTGCGCCGCTGCTGGTCCGTTCGCTGACCCTGGCCGCGGCTGCCGCGGGTCGCGCAGACAGTCCCGACCTTGGCATTCGCCTGTATGAGCGGGCCTTTGAGCTGGAAATGGACCTGCCGGTGCGTTCCCGTCACTGGATCGACCTGGTGGCGGGCCTGGCAGGAGCCCGGGTGCACCAGGGCGAGGTACGGGAGGCCATGTACCTGTACACCACCGGCCTGGTCACGGCCCGCTCCCGCTACGGATCCGGATCCAGGGAGGAGTCCGCTATTCTGGCGGGCCTGGGACAGCTGCACCTGCTGCAGGGCAATCACGACCATGCCATCACCTACTTCGCCCGGTCCCTGGGCAACGCAATGCCTGCGGGAACCGGAACCCCGGATCAACAGGCACAACGGGCCCGGGAAATGGCGGCAAAAGCCCGGCATTCAGGCCTGCTGCCGCGGCTGGCGCAGACGTCGTCTCCGTAAAACTACGAACTCCCGCCCGGGTCGCCACGGGCGACAATACCCGTCTGTCGTCAAAGGAGTGATCCCATGCAGGAATTCCCCCATCACTACGTGGTCGAAGCCACCGCCGGCGCCCAGGGTGACGTGTTGGTCAGCAGCGAAAATCTGCCTGTCCTGGTGACTTCCGCACCGCCAGAGTTTGGCGGGCCCGACGATCGCTGGTCCCCGGAAACCCTGCTGGTGGCGGCCGTGGCGGATTGTTTCATCCTGACCTTCCGCGCAATCGCCCGGTCCAGCAAGCTGGACTGGAACACGCTGAAGTGTGAGGCCACCGGCAAGCTGGAGCGGGTGGACGGGGTGACCCGATTTACTGCATTCCGGCTGCGGGTGAACCTGTCCCTTCCCGAAGGGGTTCCGGCAGAGCGGGCTGAACGCCTGATGCACAAGGCCGAAGAAGTCTGCCTGATTACGCGCTCACTGAACGCCAGCACCACGCTGGATACGCATATCGAAAGCGACCTGGCGGAAGCCGTTTGATCGCCCCCTGACGGTCATCCCGGTCAGCCGGTCAGGCGCGCCTGGGCTGACCGGTATTCCTCGCTCAGCCGTGCCACCACGTCGCCCGCCGACGGCACGTCGTGGATGCCGCCTACCCCCTGTCCGGCTCCCCAGATGGTCTTCCAGGCCTTGGGTTTCTCGGACCCGAAGCTCATGGAACTGATATCCCCCTCGGGCAGCTGATCCGGGTCCATACCGGAATTTTTGATAGAACCCCGCAGGTAGTTGCCGTTGACGCCGGTGAAGTAGCTGGAATAGACGATGTCGTCAGCGGTGCTGTCCACCAGCATCTGCTTGTAGTCCGGCTGGGCGTTGGCCTCGTGGGTAGCAATGAACCGGGTGCCAATATAGGCCAGGTCTGCGCCAATGGCCTGGGCGGCCAGCACTGCCCCGCCGTGGGTGATACAGCCGGACAGCAGCAGCGGTCCGTCGAACCACTGGCGGATCTCCTGGATCAGAGCAAAGGGCGACAGCGTGCTGGCGTGACCACCGGCGCCGGCGGCTACGGCAATGATGCCGTCGGCCCCTTTGTCCACCGCTTTGTGGGCAAAGGTATTGTTGATCACGTCATGCAGCACGATGCCGCCATAGCTGTGCACGGCATCGTTGACCTCCGGCCGGGCGCCCAGGGAGGTAATGATGATGGGCACCTGGTGCTTGACGCACAGCTCCAGGTCCTGCTGCAGCCGGTCGTTGGAGCGATGCACGATCTGGTTCACTGCGAACGGCGCCGAGGGCTGGTCCGGGTGAGCAGCATCGTGGGCTGCCAGCTCTTCCCGGATCCGGGTCAGCCACTGGTCCAGCAGCTCGGGTGGTCGGGCATTGAGCGCCGGGAAGGACCCGATGATGCCGGCCTTGCATTGAGCGATCACCAGTTCTGGCCCGGAGACGATAAACATGGGGGCACCGACGACGGGTATGCGCAGCCCCGCTGTCAGTTCATCAAAGGTGGTCATGGTGAATCCCTCGATTCCGCAAAAGCGGCGATTGTACCGGAAGTGGGCGTGTCAGAATGACAGTTGCCAGCGGGGACTGGAATCACCATGATGCAGGCGTGATGACCCAACCTCAGGCCAGCTCGATCTTTCGCTTTTACGCCGAGCTCAACGATTTTCTTAAGCGTGAGCGCCGAGGCCGGGAGTTTGACGCGGTGTTTGCGAATCCGTCGTCGGTCAAAGACACCATCGAGGCCCTGGGTGTCCCCCATACCGAGGTGGACCTCGTCCTGGTGAACGGCAAACCCCGACGATTCGATGACCTGCTCCGGGGGGGTGAGCGCGTCTCCGTGTACCCGGTGTTCGAACGGCTGGATATCTCTGAGCTGAACCGTCTGAGGCCCCGTCCCCTGCGCACACTGCGGTTTGTGCTGGACGTTCACCTGGGCCAGCTGGCACGGCGGCTCAGACTGCTGGGCCTGGACGTGGTGTACCGGAACGACCTGGGCGACGAGGAGATCGTGCAGATTGCCCTGGCTCAGAAGCGAACGATACTGACCCGGGATAAAGGCATTCTCAAGCACCGGGTGGTGGATCGCGGCCACTGGATGCGGGCGACGGATCCCGATGCCCAGGCCCGTGAAGTGATCGAGGCATTCGACCTGCGCGGCAGCTGTGCGCCGTTCACCCGCTGCCTTGAGTGTAATGGGATTCTGGCCGATGCCGACCCGGGGGGCGTGGTGGATCGCGTGCCGGAGCAGGTGGCCCGGGATTTCCATCATTTTCGTGAGTGCCGGGATTGCCGCCGGGTTTACTGGCCCGGAAGTCACTATGATCGACTGCGGCAACGCGTGGCAGGGCTGCTGGAATTGCCGCCGGGATAAGCGCCAGGAAGCCGGTGATTTACTCGGACTGACAGGTGTCGCTAAAATTCAGCCTGTGTCCACGGACACTGGAATGACCTCCTTATGACCAAGTATGAATCTGTCAATGTGCTGGGAGATCCCCTGCGCGGCTGCAGCGATGACCCCGTCACCGGTTACTTCCGGGACGGTTCCTGCAACACCTGCCAGGAAGACGCGGGTTCACACACGGTGTGTGCAGAAATGACGGCGGAGTTCCTGAAGTTTTCCAGGTCCCGGGGCAATGACCTGTCCACGCCGCGCCCGGAGTTCGGATTCCCCGGACTCAAGCCCGGTGACCGCTGGTGCCTGTGCGCGGCGCGCTGGCTGGAGGCCTACCAGGCCGGGGCGGCTCCCCGGGTCCACCTGACGCGAACCCACATCCGTGCCCTCGACATCGTGCCGCTGGCAACCCTGCGAGAGTTTGCGCGGGATCTCAGCTGACAACTCCCGGATATACCGGGCCGCAGGTCACCGGCTCAGTCCCACTCCAGCAGCTTCCAGTAAACCGGCTTGATGCCGGGATCGGATTCTTCCTGACGGGTGTCCAGCTCGCCGTCGCCGTCGGTATCCAGCATGTAATAAGGCGGCGCGTTTTCCGGCACGATCCGAACCATATAGACCACGCCGTTATTGAGATACTCCTCTACCATCTGGCCCTCCTCCCGGCGAATGCGCACCACCGGGAGCAGTTGGTCGCTGGTATTGGCCTTGGGCGGAATAGGTGCTTCCTCGTCAGGCGTGGTTTTCATGGCCGGGGTCGCCGGGGATTCGAGAGGAGGCGGCGGTGGCGGATCCACCGGCGGCGGGATGTCGCGGGTGGCGTCAGCAGACGGCGCGGGGTCCATGTCCTGGGCGCAAGCGGCTGGCAGCACCAGCGCCCCCGGCACGCCCGACAGTAACAGCACGGCAATCCCCGTCGGGATAACGGTCCGCCAGTGCCAGTCGGAGCCCTGCTCTTCTGTGCGGTTCAGTTCTGCCATTGCTCTGCCATCATAGCGGAGACCGCTCTTCTATATAATTGCGGGTCCTGAGCGAAGGATTCAACATGACTGAACCCCAAACCCTGTACCTGGTGGATGGCTCATCCTACCTGTATCGCGCCTTTTTCGCGCCGGTAGGTGCCCGCCTGTCCACCTCCGATGGGAAACCGACAGGAGCAATCTACATCGTCGGCAACATGATCAAGGCGTGGCTCAAGGAGCACAATCCCACCCATATTGCGGTGGTTTTCGACGCGCCGGGCAAGACCTTTCGCCACGACATGTTCGAGGAATACAAAGCCACACGGCCTCCTATGCCCGATGAGCTCAGGGAGCAGGTTGCGCCGCTGCTGGAGATGATCGAAGCCTTCGGCCTGCCGCTGTTGCGGGTTCCCGATGTGGAGGCCGACGACGTGATCGGAACCCTGTGCCGACAGGCGGTGGACGGTGGGATGAACGTGGTGGTGTCCACCTCGGACAAGGACCTGGCGCAGCTGGTTGATGACCATGTGACGCTGGTCAACACCATGGACAAAACCACACTGGACGAGGCCGGGGTCGAGAAAAAGTTCGGGGTGCCGCCGAACCGGATCATCGACTATCTGGCCCTGGTGGGTGACAAGTCGGACAACGTTCCGGGAGTGCACAAATGTGGGCCAAAGACCGCGGCCAAGTGGCTCGGACTGTACGGCGACCTGGACGGGGTGATCAGCCACGCGGACGACGTGGGCGGCAAGATCGGGGAGTATCTGCGCGAGGCCCTGGACACCCTGCCGCTTTCCCGGGACCTGGTCACCATCAAGACCGACGTGGGCCTGGAGCAGGGGCCGGCTGACCTGACCTTGGGTGAACAGGACCGGGACAAGCTGGTGGAGCTGTTTTCCCGCTTTGAGTTCAATTCCTGGCTGGCAGAGCTTGACGAGGAACCGGAGGAAGACCAGCCCGAGGCCCGCTACGAGACGGTGCGCACCGAAGCAGCGCTCAACGACTGGATCGACCGGCTGAGGGCCGCGGACTGTTTCGCCCTGGACACAGAGACCACCAGCCTGGACCCCATGCGCGCTGATCTGGTGGGGGTCTCGTTTGCCTGTGAGCCCGGCCATGCGGCTTACGTCCCCATCGCCCACACGGCCCCGGAATCCGGCGAACAGCTTCCCCTGGAAACGGTCATCCAGGCCATCAGGCCGCTGCTGGAAGACCCCCAGTGCAAGGTGGTGGGCCAGCACTTCAAGTACGACGCCATCGTGCTGTCACGCTACGGCATCGAACTGTCGGGCTGGCGCTTCGACACCATGCTGGAGTCTTACGTCTACAACGCGTCGGGATTCCGCCACGATATGGACTCGCTGGCGGCCAACTATCTGGGCCGCAAGACCATTCACTACGAGGACATTGCCGGCAAGGGCGCCAAGCAGATTACCTTTGACGAGGTGCCGGTGGAGCAGGCCGCCCAGTATGCGGCCGAAGACGCGGACATTACCCTGCAGCTGCACGAGAAACTCTGGCCCGAAGTGTCAGCGGAACCCAAGCTGAAAAAGGTGTTCGAGGAAATCGAAATGCCGCTGGCGCCGGTGCTGGCACGAATGGAGCGGCGCGGCGTGCTGGTAGACCAGGGTCTGCTGAAGCAGCTGAGTGACGAGTTCGCCCACCGCATGTTCGAGCTGGAAACCGAGGCCCACGACATTGCCGGGCGCAAGTTCAACCTGGGCTCCACCAAGCAGCTGCAGCAGCTGCTGTTCGAAGAGCAGGGTCTGCCGGTGATCCGTAAAACACCGAAGGGTCAGCCGTCCACTGCCGAAGACGTGCTGGAACAGCTGGCCAGTGACTACCCGCTGCCGCGCATCATCATGGAGCACCGGCAGCTGTCCAAGCTGAAATCAACTTATACTGATGCCCTGCCCCACCAGATCAACCCGGACACCGGCCGTATCCACACCTCCTACCACCAGGCAGTGGCGGCAACCGGGCGGCTGTCGTCCAATGACCCCAACCTGCAGAACATCCCCATTCGCACGGCCGAGGGACGCCGCATCCGGGAGGCGTTCGTGGTGCCCGAGGGTTTCGTCATGCTGGCCGCGGACTATTCCCAGATCGAGCTGCGCATCATGGCGCACCTGTCCGGCGACGAAGGCCTGATGACGGCCTTCCGTGAGGGGCTTGATATCCACGCGGCCACCGCCGCCGAGGTGTTTGGCGGCACCCCGGAAACCGTCAGCTCGGAAACCCGCCGATCGGCCAAGGCCATCAACTTCGGCCTGATCTACGGCATGTCCGCCTTCGGGCTGGCGCGGCAGCTGGGCATCGAGCGGCGAGAAGCCCAGGAATACATCGACCTGTATTTCGCCCGCTATCCCGGTGTGAAACGCTACATGGAAGACACCCGGGCCAAAGCTCACGACCTGGGTTACGTTGAGACGCTGTTCGGGCGGCGGCTGACCCTGCCGGAAATCAATGCCCGGAATTTCCAGCGGCGCCAGGCTTCGGAGCGGGCGGCCATCAATGCACCCATGCAGGGTACTGCGGCGGATATCATCAAGCGGGCCATGATCGAGGCGGATCGCTGGCTCACCGAGACCTTCGAAGACAACGCCGTGATGCTGATGCAGGTCCACGACGAGCTGGTGCTGGAGGTTCGCCAGGATCTCCTGGACGACGTGTCCAGCGGCATCCAGCAGCTGATGGGAGATGCCGCCGAACTGGCGGTGCCCCTGCTGGTGGACGCGGGCAGCGGCAGCAACTGGAACGAGGCGCATTAGCAAGATTCTGAAAAACCCATCCATGGTTTTTTCAACAACTGAAAAGTGCGATTTTCAGTTGGCGGGTGCCGGGTAGTGGAGTGGTGGCAGGCACCGGTGCTGGCGGCCGTGGGCGTGGTGGCTGGCTGGATGAACGTATTGGCCGGCGGCGGCTCCCTGCTGACGGTGCCGGCCATGCTGTTCATGGGGATCCCCGGGCCGGTGGCCAACGGCACCAACCGTGTGGCCATCCTGGCCCAGAACGTGGTGGCCGTGACGACCTTTTTCCGGCGTGGATTTTCGGATTTCAGGCTCAGCCTCAGCCTGGCTGCGGCAGCCTCGCTGGGCGCCGTGGGTGGTGCCATGGTGGGTGTTCAGCTGGACGGCGTGTGGTTCAATCGGGTGCTGGCGATCATCATGGTCGGGGTCATGCTGATCATGGCCACCGGAAGAAAAGGCGGCAGACCGGATGACCACCCCAACCGGCCCCAGCGGCTGCTGCTGGGTCACCTGTGCATGGTGGGCGCCGGTGCCTGGGGCGGCTTTATCCAGATTGGCGTGGGCTTCATCCTGATGCCCATCCTGCACCGGGTCATGGGCCTGGACCTGGTGCACACGAATATGCACAAGGTGTTTATCGTGCTCACCTACACGGTGGTGGCCCTGGTGGTATTCGCGGTGCAGTTGGAGCTGCTGTGGCTGGTGGGCCTGTCCCTGGCCGTGGGTAACGCCATCGGCGGCTGGCTGGGTGCCCACACCACCGTGACCCGAGGCGAAGGGCTGATCAGGGCGGTTCTGTACATCGTACTGACAGGGTTTATTGTCAAACTGGTGTTTTTCAGCGGGCCCTGAGCATAGAAGGAGGCAACCATGACATTGAGAACCGCCGTGGTGTACGGCAGCGCGAGGCGAGAACGCAGCGGTATCAAGGCCGCCCGGTTCATCGTTCGTCAACTAAAGGAGCGGGGCCACCAGGTGGACCTGGTGGACTCCGAGCAGTATCAACTGCCGTTTCTTGACCTGATGTACAAGGAATACGAGCCGGGCACAGCGCCCGAGGCTATGGCGGCGGTGGGCGACATCTTCGCCAGGGCTGATGGCTACATGGTGCTCAGCGCGGAATACAATCACAGCCTGCCGGCTGCCCTCAAAAATCTGCTGGACCACTACCAGAGCGAATACCACTACAAGCCCAGCGCCATCGTGACCTACTCCGCCGGTCCGTTCGGCGGCGTGCGGGGGCTGATCAACCTGCGGGCGATCCTGGCGGAACTGGGCACACCCAGCATCCCCAGCGCTTTTCCGATCTCAGCGGTCGGTTCCTCGTTTGACGACGAGGGCAACGCGCTGGATGAGTCCTACGACCGGCGCGTGGTCAAGTTTCTTGACGAATACGAGTGGTACGCCAACGCGTTGCAGCGAGCCCGGGATCACCAGGCCTGTGAAGACCATGTCCCCACCCAGCAGGCGCTTTGCCGGGGCGGCGACTGAAGCCGCCCCGGTGGCTTGTTGTCAGCGGATGGTGAAGGCTGGCCTGGCGCCGCCTTTCAGCTGTTCGCACAGGGACACGTTGTCATCCGCGATCCGCACAACGGGTATGGTCCCGCTGAGCTGTACCTGGGTCAGGTCGTAATCCACCTGTCCGTTGCTGCAGTCGCTGAACGTCAGGGTGATGGATCCATAGCTTCCCGGCGGGCTGTTGGTTACAGCCAGGTCCGGGTCGTCAAATTGCCCGCCCTGGGTCAGCACCACATCCAGGGTTGCGGTATCACCGGCAAAGTCGCCCGAGGCGGTCAGCCAGCGGTGTCCCGGATCGCCCACGACTTTGGCGCCACTGGCGTCGGTGGTGTAGGTGAACCAGGCCAGGAATACCGTGGACCGATCCGGCAGCACCTCGATCAAAAACCCCTGACCCGAGGTGTCGGGGTTGAACCAGGCGCCGCTGAGCCCGGAATTGATACGGAAACCCACTCCCTCCGCCTGGGTGTCGCCCAGCCTTTGCAGGGTCGATCCAAAGCCCACCGTGACGTCAAGCACCACGTCTGTTCCGAAGTAAGACAGGCTGGAGGTACCGGACACCGAGCCGGCGAGACTGGCACCGACATCCATATTGAGGGTGGCCTGGCTGACGCCTTCGATGTCGATATCGGCCTCGCCGATGGGTGAGACGTTGCCCAGGTCAAGCTGGCTGACCCCTGAAACCGTCGCGTCCAGGCTGCCCAGGGACAGCGCCTCGCCGGTCAGCGTGCTGACGTCCGCCAGTTCGATGGTCATCTGGTCCTGAACGAAGCCGTCAAGGGTCACGTTGACCACACCGTCCAGTTCAATCCGGTTGAGCACGGGCATGGTGACCGTACCCTGAATTGTCTGCAGATTGTCGCTGTCTCCCGGCATCAGACCGATGCGGAGACGGCTGCCGGTCTGGGTGACATCGAGTCGATCGACAGCATCCGCGTCAATGGTGACTTCCACCAGGAAATCATCACCCTGGCTCACCGCCAGGTTGAAGACACTGAACACGGTGATTTCATTGAAATCGGTGAATTCAAAGCGTGTGGTTTCGGCGGGCCCACCGGCGAATGCCCAGGAATGGATGGCAATCAGCATCACGCCCAGACCTGCCCGACGGGCCAGGTGTTGGAAGGAAGACATTTTCCGGGCCTCTTGCGGGATCTCACCATTGTCGGCACTGCAACGCACGCCGGGCAGTCGGAGTGGTACCTAAGACACCCTCGGATAGTTCGACTTGTGCCGGGCCCGTGAGCGGGCCGGGGATTACAGGGGGTCGTGCATGCCGTCGGGCCAGCAGGGCGCTCTGTCGGGGTGGTGACTCACCACGCCATAGCCCGCCTGTGGGTGGTTCACCGCCCGCCGCGCCGCACTGCAGCAGCAGGACCGGGGACAGTGTCGGCTTCAAAACCGTTGGCGAAAAGATTGCCGGAGGTTGCGCGCATGGTGACCGCATTGCCATCGATCCATGCCGCCACCAACCGCTCACCAGCGACAATAATCTGGGGCTGGCTATAGTTCCCGCGGCCACCCTGGCTCAGGATGAATTCGTCGCCCCCCGGATCACCCGCGGCTGAAAACGACCGAAAATAGATGTCCGCGTCGTTGTCTACTGGTGAGAAGTCACTCCAGACGACGAAGAAGCTGCCGGATTGATCCACGGCTACATCCGGCACCAGTTGAAATCCCGCCGTCTTTTGGTTGACCTGGAACTGGGGACCTTTGGGTGATCCGTCTGGGTTGAACAACCGTGCCTGGATGCTGGAAAAGCTGTCATCACCGGGCGAGGAGTCGCTGTTCCAGACCACGACGAAATCGCCATTGGGACCAATGGCGGCCTGGGGGCCAATCTGGCTGCCTGGGATGACATCATTGATCTGAAATTGACTGCCCAGTGATGCGTCCGAAAAACCGATTCGCCCCTGGATACTGGATGCCTGGTTGTCGTCGCCGGCAGAGCCATTGTTGGACCAGACAAAAAGGTGTTCCGCAGTGGAGGGTCCCTTGGCTCGTTTGAAGGTCAAGCTGACATCGAAGCTGCGCGAGGTCAAGCTGCTGCCGAAATTTCCGGTGTCGACGATATCCCCGTAACCGGCGCCAATTAGAAATGCGCCTCCAAGGTCGTAGGTCGCGAAGTTCGCGTAGGCGCCATTGTCATCGCTCGTAGACACCACGGCGTCATAGTTGACTCCAAATGCCACGGTAAGGTCTTGCAGCCGGCGATTGATCAGCACGTCGGTGGTGCGAATGCCAACCGAATTGATCAGGTCAATGTTGGAGTCGCCGAACTGCTCGCCGTCGGCTTCGACGGCCAAGCCCAGGTCATCCAGAAGGATCATGTCGAAAACGCCCAGCGCGCCGGTGGCTCCCACATTGGTATCGGAATCTGTCAGCTCCAGCTTGGAGTTGTATTCATATAAGCTGATGCGGTTGGTGCCGCTGAAAGGGGCACCGGAGGCCCCCACGACTATCGAGAGTCCCCCAAAAGACACCGTGAACCTATCGAGCTCAAGTTTTGAGACCTGGGCGACATTGAAGCCCGGGGTGGCAAGAAATTGATCGGTGAATCTGGTCAGATAAGGGTCAGGATCTGGACCGGCCTGGGATTCTGGTAACCACAATGCAGTGATGGCCAGGGCGACTGTGGATATTCGCATGGCACCCCTCCTCCTTGGATCGTTACATACTAGCGGTTCCTTGGATTGACCGGAATAGTCAGGACTCCTGGCGGACCAGTCGTTGAATTGATGGAGAAACCTCCACACCAGCCAGTAACCGACCGTCATCCCGAGGCTGTCCCATGGTCTGTTTGATCGGCACAACGCCGGCCCAGACCGGGGTGGCGTAGTCTTCATCCTCGTCGTCCGGCTCTCCTGCCGAGATTTTGGCCGACGCGGTTTCAATCTCCACCGCGATCACCCCGGTCTGCTTGAGCTCCCGGTCGGCGGGTGGCCGCAACTCCTGCCAGCGGCCGGGAATGGTGTTCTCGGTAATCACGCGCAGCGCTTCCACGTGTTCAGGACCCTGGTCCAGCAGCCGGGCCTCGCCGAAAAGTGTGGCTGAACGGTACTGCAGGGAGGAGTTGAACGCCGAGCGTGCCGCCACGATGCCGTCCACCAGGGTGACGTTGATGCAGACCTGGGCCTGGCTGGCCAGCAGCTTGATGATGCGAGCCTTGCGGGCGCCGTGCAGGTAGAGGGTGTGGGCCTGGCGGCCATAAATCATCGGCACGACCACCGGCAGGCCGTCCTGGACAAACCCGACCTGGGCAACGAATGCCGCATCCAGCACCTGCTCCACGGCCCGGTGCTGGTAGCGTGCCTTGTCCCGGATCTGGCGGACCCGGTTGCGGGGCGTTTGTTCAAAGCGGTCGGTCATGTGACTCTCACAGGGACAGGTTGAGCTGGTGCACCAGCTGGCGCACCTCGTGACGGGCGGTGACGTGACTCATCTGGGTCAGGCCCATGTCCGGCACCTGGTTCAGGTCCATCATGGTCAGGCCCTTGGGAAACAGCTCGCGATAGATGACCCGCTCCGACAGGCCCGGAACATAGCGGAACATGATCCGTTTCTGCAGCGCCTTCAGGGCTGCGTCCACCCGCTCCGAGTTGTGACTGTTGAGGGTGGACATGCGGTTGGGAGTGACCACCCAGTCCGTGGGCGGCAGCTGTCCGGCCGAGCGGAACTTGCGGCTTTCCCAGACCAGCTCGGCGTAGTGGCTCAGCCGCCCCACCTGGTAGGTGTCGGCGTCTACCTGGGCGATCAGGTCCAGGTCCACAAAGCTGTCGTTGATGGGTGTCACCAGGGTATCGGCCAGGGCGTGGGCCAGGCGCGACAGGTAGGTGTGGCTGCCGGGGCAGTCAATGATGATGAAATCACACTGCTCACGCAGGCGGTCCAGCGCCCGCTGCAGCCTGGTCTGCTCCTGGGCCTCACGCTCCAGCACGGTATCCAGGGTTGATGACTCCACCCGGGCCAGTTCAGGGATAGACAGCGTGGCGGCCCCGCGATCAGAAAACTCCCGTCGGTTTTCCAGGTAGCGGCTGACGCTGCGCTGGCGCAGATCCAGGTCGATGACCCCAAGGCGGTGGCCTTTTTCCATCAGGCACACCGTCACGTGCATGGCCAGCGTGGATTTGCCGGTGCCGCCCTTCTCGTTGCCGAATACGATGACGTGAGACACGCGCGGATGGTACCGAAATCTTAACCCTGCGTTAACCCGCCGCTAACTCCTCCTGGGGGACAGTGGTGAGCTGTTGGACTGAACAGCCGTTGGCGCCGGACGGGCGTCTGGCAAAGCCGCCTCAGCCTGCTCGGCGGGGTTAATCTCCGGTTAAGGTTGCCGCTGATAAAGTCAAAGACAGGATCAATGGATGTGTCGTCGCAGTCTTTGCGGTGGCGCGTCCAGGGAGTTGGAGACATGCAAGGAAAATATTGGATCGCAATGATGCTGGCGGCCACGGTGCTGGGCACCGGCTGCACCACTATCAACCCCTACACCCGGGAGGAGCAGACCGCCAAGGCTACCCAGGGTGCCGCCATTGGCGCTGCCGCAGGAGCAGTCGTCGGGCTGCTGAGCGGGGACGACAGCCGTGATCGGCGCAAGCGCGCCCTGATCGGTGCGGGTGTCGGCGCTCTTGCCGGTGGGTCAATCGGCTATTACATGGATGTCCAGGAGGCCCGGCTGCGGCAGCAACTGGAAGGCACCGGCGTCTCGGTCACGCGCCAGGGCAACGAAATCATCTTGAACATGCCGGGCAACGTGACCTTCGACGTCGACCAGGCCGCAATCCGACCCGAGTTCGGGCCGATTCTGGAGTCCGTGGCGCTGGTGCTTGACGAATACGACCAGACCCTGGTCGAAGTGGTCGGTCATACCGATTCCACCGGCGGGCAAAACTACAATCAGTTGCTGTCTGAGCGTCGGGCGGACGCAGTGGGTGACTTCCTGGTTCGCAGCGGCGTCATGCCGCGTCGGGTGGCGGTTGCCGGCTATGGTGAGCTTTATCCTGTTGCCAGCAACGCCACCGCCCCGGGCCGTCAGGCCAATCGGCGGGTTGAGCTCACCCTGGTACCGTTGACGGCGACGGGCTAAAGCAACCCGATTTCGCAGCCGATAAACAAAATGTGGAAGCTGAGGTAGATTTGCTGGATCGATGCCTTTCACGTCATATGGCGACAATTTAGGCCATTTTCGCGGTTGGTCATAAAATTAGCGCTTGGCGATGAAACCTTTTTGGGGATATCCGGTCTTATCCAGTAAGCCTGCAAGGCTTGGCTCACTGCCCTCCCTGAGTGAGCCAACTGGGAAACGGTTTTCCCCCAAACTCCGTTTCCACCCGACCTCGGGGGTCACCCCCTTACCCCCGAGGTCTTTTCCTTGCAACGGCCCGTAGGGCCCACCTTAAAAACGTCATCCCGGACCCCGATCCGGGATCCATCGTCAATCCCGAAGCCACCTCCCGTTCCGAGTCCCAGACAAGCAACAGCGCCCCTGATCAAACCAAGGGTTGAATCGAAGGGGATCCACAGTCAAATCCGAAGCAACTTTCTTTTCCGAGTCCCGGCCAGGAAACAGCGCCCCTGATCAAACCAAGGGTTTTATCGAAGCGGATCCAGACCCCGATCTCAGATGGATCCTGAATCGAGTTCAGGACGACGGAGAAGTCTGCCGAATAACGTTCAGGGTGACGGCGTCAGGCCCTGAGCTTTGACCCGTTGCCTGGTTTGGGTATGTTGTACGACATCCGTATGCGAGGGTTCCGGATGGCCAACCGACTCGACAAAATCCTGGCATCGGCTGATGCGCTGGACCAGGCGCTGGCCGATCAAAGCCCGGTGATCGAAGGGTTCCACGCGGTGAAGGAACTCCGCAAGCTGGCCGGCAAGGTTCCGGCACTGGAGGAATGCGCGGTGACCGATTTCCTGGCCCAATGCACCGGACCGGGCCGTCGCATGCTGGCACTGGAGTGGATGGGGTCCGAGCCCCCGGCAGAGGCGCTGGATTTTCTCGGCCGCTGCCTGAATACCGGTCCTTACCTGGCCCAGCTCCGGGCTGCCTCGGCGCTGGCGGCCATGGGCGGTAACCAGGCCCGGTCGACCCTGGAGGCCGCGCAGCGTCGGGCCACGGACCGCGACACCCGGAAAACCATTGACGAGGCCCTGGCCCAGTTCAGTTACCCGATTATTCCAGCGCGGGTGCGCAAAGGCTTCGCTGACCCGTCCGGTCGCTTCACCGCGGTGGAGGCCCTGGGCAAAATCACCAGCTACGACGCCACCGACTTGCTGCTGGAAGCGCTGCAGGACAAGGACCGGCGGACCGCCGACCTGGCTTTCAAGGCGCTGGCCGAACGACCGGACGACCGCATCGCACCGGCCCTTATCACCCTGTTGACCGAGGGACGGGCGCCGGCGAAGAAACTGGCGGCCAAGCTGTTGGGTTATCGCCGGGAGAAGCTCGCCCTGCGAGCACTGTGTGAGACTTGTCGAACCGCAAGTGCCCGGGACCTGCGCATGACCGCGGCATTCGCCCTGGGCAAGATCGGCAATACCGAGGCCATACCCGTCCTGGAGCAATGCCTGTTCGATCCGGAGGAGGACATCCTGGTGACCACGGCGGCCTGCATCTCACTGGGAAAAATCGCTGACCCGGGCATTCTGGCGAAGCTGCAGCGGGTGGTCAGTGAACACAATCATGGCCGGGGCTGGGCCGATCTTCCGGTTCAGCGCGACATTTATTGCGCGGCCATCGACGGCATCAGCCGGCTGGCGCTGCCGGAAGTTCCCGGCCTGCTGGTTGAGATGTTGAACACCCCGCACGAGTACGAGCGTGCCGAAGCGGCGAAGTGCCTGGGCCGCCTCAAGCACGTGGCGGCGCTGCCGGCGCTGGAACGTGCGTCGGCTGCTCCTGCCCGTTATTCAGACAGCCGTGACGCCATCGATAAAGCGATCAAGCGTCTGCAAAAGATCGCCTGACTACTCAAATCCATCGGCGAACACCAGGCTGGTGTTATTGACCATCGCGAATGACAGGCTGACCTCCCCCAGGACCGTACCGCCACCACCGGAACCGGAATAGGCGGTCACGGACAGGCTGTAATCACCCACTGCGGCGGGCTGGCCGTTGAAATCCCCGTTGGTGTCGCCAAACACCGCATAAGGAGCGGCGTTTTCGGTGCGGGCCTCAGCTACCGGGCCGGTCAGTACAAAGCTGACGCTGGCTGTTCCCACCGGCACTTGGGCCGTGCGGATGGAGAAGCTGCTGAAACCCAGATCAGGGATCACCAGTTGCTGCCCATCACTGAGGGGCCCCCAGTCCTGGTCTGAATCCGCGTCCACCAGTAGCAGGGACAATCCGGCGTCGCCTACCTGGATGAAAACCAGGGTGTCCGCCGACGACAGCTGGCCGTCCGTTGCCCGGTATACAAAACTATCAAAGCCGCTGAATCCCCCGACCGGTGCATAACTGAAGCCGCCATCGCTGTCTAGAATGAGCTGGCCATTGCCTGGCGGCGTTACCTCGATGGCGTTGAGATCGTCATCGTCGAGATCGCTGTCGTTGATCAGCACGCCCGGCGCTGCCACCGTCAGGATCTGGTCGGTGTCGGTTGTGTAATTGTCGGCTGCGGCGTTGGGCGGGCGGTTGACGATGCCACCAGTGGGAACCAGGTAGACCGCCGCCTCGCTGCCGAACGCGGCCGGCACGGGAAATGGCGCCAGGGCGCTGTCGCGGGTCTCGCGAATCATATTCCCGGACACGGGATCGATCCAGGTCAGATCAAACAGGCCGGCAGCCAATCCGGACACGCCCAGCGCGGCGGGGCTGCCGAACGCGTACAGCAGGTACTGCTGGGACGCCGGGTTGGCGAGGACCCAGCGGGTATCAGACGAGGCCAGGTCATCCCGGGGCGTGAGCGCTCGGAAATCCGAGGCCTCCATGAATCTGCGCAGTCGGTGGAGGTCACCCAGAACCTGCGCACCGGGATCGTGGGGATCGTTGTATGGTGGCTGAATGCTGTTGCCGGCGCTGTTTACGCTGCAAAGGCGCCCTGCATGGGCGCATTCATAGGCGTTGTACAGCAGCACGTAGCCGCCGGCCATGGCGCTGCCCCAGTTGGATTGGCGCAGACTCTGCCGGTCGTTATCGTGCAGCAGGTTCAGGTGCCAGGGGTGGCATTCGGCCATGACGTAAACCCAGGATCCCTGTTCACCCTCGTTGTGCACCCCGTCCGGGCTGCGGGAGGCGCTGTTGCCGCAAATCTGCTGAGCGAATACGTTGACCACGGGGTCGCCGCCAAACGCCATGGCCTGGCCGTTGTTGTGGTGCACACCAATAGGGTGCACCGGGTCGTGGCGGCGGATTTCGGCCGCAATGGCGGACATCAGCGCGTTGTCCTGGGCGGTGCTGCAGCTGCCCATCAGGTACTCTTCGCCGGCCAGCCAGACCAGATGATCCAGATGTTTGAAGGTGTTGACCAGGCTCTCGATATAGTCCACTGCCGCCTGGCTGAGCGGCACCTCACAGCCCCAGGGGCGGGCGGTATCGTCAATCACGTGAAACCAGGTAACAATCTCGGCCTGGTCAAGCTGGGTCAGGAAGCTCAGCCAGTTGTCGAAGACGCCCGGTGCGATGCCGCTGTTTGGATCGTTGTTGATGTTGAATGGATCCTCAAAGTCGTAGCCGTCGCCTTCGAAAGAGCGGATGGAGTGCATGTACAGAGCATTGGCCCCGGAGACGATCAGCTGATCAACAATGGCCTGTTTGCGGGCGTCGTTTTCGTAGAGGAATCCTTCCGGCCCCCCAGCGCCGGCCATGAACAATGGTCGGCCGGAGCTGGCGCGCTCAAACCACTGACCGCTGGCGTCAACGGTGAGCGGTCCCTCCAATCCCGCGGCATACTGGATCCCGCCCAGCAGGTGGGCCAGGAATTCCGGCTCCGAGTAGCTGGCGACGGTGTGCCCCAGCGCCGTATACCAGGACCGGCCGCCATCATAGCGGTGGTACCAGGCCAGCGGGTGATCCTGGCCCATACCACCGCCACTGTAGCTGGACTCATCGATACTGATCAGGACATTGACCGTGTCACGCGGGTTGCTCTGAAAGTCGTACCATTCATCGAAACGCGTCAGCCTGGGCGGCAGGCGATGGGTGGAAGCGTGGGACGGATCTTCCACATGCAAGCTGGCCTGCTGTTGGGCGGGGTGCCGGGCAAAGTACGCCCCGACCAGCCCGCCGTACCAGGGCCAGTCATATTCGGTGTCGCTCGCCGAATGCACACCGGCGTAGCCGCCGCCGGCCTGAATATACCGTTCAAAGGCCTGTTGCTGACCGGCATTAAGTACATCGCCGCTGGTCAACAGGAAGATCACGGCCGAGAATCGCGCAAGCCCCGTGTCGGTAAACACCCCGGCATCTTCCGTGGCCGTCACGGCAAAGCCCTGTTGTTGACCCAGGTCCTGAACCGCGGTGACAGCGGCATCGATGGCGTTGTGGCGAAATCCGGCGGTCTTGCTGAACACCAGAACCTCCGGGGTCAGAGGTCCGGCCATGAGCCCGCCCACGGGACCGAGCATGGCCATGGCGCCCAGCAGGGCAAAGGTTAAGATCAATCTGCGACTGCGGCTAAATTCCACCATCACGACGTCCCGCTACCAGCCGTATCAGTGGACGATTCCATCACGGCGCCCCCAGCCCCGGCTGTGATGTCATTCACAACCCGGGACTGGCGGTTTGGATTCAGGTTGCCAGCTCGGACAACCAATCCCGCGGCTTGAGGTAGTCGTACAGCCGGGCCTCGTCGCTGCCTGGATCGGGTTTCCAGTCATAGGCCCAGGCCACCTCCGGCGGCAGGGACATCAGGATGGACTCGGTGCGCCCACCGGTCTGCAGTCCGAATAATGTGCCACGGTCGTAAACCAGGTTGAACTCCACGTAACGTCCCCGGCGCAGCTGTTGGAAACGTTTTTCCCGCTCGCCCCATGGGGTATCCAGGCGCCTGCGAACGATGGGGCCATAAGCCGCCATATAGTGATTGCCCACGCTTTGCAGGAACTCAAAGCAGCGGTCAAAATCCCATTCGTTGAGGTCGTCAAAAAACAGGCCGCCCACGCCCCGGGTCTCGCCCCGGTGTTTCAGGTAAAAGTATTCGTCACACCACTTCTTGTAGCGTGGATACACGTCTTCGCCAAAGGGCTCGCAGGCCGCGCGCGCGGTTTGGTGCCAGTGCAGTACGTCCTCGTCGAAGGGGTAGTAGGGCGTCAGGTCGAAACCGCCGCCGAACCACCACACGGGATCCTCGCCGGGCTTTTCGGCGACGAACACCCGAACGTTGGCGTGAGAGGTGGGAATGTAAGGGTTGTGCGGATGGATCACCAGGGACACGCCCATGGCGGTGAACGATCGGCCTGCCAGTTCCGGGCGGTGGGCGGTGGCGCTGGCCGGCAGTCCGGGACCCGCCACGTGGGAAAAGTTGACGCCGGCTTTTTCCAGCACCTGGCCGCCTTCCAGCACTCGGCTGCGGCCGCCGCCGCCGGCTTCCCGCGTCCAGCTGTCTTCCCGGAACGCGCCACCGTCGATTTCGGCCAGCTCGGCACAGATCCGGTCCTGCAGTCCGCTCAGGTAGTTCTCGACGTGGTTGAGTTGCATCACCCTTTTTCTCGCACCACCTGTCCGGGCCCCGGGTTCAGGCGGTGGATTTCTTGCGGGTCGTTTTCTTCTTGGCTGCGCGCTTGCCGCGTTTTTTGCGCGCCGGCGCCGCCGCCAGGATTTCCTCACACTCCGCCAGGGTCAGGCTTTCGGGCTCGCGGTCCTTGGGGATGCGGCCGTTTTTCTTGCCGTCGGTGATGTAGGGCCCGTAACGCCCGCGCAGGATCTGCACCTCACTGTCGTCAAAAGCCTTGATGATGCGGTTGGCGTCGGCTTCCTTTTTCTCGGCGATCAGTTCCAGCGCCCGGGGCAGCTCGATGGTGTGGGGGTCATCGGGCTCCTTGATGGAAACAAACTTGTTGCCGTAGCGCACGTAGGGGCCAAAGCGGCCGATGTTGGTCGAGACCGCTTCGCCTTCGGCGGTTTCGCCAAGCTGGCGCGGCAGCTTGAACAGCTCCAGGGCTTCTTCAAGCTCGATCTTGTCCATCTTCTGACCTGGGCGCAGGCCCGCGAACAACGGCTTGTCTTCGTCCTCACGGGTTCCGATCTGCACGTAAGGCCCATAGCGACCCATGCGCACGGACACCGGGCGGCCGCTCTTGGGGTCGGTGCCGATGTCCCGCTTCTGCAGGGCGTCGTCACGGCTGACGGATTCTTCCTTGTCCTGAACCAGTTCGGAGAACGGCTCCCAGAACTGGCGCATCAGCGGCACCCACTCGCGTTCGCCCCGGGAAACCGCGTCCAGGTCGTCTTCCAGCCGTGCCGTGAAGTCATAATCCACGTACTGGGTGAAATGCTGGGACAGAAAACGCGCCACGATGCGCCCCACGTCGGTGGGGAAAAACCGTCGGCTTTCCAGCTCTACGTACTCGCGGTTGACCAGGGTGGAAATGATATTGGCGTAGGTGGACGGGCGGCCGATACCGTACTCCTCCATGGCCTTGACCAGGCTGGCTTCGGAGTAGCGAGGCGGCGGCTCGGTGAAGTGCTGCTCGCCGCGGATCTCGCTCAAGTCCACCCACTCGCCCTTGGTCAGTGGCGGCAGCTTGGCTTCCTTCTCGTCTGCCTTGCTGCTGGCGTGAGATTCTTCGTACACCGCCAGGAACCCCGGTTCCACCACGGTGGAGCCGCTGGCTCGGAAATTATTGCCCTCGCCGCAATCCAGGGTGACCGACACCACGTTCATGATGGCCGGGTTCATCTGGCAGGCGACCGTGCGTTTCCAGATCAGCTCGTACAGCTTGAACTGGTCTTCGCTCAGGTGGGCTTTCAGGTCCTTGGGCAGGTTGGCGGCCAGGGTCGGGCGAATGGCCTCGTGGGCCTCCTGGGCATTCTTCGACTTGGTCTTGTAGACGTTGGGTGACTCCGGCAGCTTGTCCTTGCCAAACTGGTCGACAATGACCGTGCGCAGCTCGTCCAGGGAATCCTGGGACAGGGTCACCGAGTCGGTCCGCATGTAGGTGATCAGGCCCTGGGTGGATCCGCCGATATCAATCCCCTCGTACAGCTGCTGGGCCACGCGCATGGTCTTCTGGGCCGAGAAGCGCAGCTTGCGCGAGGCGTCCACCTGCAGGGTCGACGTGATGAACGGCGGCGCCGGACGGCGCCGTCGCTGGCGGCTGGTCAGGTCGCTGATCTGCAGTTTGCCGTCCTGGGCGTGGCCGCGCAGGACCGTCAGGACATCGTCGGCGCCCTGTTCCGAGCCGATATCGAACTGGTCCAGCTTGTCGCCGTTGTACTGCACCAGCTTGGCCACGAAGGGTTTCCCTTCCTTGGCCAGGTCCGCCTCGATGGTCCAGTACTCGCGGGGATTGAATTTCTCGATTTCCTCTTCGCGCTCGACGATCATGCGCAGGGCCGGGCTCTGCACCCGGCCGGCGGACAGGCCCCGGCGTATCTTCTTCCACAGCAGCGGCGACAGGTTGAATCCCACCAGGTAGTCCAGCGCGCGCCGGGCCTGCTGGGCATTGACCATATCCATGGAGATTTCCCGGGGATGATCAACCGCCTCCTGGATGGCGCGGGGCGTAATCTCGCTGAAAACCACCCGGTAGGCCGGTTTGCCGTTGAGTACACCGCGCTCTCGCAGAATTTCCTGCACGTGCCAGGAAATGGCTTCACCCTCCCGGTCAAGGTCAGTGGCCAGGTAAATGGCGTCAGCCTTGCGCATGGCCTTGACGATGGCGTCGATGTGCTTGGAACTCTTGTCGATGACTTCATAAGTCATCTGGAAGTCGTGCTCGGGGTCGACCGCGCCTTCCTTGGGCTTGAGATCCCGCACGTGGCCATAGGAGGCCAGCACGATGAAATCATCACCCAGGTACTTGTTGATGGTCTTGGCTTTCGCCGGGGATTCAACGATGAGTAGGTTTGACGCCATGCTTCCTGCCGCGATTGAGTGTCAGTGTTTCAGTTCGGCAGACTCGTCAAAAATGTAGTTCTCCATCCAGGCATAATTGGCCTCCTGGCCCGGCTGGTTGAACAACACCATAAGGACAATCCACTTCAGGTCATCCAGATCGACCTCGTCTACCTCCAGAGCCATTACCCGCTCGATGACCAGCTCACGCCGGGCCGAATCCAGCACCCCGGCATTCTCAAGGAACGTGAGGAACCCGCGGCACTCGATGTCCAGGCGCTGCTGCTCGTGGTCCGAGTAGATACGGACCGGGCCTTCGGATCGGCCGTGCAGGGCCGGCAGGTGCCGTTGGTTGGCCAGGCCGTCCAGCCAGTCGAATGCCTTGCCGATTTCCTGATCGCTGAATCCCGCCTCCAGCAGGCTGCTCTGGAGAATCTCGCGATCGGGATCCTCCTCGGGCTCGTCATACATATAGTTTTCGAACAGGTACATCAGGACGTCCAGGACGTTCTCTTTCATTTGCATTCCTCGCCGGTTCGGCTGTAGCTGCCGCCCGGGCCGGTCTCAACGAGACCGCTCAACTCCAGAATCAGCAGCATGGAGGAAACCGCTTCAGCCGTCAATCCGGTATGTTTGACCAGGGCATCCACAGTCGTGGGGTCGTAACCGATGGCCTCGAGCAGCCGCCGGTAATCACCATCCAGGCTTACATGGGGGTCATTGGGCTCTCCTTCAAAGGGGGTCGGTTCTGCCGGCACCTCGCTGATATCAGCGCGCCGCTGGCGCGTGAAATGAGAAACCCGGGGCGCCAGTTCGCTGACCAGGTCCTGTACGTCTTCCACCAGCTTGGCGCCCTGTTTGATAAGGCGATGACAGCCCCGGGACAGGGGGTTGTCGATGGACCCGGGAATGGCAAAAACGTCACGGCCCTGCTCCGCCGAAAAACGGGCGGTGATCAGGCTGCCGGATTTGACGCTGGCTTCGACCACCAGCACAGCCAGGCTGAGACCGCTGATGATGCGGTTGCGCTGGGGAAAGTGGTGCTGCCTTGGCGGCGTCCCAGGCGGAAATTCCGATACCAGGGCGCCGTTGGCGGCCACTGCGGCGGCCAGCTCGGCGTGTCGCGCTGGATACACCCGATCCAGGCCGGTGGCGCAAACCGCAATGGTGGACGCGCCGGCGTCCAGTGCCGCCTGGTGCGCTGCGCCATCGATGCCCAGAGCCAGCCCGCTGGTGATGGTCAGGCCGGTCTCGGCCATAGCCCGGGTAAAGGCTCGCGCATGGCTGCGGCCACCGGACGTGGGGCTGCGCGAGCCCACCACCGCCAGCTGTGGCAGCCAGAGTCGACTGGGATCGCCCACCACAAACAACGCCGCCGGACCCGCAGCCGTTTCCGCCAGCTGCGGGGGGTAATCCGCGTCCAGGCAGCTGACCAGATGATGATCCGGCTGCTCCAGCCAGGCCAGATCCTGATCGAGGATGCCGGCGTCCGGCTTTTCCAGAAACGCCAGCGCCTCGTCGGACAAGCCACGGTGACGCAGAACACCTCGACCGGCGCTGAGAATTCCGCGCGGACACTCAAATTCCTGCAGCAAAGAGCGGAGTCGGGTCGCGCCCAGGCCGGGCGTCCGGATCAGGATGAGCCATTCCTTCAGCTCGTTCATACCGTCCCTGAGCCGATTGAATGGATCAAACGGACTCGTTCCTAGATTGGTTGATGCATCGTAGCCGAGGGGGAGCGGTTTCGTCCAATGGGATGTGTCGGATTTGGGCAGAGAGTTATGTAGGGAGAATGCGATGCGGGAACGCTGCGCGGCGGTGCCTATCGGTGGTCCGAGATGGGTCCCAGCGCGAAGCGCGTTCCCCAGACCGCATCAGCGGTCGTTCCCGAGGCTGCGAAGCAGCCGTTCCCCAGCTCGCAAAGCGAGTGTTCCCCCGCAAGACCGCCAGGAATGGCGGATCTTGCGCATGCCGTTAAGGCATTTTCAGAACGTCCAGTACTCGGACAGCCCGCTGCCCCCGCATGATCAATCCATAGCTGATGTGCTCATGGGACTTGAAGATCATGATGTGGGAGGTGTACTCGTCTGGCAATTGCACCTGGGCGTCACGGCGACGCTGGGTGGAAAAGTAGGTCTTGACGTCGTCCCGGGGGTATTTCACCTCGTCCCGAATCTC
Organism: Lysobacterales bacterium; assembly: GCA_030065125.1. Lineage (GTDB taxonomy): Bacteria > Pseudomonadota > Gammaproteobacteria > Xanthomonadales > SZUA-38 > JASJDM01. Next base: position 30,605 of record JASJDM010000029.1, on the reverse strand, counting down.
CTTGCCGGGACGGTAGGTAGAGAACACGTCCCCATGGGCGATGCCGTCGTTCAATCCTTTGTTGATGGCTACCACCTGGTTGGGGCCGGCGCCGAAAAGCACCTTGCTCAGGGCAATGACCTGGGCGTCGGACGGTACCGACTCGGGGCTGTGGGGGTAGTACTCCAGGTCGTAATCCGAGGTGAACATGGGAATCAGCATGTCGCCCGGGTTGACCTCCAGGTCGCTGGCCGTGATCAGCAGGGTGGTGGGGTCGCCTACCACGGACACTTCGGCCACGGCGGTCTGGATAACCTCGTAGCCCAGGGTCCGGACTTTCGAGTTGTAGCCCTTGCGAATCACCTCGTCCCAGAACTGCACCATGTAATCGGTGATGGAGCGTTCGGCGGGGAACTCCCACTCCTCGGCCTCGGGACGGTAGCTGTCGCCTCGGGCGGGCAGCTCCCGGAAGATCACCGTGGGCCGCACGATGGAATAGCTCTCGCCCGGCTGGGCCTGTTCCATGCCGCGAACGTATACCCGGTGTCCCTCGCTGCCGGCCAGGTAACCTTCCTCGATGGCCACCACGTAGGGCAGGTTGCTGATTTCTTCTCCGCTCAGCACCGTGCGCTTGTCCAGGTAGTGCCGGATATCGTTGAGATTGATGGGCTCAATGGCCTCTGCCAGGGGCGTGGCCCGGGGCGTGGGGGAGAGTTTCACCGTTCGGCTGCGCATCAGGCGCGGCTGTCCGTCGATGTAGACCAGGTTCAGCACGTCGCCGGGGTAGATCAAATGAGGGTTCTCCACCTGGGGATTGACGTGCCAGATCTCGGGCCACAGCCACGGCCGGTTCAGGAACATTTCGGCAATGTCCCACAGGGTGTCACCCTTGACCACAACGTAGCGATCCGGGTGATCCTGACGCAGTTCAACCTGTGCAGTGGCGGCACTGAAACAGAGAATTCCGGCCAAGAGTGCAAGTATTGGTTTAAACATGACGGCCAATTTGTTGATTCCCCAAGGGACTTTAGTTTAGCGGAAAAATCTACCGCGGCAAATCATTATGTTTTGGGGGGCATTCCAGGCGCGCCGGATCGCAGTCCCCCACCGGGTTATACTTTAAATCGTCTTTGACGGCACCAATATGAGAGCTGGTTCAAGGTTTTGAACATCCGCCGGCGGGATTCCGGCACCTCGCTGATTGCTGCAAACACTACCCAAGACATATAAGTAATGGCCCAGTTGAACATACTCGAGTTTCCCGATCCGCGTTTGCGCACCCGGGCTGAACCTGTGGAGCGGGTGGATGACGAGGTACGTCAGCTGGTCAGTGACATGCTCGAAACCATGTACGAAGCGCCGGGCATCGGGCTGGCCGCTACTCAGGTTGATGTGCATCGCCGGGTACTGGTGGTGGACGTGTCCGAAGACCGCGACCAGCCCATGTGCCTGATCAATCCCGAGATCATCGAGTCCGACGGTCGCCAGGTCTGCGAAGAAGGCTGCCTGTCGGTGCCGGGGTATTACGCCAAGGTGGAGCGGGCCGAACAGATCCGGGTGCGGGCCCTGGATCGGTCGGGGGAACCGTTTGAAGCCACTGCGGACGGGCTGCTGGCGGTCTGCATCCAGCACGAAATGGACCACCTGGACGGAAAGCTGTTCGTCGACTACCTGTCTCCCCTGAAACAGTCGCGCCTGCGCAAGAAGCTGCAGAAGCAGCGTCGCCTGGAAGGCGCGCCGGTCATCTGAAGAATCTTTCGGCCCGGTTTAAACCCGTGTCCACGCTGCGCATCGTCTTTGCCGGAACACCGGACTTTGCCGTGCCGTCCCTGGAGGGGCTGTTGGGGAGCGGACACGAGGTCGTGGCCGTCTACACCCAGCCGGACCGGCCGGCGGGCCGCGGCCGCAAGCTCACACCCAGCCCGGTCAAGCAGGTCGCCCTGGCCAGCAATATTCCGGTCATGCAGCCGGCCAGCCTGCGCAATCCCGAAGCCGAAGCCGGACTGGCCGCTGTTGACGCCGACCTGATGGTGGTGGCCGCATACGGCCTCATCCTGCCCCAGGCCATCCTGGACCTGCCCCGGCTGGGCTGCTGGAACATTCACGGCTCGCTGTTGCCCCGCTGGCGCGGGGCGGCCCCGATCCAGCGTGCCATCCTGGCCGGTGACCGGGAGACCGGGGTGTGCATCATGCAGATGGAAGCCGGCCTGGACACCGGCCCGGTGTTTTCGTCCAGGGCCACCCCCATTGCCGACACCGAGACGGCGGGCGACCTGCATGACCGGCTGGCCATCATGGGTGGTGAACTGCTGCTGGACACCCTGTCCCGGCGATCGGAGCTCTCTGCCCGTCCCCAGGACGACGCCGGCGCCACTTACGCGTCCAAGCTGGAAAAGGCGGAGGCCTGGCTGGACTGGAATGCCAGGGCCGTTCAGCTGTCTCGCGAAGTGCGCGCCTTTAATCCCTGGCCCGTATCCCGGACGCGGCTGGCAGGAGAGGACCTGCGGGTCTGGCAGGCCCAGCCCGTCCGTTCCGGCGTGGCCGACCCCGGGACGGTGATCGCCGCCGGCGCCGACGGTGTGGACGTGGCCTGTGGTGACGGGGTGCTGCGCCTGCTGCAGGTGCAGCGACCCGGTGGTCGCCCCGTGGCCGTTGGAGACTTCCTCAACGCCCGGCCGCTGCAGACCGGTGATCGGTTTGAACCACCGCCGAAAAGCTGATCCCGTGTCCGAACGGGGCGCTAACCCCCGGGCGGCCGCTGCCCTGGCGGTAAGCCAGGTCCTGCACCAGGGTCGGTCCCTTGCTGACGTGCAGCCAGATCAGTCCCTGGGCCGGGCCCTGTGCTACGGGGTGCTGCGCCATCTGCCCATGCTGGAGGCCCTGGCGTCCGGGTACCTGGATCGCCCCATTCGTGGTCGCGACCGGCAGCTGAAGGCGCTGCTGCTGGGTGGTCTGTTTGAATTGAGCTGGCTGAATACCGCTTCCCACGCGGCAGTCCATGAAACCGTTGCGGCCACCGGGGCGTTGGGTTTCAGTCGCGCCCGGGGCCTGGTCAATGCCGTCCTGCGTGCCCACCAGCGAGCCGGTGCGCCGCGCCAGGTGGAACAGCCCGACGCGCTGCTGGCCAGCGGCCATCCGCGGTGGCTGTACCTGGCGCTGGACGAGGCCTGGGGAGACAAGTCCCCTGGAATCATGGCGGCGGCGAACCGCCAGGCGCCCATGTGGCTGCGGGTTAACCAGTCCCGTGTCAGCACCGCGGACTACCACTCCCGGCTGCTGGCAACCGGTCTGCAGGCCGAGACCTCGGACTGGTGCTCCAGTGCCCTGCGCCTGGGTCAGGCCACGGACGTGACAGCCCTGCCGGGGTTTTCCAGCGGCGATGTGTCGGTTCAGGACCTGGCCGCCCAGCTGGCGGCGTCGTTGCTGAATCCACGGCCCGGCGACCGGGTGCTGGACGCCTGCGCCGCGCCCGGCGGCAAAACCACCCACCTGCTGGAGCTGGCCCCCGGGCTCCGGCTCACGGCTATCGACAGCGATGCAGACCGCATCGAGAGAATTCATCAGAACCTCGGGCGCCTGGGCCAGACCGCCGAAGTGGTGTGCGCTGACGCGGCCAATTGGGCAGCCAAACGGCTGTCTGCGGGTGACCCCGACTTCCAGCGAATCCTGCTGGATGCCCCCTGCAGCGCCACCGGGGTGATCCGTCGCCACCCGGATATCAAGTGGCTGCGTCAGCCTCGGGACCTGGAAGCGCTCTCCCGCCAGCAGGCCCGGCTGCTGCAAGGTCTGTGGCCGTGCCTGGCGCCGGGCGGTACCCTGCTGTACGCCACATGTTCTATCCTTCCCTCTGAGAACGAGGAGATCCTGGCGGGATTCCTGGCGGAACACCCGGACGCCCGCTGCCGACACATCCAGGCACCCTGGGGGCGTTGGACCGGGCACGGCCGCCAGATTTTCCCCGGGGAAGGTGACGCGGATGGGTTTTTCTATGGCGTTTTGGAGAAGGCTTAAGCTACTGCTGCTGGCGGGGCTGGTGGTGTCATGCGGCGGTGATGATTCCACGCGTGCGTCAGCTCAGGTCACCGACATTCGCCTGGCTCAGGGTCCCGAGGGTGAGCCCCGTATTGAGGCCAGTCTGGCCCACCAGTTCGGCGCGCCGATCCTGGAAGCCCTGCATCATGGCGTGTCCCTCACCCTGGAATGGCGGGTCGAGCTGCTGCAGGAGCGGGACAACTGGCTCGATCAGCGCGTCTGGAGCCAGCGCGGCGCCCGGCGCATTCATTTTCGCCCGCTGAGTCAGCGCTATACCGTGGTAGACGAGGTGACCGGCCAGACCAGCAGCTATGCTGAACTGGACCGGGTCATGGAGGCGCTGTCCGTGTTGACCGTGGACCTGGATCAGCCCTGGCCGCAATCTGATCCGCCTTATGCCCGTTTCCGCACGCGGCTGGTGACGGCGGAGCTGCCGCCGCCCCTGCGCCTGCCCAGCTATCTTTCCGCGGACTGGCGGCTGGACAGCGGCTGGCATCGGGGCGATCCCGCCGCCGCCGTGGACAACGGACCCTGATGCCATGGACCCACGGCGCACCATGATGGGTCAACGGCGGTCATCGTGAGCAACCGAGTCCGGAAATTCTTTCAGCGGACCCTGCCGGTGGTGGCGGCGCTGATGGTGTTGTTCGCCGCCCTGTATCTGGCCGGTGATGCCACCCGCGGGCTCGGCGCCTTCAGCAAGTACTACCCCTGGGTGTTCGTGCTGGCGGGCGTGGCCCTGCTGGTACTGACCGTAGCCATCGGCAATCGCGTCTGGCGCCTGGTGACCCAGCTGCGCTCGGCCTCGCCGGGTGCCCGACTGACACTGCGCATGGTGATCCTGTTCGTGGTGCTGGCGGTGCCGCCGGCCAGCGTCGTGTACTGGTTCTCGGTGGATTTCCTTAATCGCAGCATCGACAGCTGGTTCGACGTGGACGTGGAAGCGGCGTTCAACGACGCCCTGGAGATCGGCCAGCGCTTCCTGGAAGTCCAGAAGATCGAGAAGCAGAGCCTGACCGGGCGTCTGGCGGCACGCCTGGCCGATGAGCCCGAAGAGCGGCTGAGCCGGCAACTGCGCGGTATGCTGCTGGAGTCCGACGCCATCGAAATCGCCGTGCTGTCCCGGGGCGGCCAGGTCATCCGCTGGACCAGCCGGGGTGCGGATTTTTCGCCGGACCTGCCCGAGGATTTCGAGCTGATCCGCGCCAGCCGCGGCGGCAGCTACGTGGATCACGAGGCGCTGGGAGAAGGCCTGATCCAGATCCGGGCGTTGGAATCCATCCCGGACCGGGGCATCGGCCCGGAGCGGATCCTGCAGGTGATCTACCCCGTGGCCCAGGGTTTCGACGAACAGGCAGACAAAGTCGAGCGGGAGTATGAGCAGTATCAGAACCTGGCGTTTCAGCGCAACCTGATGAAGCGCTCTTTCGTGCTGATCCTGTCCCTGGTGCTGCTGTTCAGCGTGCTGGTGGCGGTGCTGCTGGCGTTTACCACGGCGCGCAAGCTGGTGCACCCCATTGGCCGGCTGGCCGATGCGACCAACGCCATTGCCGGCGGTGACTACCAGCGCCAGCTGCCGGTGCCGGGCAGCAACGACGAGCTGAGCTTCCTGGTCAGTTCCTTCAACACCATGACCCGGGAACTGTCCCGATCCAGCGACGAGGCCACCCGGAGCCGGCGCCAGGCTGAGGAGCGGCGCGACTACCTGGAAGCGGTGCTGGGCCGCCTGTCCTCGGGCGTGATGACCTTCGACGGCCAGGGCCAGCTGCGGACTGCCAATCCCGCGGCCACCCAGATCCTCGGGCTGGCCCTGACGGAGTTCCTTGAGCAGCCACTGTCGGTGGCGGTCGAACGCGAGCCGGGGCTGGAACCGCTGGCCGAGCTGGTGGATCGGCATTTCGGCGACTCCCGGGACTGGCGCGAGGAGCTGCTGCTGGAGCGGACCGGTCAGCAGCAGGTGCTGATGTGTCGGGGCGCCCAGCTTCCCACCGCCGGCGAGGGCGTGGTTCTGGTGTTCGACGATATGACCGACCTGGTCCGGGCCCAGCGCGAGGCGGCCTGGGGCGAAGTAGCCCGGCGCCTGGCCCATGAAGTGAAAAACCCGCTCACGCCCATCCAGCTGTCCGCCGAACGTCTGCGCCACAAGTACCTGAAGCAGATGCCCGAAGCCGATGCCGAAGTGCTGGACCGTGCCACCCGCACTATCGTGGCCCAGGTGGAGGCTCTGAAGACCATGGTCAACGCCTTCAGCGAGTATTCCCGGGCGCCGGCCCTGCAGCTTGAGGCACTGCGTGTCAGTGACCTGGTCAACGAGGTGCTGGAGCTGTACCGCAGCGGCGAGAAGAAGCTGCAGGTGGAAACCCGCTGGATGGCCTCGGAGCCCCTGGTGTTTGTCGACCCGGGCCGCATTCGCCAGCTGCTGCACAACCTGGTGAAAAACGCCCAGGAAGCCAGCGAATCCAGAGACCTGGAGCTGGAGTTTGCCACCGAGGTGATCTGGAGTGATGGCCACGCCTGGCTGAGTTTGAGCATGCGGGACAATGGCCCCGGCCTGCCCTTCGAGATCATCGACAAGCTGTTTGAGCCGTATGCCACCACCAAGTCCGGCGGCACCGGGATCGGCCTGGCCATCGTCAAGCAGATCGCCGAGGAGCACGGCGGCCAGATCCAGGCACGCAACGACGAGACCGGGGGCGCGGTTTTCGAGCTGCACCTGCCGGTGGACGCGGGTGAACTGAATTCCGAACCCAGCGAGCTGAGTGCCGGCGGCGTCGGTTAACCCGCATATCTCACCAGTTTCGCTGTGGGAGAGCGGCTGATTTCGCAAATTCAATGATTGGGAAAGGAGCTGGCTTCGCTCCTGAAAATACAGTCTGTCCCGCTGCCGGCCGAAATCAACCGGCACATCCGGCAACTGTTGAGGTATGCGGGTTAAGACGGGTGGATAAAGGGCTATAATCGCGCCATGGCAAGCGGCAGCATACTGGTGGTCGACGACGAGCCGGACATTCGTGAGCTGGTCCGGGAGATCCTCCAGGACGAGGGCTACGAGGTGTCCATTGCTGAAGATGCTGACAGCGCCCGGGAGGCCCGCCGCGGCGGCAACCCGGACCTGGCGCTGCTGGACATCTGGATGCCGCGGACCGACGGCATCACCCTGCTGCGGGAATGGGCCAAGGGCGGCGCCCTGCCATTCCCGGTCATCATGATGTCGGGCCACGGCACGGTGGAAACCGCGGTGGAGGCCACCAAGCTCGGCGCCTACGACTTCATCGAAAAGCCGGTGTCCCTGCCCAAGCTCCTGCTGACCGTGGAGCGGGCCCTGGAGGCCAGCAAGCTGAAGCGTGAAAATGAGGGTTTGCGCCAGCAGCTGAGCCCGGTGCTGGAGCCCATAGGGTCCAGCGAAACCATGCGGGAGCTGCGGGAGCAGATCCAGCGGCTGGCCCGGCATGACACCAGCGTGCTGATCACCGGCGAGGCCGGGGTTGGCAAATCGGCCACGGCTCGCTTCCTGCATTCCATCAGCAGCCGCTCCGCAGGGCCTTTCGTTGAGTTGAACTTCAATTCCATCGCGCCGGACGACTTTGCCCGGGAGATTTTCGGCTGTCAGACCGGGGACCAGGTCGTAGCCGGCCGGCTGGAGCAGGCCACCGGCGGCACCATCTACCTGGACGAAGTGGCCAAGCTGGACGCGGACACTCAGTCGAGACTGGCCAGCGCCCTGGAAAATCAGCTGGTGACCCGCCAGGGCGGTGGCGATCCGCTGGAGATTGATGTCCGGGTGGTGGCGTCCACCCAGCAGGACCTGGAGGCTGAGGTCCGTCGCGGCGGCTTCAGCGAGGAGCTGTTCTACCAGATCAACGTGGTGCCGCTGCGGCTGCCGCCACTGCGGGAACGGCCTGAAGACGTGCCGGACCTGCTGCGTTTTTACACCGACTATTTCCCGGCCCAGGAAAGCATGCCCTACCGGCACTTTTCCGTCGCCGCCCAGAACCGGCTGCGCAATCACAGCTGGCCCGGCAACCTGTGGGAGCTGAAAAACCTCGTGCAGCGGCTGCTGATCCGCGGTGGCGCGGACGAGATCGAACTGGGTGAGGTCGAGCAGGCCCTGGGAGCCCCGGTACCGCGCGCTCAGGACGGTGTTGCCCTGGCTGGCGTCGACTTTGAACTGCCGCTGCGGGAAGCACGGGAACAGTTCGAGCGCGCCTACCTGGTCCGGCGCCTGAAAGAGGTCCAGGGCAGCGTGGGCCGACTGGCCAAGGCTGCCGGCATGGAGCGAACCCACCTGTACCGGAAACTGCGGGCGCTGGACATCGACCCCAAACGCGTTGCTGAGCAGGACTGAACAGGGCGACCAATTAGCCTGCATTTTTCATGAACTCGCGACGAGAAACAGCATTCTTCAACAGTCTGCCAGGCCACTAACATGAACTGGGGCTACCCATGAAAATCATGATCCTCGGTGCCGGTCAGGTCGGCTCGTCCGTCGCCAGCAGCCTGTCCCGGGAAGAAAACGACATCACCGTGGTGGACACCAACGCCGAGCGGCTGTCGGAACTGCAGGACAAGCTCGATATCCGCGGGGTGCTGGGCAACGCGTCCCATCCCACGGTGTTGACCCGGGCCGGCGCCGAGGACGCCGATATGGTGGTGGCGCTGACCAACAGCGACGAGATCAACATGGTGGCCTGCCAGGTGTGTTACACCATTTTTCACACCCCCACCAAGATCGCCCGGGTGCGGGCGGCGGAGTACCTGAATTATCCCGAGCTGTTTTCCGGCGAGCACTGTCCGGTGGACGTGCTGATCAGCCCGGAGAAACTGGTCACCGAGCACGTGCAGCGGCTGATCGAGTATCCCGGCGCCCTGCAGGTGCTGGATTTTGCCCAGGGCCGGGCCCAGGTGGTGGCCGTGGCGGTGGTGGACGGCGGCGCCCTGGAAGGGCATGCCGTATCGGATTTTCGCCGCATGCTGCCGGGGGAGATCGACATTCGGGTGGCCGCCATCTTCCGCGAAGAAAAAGCCCTGGTGCCTGACAGCACCACGGTGATGCTGAGCGGAGACGTGGTGTTCTTCCTGGCTGCCCGGGGCGATATCCCCGCCGTTATGACCGAAATCCGCAAGCTGGAGAAACCGGCCCGGCGGGTGATCCTGGCCGGTGGCGGCAACATCGGTGCCAACCTGGCGGCGGTGCTGGAGGACCGCTACAACGTCAAGCTGGTGGAACGCTCGCCGGAACGGGCTGAATGGATTGCCGAGCGGCTGGAAAAGTCCATCGTGCTGGTGGGGGATTGCTCCGACGAAGACCTGCTGCGGGAGGAGAACATCGATCAGACCGATGTGTTCTGCGCGCTGACCAACGAGGACGAGGCCAACGTTCTGTCGGCCATGCTGGCCAAGCGCATGGGGGCCAGGAAAGTGATTTCCCTGGTCAACCGGGCGGCCTACGTGGAAATGATGGAAGCCGGTGCCATCGACATTGCGGTGTCACCTCAGCAGGTCACCATTGGTGCCCTGCTCACCCACGTCCGGCGTGGTCACATGGTGCGGGTGCACTCCCTGCGCCAGGGCGCCGCTGAGGCCATCGAGGCCGTGGCCCACGGCGACTCCCGTTCGTCCCGGGTGGTGGGCCGGGCGGTGGAGGAAATCCCGCTGCCGCCGGACGTCACCATTGTCGGAATCGTGCGCGGGGATGACCTGATCATCGCCCACCACGACGCGGTGTTTGAGCCCGAGGACCACGTCATTCTGCTGGTGCTGGACAAGAGCAGGATTCCCGAAGTGGAAAGCCTGTTCCAGGTGGGCGTGACGTTCCTGTAGCAGGCAGCCGGTCGCGATTGATGAACACGCGAATCACCTCCATCCAGCGCATCGTCGGCATCCTGCTGATCCTGTCCAGCCTGACCTTTCTGCCGCCGGCGGCCGTGGGGCTGCTGTACGATGACGGCAGCTGGTTCCCATTCCTGGAAGGGGCGGCCGCGGTGGCCCTGCTGGGTTTTGTCTGCTGGTTCCCGGTTCGCCACGTCCGACGGGAGCTGCGCATCCGCGACGGCTTCGTGGTGGTGGTGGCCTGCTGGTTTGTACTGGGACTGTCCGGCGCCGTGCCCCTGGTGCTGTCCGATGTGCCGGTGATGAGCCTGACCGATGCCGTGTTCGAGGCCATGTCCGGGCTGACCACCACCGGCGCTACCGTGCTGACCGGCATCGACGATCTGCCCAAGGGTATCCTGTTCTACCGCCAGCAGCTGCAATGGCTGGGCGGCATGGGGATTATCGTGCTGGCGGTGGCGGTTCTGCCCATGCTGCGCATCGGTGGTATGCAGCTGTACCGGGCGGAGACCCCGGGTCCCATGAAAGACAACAAGCTGACTCCGCGCATCGCCGAAACCGCCAAGGCGCTCTGGTACCTGTATTTCTGGATCACCATCATCTGCGCCAGCGCCTATTGGATGGCCGGCATGGACGTGTTCGACGCGGTGGGCCACGCCTTTTCCACGGTGGCCATCGGCGGCTTCTCCACTCACGACCTGAGCATCGGCTATTTCAACAGCCCCGTGATCGAAGCAATCTGCATGCTGTTCATGTTTATCTCCGGCATCAACTATGCCCTGCACTTCCTGGCCTGGCGCCAGGCCAGTATGTCCGGCTATAAGGGCGACCCGGAGTTAAAGGCGTTCATCAGCATCCTGATCGCCGCCGTGGTGGTCTGCAGCTGGATGCTGTGGACCAGCGGTACCTACGACAGCGTGCCGGAGGCCGTGCGCTACGGCATGTTCCAGGTGATCTCCATCGGCACCACCACCGGTTTTGGCACCGACAGCTACTACCTGTGGCCGGGTACCCTGCCGCTGCTGCTGCTGCTGCTCAGCTGCGTGGGCGCGTGCGCCGGCTCCACCGGCGGCGGCATGAAGGTAATCCGCATCATCCTGCTGTACAAGCAGGGCGTGCGGGAAATCACCCGCCTGGTCCACCCCAATGCCATGACCCCCATCAAGCTGGGCAACCGCAGCGCTTCGGAAAAGGTCATCCAGTCGGTGTGGGGCTTCTTTTCGGTATACGTGCTGTGTTTCATCGTGCTGTCCATGATCCTGGCGGCTTTCGGCCTGGACCTGGTCACCGCGGTGTCGGCAGTGCTGTCGTGCATGAACAACCTGGGCCCCGCACTGGGCCAGGCAGGACCCCACTACGCGGACCTGGCTGACCCGGCCAAGTGGTTTCTCAGCCTGGCCATGGTGATGGGCCGGCTGGAGCTGTTCACCCTGCTGGTGCTGTTTTCGCCGGCCTTCTGGCGGGATTGAGACTGGCCTGAATAATCCATGAGTTTCGAATATTCAGGCCATGGATGATTCCACGCTGAACCGATTCCAGGCGCTTCTGGACGGCGGCCAGGACAATGCCCTGCTGCGCCTGACCCTGGGCCAGGCCTGGCTGGAGCGCGAGGACTACGCCCAGGCCGTGGAACACCTGGAGCGCAGCGTGCAGCAGAATCCGGGCTACTCGGCTGCGTGGAAATTCCTGGGCAAGGCCCGGGAGGGCGCGGGGATGCTGCAGGCGGCCCGGGAGGCCTACCAATCGGGACTGTCGGCCGCCCGGCAGCAGGGTGACGCCCAGCTGACCCGGGAGCTGGAGGTGTTTCTCAAGCGCCTGGCGAAACGTATGGCGGAGGACAACCGGTGAAGCTGGTCTACCTGGGCCATGCCCGGCCGCTGGACCGCAGCGGCCCCATCAGCGGCAGCGACCAGCGGGCGGCTGAGCTGAAAACCTGGCTGGGCGGGAGGGGCGATGAGCTGCATCTGGTGGCTCCGGCCAGTGCTGCCGATGAGTCGGCCGACTGCTCGGTTTACCGGGATCCAGCCGAACTGGAGCAACTGCTCAGCAGGCTGTCTCCGGACGCACTGCTGGTGGGCCTGTGGGACCTCCTGGCCGACCTGCCCGATCGCCTCCAGCTGCCGGTGATTGCGGACCTGGTAGCGCCCCGGATCCTGGAGTCGGTGTACGAGCCCCGCAGCCTGCATGAGGCCCTGGCCCGCATGACGCAGCTGTTGCGGCGGGCCGACCACTTCCTGGTGGGCAACCAGCGCCAGCGCGACCTGCAGGTTGGGTTCCTGATGATGGCCGGCTTCGACCTGTCGGAACGGCTGCCGGTGGACGTAGTACCGCTGACAGGTGAGGTGGCCGACGTCGGGCCCCGGCTGGACCCGGGCGAGACGGTGGAGCTGATTGCCGGCGGCGTCAACTGGCCCTGGCGCCAGGATCAGGCTTACCTGGATGCGGTCAACGGGGTGCTGGACCACCAGTCCGGTGCCGCCCGGCTGACCCGGCTTTCCCGGGATCCTGATCGGGTAGACGAGCTGCTGCCCTATTCCGAATTCGAAGCCGTGCTGGGCCGCAGCCACGTTGGACTGGAGCTGGCCCAGCCTAACGTGGAGCGCCAGTTCAGCCGCAGCTTCCGGCTGATGGAATACCTGCGTCATGGCCTGCCGGTCATCGTCAACGACTACATTGACCTGGCGCCGGCCATTCGCGAGGCCGATGCTGGCTGGGTGGTCTCCAGCCCCGGCGAACTGGCTGACACCATCCGCCGCATCGTGCCCATGCTGATGGAATCGCCGGGCCGCTACCGGGGCCTGTCGGACAATGCCCTGCAGCTGGCCCGCTGCCACTATGACCGGGCGCAAAATTTTGCGCCCCTGGGCCGCTACCTGGACAACCCGACCCGGGTGAAGCTGCGGCCGGCGGTGGTCGGCACCAGCCCCGTCCCGTCGCCGGGCGCCGCTGCCCCGCCCCGGGCCACGGGTGGCGTGCTTTGGGACAGTCTCAAACGCCGGGGTGGGGACGCATTCTGGCGCGGCATCTGTCGGATCATGCGGCCGCTGTGCCAACGCCGGGGCGTGCGCTGGGTCATGGTGACCCGCAGCGACCTGTTCCCTGCCAACCACGGCGCGGCGGTGAAAATCGTGCGCAGCGCCGAGGCCGTGTCCCGGGAAGTGGGCACCGTGGCGGTAGTAACCGATGACCCGCGCCGGTTTCACCTGTTCGAAAACGGCCAGCACCGGGAACTGCCCTACCCTGCCTGGCTGCGCCTGCTGCGCTTGCCGGCCTTCCTCGGCAACGCCCGGCTGCGCGCCCTGGGCCTGCCCGTCAACGAACTGGGTATGTACCGTCCCATGGTGGACCGGGGATTCGTACTGCGCAGCCTGTACCTGTCCCTGGCTGAATCCGTGGAGGTATTTCACGCCGAGTTCCCCGCCTACGCCCGGCCCTGCATCCTGGCCCGCAACCTGCTGGGCGGCAGCGCCATGATGGTGGAACACAACGTGGAGTATCAGCGCATCGAACAGCAGTACCCGGGGGTTGCCGGCAGCCCTGCGTCCGGCTTTCTGCGCGGCGTGGAGATCGGCCTGGCCAACCAGTGTGACGCGGTGGTGACTGTATCCCAGCCCGATGCGGATACCCTGGAGCGGGACGGTGTGGCGCCGCACCTGCTGACCGTGATTCCCCACGGCGTTGAACTGGACCAGTCCCGCTCGGTGGAGGCCGTGAACGTGCGGGCCGAGTTCGGCCTGGGCGACTGCGATTTCGTGGTGGTGTTCCACGGCCAGTACGGCTACCGGCCCAACCTGGAGGCCATCTCCCTGGTGGCCAGCCAGCTGCTGCCCGCCTGGCAACAGCGCGGACTGGATTGCCAGGTGCTGGCCATCGGCCCGGAGCCGCCCCGGCGCAAGCTGCATCCCCGGCTTCACTTCACCGGTCCGGTTGCCAGCGTGGCGCCCTATCTCAAGGACTGTGACCTGGCGGTGGTGCCCTTGCAGGAGGGTGGTGGCACCCGTATGAAGGTGCTGGACTACTTTGCCGCCGGGGTGCCGGTGGTCATCACCACCAAGGGGGTGGAGGGCATCCCGGTACACAGCGGGCAGGAGCTGATCATCGAGGATGATCTGGGCCGCATGGCCGAGGTGGTGGCGGAGCTACTGGAAAACCCGGCGCGGCGGACGGCGCTGGTGGAACAGGCCAACCGGTTTGTGGAGACCCTGGACTGGCGCAACATCGGGCGACGCTACGTTGATCTATTCAGCTAACTCCGCCGGGGCCTCTTCGACGGTGCCGAGACTGCGCTGGTCCCGCGGGTACTCGATGCGCACCACGTAGTTCTTGTTGTCGGGCCCCTTGATGTTGGAAATGCCCTTGTACTGGTACAGGGACTTGTCCTGGTTGAGATAGCAGATCTTGATCGGGTCCAGCAGCATCCGCAGGAGGAAATTGCTGATGTCCATCTCGAAATCCGTGGCGTCTCCGTACTCGGTCTGGCGATCACCAGTCTTGCGAATGCGAAACGCGATGGACCCCAGGCGGGCGGCGTTGAGGAAATCGAACTTGACCGTCTTGCCTTTCTGCAGCTGCTCCCATCGTTCCAGGATGAAGCGGTCGAACCCGGCGTCGATCACCATGGGCCGACGGCCGAACTTGACCTTGGCCTGTTCAACGTCACGCTGCTTGCGCTTGAACACCACGCGCTCGCCGGAATCCAGGTAGGAGCCTTCGGCATAACTGCGGCGGTCGTCGACAAACTCGAATACCGGCTGGGACGGGGTGTCACCGTAGGTCACCTGGCGCTGGGCAAAGGGTTCACCGTCAGGGCCCCGGTAAACCGTGTCCAGTGAAACGGGCAGCTCGCCGCGCAGCTGCTGGGTATGCTGTTCCTGGTACAGCAGCTCACCGCTTTTGACGTCGTAGGCGTAGCCAATGTACCGGAGGCGCTGCAGGTCGTCTTCGGCCAGCGCGCAGGGGACCACCCATGCGACAGCCAGCAGCATGGCGGCCGCAACTCTGCTGACAACCCCGGCAATAGGCATGCTTGACTCTCCGAGCCCCTGTCTGGTGACGAGATAATAGCCGCGGCCAGCGCTGCTGGCCATGGAACGTTCGCCCGGTGTTCATCGCCCGGGAAACGTGAGAGCATCCCGGCAGGAGGCAGGGAGACAAGACTCAGCTTGATTCGCACCCTAGAAACCATCAGCGAGACCACCGGGCGACTGGTCGCCTGGCTGACCCTGGCCATGGTGCTGGTGACCTTCGGCATCGTGCTGGCCCGCTACGGTTTTAATGCCGGCTCCGTGGCGGTGCAGGAGTCGGTCACCTACATGCACGCCATCGTGTTCCTGCTGGGCGCGGGCTACACCCTGAAGCTGGACCAGCACGTGCGGGTGGATATTTTCTATCATCGCTTTCCGCCGCGCCGCCAGGCCTGGGTCAACCTCCTGGGGGTCCTGCTGCTGCTGTTGCCCACCTGCGGCTTTATCCTGTGGACCTCCCTGGATTACGTGGTTGCATCCTGGACTGCCAACGACGGCCACGGAGAGGCATCCCGGGAAGCCGGTGGCCTGCCCTGGGTTTACCTGCTGAAAACCCTGATCCCGCTGTTCTGTGTTTCCCTGATCCTCCAGGGCGTTGCCCTGGCGCTGTCCAGTCTGCGCCGGCTGCGGGAGGGTTGAGGGATGGGGGCGTGGCTGGCGCTGGCGTTGTTCGCGGCGGTATGCGCCGCGCTGATGCTGGGATTTCCGGTGGCATTCACCCTGGCGGGGGTCTCACTGCTGTTCGCCGCAGTCGGCGCCCTGGCGGGCGTGTTCGATCCGGCCTTCCTGGAAGCCGTGCCCAACCGCATCTACGGCATCATGACCAACGAGACCCTGATCGCGGTGCCATTGTTCGTGTTCATGGGGGTGACCCTGGAGCGGTCGCGGCTGGCGGAGAACCTGCTGGAATCCATGGCTGTGGTGTTCTCCAGGCTCAGCGGCGGCCTGGGCGTGTCGGTGCTGCTGGTGGGCATGCTGATGGCTGCCAGTACCGGGATTGTCGGTGCCACGGTGGTCACCATGGGGCTGATGTCTCTGCCCACCATGCTGCGCAACCAGTACGACCCGCGCATCGCCTGCGGGACAATCTGCGCCGCCGGCACCCTGGGGCAGATCATTCCGCCGTCCATCGTGCTGGTGCTGCTGGGCGACGTGATATCCAACGCCTACCAGCAGGCCCAGCGGGACCTGGGGATTTTTTCTCCGGACACGGTGTCGGTGGGTGACCTGTTTGCCGGCGCCATCGTGCCCGGCCTGATCCTGGTGCTGGGTTACGTGATTTACATCCTGGGCGTGGCCATGCTGCAACCCGAGCGGGTGCCGCGCCGCGTAGATCATGATGAGCATGTGTCGGTGTCCCGGCTGCTGCTGGCCATGCTGCCGCCCCTGCTGCTGATCGTGCTGGTGCTGGGATCCATCCTGGGCGGCATCGCAACCCCCACCGAGGCGGCGGGCGTTGGCGCGGTTGGCGCCCTGGTGCTGGCACTGGTCCAGGGCCAGTTTTCCTACGAGAAACTGCTGGACACCATGCGCAGCACCGTCCAGGTCAGCTCCATGGTATTCCTGATCCTGATCGGTGCAGCGGTGTTTTCCCTGGTATTCCGGGGCTTCGGCGGCGACGAGGCGGTGCACGAGCTGCTCAACAACCTGCCCGGCGGCACCGTCGGCGCACTGGTGGCGGTGATGCTGCTGATGTTCCTGCTGGGCTTCGTGCTGGACTTCATCGAGATTACCTTCGTGGTGGTGCCCATCATCGGCCCCGTCCTTCTGGCCATGGGTATCGATCCCATCTGGCTGGGCATCCTCATCGCCCTGAACCTGCAGACCTCTTTCCTGACCCCGCCATTTGGTTTTGCGCTGTTCTACCTGCGCGGCGTGGCCAAAGACTCGGTGGCGACCCGGGACATCTACCGGGGCGTCATTCCATTCATCGTGGTGCAGTTGATGGTGCTGCTGCTGGTGGCGTTGGTGCCGGGATTGGTGACGTGGTTGCCGGGGGTGATTTATCGTTAGTTGATCCGCGAGACCGGGCTTCCTGCCCGGCTCGCGGGCGCTGCGCAAAAGCGTGGTTTTGCTTCGCTTACGGCCTCCGGCCGTTGGCACATCCCTGTGCCAAAAAGCTTCGATCACACTCTCCCGTCAACGATCAATCGTCATCCCGGACCCCAACCGCACCACCGGTCAGCCGCAGTACCTGGTAGGTCCACGGGTTAGTCGGATCCTGGGACATGCCCAGCATCTGGCGCCGGTTGACGATGGCGATACTGTCGGTTCGTTCCGAGGGCGCTGAGGTGATAAAGGTCAGCGTGCCGGTGCAGTCCGGATTGACCGTGACGGTGCCTTCATACAGCACCTCCGGGATAAATTCGAAGCCCGCAATGGTGGCGTCGAACTTCCCCGAAACCTCACCGCCGCGCGTGATATTCATGGTACCCAGCGCGGTGATGCCCGTATCAGGCGGCAACAGCTCCCCAATGCCCGTGGCGAAAATCCACTTGCCGGCGATGTCCCTGGTCTTGCAGGCTTTGCCCGCGAAAGCCGGCCCGGCGAACATTGAGGCGACGAGGAGTGCTGATAGTGCTGTTTGTCGTTTGTTCATAACCTTCTCCGTAGATTTCCAGTTGTGTTGTGGTCGTTCCCGAGCCACGGATTACAGACTGGAGAACTGCAGCGGGAAGTGCCTGAAGACTGGGCGAAAAAAGCACGAAACTTTCGCGAAGACCTCGAATAATCAGCGGGTTAAGGTATGGCCCCTCCGCTCACGCCGCGCTGGGTTCGGCGGCATCCGCTAGTTCGACGTTCGACTGCTGTCCTTCGACCTGCTGCTGGCCCTGACCCGCCACGCGCCGGATGTGATGTCCATCGATCAGCTTATGGACGAGGTCTGGTCCGGCAAGGTGGTCAACAAGGAAACGGTGACCAAGCGGGTGGAAATGGTGCGGGCTGCCCTGGGGGACGATCCCCAGGAGCCGCGGTACATCGCACTGGTGCGCGGACACGGCTATCGGCTGCTGGTGGCGGTCGGCGAGGCAGCAGAAAGGGAGCCCGCCGATGAGCCACGCGAAGCCGGCTCAAACAGAGGCCTGGTCTACCTGTTTGCCGGGGCGCCGGTCCTGGTGCTGGGCTATCTTGGGCTGGACCGGTTCGCCGGGAAGGACGACGTTACCGCGGTAACGCGTCCGTCGGGTGACCCTTCCATCGCGGTGCTGCCCTTCGCCCACCGCAGCGCCCGCCAGGAAGACGCGTTTTTCGTGGACGGGGTGCACGACGACCTGCTGACCTACATCTCCCGCATCGGGTGTACTGGTGGTATTTCCTCGAAAAAGACCTGTCCATGGAGCCGATCCGTAACGAGCCTGAATTCCGGGCACTGGTGGACGAAATCAAGGCGGATATGGCCGGCCAGCTCGATGAATTGAGGCGCAAGGAAGCCAGCGGGGAGCTGAACCTGCTGCCCAGTTCATTCAACAACTGATGTCATCCAGCTCTGGCCTGTCTAAAGGCCCTTGGTCATCTTGATGACCACGTTGGGCGCGCCGTTCCGCCCCGTATGGGTCACGCGGCTGAGCTCAACAAAGCCCCGGGCCAGGTAAAACGGCTCACCGGGAATGGTTGAGCCCAGTTCGATGGTTTTGAAACCTGCCTCCCGTGCAGCGGCCTCGCCGAGTTCCAGCAGCAACGTGCCAATGCCCCGGCGGCTCCAGTCCGGGTGGGTATACATGGCTCGGATTCGAGCTGCATCCACGGTGGGATCAGACAGGCTGTCGTCCCGGCCCACCGTGTGGTTGCCGCCGTAAAGGGTTTTTCGCTTGCCCCACCCCCCACAACCCACCATCACCGTGCCGGCATCGGTTCTGGCTTCGATCACGAAATAGGTCTGGTCTTCGATCAGCGTCTGGTCCACGCCCATGGTTTCTTTGGCAGCCTCAATCTCCTCCGGACCAAGAAAAGGCTTCATGTTTTCGGCGATGGCCAGCCGCATCAATTCTTCGATAGCCGGGATGTCTTCGGTCTGCGCCAGTCGGTGGCGCAATGTCGCGGTCAGATTCATTCCAGATCCAGGATCATCCACCGGTTGCAGCCAAAGTGCCCGGTATCGCCCATGGGCTGTTCCAGGTCCGTGAATCCCAGCTTGCGATACAGCCGGCGCGCCGCGTGCATGGCGTCCAGGGTTTCCAGGTAGACCTGGCGGTAGCCCAGCAGCCTGGCGGAATGCAGGCAGTGCCGCAGCAGCTGCAGGCCCATGCCGGTACCCCGCAGGGCCTCGCGGAAGTACATCTTTTTCAGCTCGCAGGTGCCGGGCTCGCCGTTGGCCAGGGGCCCAATGCCGCCGCCACCCAGGATATCGCCGTCGCGTTCCACCACGTAGTAGGCCGAGCCCGGGGCGGCATAGGCGGCGGACATGGCGCGGACCTCCTCGTCTTCAATGGAGTAGCCACTGCCCACGGCGCCAAACTCGGTCATCACGTCGATGATGATCCGCGATACCGCGGCGTCATCTTCGGGGCGGATGGGCCGCATGCGGAACTGACCGCTCTGGCGGGCGTAGCCCAGGGCCTTGGCGTATCGCTCCAGGCCCGATAACAATGATTCACGCTCTGCGTCGGGGACGAAGTCCAGGGCCCGGCGCACCTGGCTCTCGGCCTTGCCGTGGATCTCACTGACTCTCCGGTGCCCGGCTTCGGTCAATCTGAGGGGGCGCTGGCGCCGATCGCTGCTGGCGCCGGCGGACTCCAGCAGTCCGCTGGATGAGAGTCGGGAGGCCAGCCGGCTGACGGTAGACTTCTCCAGCAGCATCACGTCGGCCAGCTGCGACGTGGTGGATACGCCCCGGGCGTCCAGCTCCATCAGGAAGTGACACTCGGACAGGCTGATCCCCGGTACAATGCCGCTGCCGTCGATGGCCTGAAACTCACGGACCATCTGGCGGGCGGCGGCACGCAGCCGGTCCACCAGGGCTGTAGTGCGTTCGTTCATTTAGTTGTAAACAGCATATATATAGTTGCATAGTACAATCAATTTCATGCATTTTTCCAGCGAACAGCTAGACACCTTTCGCCAGAGCGGCTACCTGGTGGTTCCGGGGCTGGCCACTGCGGACCAGCTGGGCGCCATTCGGGCCCAGGCAGAGCAGGCCCTGGGCCTGGAGCCGCGCCCCCTGGAGCTGGAGTCTGACGTGGGCTATCCCGGGGCGCCCCAGGATCAGCAGGACGAGGGCGGCAACACGCCCCGCCGGCTGCTGCAGGCATTTGCCCGGGGTGGCGCTTTTCAGGCGTGGGCACGCAGCCCGGCGGTGGTCGGCCGGGTCGCAGAACTGTTGGAATCCCCCCGGGTAATGCTGTGCCAAAGCCACCACAACTGCCTGATGACCAAGTTTCCGCGCTACTCTTCGGACACCCTGTGGCACCGGGATACCCGCTACTGGTCGTTCGAACCGCCATTCCTGGTCAACGCCTGGCTGGCCCTGGGCCGGGAAGTCCCGGAAAACGGCGGCATGACGATCATCCCGGGTTCTCATCGCTGGGACCTGCAGCCGGACCAGGTGGACCAGGCCCAGTTCCTGCGCATGGACCACCCGGCCAACGCGGCGGCGCTGGAGGCGGCGGTCCAGGCGGACCTGGATCCCGGTGACGTGCTGTTCTTCAACGCCCGGGTTTTCCACGCGGCGTCCCGCAACTCCAGTGACCGGGTCAAGCTGTCCCTGGTGTTTTCCTATTACGGTGGAGGCACCCGACCCCTGCCCGGCACCAAGTCGGCTTCCCAGCCCCCGGTCCAGCTGACTCCGTGAATATCCGATTTGTCCTGGTCCGCACCCATCACCCCGGCAACATCGGGGCGTCACTGAGGGCCCTGGTGACACTGGGCTTCGAAGACCTCTGGCTGGTGGCTCCGGAGCAGTTTCCCGACGGCAAGGCCCGGGCCATGGCGGCGGACACTGCACCGCTGCTGGAACAGGTCAAGGTGGTGCCAGACCTGGACAGCGCTATCGCCGACTGTTCGCTGGTGATCGGCACCTCGGCCCGCAGCCGCTCAGTCAGCTGGCCCGAGCTGGATTGCGAGGAGACGGCCACAAAACTGGCCGGTCATTCCGGCCCGGCCGCACTGGTGTTCGGGCCGGAGCCCAGCGGGCTGACCAGCGACGAGCTTTACCGCTGCCAGTACCGCAGCTACATACCCACCCACGCTGACTACCGCAGCCTCAACCTGTCCCACGCGGTGCAGGTCTATGCCTGGGAGATTTTCCAGGCCCGGCGTGACATCGAGGCCGACACCCAAGAGGTATCCCAGGACGAGGACGGCGCCACCCGCAAGGAAATCGACGCACTGATGGCACACTGCCGGGACATGCTGGTGGGGCTGGATTTTCCCAAGCGCGACCCGGATCACCTGATGCTGCGCTTCCTGGCCATCGCCAACCGGGCCGGGCTGCAGTCCGACGAGGTGTCCATGCTGCGTGGTCTGATCCGGCGGGTGGAAGAACGAACCGGCCGCCAGGCCGGATAATCCAGGCTAGACGTCCAGCTCCGCCACCACGGGCGTGTGGTCAGACGGCCGCTCCCACTGGCGCGGCACCGGGTCCACGTAGGCCGAGGTGCACTGGGGGGACAGCTCGTGGCTGGTCAGGATCAGGTCGATGCGCAGGCCCAGCCCGCGCTGGAAGCCGCCCATGCGGTAGTCCCACCAGGAGAAGATGCCGCCGTCCTCGTGGTGGATGCGGAAACTGTCGTCGAAGCCCAAGTCCATGATGCGGAACAGGGCGTCCCGCTCCGGGGTTGAGCACAGGATCTTCTCGTGCCAGCGCTTGGGGTCATAGACGTCCCGGTCGTCCGGCGCGATGTTGAAGTCTCCCAGCACCACCGTGAGCGGGTTGCCGGCGACCTGGTCGGCCAGGTATTCCGTCACCTTGTCCAACCAGTGCAGCTTGTAGTCGTACTTGTCGCTGCCCACTTCCTTGCCGTTGACCACGTAGAGGTTGACGATGCGCAGGTCTCCCACGGTCACCGCCAGGATGCGGCGCTGTTCGTCTTCCAGTCCGGGAATGTCGGTGATCACATCGCTGATGGAATCCCGGGCCAGCACCGCCACGCCGTTGTAGGTCTTCTGGCCGGAAAAGGCGACCTGGTAACCGGCTTCTTCAATCTCGGACACCGGGAAGTTTTCGTCCGTGAGCTTGGTTTCCTGCAGGGCCAGCACATCGGGCTGTTCCTGCTCGCACCACTCCAGCACCTGGGGCAGGCGCACCTTGAGGGAATTGACGTTCCAGCTTGCGATCTTCATATGCCGTAGCTTCTCAACAGGGGTTCGATCCGGGGCTCGTGGCCGCGGAAGGCAACAAAAGAATCCAGGGCCGGGCGGGACCCGCCGGCTTCCAGGACCTCGCGACGAAAGGCTGCGCCGGTTTCGGGATTCATCACGCCCTCATCCTGGAACCGGCTGAAGGCATCCGCTGCCAGCTGCTCGGCCCACAGGTAGCTGTAGTATCCGGCCGCATAGCCGCCCGAAAACAGGTGGGCAAACCCATTGAGGAAACGGTTTTCGGGGGGGTAGGGCACGACCGCCACCTGGTCCCGCACCTGTTGCTCGACACGCTCCACGCCGGCTGGATCTCCGCCATCGACCTCCACGTGCAGCCGCAGGTCGGTGAGGCCGAACTCCAGCTGGCGGCACAGGAACATGCCGCTCTGGAAATGCCGTGCCGCCAGCATCCGCTCCAGCAGGGCATCGGGCAGGGCATCACCGCTGTCGATATGGTGGGCGAACCGGTCCAGGGCCGCCCGTTCCCAGCACCAGTTCTCAAGGAACTGGCTGGGCAGCTCCACCGCGTCCCACTCAACCCCGGAAATCCCCCCGATGGCAGGGTGTTCGATCCGGGTCAGCATGTGGTGCAGTCCGTGGCCGAATTCGTGAAACAGGGTAGTCAGGTCCCGGTGAGACAGCAGGGAAGGGCGCTCCGGGGTGGCCGGGCCAAAATTGCAGTTCAGGAAGGCAATGGGTTTCTGCACGCCGCCGTCGGCCAGGGACAGGTAGCAGCGGCAGTCCGCCATCCAGGCACCGCCGCGTTTGCCGCTGCGCGCGTACAGGTCCAGGTACAAGCCGGCCTGCACCTGGCCGTCAGCGTTGAGCAGCTCGAAAAACGAGACATCGGGATGCCACACGTCGACGTCGTCGCGCCGTCTGAATGTGATACCAAACAGCTCACCGCTCACTGCCATCAGGCCTTCAATGGCTCGGGGCAGGGGAAAGTAAGGCCGCAGCTCGTCCTCGCTGACGTCAAATTCCGCTTTGCGCAGTTTTTCGGACCAGTAGGGCAGGTCCCAGGCCTGCAGCGGCAGTGGGGCCCCCTGTTGCCCGGCATAGGCTGCCAGGGCCTGCATCTCATCCCGGGCCCGGGGCCTCGCCATGTCCGCCAGCCGGCGTAGAAAACCCTCGGCGGCAGCCGGGTCCGGCGCCATCTTGGTGGCCAGGGAGTAGTGGGCATAATTGTCGAAACCCACCACCCGGGCCAGGCGCTGGCGCAGCTCAAGGATCTGACCGAGGATCTGCCGGTTGTCCCACTGGCCAGCGTGGGGTCCCTGGTCCGACGCCCGGGTGTTGTACGCCCGGTAAACCTGTTCGCGCAGGTCACGGTCGTCGGCGTAGGTCAGCACCGCGTGGTAGCTGGGAAAATCCAGCGTGATCCGGTATCCCTCAGATTCCACCTGGCGCGCGCGGTCCCGGCACTGCTCCAGCTCGTTATCCGGCAGGCCAGCCAGCGCCGATGGGTCTTCGAAGGTCAGGTCCCAGGCCTCGGTGGCGTCCTGCAGGTTTTGCTGGAACCGGGTGCCGAGTTCGGTCAGCTCCCGCATGAGCTCGCGATACTGCTGTTTCTCATCAGCCGGCAGGTCGACGCCCGCCAGGTGAAAATCCCGCAGGGTGTTCTCAATCAGTCGCTGGCGCACCGGGCCGAGCCGATCGAACTGATCGGACTGCCGCAGCGCCTGGTAGGCCCGGTAGCGATCGGTGTCCTGGGACAGCTCCGTGTAGAAGTCGGTCAGCATCACCACGGCTTCGGCGTAGGCTTCCCGCCAGGCCTCTGTGGCGTTGACGTTGTGCAGGTGGCTGACCGGCTGCCAGGCCCGGGACAGTTCGTCCAGCAGCTGTTCCTCGCGCCCCACCAGGCTGTCCCAGTCGATGGCGCCGTCCGAGGTTTCCGTTTGCGCCAGACCTTCACGGCAGTGCTGAATCAGCGCCTCCACGGCCGGAACCACGTGGCTCGGCTGGATCTCGCTGAACGGTGGCAGCTGGTGGTATACCAGCAGAGGGTTGATCTTCTCGGTTCTCATGTCCATTGCTAAACTCGCATCCTTTTTGGCGCGACCCTGTTTTGACTATTCGATCCTATCTCGGGCATCACCCGACCATTGACCCAACCGCCTACATCGATCCGGACGCCTGTGTCATCGGACGGGTCACCGTGGGCCCGGATGCATCGATCTGGCCCGGCGCCGTGGTCCGTGGTGACGTGGAGCAGATCATTATCGGTGCCGGCAGTAACATCCAGGATGGCGCGGTCCTGCATGTCACCCACGATGGCCCGTTTACCCCCGGTGGCCGCGCGCTGATTATCGGCCAGGGCGTCACCGTTGGCCACCGCGCCGTGCTGCACGCCTGTACCGTGGGCAATCATTGCCTGGTGGGGATGGGTGCGGTGGTCATGGATGACGTTGTGATTGGCGAGGAGTGCCTGGTCGGCGCGGGCGCTCTGCTGGCACCGGGGAAACAGCTCCCGCCGCGCACCCTGTGGCGCGGAAATCCGGCCACCGAGGCCCGGGAATTGGGACAATCCGAAATCGAAAACCTGCACTACTCGGCGCGACACTATATAGCTGTCAAGAATGATTACATGAGGTAAGCCATGCCAACTTTCAAACCGCGTCCGCGCCTGCTGCTGGGCCCCGGTCCCTCGGACGTGCATCCCCGGGTGCTGGAGGCCATGGGCCGGCCCACCATTGGCCACCTGGATCCCCAGTTCACCGCCATGATGGACGAGCTGAAGGAGCTGCTGCGCCAGGCGTTTCGCACCCAAAACGCTCTCACCATCCCGCTGTCGGGTCCCGGCTCCGTTGGCATGGAAACCTGCTTCGTCAACCTGGTGGAGCCTGGCGACACCGTGGTGGTCTGCCAGAACGGCGTGTTCGGTGGGCGCATGCGGGAAAACGTCGAGCGCTGCGGCGCCAGGCCGGTCATGGTGGAAAACGAATGGGGCACGGCAGTTGACCTCGACCAGGCCCGGGCGGCGCTGCAAGCCCATCCCGAGGCCAAGGTACTGGCGTTCGTGCATGCCGAAACCTCCACCGGGGTGAAATCTGACGCCCAGGCGCTGTGCGCCCTGGCCCGGGAACACGAAGTCTTGAGCATTGTCGATGCGGTGACTGCCCTGGGCGGTATTCCCCTGGAGGTGGACCGGTGGCAGGCCGATGCGGTCTATTCCGGTTCCCAGAAGTGTCTGTCCTGCCCCCCTGGTATCTCGCCGGTCACCTTCAGCGAGCGGGCCACCGAGACCATCCGCAATCGCACCCACCCGGTGCAGAGCTGGTTTATGGACCTCAACCTGGTCATGGGGTACTGGGACGGTGAGGGCGGCCGGTCCTATCACCACACCGCGCCAATCAACGCCCTTTACGGCCTGCATGAGGCGCTGACCATCCTGTGCGAAGAGGGCCTGCCAGATTCCTGGGAGCGCCATCAGGCCAATCACCTGCGGCTGGCGGCGGGACTGGACAAGATGGGACTGAAGCTGCTGGTGGAGCCATCCGCGCGCCTGCCCCAGCTCAATGCCATCACGGTGCCCGAGGGGGTGGATGAAGCCCGGGTGCGTTCGCGCCTGCTGAACGAGTTTGATATCGAGATTGGTGCCGGCCTGGGTGCCCTGGCCGGGCGTATCTGGCGCATCGGCCTGATGGGTGAAAGCTCGCGGCCGGAAAAAGTGGACCGGGTACTGGATGCCCTTGGAAGCTGTCTGTCAGCCTGAGCGGTCCCGCAGCATGGCCAGAAGCATGGCCAGTACGGGGGCCGTCTCGGGACGGACCCCCCGCCACAGGAAAAACGACTCGGCCGCCTGTTCCACCAGCATGCCCAGGCCGTCGCTGACACGGGTCGCGCCGGCCTCGCGCGCCCAGCGCATGAAGGGCTGGGCGGCCTCGCCATAGCTCAGGTCGTAGCACCAGGTCCGGACCTGCAGCAGTGATACGGGCAGCTGCAGCTGACCGCCGTGCCCGGCGGCGCTGGCGTGCAGCAGGCCGTCAACCGGCTCCAGGTTCTGCAGCTCATCCAGCCCGCAGCCACGGGCCGTCAGCCCGGTGCGCCCCAGGTCGTCAGCGAGTTGCTGTGCCCGGTCCGCGGTCCGGTTGGCGATGACCAGCTCCCGGGGACCAGACCGGGCCACCGGAAAAGCAATGCCGCGGCCGGCGCCGCCAGCCCCGATGATCAGAATCCGGCGTGCGGCCAGAGACCAGCCCAGGCGGTCCAGGTCCCGGATTAGCCCAATGCCGTCGGTGGTATCGCCGTACCAGCCGTTGCGGATCGGAATCAGCGTGTTGACCGAGCCGGTTTCCCGGGCTGCCGGGCTGAGCCTGTCCGCCAGATCACGGGCCAGGACCTTGAGGGGCAGGGTGATGTTGGCGCCGCGCAGCTCGCGGCCCTCGCCATGACGCCAGAAATCGTCGAACCGTTCTGGACTGACGTCGATCGCCTGGTAGGAAATGGACTCGCCGGTGGCGCGGGCGAAAGCGTGGTGGATCTCCGGTGACAGACTGTGGGCGATGGGATGCCCCAGCACCGCGTAGCGATCGGGGCCCGGGCTCAATCCTCCGCCAGCCACTGAGCGGCTTGCTTGGCGTAGTAGCTGAGAATGCCGTCGGCCCCGGCGCGCTTGATGCAGCTCAGTGATTCCATGATCACTGCCTTGCCGTTGAGCCAGCCCTTGTCGGCCGCGGCGGCCAGCATGGCGTATTCCCCGCTGACCTGGTAGACAAAGGTGGGGGCGCCAAAGGTATCTTTGGCCAGGCGCACGATATCCAGGTAGGGCATGCCGGGTTTGACCATGATCATGTCCGCGCCTTCTTCCAGGTCCAGCTCGATTTCCCGCAAGGCTTCGTCGGCGTTGGCCGGGTCCATCTGGTAGCTGTACTTGTCGCCCCCGGCCAGGTTGCCGGCGGAGCCTACGGCGTCACGAAATGGTCCGTAGAAGCTGGATGCATACTTGGCCGAGTAGGCCAGGATCCGGACGTTGCGGAAGCCGCCCTGCTCCAGTGCATCGCGGATGGCACCGATGCGTCCGTCCATCATGTCCGAGGGCGCCACCACGTCGGCACCGGCCCCGGCATGGGACAGGGCCTGACGCACCAGCACGTCCACGGTCTCATCGTTGACCACGTAGCCCTGGTCGTCCACCAGGCCGTCCTGTCCATGGCTGGTGAACGGGTCCAGGGCCACGTCGGTGATGACCCCCAGCTCCGGCTGCGCCGCCTTCAGCGCCCGCACCGCCCGCTGTGCCAGCCCGTCAGGATTGTAGGCTTCTTCCGCGCCGTCTGTTTTTACGTCCGCGGGGGTCACCGGGAATATGGCCACCGCAGGGATGCCAAGGGCCACCAGTTCTTCCGCTTCCTGTTGCAGCAGGTCCACACTGAGCCGGAACACTCCGGGCATGGACGGAACCGGCTCGCGCTGATTCTCGCCTTCTCGAACAAAAATCGGGTAGATCAGGTCGTCCGTGCTGAGGCGTGTTTCGCGCATGAGACGACGGCTGAACGGGTCACGGCGCATACGCCGCATTCGTGTCGCGGGGAAGGGCATTCGGCGGACTTTACCATTGCTTGCCGGTCTGTCAAACGCCCGGTAGGATGCGGGCAGGAGCTTTTCCTGGGGAGCTGTCTTGCAGGGTTTACTGGTCATCGAGCAGTCGTCGACGCTGTCGAATCTACTGGTGCGTACGCTGAGTGCCGGTGGCTACGGCATGACGTCGGTATGCCACGATTTTCAGGACGCGCTGGACCTGCTGAAAGACGCCCGCAAGCGCAACAAACCCTATGACGCCGTAGTGCTGGGGGTGCCGCCCAAGGTCGCCAACCCCATCAAGCCCATTCTCAAGTTCCTGCAGACCGGCGAAGAGCAGCGGCGCATCCCTTTCCTGCTGGTGATCCACGACAAACACCCCATACTGGAAAAATGGGCGGCCGGCCGTGTCAGCACCGGACTGCTGCCGTGGCAGCGGTTTTCCCAGATTCCCGGGATGCTGGGAGGCATGCTGCCCGAGCCGATCAGCGAGCCGGAGCCACGGGTGGCGCCGGAATCCCGGCAGGTGAGCGTACTGTTCGTGGACGACTCCCGCAGCGCCCGCTACGCCTATCGTCAGTTGCTGGAGGCCAACGGCTTTCCGGTCCAGGTCGCCAGCAGCGTTGGCGAGGCGGAAGCCATGGCGGCGGAAGGCCAGTTCGACCTGATGATCCTGGACTACTACCTGCCGGACGGCACCGGCGCCCAGCTGTGTGAGAAGATCCGGGCCCTGCCCAACTGCGCCGACGCCACCCTGGCCATCATCACCGGCAGCTACCGCGAATCCATCATCAAACGTTGCCTGGACGCCGGCGCGATCGAATGCATGTTCAAGAACGAGGCCAAGGAGCTGTTTGTCACCCGGGTGACGTCCATCGCCCGCAGCATCGAGAGCCACAAATCAGCAGAAGCCGAGCGGCAGCGGCTCAACGGCATTCTGGGGTCCGTGGGCGACGGCGTCTACGGGGTGGACCGGGGCGGCAATATCACCTTTATCAATCCTACCGGAATCAGGCTGCTGGGTTACCGGGACGAGTCCGACCTGGTGGCCGCGCCGGCGGCCACGGCCCTGCAGTACCAGGGCAACGAAGAGACGGAACAGGACAATGCCCTGGAGCATTGTTACCAGAGCGGAGAGTCGCTGTCCGGCCACGAAACCGTTTTCCGGCACCAGAATGGCAAGCCGCTGCCGGTGGAGTGCACGGTGTTCCCGCTGTCCATCGAGTCCGAGCGCAAGGGGTCGGTGGTGGTGTTCCGGGACATCTCCGAGCGGAAAACCGTGGAGCAGCTGAAGTGGGAGGTGTCCCACGATCCGCTGACCGGCCTGTCCAACCGCCGCTCCTTCACCCAGTCCCTGGAGCGGGCCCTGGAGCAGCTGCGGGAGCGCGGCGGATATGACGCCCTGCTGCAGGTGGATATCGACCGCTTCGACGACATTATCGACTCCGGTGGTGAAGCCCAGGGTGAGCGCGTGCTGGCCGAGGTGGCTGGCCGGCTGGGAACAAGGCTGCGGGACAACGACCGGCTGGCCCGGCTGGAGGCAGACAAGTTTGCACTGCTGCTCTGCGGCATCCAGCTGCCCAACCTGTTTACCATTGCCGATGCGTTTCAAAGCGTGCTGCGAGAGAGCACCTACGATTTTTACGGGGTCGAACGCGCCGTGGCCGGCGCCATCGGCGTGGTCATCCTGAGCCGGATGACGCCGTCGGCCGAGTACGCCCTGGAGCGCGCCCGGGTGGCCAGCGAAAACGCCAAGAAGAAAGGCCGCAGCGAAACCTATATCTACGTGTCCGAGGACGATACCCGGACCGCCCGTGAGCTGGAGTCGGGCTGGGAGGAACGTTTTCGCGACGCGGTCCGCCACGACCGGTTCGTTTTCCTGGCCCAGC
Organism: Lysobacterales bacterium; assembly: GCA_030065125.1. Taxonomy (GTDB): domain Bacteria; phylum Pseudomonadota; class Gammaproteobacteria; order Xanthomonadales; family SZUA-38; genus JASJDM01. The sequence continues at coordinate 1,039 of JASJDM010000029.1, read as the reverse complement.
CCATCATTCCTGCCTCGGCCATGCCCGGGGCAGAGCTGCTGGAGCAGAACGGCAAGGAGCCGCCGGCCATGCAGCTGGCCGCCGGTGAGGCGCCGGAGCTGATCTTCGAGCTGCTGCTGCGCATGGTGTCCCAGGACGGTCAGTGGGTGTCGCCCACCGTGTTCGTGCCACTGGCCGAGCGGGTCAACATGGTCCAGGAGGTGGATCTCTGGGTGATTCGCAATGCCCTGACCCGGCTGGAGGAATTCCAGGACTCGCCCTACAACGTCTGTCTGACCGTCAACATTTCCAACGTGACGCTGCAGGACCCGGATTCACTGAACCTGATCAAGGACGTGATCGAATCCCGCCGCATCAATCCGAACCGGCTGGTGTTCGAGGTCACGGAAACCGCCGAGATTGCCCGGCTGCACAGCGCCCGCAAGTTCATGACGGAGCTGAAGAAGCTGGGCTGCCGTTTTGCCCTGGACGATTTCGGCACCGGCTTCAGCTCCTTTTCCCACCTCAAGCACCTGCCAGTGGATTTCATCAAGATTGACGGCATGTTTGTGCAGGCCATGGTCAACGACGACGTGGACCGCACCATGGTCAACTCCATCACCTCCATGGCCCACGCCCTGGGCCTGGGCACCATCGCCGAACACGTGGACTCCGCCGCCACCCTGACCGCGGTGAAGGAGGCGGGGGTGGATTATCTGCAGGGAAATTTCTTTGGGGAGCCGGCGCTCATCGATAATTTGGATATTGATGGGATGTTCGGGCAGCATCCGTGAGGCTCGCTGCGCGAGCCGGGGAACGCACCCTTCGGGTGCAGGGGAACGCTCGCGCTGCTCGCTGGGAAACGGCCGCTGACGCGGCCTGGGGAACGCGCTTCGCGCTGGGGTCCATACGGCAATGTCACCGATACGGCCACCTCGGCGACTTCGAATTCGCTTTGGCCTGAAGGTATTCACCAAGAGCGGGAGTGTTGTCCCAGCGCGCGGAGCGCGCGTTCCCCAGGCCGCGCCAGCGGCCGTTCCCCAGCTCGCTAGGCGAGCGT
>JASJDM010000096.1 GCA_030065125.1 Lysobacterales bacterium | reverse complement strand
CAAATATGAGGAAGTGCAATTGGAGGTGGGTCTTCTCGTGTGTGCCATTTAGTGGTCCCGGAGGGATCACTAAATGGTGCCCAGGAGAGGACTTGAACCCGATCGCGGCCACACCCTAAAACAGACACACCCACGACCAATCCGCGATCGAACACGCAGGCGACAACAAATATGAGGAAGTGCAATTGGAGGTGGGTCTTCTCGTGTGTGCCATTTAGTGGTCCCGGAGGGATCACTAAATGGTGCCCAGGAGAGGACTTGAACCTCCACGGGGTTTCCCCCACTGCGACCTGAACGCAGCGCGTCTACCAATTCCGCCACCTGGGCACAGGTCGGGAAAGACGCGGAACTCTATCGATATGGGCCGTGTTTGTCAACGCTCTTGCCACGGCAAAACCACCCGGAAATCCCCCTACTCCGCCCGCGTGGGAATGGCGGTACCATCATCCTTTTCTCTATATTAGATTATGCTCATGAAAAGGATCTTCACGCTGCTTGGTTTACTCGCCGTGGGCGCTTCCGCCTGGGCCACCGGGCCTGCCGATTTATCGGAACAAGAAGATGGCGAAGGAACCATCAAACTGCCGAACACTGTGATTCTTGGCATCGGCCAGGACACCGACACCGACTATCTCGACCTGACGCGTCGCAACTCAGGTCCCGCGGCAGATGGCGCGGATCTGCTGCGTGACATTCCGGGACTGGCCATCGGGCGCTTCGGTGGACGCGGACTCGAGCCCGTCATTCGCGGGCAGAGCCAGAACCGCATCAACGTGTTGATCGACGGCAGTTACGTGCACGGCGGCTGCCCCAATCGGATGGACCCGCCAGCCTCCTTTGCGTCGGTCAACGGCTTCGATCGCGTGGTCATTCTCAAAGGCGTGCAGACGCTGCGTTACGGCGGCGGGGGCAGCGGCGGCACGGTGCTGTTCGAGCGGGAGGCAGAACCCGGCAAAGACGGCTTCTCCGGCTCGGTCAACCTGTCGGGCAGCGACAACGATCTCAATCATGACGCCGCCGTTTCCGCCCGCTACAGCAACGGGGCCTACTACCTGGTGGCCGAGGCCGAAGACCGCGCCTCGGACAACTACGTGGACGGTGACGGCAACGAAGTCCGGTCGGCGTACGCGGAGGACTCCCGCCACCTGTTGCTGGGCCTGCGCCTGCCTGCCGAAGCAAGGCTGGAACTGGGCTACGAACTGACCTCGGCCCAGGATGCGCTGTACGCGGGTGCCGGCATGGATTCCCCGTTTGACGAGGTAAAGAACTACCGCCTCAAGTACCAGCGCCCCAACTGGGGCCCGCTGGCCGACCTGTCAGCGGAGCTTTATGCCGCCGACGTTGAGCATGTGATGGACAATTTCAGCAATCGGCCGCTGACTGCACCCATGGCCATGCGCGTCCCTTCGGAATCGGACACCCACGGCGGGCGCCTGCTGCTGGAATTTCATGCCGTGGACACGGCCGCAGGGCCGCTGGCCTGGACCCTGGGGCTGGACAGCCAGCAGAACCAGCGCAATGCGGTGCGGCTGATGGGACCGGACCCTTCGTCGGTGCAGCGGGTCAATTCCTACATGTGGCCGGATGCGCGGCTGGACCAGCACGGAATATTTGCCGAATCCATCCTGTCCCTGTCGGAGACCACGGACCTGCGCATGGGATTGCGCTACGATCGGGTCAAAGCCCTGGCCCGGGCGGCTGACGCCGACCCGCCGGGCGCGCCGCTGCGCAGCCCGAACCAGCTTTACCTGGCTTACTACGGTACCGATCACCAGGCACCTGTGCGCGAAGACAACTGGGGCGGACTGCTGCGGCTGGAACGACGCATGGGGGCAGGCTGGACCCTGTTCGCCGGCGCCAGCCAGACCCTGCGGACGGCTGACGCCAGCGAGCGTTTTCTGGCCGCAAACAACCCAAACCCGGCTGCCCGCTGGATCGGCAACCCCGGGCTGCAACCGGAACAGCATCGCCAGATCGACCTGGGCGGACAGTTCATCGGCGACGCCCACAGACTCGACCTGGTGGTGTTCGCCGACTGGGTGGACGACTACATCCTGCGGGACCGGGCCCACGGCCAGGACGGCATCGCGCTGGACGACGGTGCCTCGATCTACCGCAACGTCGAGGCCCGCCTGGTTGGCGCTGAAGTAGACTGGGCACATGCCGTGACTCCGGATCTCGAGTTGACCGCCTCGATGGCCTATGTTCGATCCCGAAACGTCAGCGACGGCAGAGACATTGCCCAGACGCCACCGCTGTCAGGCCACCTGGGTCTCAGCTACGAACTGGCGAATTGGTCAATGGGAGCCACCCTGCGCTGGGCCGACCGCCAGAACCGGGTGGACGAAGACCCGGCCGTGGGCAGCGGCCTGGATGCGCGCAAGACACCGGGCTACGGCGTGGTCAATCTGTACGCCCATCGCAACGTCGGTAGCCTGGGCGTGGTGCGCCTGGGCGTGGACAATCTGTTTGACCGTACCTACGCCAACCACCTCAACCGGGCCAACCTGGATCCCTTTAATCCGGACCCGGTCCAGGTCAACGAGCCCGGACGCACGCTCTGGATGCGCTACCAGATGACCTTCTGAGGTTCAGCCGCCGCCCAGCAATTGGTCGATGGCGTCGATGGCCTCGTCGGAATCCGACTGGGCCAGCCAGAACAGGGCCTGCTCCCTGACCTTGATATCCTGGCGGCGGTCCCTGAGCAGGTCGATCAGCACGTCCACGCCGGCATCGTCGGGCAGTTGGGACAGCGCAAACACCGCCTCCCGCCGAACCTTGGCGCTCCGGTCCTCGCGGATGGCGCGGCGGATCTCTGATTCGGCCTCCGGGGCGCCGGTCTGGGCCAGCCAGAACCAGGACTGGGAACGCACCTGCTCTGACGCATCGGTGCGGCCCAGGCGGATCAGGGCCTGGTGGCGATCGGCCACTTTGGATTGGGACAGGGAAAACGCAGCGTGTTCGCGAATGTCCTCGCTGGGATCGTGAAACATCAGCTGCCGAACGGTCTCCGAGGCAATCACGGGCCGGCTCTGGGCAATCCAGAAAATGGCTTCCTTGCGGTGGTCGAAGACCCGCCCGGATTCGGCGGTATCCATCAGCAGACCCGCAGCCTCATCGCCGTCATGGGCCGCTACGGCGGAAATGGCCTCCGAAGACAGCCCGGACCGCTGCTCTAAAAACTGCCGCAGCCACGCCACACTGGTTCCGGCGTCGACCCTGCCCAGGTCAGTGATTCCGCTGTCGCTGCTGACCGGGCAGCTCAGACTCAGGGCGCGGACTTTGGTGACTTTGCCCCGCTCCAGCCGGGCGAAGAGCTGCACCTCGTTGCCCATGTCCAAGCCGTCCTGGGCGGCACTGAATCCGCCCCGGCCGCCGTCCAGGGCGCAGCCCTTTTCCCGCACGGTGCCGCCATGCCAGGAATAGCAGCAGCGCTCGCCGCCATCTTCCACCGCCGGCACGATCCAGCTGTTCCAGCCCTCGGACAGCCGGTTGGCCAGAGGCTCGGCACCGGCAGAGGCTGCCGTCAGCGCCAAAATCGTGGGCACAACGAAGAAGCGTCGCATCACTCGTCACCGTCCAGGGTCTGGTCAATAATGTCCCACACGGCATCACTCCCCATGGCCATCAGGGTCTGCAGCAACTGGCGTTTTTCCTCCGGGTCCCCACTGGCCTGGAACAGGGCCAGCACACCCTCGTCATGGCCGGAAACCAGCAGCCCGTCCAGGGCCGCCCGCTTGATTTCCGGTGAGTCAGAACTGCTGTAGGCCTGCACCAGCACGTCGTTAACCTCGTTGCCGCCCGCAATCCCGAGTGCCCGCAGCGCCTTGAGCTGGCGCTCCTGGTCACTGCCGTCGGCGGCCATTTCGCTGAGGATTTCCACGTCTCCGGAAACCGCGAATGCCTCGATCAACCGCTGGGAGGAGCCGGCCTTATCCCGCAACTTGCGCAGCTCTTCCCGGGCACCCATGGCACCAAGGATGTCCACGGCCTGGTCGAACTCTTCCGGCGTCTTGGCCGCCAGGGCCAGCTGGTAGACCGCTTCCGTGTCGTTGGCGATCAGGTAAGCATCCAGGATGGCCCGCTGCATTTCCGGCCCGGCAGACGTGTACAGGCTGCCCAATTGGGCAATTGCCTCACGGTCGCCGTTGATGCCGATCATGCGAATCGCTTCCAGGCTCAGACCGCCCTGGTCAGCCTGGGCGGTCTCCAGCAGCAACTGCAGACTCTGGGGATGATCCATCTGGCTCAGTACAAACAGGGCGCGGGATTTCAGCTCGGTGCTGCCGCTGCCCTTGAGCACCCGGGAGACGATGGGGAAAGCCCGATCGGCCGGAGCCGAGATCAGGGCTTCCAGGGCGGCGATCTTGAGGCTCTCGTCGTCATCCGCCTGGGCGAAGGCGGCGGAAGTGGACAACATGAAAACGGTCATCAGGATCAGTGTTTTCTTCATGATAGTTATCTCCTGTCAGATCTGGTCGGATGTTTCAGACTCTTGCTCTGACGTTTGCGAAGCGAGTTTGGTGAGCACAACGTTCATTTCGAAGGCGAGCTGACTGCGGAGACTGGCCTGGGCGTCGTCACCCAGGTCCTCTGCCGCCAGTTCCACCAGCACCGGCTCAAACGCGCGCAGCACGCGAGCCAGGCGGTCGGAACCGTTCTGTTCTGCGGCACGCCGGTACAGCCGGTTCTGTTCAATGATCTGCAGCACCAGTCCAACGCGGTCACCGTTGTCGGCCAGGCTGGCCAGTTGCACCCGGCTGTCGCGCAGGTGGGCGGTCAGGCCACGGGCAAAGGCAGTGGGTGGCGCAGCGTTGGACGCCAGAACCGGTCCGACCGGCGGGTCGCCCGGGCTGTTCAGCCCCGGCACCAGCACCAGCGCCGCCAACAGCACCAGCGCCGCGCTGGCAGCCGCGCCCACGGCAAACGAATTCCAGTGGAAACCCCGGTCCCCGGGCTCCGGCTGCTCGATCCGGGCTGCCCGGCTCACCGCATCGTGCCATCGCTGCACCGCGGGTCGCGCCGGCGGCTCGGTCTCGATCTGCCGCATGGACTCCAGCTCTCGACTCAGCTGCCGGTAGCGCGCCGCCAGCACGTCGTTGGCCTCGAGGGCTTTCTCGACTTCCCTGCGCTCGCGGGAAGACAGGCCGTCACCGTAGTAGTAAAGCGTCAATTGCTCGTCATTCATCATCATGCACTCTTGAGTTCGGGCATGGCGGCGCGGAGTTTCCTGACAGCCCGGAAAACCGACTGTTTGACCCCGTCCACGTTGGTATCCAGTTCCTCGGCAATTTCTTTCAGCCGCCACTGTTCCAGGTGCTTCAGCACGAAACACACCCGCTCCATCTCGCTCAGGCCCGACAGCGACGCCGCCAGTCCCTGGCCCAGCTCTTCCTCGAACCGCTGCTGTTCGGGGTTTGCGTCGGGACTTTCGGGCTCCTGCTCCAGCGGGTGAAACACCCCGGGTTTCTGCTTGCGCAGCAGGCCGATGGCGGCGTTGATGGCAATGCGGTGAATCCAGGTGTCCAGCCGCGCCGTGTACTTGAACTGATGACGCTTGTTCCAGGCATTGAGCAGCGCGTCCTGGACCGCGTCTTCAGCCAGTTCCGGGCTGTGGGTGATTTTCAGGCACGCCGCATACCACCGCTCCGACCGGGCAGCAATGGCCTCGTGAAAATCTGCTTCGCTTGGACGCGAACCCTTGAACAGTTTCATCATTACCCCTTGGACGCCGGGGGGAGTTATTTGGTTAGCCGTGTCAAACTGACAACGGCTGAATCGTCGTTAGGGTGAGGGGAGGCATTGTGCCTCGCCCAAAACACAATGGAGAACACCATGGCCAAATTTGCACTGATGCTGCCCCACGCACCCGACCGGTACACCGGATTGAGCGAGGACGACTACATGGGGATTATCAAGGACTATATCGCCTGGGTCGAAGCCGCGGTAGAAAAAGGCGTGTACCTGGGTGGGGAGAAGCTGCTGGAGTCACCGGGGCGGGTGGTGTCCCGCAACGGATCGGGGCTGGAGGTCCACGAAAGCCCGTTCACGGAGCTCACCGAGATCCTGGGTGGATTCATGATCGTGGAGGCCGAGGACTACGATGCCGCCGTGGCGCTGTGTGCCGATCACCCCCACCTGGTGCATAACCAGCACATCGAGATCCGCCAGCTCCAGGACGTGGACTGAGTGGAGGGCATTCGCCACCAGATCGATCAGCTGGCCCGCCGCGAGCGTGGCCGGCTGATCGCCAGCCTGGTTGCCCGACTGGGCAGCCAGCATCTGGAACTGGCGGAAGACGTGGCCCAGGAAGCCCTGCTGTCGGCCCTGTCCGTCTGGCCTTTCCGGGGCATGCCGGACAACCCCGGGGCCTGGCTCACACGGGTTGCCGGCAACAAGGCCATCGACCGCCTCCGGCGCTCGGGCCGGGAACTGCAGCTGGACCATGATTGGAGCCCTGATTCGGCCGACGGGCCCGGCGACGACCGCCAGGGCGAACTGGACCGCCTGTTTGCCATCCGGGTGCCGGACCCGGAACTGCGGCTGATGATCCTGGCCTGCCATCCGGATCTGGCTGGCGTGGACCGGCTGGCCCTCACCCTGCGCGTGGTGAGCGGATTCACCGCCAGAGACCTGTCTCAGGTGTTCCTGACCACCGAAGCGGCCATTGCCCAGCGGCTGTCCCGGGCCCGCCGCAGCCTGCGGGGGGATCGGCAGTCCCTCACCGGCACACCCAACGTGTTTGAGATCCAGTCCCGACTGGAGTCAGTTCTGAAAACGGTCTACCTGATGTTCAGCCTGGGGTACGCACCGCGCAGCGGCGCGGCCCTGATTCGCCGGGACACCGCCCTGGAGGCCGTGCGCCTGGCCGAGGAACTGGCCGCTGGCGAGGCCACCGCCGGCAGTGATTCCCGCGCCCTGGCGGCACTGCTGTGCCTGCAGGCATCACGGCTGGACGCCCGGGAAGATGAACAGGGGCGGCCGGTGCTACTCAAGGACCAGAACCGGGGGCGCTGGAACCGGGCACTGATCGACCGCGGCATGGTTTATCTGAAGCAGGCCATGCACCGGGGTGTGCCGGGCCGGTATCACCTGGAAGCGGGCATTGCCTCGGTGTACGCCACCCAGCCCTGGGAATCCATCGACTGGCCTGCGGTGCTGGCCTACTACAGCCAACTGGAAAACATGACCGGCTCGCCGGTGGTCACCATCAATGCCTGCGTCGCCCTGGCCTTTGCCGGCGAACTGGAGTACTCACTTGGCCGACTGGACCAGCTGCTGGCACAGCAGCCGGCCATCAGCAGCTACGCCCCATTTCATATCGCGCGGGGAGAAATCCTGCGGCTGATGAATCGTGCCGAGGAGGCAGCAGACTGCGTGCAGTCGGCCATCCACGCCGGCCTGTCGGAACCGGTGGCGGAACACCTGGAGATGCGCCTGAGTCTCTAGCTGGTTCTGGTCCAGAAACGGCCCTCCCTGACTGTTCTGGACCCGGATTTCGAAAATGCGATTTCCGAATTCCTCTCATTTTCAACGGCTTGCAGCCGTCGAAAATGCCGGCAGATCCCTGTGCCGGGCCAGTTACTCCGCCAGCAGCTCCTTCAGGCGCTGTTTGGCCCGTTCCCACTCCCGCTGCACGGTGCGGCGGGAACAGTCCAGGGCCTCGGCGGTTTCCTTTTCGGTGAGCCCGGCATAGAAGCGGCATTCCACAATCTGCACCAGCCGCTCGTCTTCCGCCCTCAGCTTTTCCAGCACGTCTTCCAGCTCCAGCAGCATGGAGGCACGGGCATCATCGGGAATGTGCTCTTCGTCCAGGCTGCCGGGGTGCTGACCGGCACCACGTTTCTGGGCCAGGCGCTGCCGGGCCCGGTCTATGGAGATGCGCCGCATGGCGCGGGCGATCAGCCGGAAAAAATGCTGGCGGTCGTTGAACTCCCCCTCGGTGGCAGACATCAGCCGCAGATAGGCCTCGTGCACCAGTGCGGTGGCTGACAGCGTGTGCTCGCCGGGCTCTCCCCGCAGCTGGCGGGAAGCGAGACTGCGCAGGTCCGCGTACACCAGGTCCAGCAGTTCCTCCATGGCAACGGCGTCACCACCGCGACTGGCAAACAGCAGCTGGGTGATTTCTTCCGCGGGCCGGGTCACCTGCACAAGGCCCGCTGGCGCCGCGTCTCCCGGATTTCCGGATGGTCAGCCGGGTAGACCCGGGAGGCGATGGCCAATGACTCGTCGAAGTAGCGGATGGCCGAGGCACAGTCACCGCTGAGCCGCAGCGCGCTGCCGAGGTTGTGGCCGATCAGCGCCACCCGGGGATGCTCGGGGCCCAGGGACTGGATCATGGCCTCCCGGGCCAGGCTGTACTGCTCCACCGCCTCGCCGTAGCGATCCGAGGCCATCAGGGTATTGCCCAGGGTGATCCGGGCCGTCGCCAGCAGCTGCGGATTCCGGTCCGACGCCCGGCCCAGCAGATCCACCACGCTTCGTGCGTTTCTCTCCGCGGCTTCCAGGTCTCCGGCCATGCGCTGGGCGTCGGCCAGGTTGCCCAGGGTCATGGCCCGGCGCAGCTGGTTGTCCCCGGGTGACCGGGCGTAGATTTCCGCAGAACGCTGGTAGGCCTGGATGGCCTGATCCAGCTCACCGCTGTCGGCCAGCACCAGGCCCAGGTGGCTGAAAGACTGGGCAACCCGCGCGTCGGTATCCGGCAATGCGGTCACCAGCAGTCGGTTGGCCTGCTCAATGTGGGCCCGTGCATCGGCCGGTCTGGCGGCCCGTCGCTGGGCCAGTCCCAGCCGCTGCAGGGTGGACGCCAGAATCTCCGGAGCAATGTCGTCCTGTTGCCGCTGACGCCTCATGGCTTCAGCCAGCTGATCCAGGCCGAGCTGCAGATCGCCGTTGCGGTAGTTGGCGTATCCCAGCAGGCTCAGGTATTCAGCGTAACGTGGCGGCAGTGGCTCCTCCAGCTCGCCGATCTCGTCGACCAGGGGTGTCAGGTTGCGCACGACTTCGTCGAATTTACCCAGGTCCATCAAGGTGCGGCCCGCCATCAGCACCATTTCCCGCTGAATCCTGGGCGGGTAGCGGCGCGCGGTGCTGAACTCGAACCCCGAGGTGCTGATCACCTCGGTAAAGCTATCTACTCCGCCGCCCGCCAGTGGATCGACCGACTCCAGGATATCGCCCAGCAGCTCGGACACTGCGTCTGCGCGGTCATCGCTGATATCGGCGCGCTTCATCTGCTGCCAGTAAAGGCCGGCGCCACCGGCAGTCAGCATCATGACCACCAGGGCTGCGCCCAGCATGCCGCGGTTGCGGGCCAGGAACTTGCCGGCCACATACAGCCCGTTGTCCTTGAGCTGGCTGACCGGCTGTCCGGCCAGCATGGCACGCAGATCAGTCACCAGTTCCGCCACCGACGCGTAGCGCCTGGACGGGTCCTTTTCCAGGCAGCGGGCAACGATGGCGTCGGCTTCGCGCCGCCACGAGCCGGGCAACCGGGCCTGGCTGCTCACTGGCGGTACCGGTTGATTCAGCACCCGCTCGCGGATGTCCGACAGGTCACCGCCGGCAAACGGACTGGTGCCGCACAACAGGCGGTACAACAGCAGCCCCAGCTGGTAACAGTCTGTCGCCGTTGACGTTTTTTCCCCCAGCAACTGCTCTGGCGCTGCATACAGCGGCGTAAACAGGCGCAGATCGGAATCCACGTCTTCCCCCGCCGAGGCAATGCCAAAGTCCACCAGCCGGGGCTCACCGCGCTCGTTGACCAGGATATTGGCCGGTTTCAGGTCCTGGTGGATGACCAGATTGGAGTGGGCATACTGCACCGCCTCGCACACCTTCAGCACCAGTTCCAGGCAGTCCACGGCACCGAGTCCCCGGGTGTCGCAATACTCGTCAAGGGGCGTGCCGCTGACGTATTCCATGACCAGGTAGGGCAGATCATTTTCGGTGACGCCGCCGTCGATAATGCGGGCGATGAAGGGGTGGTCCAGGTCTGCCAGGATCTGCCGCTCCCGGCGGAAGCGGTCCTGGTGGGATTCCCCGTGCAGGCGCTCGGACAGGATCTTCACCGCCACCTGCTGCTCGAACTGGTCGTCCACGCGCTGTCCAAGGTAGACAGTGGCCATGCCGCCCCGGCCGATGGCCTGCTCCAGCTGGAACGCGCCCAGCCGTTTGCCGCTCCAGTCTTCTTCGGCTTCATCACCGGCCAGCAGCCCACCGCCCGTGGTGAGCAGCTGATCCCACTGGTCAGCGCTGGGGCTCATTGGGCCAGGGCCTGCTCCAGCCGGTCGCATACATCCCGGATCACTTTGATCCGGGCATAGGGTTTGGAGTTGCCTTCCACCATGATCCAGGGCGCCTGGGGTGTGTTGGTGCGCTGGATCATGTCGTGAGCGGCCATTTCATAATCACCCCACTTTTCCCGGTTGCGCCAGTCTTCTTCTGTCAGCTTCCAGCGCTTGTGGGGGGTCTTTTCCCGGGCCTTGAAGCGGTTGAGCTGCTCCTCGGCGGTGATGTGGATCCAGAATTTGGCGAGCACCAGCTGGCCTTCGACCAATTGGGCTTCGAAGTCGTTGATCTCCGCGTAAGCCCGCTGCCACTCGTCCCTTGTCGCCAGGCCCTCGACCCGCTCCACCAGGACCCGGCCGTACCAGCTGCGATCGAAAATCGCGAATCGGCCAGCCCGGGGCATACAGCGCCAGAATCGCCACAGGTAATGCTGGGCTTTTTCCTCGTCAGTAGGCGCCGCGAACGGCCAGATGCGGTATTTGGAGGCATCCAGCGCCCCAGTCAACCGGCGGATGGCCCCACCTTTGCCTGCCGCGTCGGGACCTTCAAACACCAGCACCGTGGAAATGCCCCGGGCCACGGCTTCGCGCTGCAGCTTGGCCAGGCGACCCTGGCCAGCCTTGAGCTCCTCCCGGTAATCCGCCTTGGACAGGCTCGGCGTCATGTCCAGATTGCCCAGCACTGTGGTGGAAGTCAGCGGTTTGGCGGCTTTGCGGCCGTTGCTGTTGCCATTGGCCTGCTGCAGCTTGCTCTTTACCTTGTCGCGGATACGGGTGTCTTCCAGGTGCTGGGAGATGGAGTCCAGGATGATTTCACCCACCCGCAGGCTGCGGAAATAGGTGTCTTCACCCTCAACGATATGCCAGGCCGCTTCACCGGTGCTGGTGCGGGCGATAATGCGCTGAGCCGCCTCGATAAAACGGTCGTAGTTGTTCCAGTTCTTCCAGTCCCGCTCGGTCACCTGCCAGGCGGTATCGGGGTCTGCGGACTGGGCTTCGTAAATGCGCTTCTGGGCGTCTTTACTCAGATGCATCCAGAACTTGATCAACAGCGCACCGTCATCAGCCAGGGCCTTTTCGAAAGCGTTGATGTGCCCCAGCCGACGATCGAACTCCGCCGATGTCTCTTTCTCATAAACCTGGTCCAGCAGGGGCTGGGAGTAACGCCCGCTCAGGTACATGCCGATCTGGCCCTTGGGAGGAAGAGCCAGCCAGTAGCGCCAGAACGGCGGCCGCTCGCTTTCCTCCTGGGTGACCTCGCCCTGGAAGGCCCGGGTAATCAGCCAGCGGGCATCCATCCAGCGGTTCAGCTGGTTCAGCATGGCCACCTTGCCGCCGCCGTGGACGCCGGCAAAATCGATGATGACCTGGAATCTTCCGAGCTGCCTCAGTTCCTGCTGGACCTGGAGCAGCTGTGTCCAAAGCTCGCGTTCGCGGGATTTGAATTCCTTTTTTGGGATCTTTTGTCCCAATTCGGCCGTTTCAAACATGGAAACTGCTCAAACTTCCATTCCCCAGAGCCCCCAAAGATAACATGTGACGGCCCACAACCGGACCGGCGGGCACAAAGGTGACGGGTTGTCGCAGCAGGCTCCGGGCCAGGGAAAAGTTCGCTTTACCGCGGGCGCCGGTGCGCGGCTCAACCGAAGGGATGCTTGATGATGACGTTGGCCTCCCGCTCCGGACCCGTGGAGACCATGTCAACCGGGCAGCCGGCCAGTTCAGCCACGCGCTCCAGGTAGCGTCGGGCGTTTTCCGGCAGATCATCCCAGCTGCGGATACCCTGGGTGGATTCCTGCCAGCCGGGCATCTGTTCGTACTGGGGTGCACAGTTGTCCAGGTCCGACATATCCAGTGGCGGCGCGTCCAGGGTGGACTCACCATACTGGTAGGAAACAGCCAGTGAAATGCTGTCCATGCCGTCAAGCACGTCCAGCTTGGTGACACACAGGCCACTGACGCCGTTGACCTGGACTGCCCGGCGCAGGGCTACCATGTCCAGCCAGCCGCAGCGGCGCGGGCGGCCGGTGGTGGCACCAAACTCCACGCCGCGCTCGGCAATGCCCTTGCCGATGTCGTCATGCAGCTCCGTGGGAAACGGCCCGCTGCCCACCCGGGTCGCGTAAGCCTTGGTGATGCCCAGCACGTAGTCAATTTCGCCGGGTCCCACGCCGGCGCCGGTGCACACGCCGCCGGCGGTGGTATTCGACGAGGTCACGTAGGGATAGGTGCCGTGATCGATGTCCAGCATGGCGCCCTGGGCACCTTCGAACAGAATGCTCTCTCCAGCCTGACGCAGGGCAAACAGCTCACCGCTGACGTCAGCGCACATGGGCTCCAATTCCTGGCCCAGGGCCAAAGCCTGGTCGATGGTCTGATCGACCTCCAGGGCACTGGATTCCAGATAATGGGTCAGAACAAAGTTGTGGTAGTCCAGCAGCTGGCCCAGCATGTCGCGGGCTCGGTCGTGGTTCAGCAGATCGGACAGGCGCAGGCCCCGGCGCGCGGCCTTGTCTTCGTAGGCAGGCCCGATACCCCGGCCGGTGGTCCCGATGGCCCGGGTGCCCCGGGCTTTTTCCCGGGCCAGATCCAGGGCGACGTGACAGGGCAGGATGATAGGGCAGGCCGGGCTGATGCCCAGGCGGTCGCGTACCGACACCCCGCTGGACTCCAGGCCCTGGATTTCCTGCAACAGAGCTTCCGGGGACAGCACCACCCCATTGCCGATGAGACAGCGAACTCCGTCACGCAGAATGCCCGACGGGGTCAGGTGCAGTACGGTTTTTTTGCCGTCGATCACCAGGGTATGGCCAGCATTGTGACCACCCTGAAACCGCACCACCGCCGCGACCTTTTCGGTGAGCAGATCGACGATTTTCCCTTTGCCCTCGTCACCCCATTGGGTGCCGAGCACTACCACACTTGTACCCACGTCGCCCCCTGGCCACGGCCGGAATTCACTGGTTCCGATTATCAGGCCGTCTGAAAATGCCGTCCACGGTTTTTTTGCCAGCTCCCTAGCGCACCACGTTCAGCAGGATCAGGCCAAGCACGATGCTGATGGCGCCGATCCCACGCATGGTCTTATCGTCCAGATCGGAGACCTGCCGCACCGTTTCCCGGTAGGCGCGTGGACTGGCAAAAGGCAGCAACCCCTCGATGACCAGTACCAGGCACAGCGCCGCCAGCAGGTCCTGCATGGTGTGTCCTCAGGTACGCTCAGTTGTCTTCGTCACGCTGGGTGCCAAAGTAGTCGAAGAACTCCGAGGTGGAATCCATCAGCATCAGGTCGCTGCCGCCCTGGAAGGTTTTCCGATAGGCCAGCAGGCTGCGATAAAAGGAGTAAAACTCCCGGTTGCGGTCGTATGCCGTTGCGTAGAGATCGGCCGCAACGGCTTCACCCTCACCCCGAATCCGCTCACCGTCGCGTTGGGCTTCAGCGACCAGCACCGTAGCCTGGCGATCAGCGTCGGCACGGATCTTCTCCGATTGCTCACGTCCTTGGGAGCGCAGTTCGTTGGCAACCTCGGTCCGCTCCGCCCGCATCCGGTTAAACACCGAGCTGCTGACTTCGTCGGGCAGGTCGATCCGCTTGACCCGTACGTCCACCACCTCGATGCCCAGGCTCGCGGCCACGGCGTTAGCGGATATCACCAGGTTGGCCATGATCTCTTCGCGCTCGGTGGAAATGACTTCCGCCAGGTTGCGCTTGGCAAACTCGGTGCGCAGACCGTCAGCGATAATCTGGCTGAGCCGGGCCCGGGCACGTACCTGGTCCCCACCGCTGGTGGCGGTGTAGAAGTTTTGCACGTCGGTGATGCGCCATTTGACGAAGGAGTCCACGATCACATCCTTCTTCTCCAGCGTGATGAAACGCTGGGGCGGTGCGTCCAGGGACAGGATTCGGCGATCAAACTTGCGCACGTTATTGACGATGGGCAGTTGCCAGTGCAATCCCGGTTCAAAGTCCGTGCGGATGATCTCACCCAGCCGGAACTTGGCGGCGTACTCGATTTCCGAAACGGTAAACGCCGACAGGTAAATCAGCACGAGGACAGCGGCTGCGCCTATTATTCCTAAGCCTTTCATTTATCGACCATCCCTTCCGCGGCGCGGGCTGCGCACGACAT
Source organism: Lysobacterales bacterium (assembly GCA_030065125.1). Taxonomy (GTDB): domain Bacteria; phylum Pseudomonadota; class Gammaproteobacteria; order Xanthomonadales; family SZUA-38; genus JASJDM01. The sequence goes on along the minus strand of JASJDM010000096.1, from coordinate 6,024 downwards.
CAAGTTCCTGGGGGGTGACCGTCATTTCCGACGGGTTACCCTGTTGGGAGCGCTGCAGCGCCGGCGCCGTGGAACGCATCAACTCGTCCAGCGGCAGGTACATCACGTTGTTGCCTTCTTCGATATCCACCAGCACCTTGGAGGATTGGCCCAGCACGGACTCCATGGTCTCCAGGTACAGGCGCTGCCGGGTCACTTCGGGCGCCTTCAGGTACTCGTCCAGAAGCAGAGAGAAGCGCTGGGCTTCACCTTCTGCCCGGGCGGTGACCGATGCTTTGTAGGCTTCGGCTTCCTGCACGACCCGAGCCGCCAGGCCGCGGGCTTCCGGAACCCGGCTGTTGGAGTAGGCTTCGGCTTCGTTCTCAAACCGCTCCTTGTCCTCCCGGGCCTTGATGGCATCGTCAAAGGCCTCTTTCACTTCCCGGGGCGGACGCACTTCCTGCAGGTTGACCGCGGTCAGCTCCAGCCCTGTTTCATAGCGATCGAGAATGTCCTGCAGGATATCGCGGATTTCAAGGCCAATTTCGGCCCGGCCTTCCAACAGCACGAAATCCATCTCGTTGTCGCCGATGACCTGCCGCATGGCGCTTTCCGCTGCCTGGTTCATGGTTTCGCCCGGGTCAAACACCTTGAACAGGAAGTTCTCCGCGTTCTTGACCCGGTATTGTGCCGCCATGTTGACCTCGACGATGTTTTCGTCCTTGGTCAGCATGTAGCCCTGGGCCACCTCCGAGCGGATCTGGTCCACGTCCACCCGGTACACAAAATCAAACGGGCGCGGCAGGGTGAAATTGGGGCCCGGCTGCATGGTCTTGACGTGCTGGCCGAAGCGGAGGACAACGCCACGCTCCGGCTGATCGATGATGTAAATCGAGTCCACCAGCAGCCAGACTGCCAGGACACCGATGATGAGAAAGGTCAGGCCGCTGCCGCCGCCACCGCGGCCGGCGCTGTTGCCTCCGGATTTCCCACCGAATATGCCGCTCAGGCGGTTCTGCATTTTGCGGAACACCTCGTCCAGATCCGGCGGCTGATCCCCACCGGACTTCCAGGGGTCTTTGCCGCCTCCAGGTTCATTCCATGCCATGTTTCATACCTTCTGTGATGACTGCGCCGGAGGGCTCGAGCATTCTATTGGCGCCAACCACGGGCGGCAACCGTATGTCCGGCCTTCCGGCTTTGTTATTCAACGTCCCGAAGCAGCAGGAGCAACCCTGGGGGTGTCGCCATCGGCTGATGACGCCATCTCCGCCAGGAGCGGGGCCATGCAGCTTCGGAGTTCTGGATCCCGGGCCAGCATCCGAGCTTCCCGGGGAGACAATTCACACTGGAGATTCCAACCGCCGCTGTCGTTGCTTTCTTCGGCCAGCACGGCACCCATTTCAAACAGCCTGGAACGGGCCCGTCCGGCGGAGGGTGGTAATTCCAGCCATTGCACCACGTGATCGGTGAAGACCACGTCGTGGATCACCTGCAGCAAAGGTTCGAATCCCAGCCGCTCGATGGCCGATATCCAGGCCCGGCCCGGTGCCCCGGCTTCGCCGTTGGTCCTGGCGCCCGGCTCGTGTCCGGTCAGGTCAATCTTGTTGTACACCAGGACCTGGGGTACGTCCGCGGCACCAATGGTTTGCAGCACTTCGTTGACCTGGTGTATCCGCTCGTCCCGCTCCGGGTCCGATGCATCGACCACGTGCAGCAGCAGGTCGGCCTCGCGGGTTTCCTCCAGGGTCGCGCGAAACGCCGCAATCAGCTCGTGGGGCAGATGCCGCACGAATCCGACGGTGTCCGCCAGCAGCAGGTCACGACCATTGAGACCACGGATCTTGCGTAAAGTTGGATCCAGCGTGGCAAACAGCTGGTCGGCCGCAAACACCTCGGAATCGGTCAGGGCGTTAAACAGGGTCGATTTGCCGGCGTTGGTGTAACCCACCAGAGATACGACCGGTACTCGGTTGCGCTGCCGTTGGCGCCGCCCCTGGTCCCGCTGCCGGGACAGTTTGTCCAGCCGCCGCCGCAGGTTTCTGACCCGGTCCCCCAGCAGCCGCCGGTCGGTCTCCAGCTGGGTTTCACCCGGTCCGCGCAACCCGATGCCGCCCTTCTGGCGTTCCAGGTGGGTCCATCCGCGCACCAGCCGGGTGGACATGTGGCGCAGTTGGGCCAGTTCCACCTGGAGCTTGCCCTCGTGGGATCGCGCCCGCTGAGCGAAGATGTCCAGGATCAACGTGCTGCGATCGTGCACGCGGCATTTCACCTGGCGCTCCAGGTTTCTTTCCTGGATGGGGGTCAGCGGATGGTTGACCAGCACCAGGTCCGCCTGCTCGACCTTGACCCGGGCCGCCACTTCCTCCACTTTGCCGGACCCGATCAACGTGGCCGGATGGGGCTGTTCCCTGGGCGCGCGCAGCACGCCCACCACCTCGGCACCCGCCGCCCGGGCAAGTTCCTTGAACTCATCCAGGTCCTGGGGATTGTCCGTGGAGAGGATTTCCGGCTGTACCAGCAGGGCGCGGTCACCCTTTTCGTGGCGATCGATCAAGTCGTTATCCGGGGGTAATTGACCCAATGGTGCGAGCAGGCACCTTTATACATCCCTAAGAGATAAGGCGCATCAGCTCGAAAAGCAAGCCGGGCGGGGCGGCTCGGACAGGCTGTCAGGGTCAGTCTGAGTCGTTATTGTCGCCGATCTTGACGTTGCGCGAGGGCACCACGGTAGAGATGGCATGCTTGTAGATCATCTGGCTGACAGCATTGCGCAGCACCACCACAAACTGGTCAAAGGACTCGATCTGTCCCTGAAGCTTGATCCCGTTTACCAGGTAGATGGAAACCGGCACTCGTTCCCGACGCAGCGCGTTGAGAAATGGCTCCTGTAAAGAGTGTCCCTTGGACATCGGAATTGCTCCGTTTTTGTTCTACTTCAACTCCCTTTGCGCTGAAATGTCCACCTGGACCTTCCCTGGGCACTTACCGGCCAGAAAACCGGATGATCCCACCGCAGACGCCTTTCTTATTCCGTTTGGCGCCTGCAAACGCACCTATCACTGCGCTGCTGGGCGCAGTTCCCGATTGGTTAGTCTAGCAGCTTATCCTATGAATAGTGACATTTTCCTTACAAGGGCGTCGACAGTCTGTGATTGCAGCGGATCCACCCATTCAGCGTCCGGTTCCCGGCGCAGCCAGGTGAGCTGGCGTTTGGCCAGCTGACGGGTGGCCGCCACACCCCGCAGCAGCAGTTCATCACGGCCGAAATCACCGTCCAGATACTGCCAGACCTGGCGATAACCCACGCTGCGCATGGATGGCGTCTCCCGATTCAGCCGCGGGTCCTGACGCAGCCGGCTGACCTCTTCGATGAAGCCCTGCTCCAGCATCTGCACGAAGCGCTGCTCGATGCGCTGATGCAGCACGGCGCGATGGGGCGGCGCCACCGCCAGGCTGAGCAGACGGCCCGGCAGGGGCTCCCCCGGTTGCTTCTGCAGCTCCGAGATGGGCTGGCCGGTGATCTCGAAAACCTCCAGCGCGCGTTCGATCCGCTGAGGGTCAGTGGGTTGGATGCGCGCCGCCGCAGCGGGATCCACCTGGGCAAGCTGCTGGTGCAGCGCCGGCCAGCCGACTTCGCCTGCCCGGGCTTCCAGCCGCCTCCGGATCTCAGGATCGGCATCCGGCAGCGGCGCCAGACCCCGGACCAGCGCATTGAAATACATCATGGTGCCGCCGGTCAGCAGGGGCACCCGGCCCGCCGCTTGAATCGCCCGGATGGCCTGACGCGCGTCAGTCAGGAAATCGGCCACTGAGTAGCTTTCCCAGGGGTCACGGATATCAATCAGTCGGTGGGGGGCAACAGCCAGAGTTTCAGCATCCGGTTTTGCCGTGCCGATATCCATTCCGCGGTAGACCATGGCCGAATCCACGCTGATGATTTCCAGCGGCAAGCGGGATACCAGCTCCACCGCGATGCCGGTCTTGCCGGCTGCGGTGGGCCCCATGAGCAGTACAACCGGCAAGGGTTCCAACAGCGCTTATCGTCCCCGCAGGAACAGCCGGTCCAGCTGACCCATGTCCAGGCTGACCCAGGTAGGCCGGCCGTGGTTGCACTGGCCGCTGTTTTCGGTACGCTCCATGTCCCGCAGCAGGGCGTTCATCTCGTCCACGGTCAGGCGCCGGTTGGCCCGGACCGAACCGTGGCAGGCCATGGTGCTGAGCACCCGGTTACGCTCCTCGGCAATGCGCTGGCTCGACCCGACGGCCAGGAGGTCGGCGATGACGTCGCGCAACAGTTCAGCGGCATCCGCCTGCTGCAGCAGGGTCGGGATCTTGCGCACCCGCAGGCAGTCCGGACCGATACGGTCGATCTCCAGGCCCAGGCCCGCGAGGTCCACCGCGTGATTTTCAGCACAGTCGGCCTCGCGCTCGGATACCGGCACATCCACCGGCACCAGCAGCATCTGGGACTTCAGCCCCTGATCGGCACTGGAGCGCTTCAGACGCTCGTAGGTGATCCGCTCGTGGGCGGCGTGGGCGTCCACCAGGACCAGGCCGGATGCGTTCTGGGCCAGGATGTAGACACCGTGCAGGTGGGCCAGGGCAAACCCCAGTGGCGGGATTTCCTCGGGTTCGGCCACTCCCAGGGGCACCGCTGCCGCGGCGCTGCCGTAAGCCGGCGGTATCGACAATCGCTCGGAGCCGCCCCCGGGCGTACCCAGGGCCAGGGGAACGGAAGATACGGGCATTGACGACCCCGGCGACAACCCCGGCATTCCGCCCAGGGCAGCACCCTGGACCTGGCCCAGGTGAGTCACCTCAGCCGGTTCCAGCCGATCAGCCGGACGCACTTCCTTCAGCGCTTCGTTCAGCGTCCGGAAGATGAAATCGTGCACCAGCCGGCCGTCCCGGAAGCGAACCTCGTGCTTGGCCGGATGCACGTTGACGTCCACCCGCCTCGGGTCCAGCACCAGGTGCAGCACGTAGACCGGCTGGCGGCCGTGGTACAGCACGTCGGCATAAGCCTGGCGAACGGCATGGGTGACCAGGCGGTCGCGCACCATTCGTCCGTTAACGAAGAAAAACTGCTGGTCGGCCTGGCTGCGCGAATAGGTGGGCAGGCCGACCCAGCCTCGCAGGCGCAGTCCTGCCCCGCTGTGGTCCAGCCCGATGCTTCGGTCACTGAACTCAGGGCCCAGCAGGTCGGTCAGGCGCCGCGCCATGTCCTGGTCCGATTCAGCGGCAGCCACGCGACGCACCATGCGACCGTTGTGTTTCAGGTCAAACCGCACCTCCGGCCTGGCCAGTGCGACCCGGCGCACCAGTTCGTCGATGTGCTTGAACTCGGTTTTTTCGGTGCGCAGGAACTTGCGGCGGGCCGGGGTGTTGTAGAACAGGTCCCGCACCTCCACCGTGGTTCCACGCGGATGGGCCGCCGGTTCCGGCGGGCTCACCGCAGCGCCGTCGCTCTCCACCCGCCAGCCCCGGTCAGAGTCGGCGGTGCGGCTGGTCAGGCTGAAGCGGGATACCGAGGCGATGCTGGGCAGAGCCTCACCGCGAAAGCCCAGGGTACCCACCCCCTCCAGGTCTTCCAGGTCCTGAATCTTGCTGGTGGCGTGGCGGTGCAGGGCCAGGGCCAGTTCTTCCCGGCTGATGCCCCGGCCGTTGTCCCGAATCCGGATGCGCCGGGCACCGCCGGCCTCAACCTCGATCTCCACCTGGCTGGCGCCGGCATCCAGGCTGTTTTCCACCAACTCCTTGACCACCGAAGCCGGCCGCTCGACCACCTCGCCGGCGGCGATCTGGTTGACCAGTTGGGAAGGAAGCTGACGGATAGGCATCAGCGCATTTTAGCAGTGCGCCCGGCCCAATGCCGCATAACCCGGCCATTGAATTCGTCTGCTGGACCTCCGTAATTGACGATCTCGGTCGGTAGGGGTTGGAATGCCGCTTTCCGAGAATGTCACGCGCCCCGGCACAGGGATGTGCCGGCATTTTCAGCGGCCGCAGGCCGAGGAAAATGTGAGGGATTTGGAAATGACA
>JASJDM010000095.1 GCA_030065125.1 Lysobacterales bacterium | reverse complement strand
CTGATGTTGCGGTCAGTCTGGTTTGGCTTCATCGTTTGATTGACTTCCTTGCGTAGGATGCCCCGTCCGCCGGCGCCGGGGCTTGCAGTCGGCACTTTAGCATGGGATGTTCCAGTCGACCGGCGTATTGTGTATTGGTCCAGGTCGCGGCGCTGGGGGGAATGGAATGCATCAGAAGCGAATGTCAGCCGGGCCGATCCGGGCCGCAGTCGGGGCCGCAGTCGGGGCCGCAGTCGGGGTCGCTGCATGCTTACTCAGTTTCCTGGTACTGATTGAACCGGCTGAGGCACAGCCCGCATTCAAGCACTGCAGGTCTCAGGAAGGCATGGGCATCATGTCTGAGGACTCCGTCCTGTTCTGCACCCGGGTGTATGGCCGCACCAAGACCCAGGCCCAGATCGATGTGCTGCAGCGGGCGGTCAAGGTGTTCGATGAACGGTGCGAGTCCCATCTCGACTGCCAGGGCCTGCAGAGAAAGATCATCCGGGACGAGAATAAGTGCCTGACCTCGCGCAGGTTCAGCGTCAGCTGCCAGCGCCGGGTGGAGCTGCAGGCCGTGCGTCAACCGCTGCAGGACAGGTTTCCAGACGACGACCCGCGGCTGCTGGAGCTGACCCAGCTGATCCTGGATGATCAGATGAAAGCAGCCGCGGAGCTGGCTATGTCGCTGGCCGGGACGATCGCCGAAAAACACGCTGAGTCTGCATCCTTCGATCCGTTGCTGACCCTGGCCGGGGATATCGAGGTGGGCGTTCGCAAGCCTCGGGTGCTGGCGAACGTTCCCGGGGCGAAAGACGTCAACCGGTTCCGCCTGGTGGCGGGCAGCCTGCTGGACAGGTTTCATGAAAAGCGCGGACGAATGCCCACGGCGGGGGAGTTTGCCAACCGGGTGGCGGACTCAAATCTCCATGACGGGTTTGCTGTCGAGGATTTCCAGCTGGAATCACCCCGATCCGCGACGATGCGCGTTGCCCTGCCGTCCCGGCAGGTGCGTTTTTTTCACCGTCACCAGGTTGAACCGGAGCAGCCCAAGCTGACTTCGCGGCGCAAGCTGTCCCAACACCTGAAGCGCATCCCGTCCGCACCTCCGGATACCGGGGCAACAGTGGTGGAATACGCCGACTACCCGGTGTTCCTGTTACATCAGCATCAGCGGTTGGACTATAAAACCTATTCGGTACTGGCCGGCAAGGACCGGGATTGGCTGCAGAGTGAAATGGCCGGCCAGCCGGTCCCGGTTCAAGCCAAGGTTCTCAGTCGGGACGAGAACTACCAGGATCGGGTTGCGGGCATGTGCGTCATTGATAAAGAGCGGGCCCACTACCTGGATTTTGTCAACGCGGCTAGAGACGACACGGCGGCCGCAGTGGACATGAAATGGATTACGCCCCATTACCCCCGGTTTGCCGATGAACATGGCATCGGCGATGAGGCCGTGCTGCATAAGGTGGCAGCTTCTACCCCCGCGGACTCCCGGTTGTTCCGCTATGCCAACCAGGGTTACCTGGCTGAAGCCAACTACGTAGTGGGTTATGAGGGGCCGCTGGTGGTTGCCGCGCTGGAGATATCAGCGTCGCTGGCCGACCGGATCCAGAACGAACTTCCGGATCACGTGGAGCTGCACGACCACCGGGAAGACGGACTGTCGGACTACCGGCTGACGGCGTGCTACGTCAGCGGTGAATCCAAGACCCATTACCTGGTCTGGCGCGACATGGGTCTGATGCCGGTGGGAGCACCCTACGCCAAGCGAATCTTCCAGGACAAGCGAATCCAGCTGGCGCTGGAGGACGAGCGGCTGGCCGAGCGCGCCATGCTGTGCCGGATCCTCGAACACCGGAGATTCCCACATGACATCCCCGCTTCCCTGGAGCAGGCGGTGCGGCAGGCCGCGGGCTTGAATTGTGACGCGGATATCGAGAGGTTCCTGGCACTGGTTGAATCTGCGCCAGATGACCCGTCCCTGCAGGCGGTTCGGGCGAGATTCGACCAGCAGTGAGGTGGGTGACGCCGGGTCAGGCCGGCCGACGTCCCTGTTCGCGCTTCGACCCTGCCGGGTTCGTGTCACGCAGGTTGAATGCCACCCGGTGGCGCGGCGGCCTTACTGCGGTGAATGGGCGATCAAACCTGGCTGGAAGCAGTGCGGGCGCGTGAAGCCGGCATACACACTTTTCGTGCTAGAGTCTGCGCCCCGTAAAGCTTCTGACCACAGATCCACCATGAAAAAAATCGCATTGGCACTGACCCTGCTGGTAACAGGCTCTTCTTTCGCCCAGGTCAAGATCATCCAGCCCGGTGCCCCGGGTCAGGACCCCCGTGAGCTGAGCGCGGAGGAAGCCACCGACATCGCGGTATCGACCTTCTCGCCTGACGACGTCCGCTTCATGCAGGACATGATCCCGCATCACTACCAGGCCGTGCAGATGTCCGCGCTGGTGAAAGAACGCACCAACACACCTGAACTGGTGGACCTGGCAGGACGCATCGACGCGTCCCAGGCGGATGAGATCAAGTTCATGCAGGACTGGCTGCGGGAGCGCGGACAGGAGGTGCCGGATCCCACCGATCATCACTCAATGCACACCCATCACGACATGGCAGGCATGGCCACGCCGGAGCAGATGGAAGCCCTGGCTGCGGCCAGGGACACGGACTTCGACCGGTTGTTTCTGGAGCTGATGATTCCCCACCATGAAGGGGCGATCAAAATGGTGGAGGAACTGCTGGAGCAGCCCGGCTCGGCATTCGACCCGGTGCTGTTTCAGTTCACAGACGACATCACCAACGACCAGACGTTTGAAATCGAACGCATGAACGCCATGCTCGTCAGCCTGTCGGATGACCCCCGTGCCGGGTTGAAACCCGGCTTCATGGACGCCGGCCAGGCGATCAGCAACCTGCGGCTGGTGGCGGCGCTTCCGAAGCCGGCCGGCTTCTTTGATCCCGACAATCCCTCCGAGATGCCGCCGCTGGTGCCCGAAGACGAGGACGAAAAAGACCGCAAGGAAGAGGACGAGCAAAGCAACGAAGACACCGAGTGGGGCGAACGCTCGCCGCTGCTGAGTTTCTCCAACACCGATATGGCTTTTGCCGGTGACACCCTGGTTGCGGGCAGCTATCACGGGTTCAATGTCTACAAGCTCAAGGACGACGGCGTCCCGGATCTGCTCAGTTCCATCGTTTGCCCGGGCGGGCAGGGTGATGTGTCCATTGTCGGCGACATTCTGATCATGAGCGTGGAGCAGACCCGGTCCAGGGTGGACTGCGGGCTGCAGGGCATCACCGAGGACGTCAGTGCAGACCGCTTCCGCGGCTTGCGGATTTTTGACATCAGCGACCTGACCCGGCCGGTGCAGGTGGGCCAGGTACAGACCTGCCGCGGTTCCCACACCCACTCGGTGGTCAGCGGTCCCGGCAAGGACGGCAAGATCATAGTCTACAACTCCGGCACTTCCAGCGTGCGCGAGGAGGAAGAGCTGGAGGGCTGCATCGACGAGACCCCCGGCGACAACCGCACCTCCCTGTTTCGCATCGATGTGATTGAGATCCCGGTGGACGATCCGTCGAAATCCCGCATTGTCAGCAGCCCGACGGTGTTTGCCGACCCCGAGACCGGCCGCCTGGCGGGCCTGTGGAAAGGGGGCGACCATGGCGAAGATACCCAGGAGACCCGTCCCACCGACGAGTGCCACGACATCACCGTGTTCCCGGACCTGGGCATCGCCGCCGGCGCCTGCTCAGGCAACGGCATCCTGTTTGACATCAGCAACCCCATGGAACCCAGGCGCATCGACGAAGTACTGGACAAGGGTTTTGCCTACTGGCACTCCGCCACATTCAATAACGAGGGCACCAAGGTTCTGTTCACCGACGAGTGGGGCGGCGGAAGCAGGCCGCGCTGCCGCAGCTTCGATCCCATGGATTGGGGCGCCAACGCCATTTACGACATCGTGGACGGGGAACTGGAGTTCCGCAGCCATTTCAAGCTGCCGGCGCCCCAGGTGGACCAGGAAAACTGCGTGGCCCACAACGGCTCCGTGGTGCCGGTTCCCGGACGGGACATTTTCGCCCAGGCCTGGTACCAGGGCGGACTGTCGGTAATCGACTTCACCGATTCCCAGAACCCCTTTGAGATTGCCTTCTTTGATCGCGGCCCGGTCCACGAGGACGCCCTGGTGCTGGCCGGCTACTGGTCCACCTACTGGTACAACGGCCGCATCTACGGCACCGAGATCGCCCGGGGGCTGGACGTATTCGCGCTGGAGCCCAGCGAGCACATGAGCGAGAACGAGATCGCCGCCGCAGCCCTGGCTGACCAGGGTGGCGTGTTCAATCCCCAGCAGCAGTTCAAGGTCACCTGGCCTGACGTGCCGGTGGTGGCCCGGGCCTATATCGACCAGCTGAACCGCGTTGAGGCCCTGGACGAGAAGACTCGCGCCGAGCTGGACCAGGCTCTGGCGTCAGCCGAGGCCGACCTGGAGCAGGGCAGGCGCAGCCGCGGCCTGGCCAGGCAGCTGGATCGTCTGGCTGATGGACTGGACAGCAGCCAGGGTGATGCCGCCACCCGGACTCGCATGGCGAAACTGGCGGAAACACTGGAAGGCATTGCCAGGTCACTGCGCTGAGAAAATGTTTCCGCTGAAACTTCTCCCCACGGCCCTGCTGGCCCTGGCCAGTGTCTTGACCCCGGTGGCGGCCGAAGAGCCGCTGTCCATGGATATCGATACGCTGTATCGCGAACCGGCGCTGGTGGGGACCAGGCCGGGCACCGTTGCCTGGTCGCCGGACTCGGCCCGGGTGGCTTTTGCTTGGAACAACAGCGGCGGAAACTTCAGGGATGTCTGGGCCTGGTCGCCCGGTATTGATGCACCGCTTCGGCTGACCCGTCACGACAGGCCGGGTCCCTGGAACCAGCGCGGTGTATCCGCCATTGCCTGGGCTGACGCTGAAACAGTGCTCTACGTGCTGGACGATGCCCTGATGCGACAGTCCATCGGCAAGGCTGACAGCAGCGAGGTCTGGAAGGCCAAGGAGCTGGGGCGCCTGTCGTCTTCGCCAGCGGGCCAATACCTGGCTGTGACCACTGGCGACGGGCTGTGGCGGCTGACCCTGAATGACCTGGAAGCCAGTCCGGTGCAGCTGCTGGCCTACGACGACCCCGCCAACCGCATCAGCAGCCTGCAGTGGTCCGCTGACGGCCGCCACATTGCCTTCGTCCAGACCGACGCCCGCCCGCTGCCCGAGCGGGACATTCACTACTACACCCGCGAGGGTCACCAGGACAACCGGGTTCGGCGGGCCTTCCCGGGCCAGGACACCGCCATTTTCCGCGTTGGCGTCGTTGCGCTCGAGTCCGGCGACGTGACCTACCTGGACCGTCCCCGCGATACCGACTACATCTGGAACTATGGCATCTCGGCGGACGGCAGCCGGGTATTCGTCAACGGCTCCGACCTGCTGGTGAAACATCATCGGATCGACCTGTACGACGTCGCGTCCGGTGAACGGGAGGTTTTTTACCAGGAGCACGATCCCAAACACCTGCGGCCGGACTGGCGCGCGGCATGGGCGCCGGGTGACCAGGGTCTGATCATCCTGACGGACCGCGATGGGTTCCTGCATCTTTATCACCAGCAGGACAGCGAGTCCTCACCCCGGCAATTAACCTCGGGTTCCTGGGAGATCTCCAGGTTCTGGGTCAGCCAGCGGGACGGCTGGCTTTACTTCCTGGCCAATCGCTCCCACCTGGCGGACAAGACCCTGTACCGGGTGCCGTTCGGCGGCGGTGACATACAGCGGATCACCGTTGGACCAGGCACTCACGTTCCGTTTTTTTCTCCGGACATGCAGCAGGTCGTCACCCTGTTTTCCGATGACCGCACTCCCCACGACCTGGTCCATATTGATCCGGCTACTCGGCAGGCGCAGCAGGTCACCCGGTCACCACATGCCGATTTTCGTCGCGGCCGCTGGGCCGAAGTGCGCTATGTGGAGTTTCCCAGTCGCAAGGACGGTGTAAACCTGGTGGGCCGGCTGAGTCTGCCCGCTGACTTTGACCCGGATCGCCGCTATCCGCTGATCGTGGGCTCGGTCTATTCGGATAGCGTGCTGAACCAGTGGGGTGGACGCCAGTCCCATCCCACCTGGGGCCTGGACCAGGCCCTGGTGGCCCAGGGCTATATCCTGCTCAACGTCAACATCCGCGGCAGCTGGGGCCAGGGGCGAAAGCACAACCAGGGCCTGCGTTACGGCTACGGCATCGTGGACATCGAGGACCTGCACAGTGGGGTTGAGTACCTGGTGAAAGAAGGCTACGCCGATCCCGAGAGGGTTGGGATCTGGGGTTCCAGCTACGGCGGGCTCATGACCATGATGTCGTTGTTCAAGAAGCCTGGGGTCTACGCCGCCGGTATTGCCGGGGCGCCGGCCACCAACGTGGCCCATGCCTACCCCGGTCAACGATGGGTCATGGGAGAGCACACCGGCGAAGATCAGCCCGGGCGCTACGAGTCCCAGTCACCGCTGTATCACAGCGCCGGCCTGAAGGATCCGCTGATGATCATCCACGGCAGCCGCGACCAGGTGGTGCTGTACTCGGATACCATCGCCGTCATTCATGACCTGGTGGATCGCGAGCAGATGTTCGAGCTGGTCACCCTGCCGGGAGTGGGGCACGGCTGGGACGCCGAGGCGCCGGAAGTCAGGCGCTTTGCATTCAAGAAAATGATCGACTTTTTCAACCGGCATCTCATGAAATAGCGGCTGGCAGCTGCGCATTTTCGGGCCGGTCATGTTCTGGAAACACAGCTGCCACGTCGTGTTGACGGCACCTCCACGGATTCCTCACAAAGCGGACGTTAGCTTCGCGGATCCCCACAACCAGGAGCTGCTCTCCGATGCTGAAAAAAATCGTTTTATCGACCTGTCTTTTAGGTCTCGCCGGGGCCACCCAGGCGGGGATTGATGCCAGGGTCAACGTAGGCCACCTGGCACCCTTCAGCGATCAGATCGCCACTACGGCGGTATCGGTCAACCTCCGCGGCTCCGAAGTCTTGGCCAACGTGGTTTTCAATGAATTTTCCGACTACCTGAGCGTGACCGACGGCAGCGCCCTGGTGGAAATCTTCAATCCGCCTGGACAGGCGCCGGCGGCTATCTCCGGCACCTTCGACCTGAATCCGGGCGTGGACTACACCGTGGTGGCCACAGGGAACATCACCAACCAGGACCTGGACCTGCTGGCCCTGGTGGACGACAACACGCCACCTACCCCCGGCAGTGCCAAGATTCGGGTTGCTCACACCGCACCCTTCGCCAGCGACCTGGCCGACACCGCCGTATCTATCCGGCTGGACTCCGGCGCAGTGGTCAACGGGCTCAACAACGTGCAATTCGGCCAGGACTCCGGGTTTTTCGAGCTGACCGCTGGCACCTACGACCTGCAGGTGGCGTCACCGAACGGATCACAGGCCTTTATCAATCTTGCCCCGGTCACCCTCAACGACGGTGACATCGTGACGATTTTCGCCGTTGGTGACGGCGCCAATCAGCCGCTGGGGGCAACAGCCTTTTTCAGCAACGGCACCTCTGTGCGCCTGCCGCTGGAGACGACTGCCCGGGTCAACGTGGCCCATCTGGCCCCCTTCGCGGGTGGTGGCGCGGAAGCGGTTTCGGTGGAGATCGGCGGAATCGAGCGCCTTAACCCGGTCTTCTTCAACGAAGCGTCCGGCTACATCCCGCTGGACACCGGAACCACTCAGGTGGACGTGTTCAATCCGCCCGGCGCCATGATGGCGGACATCACGGGCTCTTTCGATCTGCTGGCCGACACCGATTACACCGTGGCCGCCATCGGCAACGTGACCAACCAGCCCCTGGCGCTGCTTCCGCTGGTGGATGACAACACGGCCCCCGCCGCTGGCAACTTCAAGATTCGCGTGGCCCACACGGCTCCCTTCGCCACCGCCCTCGGTGACACTGCCGTATCCATCCGCCTGGACGACGGCACCGTCGTCAACAGCCTGAGTAGCGTGCAGTATGGCCAGGACTCCGGTTTCTTTGAGCTGCCGGCCGGTACGTACGACCTCAAGGTGGCTTCACCGGACGGCTCCCAGACCTTCATCAACCTGGCACCAGTCAGCCTGGGCGAAGGTGACATCGTTACCATTTTTGCTGTCGGTGACGGCACCAACCAGCCGCTGGGCGCCAGCGCGTTTTTCGCTGACGGCACGTTTGCCAGCCTGGACCTGGAGCCCAACGCCCGGGTCAACGTGGCCCATCTGGCGCCGTTTGCCGACGCCCTGGCCGATACGGCCGTGTCGGTGGACGTCAACAGCACTGAAATTTTGACCGGTGTTCAGTTCAACCAGGCGTCCGGCTACCTGCCGCTGGACGGCGGCAATACCACCGTTGACGTGTTTGCCCCCCCGGGAGCCATGATGGCGGCCATTACCGCTACCGTGGACCTGATGGACAACATGGAGTTCACCGTGGCCGCCATCGGTGATGGCAGCAACCAGCCGCTGGCGCTGCTGCCGCTGGTGGACGACAACTCCGCTCCAACCGCCGGTAACGCCAAGATCCGTATTGCCCACACCGCGCCGTTTGCCGCCGACCTGGCCGATACGGCTGTGTCGATCCGGACCGACGGTGGCACGGTGGTCAACGGTCTGGCCAGCGTCGAGTATGGCCAGGACTCCGGATTCTTCGAGCTGCCCGCCGGCACCTACGACCTGCAGGTAGCGGCACCGGACGGCTCGGTGGCATTCATCAACCTGGCACCGATCACTCTGCAGGACGGCGATATCGTCACCGTGTTTGCCGTGGGTGACGGCGCCAATCAGCCCCTGGGTGCCAGCGCGTTCTTCTCCACCGGAAATTTCGTCAGCCTGCAGCTGGAGCCGGAGCTGGTCTTTGCCAGCGGTTTCGAGTCAGCCCAGGTCAACGTGGCTCACCTGGCGCCTTTTGCTGCAGACATCATGAGCACCGGCGTCAATGTCGAAATCAACGGGGCCACTGCCCTGACCGGCGTGGTCTACCAGGGTGTCTCCGGCTACGTGCCGCTGTCTCCCATTGAGACCACCGTAAGCATCATCGGCGCTCCCGTGATGCCCGGCGACGTCATCAGCAGCCTGCCGGTGCTGGCCAGCGACACGGTGAGCCTGGAGGCGGACGTGTTCTACACCGCCGCGGCCATTGGTGACGGCACCAACCAGACCCCGGCACTGTTGTTCCTGGTGGACGACAATACGGATCCAGCCGCAGGCAACATCAAGATCCGGGTGGTGCACTCAGCACCGTTTGACGCAGACCTGGCCAGCACAGCGGTATCCATCCGCCTGGATGACGGCACCATCGTCAACAACCTGGCAAGCGTGCAGTACGGTCAGGACTCCGGGTTCTTCGAGTTGCCGGCGGGGGTCTATGACCTGCAGGTGGCTTCGCCCGACGGTACCCAGGCGTTTATCGACCTGGCACCGCTGGACCTGGCCGCCGGCACCATCGTCACGGTCTTTGCCGTAGGTGATGGCGCCAACCAGCCCCTGGGCGCTACCGCGGTATTCGGCGATGGCAGCTCAGCAGAGCTGACCCTGGAGTAAAACCAGAGCTTCTGCCGCAAGGCAGAAAGGATCGGCCGGGAGCGTTCTGCGCTCCCGGCCTTTTTTTGGCTGCTTAATCCGGGGCCAGCGCCCGCGCCACGGCTGCGCGAGCATGAATGGCTGCGGTGTCGAACAGCGGCATGTTCGTGTGCGCAGGGTTGACCAGCATGCCGATCTCGGTACAGCCTTCGATCACGCCGTCGGCACCGCGGCGACCGAGGTCATCGATGATCCGGATATACTCCCGCCGGGACTCGTCCCGCACAATGCCAAGGCACAGCTCCTGGTAAATCACCCGGTGCACGAGACCTCTATCTCCATCATCGGGCACCAGCACTTCCAGCCCCTGCTCCTGCAACCGGCCTTTGTAGAAGTCCTGCTCCATGGTGAATCGGGTGCCCAGCAGGCCAACCCGGCGGATACCCTGGGCCAGGATGGCCGACGCAGTGGCGTCAGCGATATGCAGCAGCGGTATGTCGATGGCCCCCTGAATCTCATCAGCCACCCGGTGCATGGTGTTGGTGCAGATCAGCAGGAAATCCGCCCCTGCCGCCTCCACCTGCCGGGCTTTGCCGGCCAGGATCCGGGCACAGGCCGCCCAGTCATCCTGATGCTGCAGCTGCTCGATCTGCTGAAAGTCTACGCTGACCAAAGCGATGGGCGCTGAGTGCAGCCGGCCACGCAACCGCCGGGTCTCCTCATTGATAGCCCGGTAATAAAGCTCCGTGCTTTCCCAGCTCATGCCGCCCAGCAATCCGATGGTTTTCATGGGTGCTCCGGCCTGAAGGAATACTTCACGCACTTTCTCCTGACTGCCCGCTGAACGATTGTGACGGATGCCGTCAGACAGGGGAACTGGCTGAGTTGCCCCCCTCTACTTTTGTCTCAACGTTTGGGGTCAACGATTGAGTCAACGATTGGGACAGGCAATTTTCCCGGCAACTGCTAGTATCAGAAAAACACACGCTGGGGGAATTCCGATCATTAATCGACTTGTGGCCATTGCCATGCTGCTGTTCGTATCCCATGCAGCTGAATCCCAGCGCCAGTGGCAGGCCCATGGAGAAGCCCTGGCTCCCGAACTGCAGGCATTCGAGGACTGGGTGCAGCGGTTCATGCAGGAAAACGACATCTCGGGTGGGTCCCTGGCTGTGACCAAGGACTCGCGCCTGGTGTTGACCCGGGGTTATACCTGGACCGACGATCCAGAAGACCTGGTGGTGCAGTCGGACAGCCGCTTTCGCATTGCCAGCCTGGGCAAGTCCATCACCGCCATGGGAATCATGCACCTTGTGCAACATGGCCAGCTTTCCCTGGACGCCAGGGTAGTGGATCTCGTGGACATGCCGGAGCCGTTTGATTCCCGCGTCAGGGACATCAAGGTTCGGCAGTTGCTGCAGCACCTGGGAGGCTGGGACCGGGACGTACAGGGCGACCCCGTGTTCCTGGACGGACTGATTGCCGACCGCCTCCAGGTGTCGCTGCCGGTGAGCAAGACTGACATCGTCGAGTTCGTAGCCGCCGAGCATAGCCTGGTGTATCCGCCGGGAACCACTTTTGCCTACAGCAATTTCGGCTACATGCTGGCCGGAATGGTGATTGAAAAGGTATCGGGCCTGTCCTATGAGCAGTACCTGCAGCGCCGGGTTTTCTATCCCCTGGGCGTGCGCGGCATGTCCCTGGCCCGAAGCCTGTATGAGCATCGCCAGCCCGACGAGGCCAAGTACCAGGCCGAGGGCCAGTATCCGTCGGTGATGAGTGACAGTCAGCCGCTGGTGCCACTGGCTTACGGCGCGTTCAATATGGACAACGCGGATTCCGCCGGCGGCTGGATTGCCTCGGCGGCGGACCTGGCGCGCTACGCCGCTTCACTGGACCGGCCTGAGAAAAGCGCGGTACTGGGCCGATCGGCCGTGGACACGTTGCTGGGCCTGCCGGAAAACATTCGCCCCAGCGAGTACGCCCGCGGTGACGCGTACTACGCCATGGGCTGGTCGGTGCGGGACTACGGCACCAGCCGGACGACCTGGCACGGCGGCGGTATCCCGGGAACCATGACCTACATGGTCCGGCGCAATGATGGCGTCACCTACGTGGCTCTGTTCAACAAGCGGGAAAACGCCCTGTACGAGGTCATGGATCGGGAGCTGTGGCAAGCGGCGAATGCCGTGGTGTCCTGGCCAGACATGGATCTGTTCAATCAGGTACAGCCGTTGCCCAATGGAGGTGAGACTTACGGCGGCCTGATGTACGACCGGGCACGCGACGGCCATGGACTGGACATTCGCGCCGCCGGTTCGCTGTTCAACATCCTGTTTTACACCTACGACGCCCTGGGTGCACCGGAGTGGTACATCGCCCAGGGCCAGGTGCACGAACAGCTGTTTGTGGCTGATGCCGTCTACCGGGTCACCTATGACACTGCCCGGTCCCCCCCTCAGCAGCTGGACCTGTCCACCCTGGGTCATTTCATCATTGACTTCCGGGAATCGGCCAGCGAGGCGGCCTGCAACGACGGCACGGACCGCAGCAGCGCTGAACAAACCGCGCTGTTCGACTGGTCCATCAACGGCGAGCGCGGCCAGTGGTGCGTGGAGCCGCTGAAATTCGGCGACGGCGCGCCCACCCCCGACATCAACGGCACCTGGTACGCAGGCCCTGAAGACGATGGTTGGGGCATGACGGTTGCGGTGCAGGGTGAGTCATTGTTTGTGGTGCTGTATTTTTATGACGCCCTGGGTCAGCCGCGGTTTTCCATTGGTTCGGCCAATGGCTTCACCGGGTCGTCGGTGAACATTCCGATGCTGCAGGTGGACGGGTTCTGCCGCAGCTGCAGCCGGGAAATCGACGTGGCTGAAAACGGTACGATGCAGCTGAGCCTGTCAGTGCCCACCCTGCAGGGCGACACCAGCAACTCCGTTTCCCTGGACGTGGAATTCCTGGGCCCGAACGGTGGCCGCTGGCAACGGGACAGCGTTCCCATGCGCCTGTTGACCAACCCGGTGGACTGACGGGCCAGGCGCTCACCGGGAATTTGGGAAACAGCCGCCCTCGTCCTCATACAATGTCCCCGTTTTCTTGAAGGAAGTTGCACTGACATGAAATCCCTGGAAATCAGCAGTAAAAGGCAGGGATTATCCCTGCTGGTCGTTGCGGTGTTGTCCCTTGCCTGGGCCGCCGCAGCCGCTCAAACCACCGTGTTCGACAACGTCCGTGTGCTCACCATGACCGGCAGTGGCGTGGTTTCCGGAGCCCGGGTGGTGGTGGACGGCGAGAAAATCATCTCTGTGGGAGCGGCCAAAGGCGCAATTGACGCCGATGCGACGGTCATTGACGGCGCTGGTAAGACGCTGATGCCGGGACTGGCCGACATGCACGTCCACTATTTCAATGAAGACGACGGCGCGGTCTTCCTGGCCAATTCGGTCACCACGGTGCGCAATCCCTGGGGCACGTCGCAGACCCTGAACATGGATGCCGGCGCCAAAAACGGCTCCTTGATGGGTCCGCACATCGCCACTTCGGGTCCGCTGATGGATGGCCCTAAACCCATCTGGGGCGAGGGCTCGATGAAAATCACGTCCCCGGACCAGGCCGTGGGCGCGGTGGAGAGCCAGCGCACCACGGGTTACACGGCAGTCAAGCTGTATGAAGGACTGACGCCCGAGATCTACCGGGCGGCAGTGGCGGCGGCCAAGGAACGCAACATGCAGGTGTGGACCCACACGCCCGACGGCATGTCGGTGAACGAGTTGCTGGATCTGAAGGTGGACAGCCTGGAACATTTCGACAACGTTGATGACGTGCTGCTGCCCGAAGGCGCCACGGCGGACGGATATTTCGCCCGCTGGGCAGCCGCGGATTCGGCAAAGATGGCCGCGTTGGCCAGCAGGAGCGCCGAGTCGGGTATGTGGCACTCACCCACCATGTCGGTGATCCTGCAGCGCTACGTCTACGGGGCCGATCCCGAGGGGTTTTTCCAACGTCCGGAATCTAACTACATCGGCCCGGGCCTGATGCAGTGGTGGCAAGGCAGTGCCCAGCGAATCGGACCGTACACCGATGAACGCAAGGCGGCTGCCGTTAAGCAGAAGCAGTTTCTGAAGTCGCTGTATGACGCCGGCGCCCCGGTTCTGCTGGGAACGGATACCCCCAACCCCTTTGTGCTGCCAGGATTTGCCATCCACGATGAGTTGGCCCTGTTTGTGGACAGCGGCATTCCGGTGGAGGACGTGCTGCGCATTGCCACGGCAGATGCCGCGAAGTTCCTGCGCCAGGAAGGCGAGTGGGGTGTGGTGGCAGCGGACGCCCGGGCTGACCTGGTTCTGCTGGACGCCGACCCGCGTGAGCAGCTGGATACCCTCCGCCGGCCCGCGGGGGTGATGATCAACGGCCGCTGGCACAACCGGTCCGACCTGGATGGCGTCATGGCTGAACTCAAGGCACGGGTGGCTGAGGCCCGGGAGAAGTCTGCCGCAGCCGAATAGCGGGCAAATCGTGCCTTGAGGCCTGCGAATTCGAAAGCAATCCTTGCCGCGGGTAGCAGTCAGGGCCGGTCTTGTTTAGGGTAGCGCCTGGCAAATCAACGGACCTGAACAATGCAGCTGGAAGTGTTCTCTGAGATCGGGCGCCTGCGTGAAGTCATGACCCACCGGCCAGGGCGCGAGGTGGATTGCATGCCACCGGCGCTGATGGAGGACCTGTTGTTCGATGACATCCTCCATGGGCCGAGCGCCCGGGAAGAACACGATGCCTTCGTGGCGGTGCTGGAAGCTTTTGGAGTCACCAATCACGATATCCAGACCCTGCTGGAGGAGGCCCTGGCCGTGGACGAGGCACATACCGGGCAATTGATCAGCCTGGTAGCCCAGCGGGAACAGCTGCGGCCGAAGGTGGAATCACTGCTGCGAGAGCTGTCTCCGACCGAGTTGGCCAGCGCTTTGATCTGCGGCATCGCTGCGCCGCCGGAGGAGATGCGCCAGGACCGCTTTTTCTCGCTGCCGCCGGTGCCCAACGCGCTGATGGCCCGGGACCCGGCAGTGGTACTGGGTCACGGCCTGATCATCAGTTCCATGAAGCGAAAGGCACGGGAACGGGAGGCGCTGCTGTCCCGATTCATCCACAATATGCACCCGCTGCTGACGGGGAACGCCCGCTATCTGGATTTCCAGGAGCAGCCGGAAGAATCCATGCGCTACGGAAACCTCAGCCTGGAAGGTGGTGACGTCCTGTTGCTCAGCGAGGGCATCGTTGCCGTGGGCGTGAGTGAACGCACCATGGAGCGCTCCATCGACCTGCTGGCAGAAACCCTGCGACCGCTGGAGCCTTTTCGGAAGCTGATCATGGTGCGCATGCCGGACAGTCGCTCCCAGATGCACCTGGACACGATCTTTACCCGGGTTTCGGAAAACGAATGCCTGGTGTATCCACCCATGCTGATGGAGGGTTACGCCGAAACCCTGAGTACGGTGTCTATCGACCTGACCCCGGGTTCAAAGGACCTTGGCCGCCGCCACCGGTCTTTTTTCGGCGCAACCAAAGAGGCCGGGCTCGACCTTGAACCCATCCCCTGCGGCGGCAGCAAAAGCTATATCCAGCAAAGCCGTGAGCAGTGGACCGACGGGGCCAACTCCTTCGCGCTTGCGCCTGGGCTGATCGTGCTCTACCGGCGTAACGACGCCACCCTGGAGGAGCTGCAGCGCTACGGTTTTGAAGTGGTCTTGTCGCGGGAATTTGTCGCTGACGTCGAGACCCATCGGGCCGCGGTGGAAGCCGGGGGCAAGCGCGTCGTGGTCATTGCCAGCTCCGAGCTGTCCCGAGCCCGCGGCGGACCCCGATGTATGACCATGCCACTGCGGCGTGATCCGCTGGCCGCCTGAGGACGGTCACTCCACCAGGCGTCCCTCTTTGAACACGGCCACCGGTGACTCGGTGGTTGAGATCTGATCCAGCGGATTGTCGTCCAGAATGACCAGGTCGGCGTAAGCGCCAGCAGTAATCTCGCCGACCTCGCCGGCCAGACCCAGCAGTTCGGCACCGTGCAGCGTGGCCGATCGAATGGCTTCAGCCGGCGTCATGCCGAACTGCACCATGCGGGACAGCTGCTTCATATTGTCCCCGTGGGGAAACACGCCGGCGTCGGTTCCGAACACGATCCGGGCGCCGGCCTTGTGGGCCTTGGTGAAGTTGGCCCGCTGGGTCTTGCCGGTGCGGCGCTCCTTCTCAAGTGACTCCGGCAGAATGCCCGCGGATTCGCCCTTGCCCAGGATGTACTCGGTGACGTAGATGTCCATCACCAGGGCAGTGCCGTTCCTCCGGGCCATTCGAATGCCCTCGTCGTCGATAAAGCTGGCGTGTTCGATGGATGCCACGCCAGCCTTCAGGGCGTTCTTGATGCCGGTAGCCCCATGGGCGTGGGAGGCGACCTTCAGTCCGAAGCTGGCGGCTTCCTCCACGATGGCGGTCAATTCCTCCACCGTCCCCTGGGCCGCGCCCAGCTCGGTGCCTTTGCTCAGTACGCCGCCAGTGGAGCAGGTTTTGATCACGTCGGCGCCGTATTTCACGTTCTGGCGGACGCGCTGGCGCATGGCCCAGGGGCCGTCGGCCACCGATTCCGGTGCGTCGTATTTTTCGAACGGGCTCAGGTTGTCGTCACCGCAGTGGCCGCCGGTGATGCTGATGGACATGCCCGCGGTCAGGATGCGTGGCCCCGGCAGCTGGCCGGCATTGATGGCGTCCCGCAGGGCGATGTCCGCGTACCCTGGTGAGCCCACCTGGCGGACGGTGGTCACACCGGCGCGCAGGGTGGTCCGGGCGTTGATGGCGCCGGTCAGGGTCTTCTGGGGCAGGGATTTGCCCAGTCGCCGGTAGCCGTGCACGGTCGGGTCCGAATGCAGATGGACATGGGCGTCAATGAATCCCGGGACGATGAACTGATCGGGATAGTCATACACCCGATCAGCGTCCGCCGGATCAACCTCGGACCGGGCCGAAACTGCCTTGATTCGACCGTCTTCCACCACGATGACCCGGTCCCGCAGCATTTCTCCGTTGGTGACGTCCAGTATCCCGGCAGCGGACAGGTGCATGCGCTCCGCATAAGCTGTGGCGGAAAAAGCCAGCAGCAGGAACAGCGACCGGCCGATGTTCAGGCTTTTGGGGCGGATTTTTAGAAGGGGTTTTCTGTACATCTGGGCTCCGTCAGGATATGTGCCAACAGCGAAAGCGCAATTATGGTAGCGCCAGGGGATGAAAAAGTTGTCATTCTTCCTGAAGAAATCCCGGCTGTGCTTTTTGATGATCGGGAGTTTTTCCCCTTTCTGAAGAAATTGATTAGCATTACGTCTGGTTGATTAAGAGAACTCTGATGGACATGCCCAACCAGGAACTACGGCGCCTCGACGTTCTCCGCATGTATCGACTGCTGGATACGGCGGCGGAAAAGTCCTTTGACGAGTTGACCCGTCTGGCGGCGTCGATCTGCGACGCGCCAATCAGCCTGATCAGCCTGGTTGATGAGAATCGTCAGTGGTTCAAGTCGCGTCACGGGCTCGATGCCCTGGAGACACCCCGGGAGCAGGCCTTCTGCGCCCACGTGATCGCCGGCGACGAGGTGATGGTGGTCGAGGACGCAACCCGGGACTCCCGATTCGAGGACAATCCCCTGGTCACCGGGGACCCGAATATCCGCTTCTACGCCGGGGCCCCCCTGAAAGTCGAAAGCGGTTTCAACCTGGGCACCCTGTGCGTCATAGACCGGGTCCCCCGGACCCTGTCGGAAAAGCAACTCGAAGCCCTGGAAATCCTGCGTAATGCGGTGGTCAGCCAGATCGAGCTGCGCCGGTCCCTGTCCGACCTGGAAGCCGTTCGGCACCTGCTTCCCGTCTGCGCCTGGTGCCGCAGCGTCAAGGTCGACACTCCCGCCGATGAACCGGAGCAGTGGGAACCCCTGCACCAGTACCTGACCCACACGGCGTCCGTCACCCACGGCATCTGCCCCAGCTGCCTGGAGCGGCAGCGTCAAAATCCGGATCAACCGTAATCCCGCCTGTGACCGCTGGTAACGCCCTTCGGCTCCTTACCGCTGTCGTGAATGCCGGTTTATCTTTCTGTAACTAACAGAAATTTAATCAGTTTTTAGATCTTCCTGGTTTCTTCCTGGATTCGTCAGGTCTTCCTCGTACCGTTGGCGCACCCTGTTATCACGGGCGGATATCCGGCCCGTGGCTGAACGGAGTAGCGCCATGAAAGACCACTTGAAGTGCCTGAACATCTGCGTCCTGCTGCTGAGCTTCGCCCCGATGGCGATGTTGGCCCAGCCCAGGGTGGGACTGAACGGAACCCCATGCCAGTGGGAGACCATTGCTGAAGGCATCGCCAATGCGGGGGACCGGGACACCGTCTACGTGGCGGCGGGAAACTACACGGAGCGCCCGGGCCGGATTCAGAAATCCATTCACCTGACATCTGCGTCACCAGATTGTGCTGACACCGTTGCGGCATTGGTGGTGGTGAATGGACGCAGCCGTGAGCCGGGGGTATTCCAGGTGGTTGGATCGGACCAGCCCATTCAGGTCAGCTTCGACTGGTTCGAGATTCGGGAGGGAGATGGCGAAACGGGCGGTTTGATCCAAATCGAAAACGCGGATGTCGTCCTCAACGCCAGCGTGCTTGCGGGCGGCGCGGCCAAGGCGGGCGGCTGTGCATATGTCACTGGGGGCAGCTTGACGGTTAGGGGCTCGACCATGAGTGAATGCAGTGCAGATAATGAGGGTGGCGGGATCTACGCCCAGAACGCCCGCATCGAGATGGCAGAAAACAGCAAGATCGAACTCAGTAGCGCATTGTCCGGGGGAGCGATTGCTGCCCGAACCTCGCAAATCCTGCTCAGCGATACCGAGCTGATTTTGAACTCGGCAAGTTCTGATGGTGGCGCCATTCATTTGTCCGACGCATCCAGTCTGCTGGCAGACCATGCCGACATTCGCAACAGCCAGTCCGTCAACGGTGCTGGCGTTTTTGCTGAAGGTTCGCCCGTGACGCTTATGAACAACTCTTTGCTGAGATTCAACTCGGCCCAGAGTCAAGGCGGCGGGCTGTTCCTTAGCAACGGTTCGCACCTCGCGTCTAACGGTGCTGACTTTGACGACAACACGGCTGGAACCGGAGCCGCTATTCACAGTGAATCGTGTCAGCTCCTGATCGAGGATTTTGTGTTCTCCGACAATGAAGCCATCGTTTCAGGAGGGGCGGTCTTCGCCAACTTGGGCAATCTCGATTTCTCCAACGGTCTATTCTCCAGCAATAAGACCCTCAGCAGTTCCTCAGCTTCAGGTGGCGGTGCTCTGGCTGCGAAGGAAGTGGACCTGGCTCTCGCCGAGGTCGACTTCCGTGGCAACTACACCGAGGGAAGCGGGGGAGCCATCGATCTGCTGTTTTCCTCAGCTGAGATTCAAGGTGGCGAATTCCGCGGGAATGACGCAGCTCGGGGCGGAGCCTTGAGAATTGTAGGATCTTCGATAGGCATGTTGGCCCGGCTGCCAATCCAGGACACGCGGTTCGTGAACAATGGGTCGTCAGGAGACGGGGGCGCACTGAGCCTGGCCTTCCTTGATGTTGACCTTTTGGGAACGACTTTTGACGGAAATTCGGCCTTGTCGTTGGGTGGGGCCGTCCATGCGACCCAATCGGAGTTCAGCAGCGTGGACACGGTATTCCAGGCCAATGTCTCCGACGGTCGGGGCGGAGCGGTTGCCTGTTCTTCGTGCGGAGACTTTCTGTCGCGGCAGACCACATTCTTGGAGAACTCAGCCATCGGCGAAGGTGGCGCGCTTTATCTGTCGCAGTCGTCGTTTTCCGAAGCCCCGTCGTTTTCCGAAGCCCTGTTGGAAAACGTTCGCTTTGTTGATAACAGCACTGACTTCAGGGGAGGGGCTGCTGCATTCGTCGACTTTGAGTCAATTGTCATTCGAGGTGTCAGCAGCGGCGAAGAAGCATGCGCGCCAGAGACTCTTGGCAGCAATACCTATTGCTCAGAGTTTCGTCGTAACACTGCGGACTTCGGCGGCGCGATTGTCCTGGGTCGCGCAGGCGAGGGCGCAAGTTTCAGCATGATGCAGACAGCATTAATTGAAAACAGCGCAGTGTTTACCGGGACTGCTGTGGACACGGACCAGCAGAGGTTGGACCTTCCTGACAGCGTGTTTTTCGCGCTACGAAACGTTTTGGTGGCCGGAAATTCCAGTCCTGCCGGTGTGGTCGAGGCCATCTATCTTGACGCGGCGTATCAGACCGTAATTGACAGCACGACGATAACGGGGAATGGCGGTCCAGCGTTGTGGTCAGAGGGCCCGGAAAGCAGTCTGTCTCTGTCCAACAGCATTCTCTGGGATAACGACGCGCCGCCGTTGGCATCTCTCACGGGTACCACAACGGAGCTGTTGGGGTGTAACTTCAGCGAGCCCGAGGAGCCGGGCTCCTGGAATCTCGGAACCGCCGTCGATCCAGTTTTCGCTACGGATCCAGAACGAGGCGACTACCGCTTGGACCCGCTGAATTCCCCCCTGATCGATGCATGTATGTCAGGCCCCGTCGACGACCTGGACGGCGGCGGCCGACCGGCGGGCGCCATGTGGGAGCCCGGCGCATTTGAGGTGGATGCGCTGGAATCGGTGCAGCTGCTGGCGGTACAGCCCGGCCAGGGGGTAACCACCTCCGAGG